>NZ_MLYP01000001.1 GCF_001866645.1 Streptomyces colonosanans
CTCGGTCTTCGTCGTCGGCAACAGCCTGCGATTGCGCGGATTCCAGCCCGCCGACCGGTAGATGCCCGGCCGGGCAGACCGCCCGGGCCCGACGGCTCAGCAAGGCCGTCGCGCCCGGGCGTACCAGTCATACGGAAGGGAGGACGGCGATGACGTATCGACCGGCACCGCCGAACCACGCACGACTGCAAGGAGCACGAGCGACCTCACGGACCCTGCTCCGCAGGGGAGTTGCGCACCCGGTGACCCGGATGGCCGCCGCCGCACTGCTGCAAGCCGTGGCCACGCATCTCGGTCAGGCGGCCACTTCCCAAGGCCGGACGAGTCCATGCGCCTGTCGGTGATCCACCTCTGACCACTCTTGGCAGCACCCCCGGGTCTTTGACCTGGGGGTTTCGCATGCGCCCCTCGGGGCCAGGCGCTTGGAAGATGCGGGCACACCTTGGTGGGCCGGTCAGATCATCTCGTGCTGCCACCGTGCTGGGCCGCCGAGTGCCGCTGCCGTCCGCCGTCGTTGCCGTCAGTACTGCCGTCGGCGCCGCTGCCGTGCGACCACCACCTCAGGAGATGACGTGGCGAACGCGCTGGCCGTCCTCTGCCCCGTTGCAGTGCATCATGGCGCTGGCCGTGACAACGCGGCACATGTGCGTGCCAGTGCCCCGCCTCTCCGACAGGATCCGCCGGGCAGGTCCAAAGGCGCCCTCGACAGCGTCCGGCACCTCACCGACACTGATCGGCGTGGGGGACAGTGCGATGTGGGTCGCAGCTTTCACCGGCGGCACGGCCGTCTTCGCGAGCTGGGTGACCAACCTGGGGAACGTGCGGGCCGCCCGGGTCCAAGCCGAAGCTTTGGCACAGGCACAGCACCGTGGACGAGTACGGGAGTTACGACGGGCCGCTTACCTTGATCTAATGGAACGCGCCCATGTCGTGGGTGAGTTGTACCGAAGGGTCTTGGACGCGTTCCACGAGATCCCCAGCCCGGACCAGCAGCTGACGCGCCTTGAGGATCTGCGTTCGGAGCTACGTGAAGCCTACGCTCCTCTCATGCACAGCGTCCGTGTCGTGGTCCTGGAGGGGCCCTCTGCGACCGCCGTAGCGGCCCAGGCCGTCCTGGACGCAGCGCTGAAGGTCAACCGGTGTCTATGGCACATCACCTGCGGTGACGCGGACGCGCGCGCTCGCTTCGACGAAGTGCGGGAGGCGTATCTGCGGTGCCAGGGGCGGTTTGTCGAATCGGCGCGCACGGCGATGGAGGCATCCTGATCAGCCGCTGGGCCCCCACTAGTCACCGGGCTTTGGTGAACGTCGACCACGTCAACTCCTCCCTAGGCCGATCACAACTGTGCGGAAGACTCAAGATCGCCGCTCTACAAGTTCGACCAACCGGGCGTAATTGGCCTTGGAGCAACAGACCCTCCCCAGTCACGTACTCACCCAGCGGTGCAGCCTGCGGAAGGCACGGCACGCGGCCTAATGGATCCAGTGCTCACGCCCCATGGGGCGGGCACGCCACCCCATCAGCGGTCGGGCCTCCCGGCCGACCAGCAGGGGCACGGTCTGACACCAGAACTCGACTGGTTCCGGCGAAGTTAGTGCTCACCTGCTGGTGGCTACGGAACCGAGCATTCCCCAGCTCCGTAGCTCCCATTAGGCGTGGATGTCAGCGGTACACGACCTCTAGTGCTTGGGATCGGGGCCAGCCGGGGGGTCTAGGGCCTCCACTGTCCCCACGTCGCCGGAGTTGCCAATGCCGCCTACAGCGTAGATACAGGTACCTCTATGGCCAGGCGGACACATCGCGGTCGCGCCCGCAAGGAAGGAACGGGGCGTGGGCAGTGACGACAGCGTCGTCCATGCGTTGGTAGCCGGGTTATACGACTCCACCGTCCCCACTTGTCCCCTGCCGATGCCATTGTCGCCGCCCATGGTGTAGACGCAGCTACCACTTTGGCCCGGTGGACACGGCGCCGCCGCCGCTGCAAGGCCGTTCAGGGGCGTGGCCAGGGAGGCTAGCGTCGACCATGCGTTGGTGGCTGGGTTGTACGACTCCACTGTCCCCACCCGCCCGCTGCCGGCAAAACCGCCGATGGCGTAGACGCAGGTGCCCTTTTGTCCTGAAGGGCACGGCGCGGCCGCCGCCGCAAGGCCGTCCCGGGGCGTGGGCAGGGACGCTTGCGTCGTCCATGCGTTGGTAGCCGGGTTATATGACTCCACCGTCCCCTCCGCAGCGTTCGTGGCGCTGCTACCGCCGATGGCGTAGACGCAGGTGCCCTTTTGTCCTGAAGGGCACGGCGCGGCCGCCGCCGCAAGGCCGTCCCGGGGCGTGGACAGGGACGCTTGCGTCGACCAGCGGTTGGCCGCCGGGTTATATGACTCCACCGTCCCCGCGATACGGCTGCCGGTAAAGCCGCCGATGGCGTAGACGCAGGTGCCCTTTTGTCCTGAAGGGCACGGCGCGGCCGCCGCCGCAAGCTCTTCCCGGGGCGTGGGCAGGGACGCTTGCGTCGACCAGCGGTTGGTCGCCGGGCTGTACGACTCCACCGGCCCGCTGAAGTTGTCGCCGCCGACGGCGTAGACGCAGGTGCCCTTTTGTCCTGAAGGGCACGGCGCGGCCGCCGCCGCAAGGCCGTCCCGGGGCGTGGACAAGGAAGGCAACGTCGTCCATACGGTCCCATCGACGGCGAACGCGGGCATGCCCACCAGGACAGCGAACACAGTCAGGAACGCCACCATCCAAGCGCGCCGGCGCAATCTCCCGAAGCGTTCGGTCGAATTACTGAATTGCAACACTAACCGCCTCCTCGTCACGCCCTATGCCGAAAATCGGATTTCCATAGCGGGGCGCCCACATTGGTTTGGTCTGTACGGTTCTTGCTGGCTCTCGTACCTCTGTCAGCCGAAGAGTCTCCTGCCGGGAGGCGGTCTTACCGTCGGCGGGTCGTGGTCATCGAGCGAACGGCGGCTAAGGATGACCTGTGCGGCCTAAAGACCCGGCAGGGCATCGCGCCCGGCACCCCGGAAGAGCTGATCACCTCAGACATCTGGGGGCTGCCAGAGGACGAACGTCCCGCTCCGATCGTGCTCTTCATCGACGAGGTGGCCGAACTCTTCCTCGTCGCCACACGGGAGGAGGAGGAACGGCGGGACGAGATGGTCACCCGGCTCATCCGGCTCATCCGGCTCGCCCAACTCGGCCGGGCCGCCGGCATCTACCTCGAAGTCTGCGGACAGCGCTTCGGCGCCGAGCTGGGCAAGGGCGCGACCATGCTCCGCGCTCAGCTCACCGGACGCGTCTGCCACCGGGAGAACGACGAAGCCTCGGCCAAGATGGCGCTCGGCGACATCGCCCCTGAGGCCGTCCTCGCGGCCTGCGCCATCGCCCCCGAGCTGCCCGGCCTGGCCGTCATCGGCGACACCTCCGGCGGCTGGTCCCGCATCCGTACCCCCTACCTCTCTCTCGCCGACGCTGCGGCCACCTGCCGTACGACGGCTCACCTCGCCCCCGACGTACCGGCGCTCGATCCCTTCCGTCCGTACGTCCCGCCGACGCCGGTGGAGGCGCCCGGGCCCGTGGCCACGGCTCGCCCTGTCCCCGAGTAAGCGCACCCGCTCCCACGGCCGGCACGGCCGTCCCGTGCCACGTCCCTACCCCCTCCATGCCTGGAACCGGAAGGAGTCGCGCCGTGCGTACCCTGCCCGTCCGCCTCGACGCCGTACTCGTCCAAGCGCTGATCGCCGCCGCGCTGTCCTTCGCCCACCTGCACGACCTGGCCTCGGCTGCCGGACAGCACGGATGGAAGGCATGGGCCTACCCGGTCTCCGTCGACCTCCTGCTGGTGGCGGCCTGGCGGCGGCTCCGCTCCGGCGGCGCGAAAGCGGCCGGATGGTGCCGCCGAAGCCTGGCTTGCCGAATCCCTCGAACCCGCACCCGGAACGGAAGGAGAGCCGACCACATGAACGACCGCTATCTCTCCGTGGACCAGGTCGCCGAGCTGCTTGGAACCACTGCCCGTTTCCCCCGGCGGCTCATCGAGGAGCGGCGCATCCGGTACGTCAAGGTCGGCCGTCACGTCCGTATCCCGGCGAGCGCGGTCGAAGAGTTCATCACGTCCCACACGGTGGAGCCGCGCAGGCGGCCCCGTGCTCGCTACGGGAGGGCTGCCTGATGGCCAACAGCAAGGGCAGGCGGCGCCGTTTCGGGGCGATCAGGCGGCTGCCTTCCGGCCGGTACCAGGCGCGCTATCCGGGCCCTGACGGCGTGATGCGTCCGGCTCCCCTCACCTTCGAGACGACGGCCGACGCGGATGACTGGCTCGCTGAAAAGCAGACCGAGATCCGCCGGGGTGAGTGGAGAGATCCTGAAGCTGGCGCGGTGGGCTTCCGTGCCTACGCCGACAAATGGGTGGACGAGCGCGAGTTGGCCCCGCTGACCCGGGACCTTTACCGCTACCTCCTCGACAAGCACCTGACCGCCTTCACGGACTTGGACCTGGACGAGATCACCGCACCTCGCGTCCGTGAGTGGCGAGCCGAACGGCTGCGGATCACAGGCGCCAAGACGATCACAGCCAAGGCGTACCGGCTCCTGAAAGCCATCATGGAAACGGCTGTCGATGACGAGCTGATCCAGCGCAATCCGTGCCGGATCAAGGGCGCCGGTAAGGAGAAGGCTGCCGAGCGGCCTATCGCCACCGTCGCCCAGGTCGACGCTCTTGCCAATGCCGTAGGAATGCGGTGGCGGCTGATGGTGTACCTCGGCGCTTACGGACCGATGCGACCAGAAGAGTTGGCCGGCCTCCGGCGCCAGGACGTCGACGTCGACAACCTGCGCATCCGGGTCCGCCTCGCCGAGCCGGAGCGCATGGACGGTCGGCGCGTCCACGGCGACACCAAGTCCGAAGCCGGAACTCGGACTGTGATTCTTCCCGCGTTCCTCCGCCGGGAGCTCCGGTGGCACCTGGAGAGCTACGCCGAGCCGGGACCGAATGGGCTGATCTTCGTCGGCGAGAAGGGAGCGCCGTTCCGGCGCAGCACCTTCGGGCGGAAGTGGCGACGGGCGCGTGAGATCGTCGGCATGCCCGAGGTCTTCCGGTTCTACGATCTCCGCCACACGGGGCACACGCTGTCCACACGGTCCGGTGCCACCCTCAAGGACACGATGGTGCGCGCCGGGCAGTCCTCCGAGAAGGCTGCGCTGGTCTATCAGCACTCCGACGAGGAGCGGCAGGAGGAGGTCGCCGCCGGCCTCGATGCCACCGTTCGGAAGGCTCGGGCTGAGGTGGCGAAGAAGGCGGCCGACAAACCTTCTGGCACGAATCTGGCACGCGATACCTGATCACCATGCACAGCAAAAAGGCCCGGGTCTCCGACCTGGGCCTTCTTCGTGGAGCGGGTGACGAGAATCGAACTCGCGCTCTCAGCTTGGGAAGCTGATGTTCTACCATTAAACTACACCCGCGTAACACTCCGCACCATGGGTGCTGGAACGCTCGCTCACTGTACCTCATGTCGGACCCCCGGTGCTGAAGCCGTGGGGTCCGCAGTCGTTTGAGAGCGTGGACGGGCCTGCGGGGGGCCCGAGTTGGGGCGTACGGTGGGGGTCCGGGAGAGGGGTTGTGGGCGGCCGGAGTGCCCTCTGGAGAGCCGTCCCTTTGATCCCGTAATGTGGCTTTCGTCGTCCGTCACGCCAGTGAGACGAAGGCTCTTGGGGAAGGGACTCAGAGGACTTGATGGAGCGCACCGTCGTCCGTTGTGCCGAAGGGCACGTGTTCAGTACCGCTTCGTTCCCGATGCAGCAGGCAGAGCGCCTCGGCCCCGGTCGGCTCGTCCGGTGTCCGCGTTGCCACCGGCTCCGCAGTGCGGTGCCGGTGGCCCTGGAGAAGCAGTAGTGGCATAGCGGTGCGGGCGCGTGGAGTCGTCACGATTGTGGTGGCTCCGCGCGCCTTGCGTATTCTCGGGGGGTGCTTCTCTCAGACAAAGACATCCGGACCGAGATCGACAAGGGGCGGGTCGTCATCGATCCGTACGATCCGGCCATGGTGCAGCCCTCGAGCATCGACGTGCGGCTCGACCGCTACTTCCGGGTGTTCGAGAACCACAAGTACCCCCACATCGACCCCTCCATCGAGCAGGCCGACCTCACCCGGCTCGTAGAGCCCGAGGGTGACGAACCCTTCATCCTCCACCCCGGGGAGTTCGTCCTCGCCAGTACGTACGAGGTCATCACCCTGCCCGACGATCTCGCGTCGCGGCTGGAGGGGAAGAGCTCCCTCGGGCGGCTCGGTCTCGTCACCCACTCCACCGCCGGGTTCATCGACCCCGGCTTCTCCGGGCACGTGACCCTCGAGCTGTCCAATCTCGCGACCCTCCCCATCAAGCTCTGGCCGGGCATGAAGATCGGGCAGCTGTGCATGTTCCGGCTCAGCTCGCCGTCCGAGTATCCGTACGGCAGTGAGCGGTACGGTTCGCGCTACCAGGGGCAGCGCGGGCCCACCCCCTCTCGCTCCTTCCTCAACTTCCATCGGACCCAGGTGTGAGCGGGATCATGACGAGCGAGATACGGGAGAACCTGAGCTACGAGACGTTCGGCCGCGCCGTCCGGGAGCTCGCCCAGACCATCGCCGACGACGGCTACGAGCCCGACATCGTGCTCAGCATCGCGCGCGGCGGGGTGTTCGTCGCGGGTGGTCTGGCGTATGCGCTGGACTGCAAGAACATCCACCTGGTCAACGTCGAGTTCTACACGGGTGTGGGCACCACGCTGGAGATGCCCGTCATGCTCGCTCCCGTCCCGAACGCGATCGACTTCACCGACAAGAAGGTGCTGATCGCCGACGACGTGGCGGACACCGGCAAGACCCTGAAGCTGGTGCACGACTTCTGCCTGGAGACCGTCGCCGAGGTCCGCTCCGCGGTGATCTATGAGAAGTCCCACTCCCTCGTGAAGTGCGAGTACGTCTGGAAGCGGACGGACGACTGGATCAACTTCCCGTGGTCTGTGCTGCCTCCGTGCCGTAAGGCGGGCACGCCGATCACGCCGTCGAAAGACGCGCTGTAAGCCCTTCCGCGGGATCACATCGGGCACGGACGGCTGACCGCCGAGGCTGGGACGCCGAGGCGGGGACGCCCGGGCTTGTCGCCTCTCAGCTCACGGGCACGAGGGTCAGGTAGGCCAGGCCCATGACGTCACGGTAGCCCCGGAGCCACGTGCTGCGGTGGCGGTCGACGCGGTCGCGGGTCTCCTTCGCCAGGGGGTGATCGGGGTGGGCGGCGAGCCATTCCTCGACGTCGGACTGGTACGCGGACTCGAAGTGCTCCCATTCGTCGCGGCCGGCGGTCTCGATCCAGGAGGGGCGGAAGCCCGCTGCGACGGCGAGGTCGACGAGGCCCGCGAGGTCGTGGAACTCGGAGGCAGAGGCGTCCGGCCACATGGCCGACAACTCGCCGCGAGTGGGCGGGCGGTGCCAGAAGGCCTCGCCGAGAAGGACACGGCCGCCCGGGGTGACCAGACGCCGGAGCGCGCGCAGGGCGGCTGTCGTGTGCTCGGGTGGCTGGGCTTCGCTGAGGGCGTGGCTGGCGCCGAGACAGAGAACGAGGTCGGCGGGGCCCTGGGTGGTGTCGACGGCGGACTCCTGGACGAAGCGGACGCGCTCGGCCAGACCGCGGGCCTCGGCGCCCGCGCGCCCGCGGGCGAGGTCGTCCTCGTTGAGATCGATGCCGACGCCGGTCGCGCCGGGCGTCGCCTCCAGGAGGCGGAGCATCAACTCGCCCCAGCCGCAGCCGATGTCGAGCACGGTCGTCGGGGCCGGGGCGGCCTGGGCGGTGAGTCGGCGGATCATCCCGGCGGCCCGGTCCTCGGAGAGGGGGCCGTGGAAGGTGAGTCGGGTCAGCCGCGGCGGGGCGGTGGTGTCATCCATGAGCCCGAACAGTAGGGCCGGCGCAGTTGGCGGTGACACCGATTTTCCCGGTGCCACGCCCGGGCGCGCGGTCCACGGATCCCGGTGCCCTGGGGCCTGTGCTGATGCGGATCACAGCAGGACGGGTCCCGGAGCACCGAACCGCCAGTGCCCCAACAGGCAACGTTCGCCCCGTCGCTAAGCCTGGCACGCGTCCCCCAAGCTCTTCGAGCAGGGGGGACCCCAGAGCGGGAGGTGCCCCCATGACGCCGCTCCTCAACGGGCAAACGTTGCCTGCCGGGGCACTAGAACGTCCCCAGCTTGATGATCGACAGGATGGCGATCAGCTGGATCGCCGATGCGCCCAGCGCCTTGGGCCACGGCAGGTCATGGGACTTGGAGACCATCTGGGTCAGCAGCGCGCCGGCCGCGAGCCAGGTCGCCCAGCCCAGGATCTGGACGAAGGACGCGTCGCCGCCGAAGAACATCGCGACGAACAGGCGGGGGGCGTCGGTGATGGACATGATCAGCATGGAGAGGCCGACCGTGGGCTGCCAGGCGCCGTCGCCGCCGAGCTGGCGGGCCAGGGTGTGGGTGACCACGCCCAGGATGAAGGAGCTGATCGCCATCGCCACGGCCGTCGTCAGGACGATGGGTATCGCGTTCGACAGCGTGGCGTTGATCGCGTCCTGACGGGCGCGGTCGAAGCCGAAGACCGCGAGCAGGCCGTACAGGAAGGTCACGATCAGGGCCGGGGCCCACATCGTGTAGTCCCGCATCCGCAGGAACGTATGGTTCGGGGACATCACGATGCCCCGCAGCAGGTCCTTCCAGTGCAGGGGCGGCCCGATCGGCGGGGCCGCGGCCTGGCCCGCGCGGTACGTCTCGGCATCGCTGTAGGGGTCCTCGCCGATGGAGAACGCCTGGGTGTGGCCCGGGCTGTTGGCCGCGTACGGGTCCGCGTGCTGGTAGCCCTGGCCGGCGTCGCCGAAGTACTCCGGCTCGCCGTGGCCTTGGGGCGGCTGCCACTGCGGCCGTCCGCCGCCGCCGTAGGGCGGCTGCGCACCGCCGTACTGCTGCGGCGCGGAGGGGTAGCCGTACGACGGGTCCTGCGGCGCCTGCTGTCCGTACGGGGGATGCTGCGGTCGCGCTTGAGGAGCGCGGCCCGCCCGGTCGCGTCCGTTCCTGAATCCAGCCACGCCTTCGAACGTACCTGTTTCCGGAGGGTGGCGGGCCGGGCCCAGGGCAACGGGCCCGCCATTGGGGCCGAGCTGTGACATCCCCTAAGGGCCCTGAGCCAGGGAATCAGGGAGGTCTCAGTGGCTTCTTGGGGTTTGTCCCCCTGCCTCATGCGCATACGGCAGGGGCCGGGGTCGCGTACTGCGACCCCGGCCCCTGTGCGGCGTGTGAACCCGTCTACTTCACGGGCTCGGGCGCCGGCTCGCTCTCCTGCTCCGCCGAGCCGGCCGGGTCGACCGGCGGCGTCTTGACGGAGTCCAGGAGGAGCTGGGCGACGTCCACGACCTGGATGGACTCCTTGGCCTTGCCCTCGTTCTTCTTGCCGTTGACCGAGTCGGTCAGCATGACGAGGCAGAACGGACAGGCCGTCGACACGATGTCGGGGTTCAGCGACAGCGCCTCATCGACACGCTCCTCGTTGATGCGCTTGCCGATCCGCTCTTCCATCCACATCCGGGCGCCGCCGGCGCCGCAGCAGAAGCCGCGCTCCTTGTGGCGGTGCATCTCCTCGTTGCGCAGGCCCGGGACCTTGCCGATGATCTCGCGCGGAGGCGTGTAGATCTTGTTGTGGCGGCCCAGGTAGCACGGGTCGTGGTAGGTGATGATGCCCTCGACCGGGGTGACCGGGATCAGCTTGCCCTCGTCGACGAGGTGCTGCAGCAGCTGGGTGTGGTGGATGACCTCGTAGTCGCCGCCGAGCTGCGGGTACTCGTTGCCGAGGGTGTTGAGGCAGTGCGGGCAGGTGGCGACGATCTTCTTCGCCGACTTCGGCTTCTTCGTCGACTCGTCCTCGTCGTCCTCGCCGAACGCCATGTTCAGCGCGGCGACGTTCTCCATGCCGAGCTCCTGGAACAGGGGCTCGTTGCCCAGGCGGCGGGCGGAGTCACCGGTGCACTTCTCGTCGCCGCCCATGATCGCGAACTTGACGCCGGCGATGTGCAGCAGCTCCGCGAAGGCCTTGGTGGTCTTCTTGGCGCGGTCCTCAAGGGCGCCGGCGCAGCCGACCCAGTACAGGTAGTCGACCTCGGACAGGTCCTCGATGTCCTTGCCGACGACCGGGACCTCGAAGTCGACCTCCTTGGTCCACTCCAGGCGCTGCTTCTTGGCCAGGCCCCAGGGGTTGCCCTTCTTCTCCAGGTTCTTGAGCATCGTGCCCGCCTCGGACGGGAACGCGGACTCGATCATCACCTGGTAGCGGCGCATGTCGACGATGTGGTCGACGTGCTCGATGTCCACCGGGCACTGCTCGACGCAGGCGCCGCAGGTGGTGCAGGACCACAGGACGTCCGGGTCGATGACGCCGTTCTCCTCGGCCGTGCCGATCAGCGGGCGCTCGGCCTCGGCGAGGGCGGACGCGGGCACACCGGCCAGCTGCTCCGCGGAGGCCTTCTCGTCGCCCTCCATCGTCTTGCCGCCGCCGGCCAGCAGGTACGGCGCCTTGGCGTGCGCGTGGTCGCGCAGCGACATGATCAGCAGCTTCGGGGACAGCGGCTTGCCGGTGTTCCAGGCCGGGCACTGCGACTGGCAGCGCCCGCACTCGGTGCAGGTGGAGAAGTCCAGCAGGCCCTTCCAGGAGAACTGCTCGACCTGGGAGACACCGAAGACGTCGTCCTCACCGGGGTCGGTGAAGTCGATCGGCTTGCCGCCCGACGTCATCGGCTGCAGGGCACCGAGGGCCGTACCGCCGTCGGCCTCGCGCTTGAACCAGATGTTGGGGAAGGCGAGGAAGCGGTGCCAGGCCACGCCCATGTCGGTCTTCAGGGAGACCGTGATCATCCAGATGAAGGAGGTCGCGATCTTCAGGCCCGCGAAGAAGTACGTGAGGTTCTGGAGCGTGGAGAGGTCCATGCCCTCGAGCCACGACACGACCGGGTACGAGAGGAAGAACGAGGCCTCGTAGCCGTCCACGTGGTGCTGGGCACCCTCCAGGGCGTGCAGCATGAAGATGCAGACGCCGACGATGAGGATGACGCCCTCGACGAAGTACGCCTGGCCGAAGTTGGAGCCGGCGAAGCGGGACTTGCGGCCCGGCTTGTTCGGCTTGCTCAGCTGGCGGATCACGATCAGGACCAGGATGCCGACCACCGTCATCGTGCCGATGAACTCGACGTAGACGTTGTACGGCGCCCAGTTGCCGATGATCGGCAGGATCCAGTCGGCCTGGAAGAGCTGGCCGATCGCGTTGACGATGGTCAGCAGCAGGGTGAAGAAGCCCACCGCGACGAACCAGTGCGCCACACCGATGACGCCCCAGCGGTTCATCCGGGTGTGGCCGACGAACTCCTTGACCACGGTGATGGTGCGCTGCTTGGGATCGTTGGTGCGGGACCCGGCGGGCACGGGCTGGCCGAGCCGCATGTGGGCGTAGATCTGTAGGAGGGCGCGGCCGAACAGCGCCACGCCGACCACGATCAGAACCAGCGACACGATGATCGCGGCGAGTTGCATTGGGGGCTCCTCGGGCCTGCGAGGGGATTTCCTGCCTCCGATGTACTTCCGTCTGCTTCAGGTGTACTTCGAAGGTGATTACTAAGCGGTAACTTATGCAGTCCGTCTGAGACTACCCATATCTTGTGGCGCACTGTAGTGCCGTGAGCGGTGATCTGCGTCGCTGTGGGGAACCCCTGCCTCCGTTCAGTCGTCCCAGCCGCCCCTGCCGCCCGTGCCGTCGGCCCTTTCGGGGTTCGGGCGAACGCCGCCGCTGCGGTCCCGCCGGGCGAGGGCGACGTCGAGGAACCCCGGGGAGGCCCCAGCAGTGCTGTACGGGTGATCGACGGGTTGCCGAGAGGCCCGACCGGGCTGCCGGGCGCGGTCCGGCGAAGTGGTGAGGGGCGGGTCATCCCGGCCGCCACCTGCGATGTTTCCATGGTTGCCGTGCGGCATCGGATAAAAGTTGAGCGGGCATGACTCAGGTCTGTTGACGGCATGCCGGTCTCTCGTGCATCCTTGAGCCTGTTGCACTCAAGTCAGCTGGAGGAATCGAAATGGCACGTGCGGTCGGCATCGACCTGGGCACGACTAACTCCGTCGTCAGCGTTCTGGAAGGCGGCGAGCCCACCGTCATCACCAACGCCGAGGGCGCCAGGACCACGCCGTCCGTCGTCGCCTTTGCCAAGAACGGCGAGGTGCTCGTCGGTGAGGTGGCCAAGCGTCAGGCGGTCACCAACGTGGACCGGACCATCCGCTCCGTGAAGCGCCACATGGGCACCGACTGGAAGATCGCGCTCGACGGCAAGAACTTCAACCCGCAGCAGATGTCCGCGTTCATCCTGCAGAAGCTGAAGCGGGACGCCGAGGCGTACCTGGGCGAGAAGGTGACTGACGCGGTCATCACCGTCCCGGCCTACTTCAACGACTCCGAGCGCCAGGCCACCAAGGAGGCCGGCGAGATCGCGGGCCTGAACGTCCTGCGTATCGTCAACGAGCCCACCGCGGCCGCGCTCGCCTACGGCCTTGACAAGGACGACCAGACGATCCTCGTCTTCGACCTCGGCGGCGGCACCTTCGACGTGTCCCTGCTGGAGATCGGCGACGGCGTCGTCGAGGTGAAGGCCACCAACGGTGACAACCACCTCGGTGGTGACGACTGGGACCAGCGTGTCGTCGACTACCTGGTCAAGCAGTTCCAGTCCGGCCACGGCGTGGACCTCTCCAAGGACAAGATGGCGCTCCAGCGCCTGCGTGAGGCCGCTGAGAAGGCCAAGATCGAGCTGTCCTCGTCCACCGAGACCTCGATCAACCTGCCGTACATCACGGCTTCCGCCGAGGGCCCGCTGCACCTGGACGAGAAGCTCACCCGGGCGCAGTTCCAGCAGCTGACGGCCGACCTCCTGGAGCGCTGCAAGACGCCGTTCCACAACGTCATCAAGGACGCCGGCGTCTCCGTCAGCGAGATCGACCACATCGTCCTCGTGGGTGGCTCGACCCGTATGCCCGCCGTCGCCGAGCTCGTCAAGGAGCTGACCGGCGGCAACGAGGCCAACAAGGGCGTGAACCCGGACGAGGTCGTCGCCATTGGCGCCTCGCTGCAGGCCGGTGTCCTCAAGGGTGAGGTCAAGGACGTCCTGCTGCTCGACGTCACCCCGCTGTCTCTCGGTATCGAGACCAAGGGCGGCATCATGACCAAGCTGATCGAGCGCAACACGACGATCCCGACCAAGCGGTCGGAGATCTTCACCACGGCCGAGGACAACCAGCCGTCCGTGCAGATCCAGGTCTACCAGGGCGAGCGCGAGATCGCGGCGTACAACAAGAAGCTCGGCATGTTCGAGCTGACCGGTCTGCCGCCGGCCCCGCGCGGTGTCCCGCAGATCGAGGTGTCCTTCGACATCGACGCCAACGGCATCATGCACGTCACGGCGAAGGACCTCGGCACCGGCAAGGAGCAGAAGATGACCGTCACCGGCGGCTCCTCGCTCCCGAAGGACGAGGTCGACCGGATGCGGCAGGAGGCCGAGCAGTACGCGGAGGACGACCACCGTCGCCGCGAGGCCGCCGAGACCCGTAACCAGGGCGAGCAGCTCGTCTACCAGACCGAGAAGTTCCTCAAGGACAACGAGGACAAGGTCCCGGCCGAGGTCAAGACCGAGGTCGAGACCGCCGTCGCCGAGCTGAAGGAGAAGCTCAAGGGCGAGGACACGGCCGAGATCCGTACCGCCACGGAGAAGGTCGCTGCCGTCTCGCAGAAGCTCGGCCAGGCCATGTACGCCGACGCCCAGGCCCAGCAGGCCGCGGGCGGTGCCTCCGCCGGTGCTTCCGAGGCCAAGGCGGACGACGACGTGGTCGACGCCGAGATCGTGGACGACGAGCGTAAGGACGGTGCCGCGTGACGGAGGAGACCCCGGGCTTCGACGAGAAGCCCGACGTCCCCTCCGGCGCCACCCCTGATGACGCCGAGCCGCAGGCCGCCTCCCCCTCTTCGGAGGAGGCGGCGGCCCCGGCGGGGGACGCAAGCACACAGACCGCCGGACTGGTGGCCCAGCTGGACCAGGCACGTACGGCGCTCAACGAGCGCACGGCGGACCTCCAGCGCCTCCAGGCCGAGTACCAGAACTACCGTCGCCGCGTCGAGCGCGACCGGGCCGCAGTCAAGGAGATCGCCGTCGCGAACCTCCTGAACGAGCTGCTGCCCGTGCTCGACGACATCGGCCGCGCGCGGGACCACGGTGAGGTCGTCGGCGGGTTCAAGTCCGTCGCCGAGTCGCTGGAGACCGTCGTGGGGAAGATGGGTCTGCAGCAGTTCGGCAAGGAGGGCGAGCCCTTCGACCCGACGATCCACGAGGCCCTGATGCACTCGTACGCGCCGGACGTGGCGGAGACGACGTGCGTGGCGATTCTGCAGCCCGGGTATCGCTTCGGCGAGCGCACCATCCGCCCCGCGCGGGTGGCCGTCGCCGAGCCGCAGCCGGGGGCGCAGGCGGCCAAGGCCGAGGAGTCGGCCGAGGCGGGCGAGGACAAGGAGAACGGTGGCCCGGACGAGGGCTGACGTAATCGACACGGAGATCCATACGGAGTCCCACGCGGAGATCCGAATGGAGATCCCTACGGGAGAGAAGGAGGGACGTCGGGGATGAGCACCAAGGACTTCATCGAGAAGGACTTCTACAAGGTCCTCGGCGTCCCCAAGGACGCCACCGAGGCCGAGATCAAGAAGGCGTACCGGAAGCTCGCCCGCGAGTTCCATCCGGACGCCAACAAGGGCAACGCCAAGGCGGAGGAACGTTTCAAGGAGATCTCCGAGGCGAACGACGTCCTCGGCGACCCCAAGAAGCGCAAGGAGTACGACGAGGCCCGCGCCCTCTTCGGCAACGGTGGCTTCCGCCCCGGTCCCGGGGCGGGGGGCGGCTCGTTCAACTTCGACCTCGGCGACCTCTTCGGCGGCCAGGGCGGCGCCCAAGGGGGCTTCGGCGGTGGTATCGGTGACGTCTTCGGGGGCTTGTTCAATCGCGGCGGTGGCGCGGGCACGCGTACGCAGCCGCGGCGCGGCCAGGACATCGAGTCCGAGGTCACGCTGAGCTTCATGGAGGCGGTGGACGGCGCGACCGTACCGCTGCGCATGTCCTCGCAGGCGCCCTGCAAGGCCTGCTCGGGCACCGGCGACAAGAACGGCACCCCCCGTGTGTGCCCGACCTGCGTCGGTACCGGCCAGGTGTCGCGCGGCTCGGGCGGTGGCTTCTCGCTGACCGACCCCTGCTCGGACTGCAAGGGCCGCGGTCTGATCGCGGAGAACCCCTGCGATGTCTGCCAGGGCAGCGGCCGGGCGAAGTCGTCCCGGACGATGCAGGTCCGCATCCCGGCCGGAGTGTCCGACGGGCAGCGCATCCGGCTGCGCGGCAAGGGCGCACCGGGCGAGCGGGGCGGCCCGGCCGGCGATCTGTACGTCGTCGTGCATGTGAACGCGCACCCGGTCTTCGGCCGCAAGGGCGACAACCTGACGGTGACCGTGCCGGTGACGTTCGCGGAGGCGGCGCTCGGCGCCGATGTCCGGGTGCCCACGCTCGGCGGGTCCCCGGTGACGCTGAAGCTGCCCCCGGGCACACCCAACGGGCGCACGATGCGCGCCCGCGGCAAGGGCGCGGTCCGCAAGGACGGCACTCGCGGTGACCTGCTGGTCACCGTCGAGGTGAGTGTCCCCAAGGATCTGTCGGGGAAGGCTCGTGACGCGCTGGAGGCGTATCGCGAGGCAACCGCGGGGGAGGATCCGCGCACGGAGCTGTTCCAGGCCGCGAAGGGAGCATAAGGAGATGGACGGTCGTCGACGCAACCCGTACGAACTGACCGAGGAGACCCCGGTCTACGTCATCTCGGTGGCGGCCCAGCTCTCCGGTCTGCACCCGCAGACTCTGCGCCAGTACGACCGCCTGGGTCTTGTGTCTCCGGACCGCACGGCCGGCCGGGGCCGCCGCTACTCGGCCCGTGACATCGAACTGCTCCGCCAGGTGCAGCAGTTGTCGCAGGACGAGGGCATCAACCTGGCCGGCATCAAGCGCATCATCGAACTGGAGAACCAGGTCGCCGCACTCCAGTCCCGCGTAGCGGAGCTGGAGGCCGCGCTGGACGGTGCGGCGGTGGCGATGCGGCAGCGCGAGGCCGCCGTCCATGCCTCGTACCGCCGAGACCTGGTGCCGTACCAGGAGGTGCAGCAGACCAGCGCACTGGTGGTGTGGCGGCCCAAGCGGCAGCAGTCCCCGGACTGACCTGTACGTCTGTGGAAAGGGGCCCGGTTTCCGGGCCCCTTTCGCATGCTCACGGGCGGAGGACGGCGGTCTCCCCTCCCGGCGCCGACTCGGTACCGTCCGCGTACTGTGCGGTCACCCAGTAGTAGTGGGTGTCGCCGCGGGCCGCGCCGGTATCGGTGTACGAGTACGAGGTGTTCGCGGTCGCCGCCAGCTTCTCGTAGGCGCGCGTGTCCGGGTTCCAGCGGTAGATCTGGTAGCCGGTGGCGTCGGCCACGCGGTTCCAGTTCAGCTCGATGACGCCGTTGTCCGCGTAGTGGTACAGGCGGACGGATGAGTCCTCCGGGGTCGGCACGCTCGGGGTGGTGTCCAGCTCGTTCGCCGTCACGATGTTCGGCGAACGGGTCTGCCGGTAGTGGGAGTTCCCGTTGTCGTCCACGGCGTCGACGAAGAGGCAGCGCTCCTCGCCGTCCGGGACGGTGGCGTAGTCGTAGGAGGTGGTGTCGGCGAACAGCCACGCCACCTCGTTGACTATGCAGGCCTGCTCCTCGTCGTCGCCGACCAATTCACCGGCATAGACGACGTACCTGCTGAGGTCGGGAGTCGGGTTGGCGTCCCACGTGAGGTGGAAGCCGTAGCGGGTCGGGGTGGCCGTCAGCCCGGTGACGGCGGAGGGCGGCGTCACGTCCCAGCGGGTCGCGGAGACCGTGGCGGACCGCGCGGACTCGTTGCCGGCGGCGTCGACGGCCGTGACGCGGTAGTAGTACCGCGTGTCATCGGCGCTGGAGCCGTCGACGTAGGAGTTCAGGCCGGTGGCGGCGATGCGGGTGTAGGTGCCGTCGGAGCTCGTGGCGCGGTACACGCGATACGAGCTCGCATCCGCGACCATGTTCCAGGCGAGGAGCACTCCGTCGCTGCTGCTTTCGGCCTTCAGCTTGGTGGGGGCGGCGGGCGGGGTGCGGTCGGCGGTGGTGACGGGCAGGTCCGCGGTGCCGGCGGACACATTGCCGGCCATGTCGTAGGCGCGGACCTCGTAGTAGTAGGTGGCGACGGTCTTCGGCAGGGTGATGTCGGTGTACGTGGTGGAGGTGGTCGTGGCGAGCGGCGTTCCACTGAACGAGGCGCCCTTCAGCCGCCGGTAGACGCGGTAGCCGGCGAGGTCCATCTCCTTGTTCTTCGCCCAGGTCAGCTTGGCCTTGCCGGTCGCGGCGTCGTACTTCACCGAAGTCCCCGCCGGGGTGAGGGGCTTGACTTTGTCGACGGTCGCCGAGGTGCGGGGCGTGTAGGCGAACTTGACGTTCGCCTTCCCGGTCCAGTTGACGAAGTCGACGCGGAGGGTGTGCTTGCCGGACGGGACGGTGACGTTGACGGTCTTGGTCACCGTCGTCGAGACGTTCTTCCAGAGGTCGACCTTGCGGACGCCGTCCAGGTAGACCCGGATGCCGTCCTGCGTGGCGGCGCTGAGGGCGAACGGGCCGCCGGAGCCGAAGTCGCGGGTCACCGTCCAGCGGACGGAGAAGTTGTCCTTCGGCAGCCCGGAGGCGGGGGCGCCGGTGCCCCAGTTCTCATTGATCGTGGAGTCGCAGTCGGTCTTCTTCGCGGTACCGGAGAAGGAGGTGTTGGCGAAGAACTGCCGCTTGAAGACGGGAGAGGCGCAGGAGGTCGCGGCGGAGGCAGGGGCGGCGACGACGGTGAGCAGACCACCCGCGGTGGCGAGCACGACGGCGGTGGCGGCCGCGGCGTTCGTGCGTCGTCTGGCTCGATTCATTCGGTCCTCTGATCGGATCGGGAACGCGGAAAGGCGTTCCCGATCACGACACGCGAGGCGGCGAAGAGGTTGTACAGACCTTTACGGTCCGACGGCCCTGTCTTTGCGCCGGGCGTCCCTCCGGACGCCCGGCGCGCGGGCGAGGCTTCTTACAGCCAGGAGTCCCAGGGGATCGCGGTGGCGGCCGGGCCGGGCTGCGACTCGTGCCCGTACGGGTCGACCGTCACGATCCGGTACTCGTACGGCGTCTCGGAATCGCCCGAGGCGTCCCAGCAGGTGCCGATGATCTGCTTGTGGCCGGCGGCGTACGCGGGCGCGTCGCTGTCCGCCCACAGCGAGTACGTCGGATTGCACTGGTCCACGCCGGTGCTCTCACCGGTCGCCGGGTCGGTCCGGACGACCCGGTAGGTGAGCAGCGGGCCCTCGTCGAAGGTCCACGGGTCGGCGCTGCCCCACGAGATCGACACGCGCTTGTTCTCGTTCAGGGTCGCGGTGGTCCGGAACGGGGGGATGGCCTCGGGGCGGGCGGCCATCGACAGGGCGACCTCCACCGGGGCGGCGGCGTTGCCGTTCGCGTCCAGGGCACGCACCGCGTACCGGTAGGTGTCGGCGACCGCGACCAGCTGGCGCGGTACGACGTCGGTGTTCTTGGTGGTGCCGCCGCCGGGCAGGGCGTCGAGGTAGCCGCCGGTCGCCGGGTCGTACTGGAAGACCCGGTAGGAGGCGGCTTCGGGTACCGGGGACCACACCAGGTGGGGAACGCCCGAGCGGTACTCGACGCGGGCGTCGGCGGTGGGCGCCGGCGGGGTCAGGTCGAAGGTGGTGAACGTGGCGGCGGCCGAGTACACGGACCAGTTGCCGGCCGCGTCCCGGGCCCGGCCCCGGTAGGTGACCTTGCTGCCGTCGGCGATCTGCCCGGTGTCGCAGGTCGCGCCCTTGGTGCCGGAGTACACGGTGGACCACGCCTTGGTGACGGGGTTCTGCCGCTGCAGCTCGTAGAGCGCGATGTCCGCCGCGTTCTGCGGGGTGGTGACGAGTTCCGGGCCCGCGTAGGGCCGGCCGGCCGGGCACGCGTCCATCTCGACGAAGGGCGCGGCCGGCGGGGTCTTGTCGACGGTGGTGACGGCCAGGTCGGCGGTGCCGGCCGACTCGTTGCCCGCCTTGTCGCGGGCGCGGACCTCGTAGTAGAAGACCTGGCCGGTCGGCGGGGGTGTGTCGGGGTACGTCGTCGATGTCGTCGTGGGCAGCCCGGTCCAGCTGGTGCTGCCCTTCAGGCGGCGGTAGACGCGGTAGCCGGAGAGGTCCATCTCCTTGTTCTTCGCCCAGGACACCTTCGCCTTGCGCGTCGTCGTGTCGTAGGCGACCTTGGCGCCCGTCGGGGTCAGGGGTTTGACCTTGTCGACGGTGGCGGAAGTCCGCGGCGTGTAAGTGAACTTGACGACGGCCTTGCCGGTCCAGTTCACGTAGTCGATCCGCAGGGTGTGCGAGCCCTTGGGGACCGTGAGGTTGAGGGTCTTCGAGCGCGAACTCGACGTGTCCGACCACAGGTCGATCTTCCGGACACCGTCCAGATAGACGCGGATTCCGTCGGTCCCGGCGGCCTTGAAGGTGAAGGGCCCGCCCGAGCCGAAGTCCCGGGTGACGGTCCAGCGGACGCCGAACTTGTCCGAACGCAGCCCGGAGACGGGGGCGCCGCTCCAGCTCTCGTCGATGGCGCTGTCGCAGTCGGTTCTCTTCGGCGTGCCGGAGAAGCCGGTGTTCGCGAAGAACTGCCGCTTGAAGACCGGTGAGGTGCAGGAGGTCGCGGCGGAGGCGGGCGCGGCGGCGACGGCGGTGAGCAGGCCGCCGGCGGTGACCAGCGCGACGGCGGTGGCGGTCGCGGCAGTCGTGCGTCGTCTGGCTGGGTTCATTCGGTCCTCTGATCGGATCGAGACGCGAGAAGGCGTTCCTGATCATGACGTGCGAGACGGGGAGGAGGTTGTACAGGTATTTGCGATCCGACCATCTGTCCTTTGCCTCGGAGCCCTCCGGGCCGATGAGCGGCTGACGGTGTGGCGGACTTTGACGTCGCCCCTCGGCAGAACGCGAAGCCGGAGCCCGGCTGCCCGAGGTGTGGTCGACCGCTTGGTTACGTCCGTCCCGCGGAACTCCCGCGTGCGGACAGGTGGTACGCCCCTGTCGGGGCCCGGTGGGCTGTGGATGCCGAGGCATGCGACGCGTGGCATGAGTGGCTGGTTCGAGAGCGTGTGATCGGCGCACACCACCACACGTGACCAAGATCATGTATGCGCCGCCGGACCGAACACCTGGGGATTTCAGGATGGCTGACGGCACGTCGGGCGCGGGATCTGCCCGGGTTTGGGATCAAAAATCCATGGCGTGAAGGTTTGGGGGTGGTCCGCGCACCGGACTTTGTCGGTCTTCGCTCGACTTCCATGCTGTTGCTGTTGCCATCTCGTTAACCGGTACTCCTTGACGCTGCAGGTCATCGCCGCGTTGGCTTTCAGCCACCGGGGTCGCAATACCCCCGCCCGGAAGGCACCTGATGTGAACGCCCGTACCACCCGTAGGACCGCTGTGCGCCGTACCGCTATAGCCCTGGCAGCCTCCACGGCGGCCTTCTCACTCGCCGCTTGCGGCGTCATCGACGGGATCGGCGGGGGCAGCAGCTCCGCCGCCCCGAAGAAGGGCAACGACATCACGGTGGGTCTCCTTCTGCCGGAGAAGGAGAACACGCGCTACGAGAAGTTCGACTACCCGATCATCAAGGAGCAGGTCGCCTCCCTCACCGACAACAAGGGCAAGGTCCGCTACGCCAACGCCGAGCAGGACGCGGCCAAGCAGAGCGAGCAGCTCGACCAGATGATCGCCGACAAGGTGGACGTGCTGCTGGTCGACGCCGTGGACGCCAAGGCCATCGCGCCGGGCGTCAAGAGGGCCAAGGACGCGGGCATCCCGGTCATCGCGTACGACCGGCTCGCGCAGGGCCCGATCGACGCGTACATCTCCTTCGACAACGAACTCGTCGGCCAGGTGCAGGGCCGCGCGATCCTCGAGGCGCTCGGCAGCAAGGCGCCGAGCAGCAAGATCGTCATGATGAACGGCTCGGACACCGACCCGAACGCGGCGCAGTTCAAGGAGGGTGCGCTCGGCGAGCTTCAGGGCAAGGTGAACATCGTCAAGTCGTACGACACCAAGGACTGGAAGCCGGAGAACGCCAAGGCGAACATGGCGGAGGCGATCCAGTCCGTAGGTCTCGGCAACATCGCCGCCGTCTACTCCGCGAACGACGGCATGGCGGGCGGCGTCATCGAAGCGCTGAAGGGGGCGGGCGCCCTCAAGGTCCCGCCGGTGACCGGGCAGGACGCCGAACTGGAGGCGGTGCAGCGGATCGTCTCGGGCGACCAGTACATGAGCGTGTACAAGTCGTACCCGGAGGAGGCGAACAACGCCGCGGAGATAGCGGTGGCCAAGGTCCAGGGCCGCTCGATCGAGTTCGACGCGCTGACCCGCGACAAGGTCGACAGCCCGACGCACAAGCGGATCCCGGCGATGCTGGTGCCCGTGGTCGCCCTCACGAAGGCCAACATCAAGGAGACGGTCCTCCAGGACGGCATCTACACCGTCAACGACATCTGCACCGTGCCGTACCGGGTGGCCTGCGCGGCGATCGATCTGAAGTAGCCCGCACAGCGGGTGGGCCGCGGCGGCGCGCCGGGTGACACCGGGGGCCCGCTGCCGGGCGGGGCGGTTCGACGCCGCCCGTACGAATTCCGCCATGGCCTGCGGCGGTCCGCTGGTTTCGGTGCACGCCGTGTACGGGGTGACGCCGTCCGTCCGTCCGGGCTGCCGCCGCCTGCGGCTGCCCGCGCACCGGTCCGGGGGCAGGGCACCCCGTTGCGTGAAGGGCCGGGAGAACACCGACACCGCCTCCCCGTGTGCCGCCCCCCGGACGGGGGAGAGCCGAGCGGCAGCCGCCACGGCACGATCAGGTCCGCGTCGGCCCGGGCTGCTCCTCACCACGGGCACGCTGCCCGTGCCACCCTGCCGACCTGCCGCAACGGACGTTCCGGAGGTGGGGAGGATCTCGGATGTTCCAGGTGAATTCCGGGAGTTGAGATGGCGGAGACGTGTTGCGGAGGAGGGCGGGGCCGCGCATAGTTGCGCTGCGAAGGCGTGCGGGACGCGACATGGGCGGCGTCCGGGCGCACGTCATGGACGGCGATGGTGAGGTGCGTCGCGCAGGAGGCCGGAGCCAGGAGTGGAGCCAGGGGTGGAAGATGGCCGGGCACTGGACGGACGCGCATCCGCACGGCGCTGACCGGCTCTGCGAGGCCGGGACCCGTGTCTACTCCCAGGCGGTGAGCCGGGGCCGGGTGCCTCGCGCCGACGCCGCGGCGGTGTCCTGCCTGCTGGACCTGGCGCTGCTGCACCCGGACCCCGACGACATGGACTGGCTGGTGCCGACCCGCCCGCAGGAGGTCATGACCCGGCTGCTGCGCGGCATGCACGATGAGGTGCGCGCGAGCCAGGCGCGGGTAGGGACGGCGGTGGCCGCGGTCGAGTGGTATGCCGGGCTCGGCGACCGCGAGCAGTCTCCCGTGGAGGGTGCGGCGATCCGTGTCCTGGACGGGCTGCCGCGGATCCAGGCCGCGATGGACGAGGCGACCGAGCGGTGTACGAGCGAGGTGCTGGCGGTGCAGCCGGGTGGCATCCGCCGCGAGGACGAACTCGCCGAGGGCCTGCACCGGGCGCTGGAGATGCGCCGGCGGGGTGTGCGGATGCGCGACCTGTACACCCATGTGGCCCGGCACGGCCAGGGCCTGCGCACCTACATGGAGCTGATGGGCGAAGCGGCCCAGGCGCGCACTCTCGACGAGGTGCCCGAGCGCCTGATCCTCTTCGACCGCACGGTCGCCTTCATCCCGGCGAACACGGATCGCACGATCGCGCTGGAGCTGCGCCACCCGGCCCTCATCGAGTATCTGGTGACGGTCTTCGAACGGCTGTGGCAGCTGGCGATCCCGCTGACGTCACCGCTCCCGGAGACGGGCATCGACGGCATCTCCCTGCGCGAGCGTTCGATCGCGGCGCTGCTCGCGGAGGGTCACCAGGACGCCGCCATCGCCGAACGCCTGGGCATCAGCGTCCGTACCTGCCGCGCGCACATCGCCCGTCTCTCGGAGACGTTGGGTGCGGCGAGCCGTACCCAGTTGGGCGTCCGCATCGCGCAGGCGGGCCTGGACGGCCCCCCGCGCGCTCCCGAACTGCTCCCGGTCACGGCTCCCGGTGTTCCAGAAGCCCCGACCGGCCTATGAGATAGCCGAGTTGTGCACGGCTGCCGCTACCGAGGGACGTGGCCAGTTTGGCGATGTGGGAGCGGCAGGTGCGTACGTTCATGCCCAGGCGGCGGGCGATGGCCTCGTCGACGTGGCCCTCCACGAGGAGTTTGGCGATGGAGTGCTGGATGTCGGTGATTCCGTCGGGCGCGGTCTCGTAGGGAGCGCCGGCGCTCAGGGGGACCGCACGGCTCCACATGAACTCGAAGACCTTGATCAGGTAGCGGACGAGACCTGGGTGACGCAACTCCAGAGCCATCTGCTGGTCATCGCGGGTGGGGATGAAGGCGACCGACTCGTCGCAGATGATGAGACGCTCGACGAGTTCGTCGATGGTGCGGTACTCCACCTTGCCGTTGCTCAACCGGGCCCCGTAGGCCAGTTGCTTGAGGTTGAACCGAACCGTGTGCTGATACAGGGTCCGGATGCGCACACCACGTTCGACCAGTGCCTTGTCGCGCTCGAGCCCCTGCAGGGTGGTGCGCTCGGAGAACCGATTGCTCGGCTGGACCGTGACCACCTCGTTCTGGCACTGGGCCGTGGCAAGGTCGAGCGCGGCGTTGATCCGGTCGGCGCCCTCCAGCACCGTGATCGAGTGGGTGTCCGCCGTGGTCTGAGGTCCGAGCGCCATGAACGGCTCGAAGACGTCGGACAGTTGGATGGACCGTCGCCGGTGCTCGGCTATCTCGCGCTCGATGGTGTTGAGCCGCTGGGCCAGGGCGACGGCCGGCAGTACGGGGCGCAGCCAGTCCGGGTCGTCGGGGTCGGGGTGCAACAGGGCGAATTCCATCAGGCAGGGTGCCGAATCCGCGTCCGCGCGGGCGATGCGTCCCGTGCGCAAGGCGCCCGCATAGAGTCGGCCACCTACGTCACACAGTGCGGTTGACGCATGGGGATGTGTCGCATCTGTCTGATTCATTGGCAAATCTCCACCCCCCAGGGTCCTGAACATGCAGGAACATGATGCACCGATTGTGTGGCCATGATGTGTCCGAATGAGCCATCGTCATATCGGACGGGGGAAAGGGGACTCTCGAGTGAGGACGAAGCTGACGATGCGTAAGAAAATGCTTCGCTCGGTACTTGTCGCCGCCTTCTCCGCCGTTGTGGCCTTCGGAGCATTTGGTGGCCTTGCCGGCGCGAAGAGTCATCTTCCGGCGGACAGCAAGTGGGCGGTTCAGGCGGACACCAAGTGGCCTGTTTCTCCGGTGGAC
>NZ_MLYP01000010.1 GCF_001866645.1 Streptomyces colonosanans
CGGGGACCCGCCCGGCCCCGGGGACCCGCCCCCAGACGACGGCGGCGATCAGCGGCCTGGTCACGGCGTCGCTGGCGCTCGTGGTGGTGGTGACGACGTTCACGGCCCAGCTGGTCTACCGCGACTACTACACATGCGTGGGCGACGCCCTGACGAGCTCGGCGAAGCAGTCCTGCAGCACCTTGCTGCCGAAGGAGCTGCAGGGAGTGCTGGAGTCGCAGGACTGACAGGCCGGTGACACGGGCCCGGCACGGCCTGCGCGGCCGGAACCACCGCATCCGGCACAACCGCGCGCCATCGCCGCGTCATGGCACCGGGTGCGGTTCCGGTGCCCTCATCCGCCCGGTCCGGGCTCCTTCGGCAGGGCCGGCGGGAACGGGTCCGCCTCGGGCGGAAGCGCCTCGTACGGCTTGAGGTCCGGGTCCTCCCACGCCGTGTCCCGTGGGACGTCGGTGCGAGGCGCGGGCGCCGGGATCTGAAGGGGCTCCGGGGCCGTCGGCGAAACAACCGGGATCGCGGGCGCCGCCACCCGGGGCTCCCGTCCCCGCCACCACCGCGGCCCGCGGCACCCCTCGTCGCGCTCCTCCGCCTTCCGGCCCTCGCCCTTCCGCCTCCCTCCCTTCGGGCCCTCTTCCTTGCCGCACTTCCGCAGCCGCCACGCCCGTACCGCCAGCGCCACCGGCATCCCCACCCCCACCGTCCAGCCGGCCGCGGCACCGCCCACCTGCCACCCCACCGGCCCGAACCGCGACAGCGCGGCCACCCCGAGCGGCCCGCCCGCCGCCTGGGCAAGCCCGCCGAGCAGTACCCCGCACACCATCCCCGCCACCACGACCGCCCCCGCCGTCCTCCCGGCCGACCACGCGGCATCCCGCGCCCGGTCCCGGCACGCCGCCCGCGCCACGAACCGCCCCACCGTCACGCCCGCCGCGACCGGCACCACCGCCACTGCCCAGCGCAGCGGCCCGCCTCCAACCTCGGGTACGGCCGCAAGCAGCGGAAACGGCGGCAGCGGCGCCGAGAGCCGCGCCGTGGACAACGGCCCGGCCGACTGCCCGACGCCCAGCGCGAACCCGGGGCCGAGCCCGTACGCCGCCCCCCACACCGCCGCGTTCGGGAACAGCGCCACCGCCAGCAGCAGCACGGCACACCGCCCCGACCACCCTTGCGTCAGCTGAAGGAACGACACCCGGGCCGCCCCGCCGTGCCACACCAGCGATACGGCCGCGAGCACCGCGCCGCCGGCCACCAGCACCACCGCTCCGGCCGTGGCGGCCCGTACGGCGTCCCTCAGCCACAGCCGCCCGTCGCGCTCGAGTGCCCCGGCGGCGCCCGCCCGCCGCATGCTCGCGGGCAGCCGCTCAAGTCCCCGGCGCTTCCGCCGCGACGGTGACCCCCACGGGCGCCCGTACGCCGTCCACACGCCCGCCCCCGCTGCCGCGGCGGCGACCAGCGGCAGGCACACGGCGGTCCACGTCCACGACGGCCGCAGCGGCCCGCCCCAGGCGTACAGCGCCACGACCGCGCCCAGTCCGAGATAGCCCACCACCACGCCGCACCAGGCCGTGCGCGCGCCCACAAGCGGCACGTCGTCCCCCTCGGCAGCGTCCGCGCGGTCCCCGTACGCGGCGTCGCGTGCCGCCCGGTGCAGCAGCCATACCGGCAGCAGAGCCGTCAGCAGCGGGGTGAGCCCCACGGGCGCGGGCACGCCGGAGAGCGTCTCGGTGCGGACGAGTACGACGCCGTGCGCCTGTAGCCACAGCGCCGCGGCCAGGTGCAGGACGCTGTCGGGTCCGCTGTCGGGGTACGGGAAGCTGATCCACAGCACCATCACGAGCAGGACGAGCACGCCGAGCCCCAGCGTCGCGGCGACGACACCGCCCAGGAGGCAGGCGCCCACTCCGGGCGAGGGGTCACGTGCCCGGATGCGCGGGGGCGATGGCGTTCGGCGGTCGGTCCATGGCGTCACGACCGCCATGCTCCCAACGGCACGCACTTTCTCCTCGTAACAGGAGAAGCTCGGATGTGTCGCCCAACATACGCTTATGTGCGTTTTCGTATGGCGGCTGCACCGCGACGCGGCAGCGGGGCAGGGCCGCCTTCCTCTCCCGAGCGACCGGCTCTCCGAGCGAAACTCGGCGCGAGGGTCCACAAAGGCCCGGGGTGGCTGGTTTCGCAATCACACCGAGCACGTGCACACGCGGACGGGCCCGCACCCCGGTGTGGGGTGCGGGCCCGTCCGCGTGTGTCCACGGCCCGGTCGGCGTCAGCCGACCCGGGCTGCGATCAGCTGCCGAGGATGGCCCGGGCGAGCTTCGCCGTCTCGGTGGGCGTCTTGCCGACCTTGACGCCGGCCGCCTCCAGCGCCTCCTTCTTCGCCTGGGCGGTGCCCGACGAACCGGAGACGATGGCGCCCGCGTGACCCATGGTCTTGCCCTCGGGCGCGGTGAAGCCCGCGACGTAGCCGACGACCGGCTTGGTCACGTTCTCCTTGATGAAGGCCGCGGCCCGCTCCTCGGCGTCGCCACCGATCTCGCCGATCATGACGATCAGGTCGGTCTCGGGGTCGTCCTGGAACGCCTTGAGCGCGTCGATGTGCGTGGTGCCGATGATCGGGTCACCACCGATGCCGACACAGGTCGTGAAGCCGATGTCGCGCAGCTCGTACATCATCTGGTACGTCAGCGTGCCGGACTTCGAGACCAGGCCGATACGACCCGGCTTGGTGATGTCGGCCGGGATGATGCCGGCGTTCGACTGGCCCGGGGTGATCAGACCGGGGCAGTTCGGACCGACGATCCGGGTCTTGTTGCCCTTCTTGCCGGCGTACGCCCAGAAGGCGGCGGTGTCGTGGACCGCGATGCCCTCGGTGATGACGACCGCGAGCGGGATCTCGGCGTCGATCGCCTCGATCACGGCGTCCTTGGTGAACTTCTCCGGGACGAAGATGACCGTGACGTCGGCGCCGGTCTTCTCCATCGCGTCGGCCACGGACCCGAACACCGGGATCTCCGTGCCGTCGAAGTCGACGACCTGACCCGCCTTACGCGGGTTGACGCCACCGACGATGTTCGTGCCGGAAGCCAGCATGCGCCGGGTGTGCTTCTGGCCCTCGGAGCCGGTCATGCCCTGGACGATGACCTTGGATTCCTTGGTGAGGAAGATAGCCATGGTGTGTGTGACCTCGTCCCTTACTTCGCGGCAGCAGCCAGCTCGGCGGCCTTGTCGGCCGCGCCGTCCATGGTGTCCACGCGCTGCACGAGCGGGTGGTTGCGGTCGTCCAGGATCTGGCGACCCAGCTCGGCGTTGTTGCCGTCCAGACGCACGACCAGCGGCTTGGTGACCTCTTCGCCCTTGGACTCCAGGAGCTCCAGGGCCTGCACGATGCCGTTGGCGACAGCGTCACAGGCGGTGATGCCACCGAAGACGTTGACGAACACGGACTTGACGTCCGGGTCGCCGAGGATGATCTCCAGGCCGTTCGCCATGACCTCGGCGGAGGCGCCGCCACCGATGTCGAGGAAGTTGGCGGGCTTGACACCCTTGTGGTTCTCACCGGCGTAGGCGACGACGTCCAGGGTGGACATGACCAGCCCGGCGCCGTTGCCGATGATGCCGACCTCGCCGTCGAGCTTGACGTAGTTGAGGTTCTTCTCCTTGGCGGCCGCCTCGAGCGGGTTGGCGGCGGCCTTGTCGTGGAGTTCCTCGAACTCGGGGTGACGGAACTCGGCGTTCTCGTCCAGGGACACCTTGCCGTCGAGGGCGATGACGTCACCGGAGGCGACCTTGGCCAGCGGGTTGACCTCGACCAGGAGGGCGTCCTCCTTGATGAAGACCTCCCAGAGGCTGACCAGGACGTCGGCGACCTTGTCGGCGACCTCGGCCGGGAACTTGGCCGCGGCGACGATCTCCTGGGCCTTCGCCTTGTCGACACCGTCGATGGCGTCGACCGCGATCTTGGCGACGGCCTCGGGGCGGGTGGCCGCGACCTCCTCGATCTCCATGCCGCCCTCGACGGAGGCGATGGAGAGGAAGGTGCGGTTGGCGCGGTCGAGGAGGAAGGAGACGTAGTACTCCTCGAGGATCTCCGGGGCCGTCTCGGCGAGCATCACCTTGTGGACCGTGTGGCCCTTGATGTCCATGCCGAGGATGTCCGTCGCGCGGGCGACGGCCTCGTCCGGGGTGGCGGCCAGCTTGACGCCACCGGCCTTGCCGCGACCACCGACCTTCACCTGGGCCTTGACGACCGACTTGCCGCCCAGCCTCTCGGTGATCTCGCGCGCCGCCTCAGGCGTGTCGATGACTTCACCGGCCAGCACCGGTACACCGTGCTTGGCGAAGAGGTCCCTCGCCTGGTACTCGAACAGGTCCACGCGCTTCCGTCCCTATCAGTGATCTCGCGGTTCGTGGTTCGTTGGATGCGTGGGCGTGCCGCGAAGGGCAACGTGACGTCCGCACTGTCACTAGGGAGGCGCACACGGTGTCCGAGCGCGCGGCATGTCCGTCTCGCAGGTTATCGCCGCATGCAGTGGGGCTCTAAATCGCAGCTCGCCCCTGAGCGGTGATACCTGTCACACGCGCGGCCGAGCCGGCAGGGTCCCACCGGGGGCGGGATTGACCCGATGGGCCCCTTGTGTCACGCCACAGGGGGCCGCCCGGCAGGTCGGCGCGATTGCGGTCGGGCATGGGCCGACGACTTTCGGCCGTCCGGGTCCTCGGCCCCGCGAAGTCACCGTACGAGGGAGCCGCAGCGCGCGCCGTACGGCAGCGGTGATTCAGACGCCGTACTGCCGGTACCTGCCCGCCTCAGGTGGTCCGGGTGTGACGGCGGCCCCTGACACCGGTCACCGTACGGCCGGCCGGCGAGCCGGCGCCCGTCCCGGCGGTTCCGGCCGTGCCCTGTGACGAACGGCGCGTCCCGCCACGCGACCTCTGTGCGAACGGCCGGTCTCGCCCACGCCCCCACCCGCGAGGCGTCACGCCGCCTCCGGTACCGGCAGGGGCCGCTTCTCGATCGCCGCCGCCATCACCTCCGGGAACAGGTCGGGCGTGCACGCAAAGGCCGGTGCGCCCAGCGTCGCGAGCGCCGCCGCGTGCTCGCGGTCGTACGCGGGCGCCCCCTCGTCGGAGAGCGCGAGCAGCGTCACGAACTGGACCCCCGACGTCTTCATCGCCGCCACCCGCTTGAGCATCTCGTTCCGGATCCCCCCTTCGTACAGATCACTGATGAGGACCACGACGGTCTCCGCGGGCCGGGTGATCCGGGACTGGCAGTACGCCAGCGCCCGGTTGATGTCCGTGCCGCCGCCGAGCTGAGTTCCGAAGAGGACGTCGACGGGGTCGTCGAGCTGGTCGGTGAGATCGACGACGGCCGTGTCGAAGACGACGAGCCGGGTGGCGATGGACCGCATGGACGCGAGGACCGCACCGAACACGGACGCGTACACCACCGACGCCGCCATCGAGCCCGACTGGTCGACGCAGAGGATGACCTCCTTCTTCACGGACTGGGACGCCCGCCCGTACCCGATCAGCCGCTCCGGCACCACCGTGCGGTACTCGGGCAGATAGTGCTTGAGGTTGGCCGCTATCGTCCGGTTCCAGTCGATGTCGTGGTGGCGGGGCCGGGTGATCCGGGCGCTGCGGTCGAGGGCACCGGTGAGCGTGGCCCGGGTGCGGGTGGCGAGCTGCTTCTCCAGGTCCTCGACGACCTTGCGCACCACCGTCCGCGCCGTCTCCTTGGTGGTCTCCGGCATCGCCTTGTTCAGCGAGAGCAGCGTGCCGACCAGATGCACGTCCGCCTCGACCGCCTCCAGCATCTCCGGCTCCATCAGCAGCGTGGACAGCCCGAGCCGGTCGATGGCGTCACGCTGCATGACCTGCACGACGGACGAGGGGAAGTACGTCCGGATGTCCCCGAGCCAGCGCGCCACGGACGGCGCGGACGCCCCGAGCCCCGCCGAACGGTCCCGCCCCCGCTGCGACTTGTCCCCCTTGCCGTACAGCGCGGCCAGTGCCCCGTCCATCGCCGCGTCCTGCCCGGTGAGTCCGCACCCGGTGCCGTCCGCCGCGTCTCCCCCGAGCACGAGCCGCCATCGCCGCAGGCGCTCGCCGGCCTCGGGGGGCCGGCCGCCCGAGGGAGCGGCCTGATCGCAATCGGTCCTCTGTGTGCTCATCGGGCCACTCCCACAAGGTCGTCGACATCGCTTCCGGCGGACTCGTCCAGGCCGAGCAGCAGCCGCAGCAGCGGCACCACCGCGTCCGCCCGCTCGATGTCGGGCTCGGACGCAAACCCGGGGACGCCCGCCCCGGCGTTCTCCGCGCCCCCACGCACACCCGGCCCGCGCCGCACCAGCTCACCGAGCGTGCGCCGCACCCCCTGCTCATACACCGAGAACGTGCGCCGCAGCAGGGGCAGTACGTCGGTGAACGCCTCCGCCGGGACCCCGGTCAGCCATGCGTCGACCAGTCCGAGCAGCCGCTCGTCGTGCACGAGCAGCATCCCGCCGCCCGAGCCGCCCCCGACGAACCCCTCGATCCACGCGGCCGCGTCCGCCGGCGCCGTCCCCGGCGACAGCACGAGCCCCATGAGCCGCGCGGCCTCCTCCTGCGTCACCTCCCCGTCGTCCAGGAGCAGACGCACGGCCCGCCCGCGGACGATGCCCGCGACGGTGCCCCGTACGGAGAGCGCCCGCAGCACCGAGCACCACCGTCCGCGTATGTCGCCGTGGGCCTCGGCGATCGCCTCTCCGAGCAGCCCCACCGCCCCGTGCACCGCGTCCACATGGCGTCGCATCTCCGCGGCCGCCTCCGCGTCGAGCGCGGCACACGCCGGTGGCAGCCCGACGAACACGCGCTCGGCAAGGCCCGCCGCGACGCCCGCCAGTGCCCGGGTGTCCGTGCCGCGCACATCCCCGTAGCGCAGGGAGCGGACCAGGGCGGGCAGAGCCTCGGCGAGATGGCCGACGTCGGCGTCGAGGGCCGCGCGGTCGGCGAGGACCCGCATCACCTCGGGCAGCGCGTCCGGCAGCTCCGCCAGCAGGCAGCGCTCGGCGAGCGCCGTGACGTCGGCGAGTGCCTGCGCGCCGACCGCGTCCGCCTCAGCCTTGGCGGTCGCGGCGGCGAGCACGGTCGTCCCCCACACCCCGGCCTCGGCGACCCGCACCGCCAGCTCCGGCTCCCAGTGCAGCCGCCAGGTCTCCCGGAACGTCCCCGTGCTGCCGCGCGAGGCCGCGGGCTCGCCCCAGCCGACGCCGAGCAGACGCAGCCGGTGCAGCAGCCGGCTGCGCGCGGCGTCCGTCTCCTTGCGCAGGTCCAGCTCCAGCTCCCGCTCCCGCGACTCCGGTTTGAGCCGCAGCCGCTTCTGGAGCCGCGCGAGATCCCGCTGCAACGGCACGGCGGGGGCCGACGCCGGCACCTCCCCCAGGACATCGCCGACCACGAGCCGGTCGCGCACCAGCGCCAGCGGCACGTCCGAGCCCTCGCACATCACCGCCCGCACCGCGTCGGTCGTCTCGGACAGCCCCGGCAGGGGACGTCCGCGCAGCGCCGCCAGTGTCCCGGCGAGCCGGACCGCCTCGATGACATGCGCGGACGACACGATCCGGTCCTCCTCGCGCAGCAGACCGGCGACCTTGGTCAACCACCGCTCGACCGGCCGGTCCGGGGCCTCGAACAGATGCCCGTACCAGCCGGGCGAGTCGATGCCCGCGCCATAGCCGCCGGCCCGGGACAGCCTTCGGTACGTCCAGGGCACCCAGGTCATGTCCGTCTTCACCTTGGGCAGCCCCTTCAACAGGGCGCGGTCGGCGGCGGCGGTGGTCCTCCGCCGCAGCGCGGGCACGTGCCAGGCCCCGCACACGACGGCCACGTCATGCCCGACCTCCCTCTGTGCGGCGCGTACTTGGAGCCTCATACAGGCCTCCCGCACGAGGTCACGCTCGGGTCCCCCGGTGCCGTACTCCTCCCGCAGCGCCGTCATGGCGTCCTCCAGTGCGGCGAACGGCGCGAGCACATCGCCCTTCCCCGCGCCCCGGTGCTCGACGACGTCCTCCCACCAGCGCTCCGGGTCGTCGTACCCGGCGGTTTCGGCGAGCACGGCGAGAGGGTCCACACGGACGGCGTCGGCGGGGCCCTGGGGCGGGGCGGGGGCTTCGGCCTCCGGCGCCGGCCCCGCGCCCCCGGGCTCGCCCTCCGCGGGCGCCTGCTCCTCCTTCCCCCACGCCAGCGTGTGCGTGGCCGGCAGGTCGATGAACTTGGCCGCAGCACCGTGTTCCAGGGCCCAGCGGAGCGCCACCCATTCCGGGGAGAACTCGGCCAGCGGCCAGAATGCCGACCGCCCGGGCTCGTCCACGGCGTGTGCGAGCAGCGCCACCGGCGGCCGCATCTCCTGGTCGGCCGCGAGCGGGATCAGGGCGTCCGCCTCCGGCGGCCCCTCGATCAGTACGGCCCGCGGTCGTGCCGCCTCCAGCGCGGCCCGTACCGCCCGCGCGGATCCCGGGCCGTGATGCCGCACCCCGAACAGCAGTGGCCCCTCGTCGGCCGTCCCGCCCGGCGGCCTGTCAGCGCTTGTCACCTGATCCCCCTCGCGGCCCGGACCACCCCGGGTCGTCGTCCCCGATCGGTCCTGTACTCGCCGGGTCTCCCGCGGCCGTCACACCGCTCGCCCCGCCCGGGAAGGTCCACGCGGAGCCGTAGTCGTTCATGCGGTCACCTCCCGGCACGCGCGGTAGAAGTCCGCCCATCCGTCACGCTCGCGGACCACCGCCTCCAGATACTCCTGCCAGACGACGCGGTCGGCCGCCGGATCGCGCACGACGGCGCCGAGGATGCCCGCGGCGACATCGCCCGCGCGCAGCACGCCGTCGCCGAAGTGGGCTGCGAGCGCGAGTCCGTTGGTGATGACGGAGATCGCCTCGGCGGTGGACAGCGTGCCGCTGGGCGACTTCAGCTTCGTACGGCCGTCGGTCGTGACGCCGCCTCGCAGCTCGCGGAAGACCGTGACGACACGACGGATCTCGTCGATGCCGTCGGGCACGGCCGGCAGGTCGAGCGAGCGGCCGATCTGATCGACCCGGCGGGAGACGATGTCGACCTCGGCATCGGCGCTCTCCGGCAGCGGCAGCACCACCGTGTTGAAGCGGCGGCGCAGCGCGCTCGACAGGTCGTTGACGCCGCGGTCGCGGTCGTTGGCCGTAGCGATCAGGTTGAAGCCGCGGACGGCCTGCACCTCCTGCCCCAGCTCCGGTATCGGCAGGGTCTTCTCCGACAGGATCGTGATCAGCGTGTCCTGGACGTCGGCCGGGATGCGGGTCAGCTCTTCGACGCGTGCGGTCATCCCCTCGGCCATGGCCCGCATGACGGGGCTGGGCACGAGCGCCTCGCGGCTCGGTCCGTGCGCGAGCAGCCGCGCGTAGTTCCAGCCGTATCGGATCGCCTCTTCCGGTGTCCCGGCCGTGCCCTGCACGAGCAGGGTGGAGTCACCGCTGATGGCCGCCGCCAGGTGCTCGGACACCCAGGTCTTCGCCGTACCGGGCACGCCGAGCAGGAGCAGGGCGCGGTCGGTGGCGAGCGTGGTGACCGCGACCTCGACGATGCGGCGCGGACCCACGTACTTCGGCGTGATCACCGTGCCGTCCGGCAGCGTGCCGCCCAGCAGATACGTGGCCACGGCCCACGGCGACAGCTTCCAGCGGGCCGGGCGGGGGCGGTCGTCCTGTGCGGCCAGCGCGGCGAGTTCGGCCGCGAAGGCGTCCTCGGCGTGCGGCCGCAGTGCCTCGGATGCCCCGTTCCCCTCCCCTCGCGCCTCGTCGTCCCCCGGCGTGCGCACGGGCACGGATCCCTGCCCGTCCGGGGCGGCGTCCCCGCTCTCGTTCGCGGGCGCGGACACACTCGGACTCGATTCGACGGACTTCGGATCAACGGACACACGCATGGCCGATTCCCCCTCCAGCTGGGCCGGTTCGGATCTGCTGACAACCGTGCACCACACCACTGACAATGCACTGTGACCTGCGCAAACACGGTCGCTGCGGTCGACTGTCAGTGCGGGGGCCTACCGTCGATGACATGACTCAGCAGGGGGTGCGCTGGATTGCGGATCAGGTGCTGGCACTGGCGCCTGACGCCGCGTCACGCAAAGCGGGAAGCAAACTCGGCGCGGCCGGGCCGTGGTCGGAGGCGGGCAGTTCTGACGAGGGGACGGTGTGGGGACTGTGCAAGGGCAGTGGCAGCAAGCCGTATCGGACGGTGGTCGACATCGCGGACGCGGCCGGGCCCGCGTACAAGTGCAGTTGCCCGAGCCGCAAGTTCCCGTGCAAGCACGCGCTGGGACTGCTGCTGCTCTGGGCAGGTGGGGACGGGACGGTGCCACGGGGGCAGGCGCCGGACTGGGCACAGCAGTGGATCGAGGGGCGCCGGCAGCGCGCGCAGCAGAAGCGGACGGCGGGCGGCTCGGCCTCCGGCGCGTCCGCTGATCCGCAGGCGGCCCGGCGCAGGGCGGAGCAGCGGGCCGAGCGGATCACGGCGGGGGCGACGGAGCTGGAGCAGCGGCTGACCGATCTGCTGCGCGGCGGCCTGGCCGCGGCCGAGCAGGCGGAGTACGGGCTGTGGGAGGAGACCGCGGCCCGGATGGTCGACGCCCAGGCTCCAGGACTGGCCGCGCGGGTGCGGGAGTTGGGGGCGATCCCGTCGTCGGGACCCGGCTGGCCGGTGCGCCTGCTGGAGGAGTGTGCGCTGCTGCACCTGCTGGACCAGGGCTGGCTGCGCCGCGAGCGGCTGCCGGACGGTACGGCGGCGACGGTCCGCTCGCGGGTCGGCCTGCCGGGCTCGCCGGACGGTCCGCCCGTTCGCGACCACTGGCTCGTCCTGGCGCAGTACGACACCTCGGACGGCCGGCTCACCACGCGCCGGATCTGGCTGTACGGGGCAACATCCCAGCGCACCGCGCTGCTTCTCTCCTACGGCGCGGCAGGGCGTGCGCCGGAGCTGGCCCTCCCGGTGGGCCTGACCTTCGCGGCGGAGCTGTCGGCGTACCCGGGAGCGGGGCAGCTGCGGGCCGCCCTGGGCGAGCGGTTCACGGCCCCGGCACCGGCACCGGTGCGGCCGCCGGGTGTGAGCGCGGACCAGGCGGCGGCGCGTTACGGAGAGGCGCTGCGGGACGACCCGTGGCTGGACTCGTTCCCGGTGACGCTGGGCCGGGTCATACCGACGCCGGCCGAGGACGCCTGGCAGCTGGCGGACGCTGACGGCGACACGGCCCTGCCACTGACCCCGTCGGCGATCGCCCGTCCAGGCCTGTGGCGCCTGGTCGCGCTGTCAGGCGGTGCCCCGGTCACAGTCTTCGGCGAGTGCGGCCACCGCGGCTTCACTCCGCTGACGGCCTGGCCCCGGGGAACGGGAGAGGCAGTCGCGCTGTGCTGACGACACACCCGAGCAACCTTGACAGCGACCTGGAAGGGACCGACATGCGTGCGACTGCGGCTGCGCCGGACACCCCCGCCGCCGTGCCCTGGGAGGAGGTCGTGACCGTGGCGCTGCTGGGCACGGACCGGCGTACGCCGCCATGGCTGCCGCCCGGCCGCGAGGCACCAAGGGCGCTGCTGGACCTGGCCGCCGTGAAAACCGTGCGCCGCAGGGCCGGGCTGCGCCCCGCACCGGCGAAGCCCCGGCCGGAGCCCGCGGCCGCGGACCCGCGCCCGCCCCTGCCGCCCGCGGCGGCCCGCAGACTGGCCATGCTGCTGTCGAACCGCCCCGGCACGGCCGGCGGCGGGCGCCGGGGGACAGCACCCGACCTCATGGAGCTGCTGCCCCAGTGGCTGGCCCTGGCCAATGAGCGCGGCTTTGCCGCACCTCCGGAAGCACTGCCGGCGCTCCTGGACGCGGCTCGCGGCCGTACGGACCTACGGCCCGCGGCGCTGGCCTTCGCCGGCCCGCGCGCCCTGTGGCTGGCACGGCTGAATGCAGACTGGCGCTTCGCGCTGCGCTCCGCGCCCGGCGGTGGATCCGAACCGCCGCCGGACGAGACGGACCGCATCCGGCAACTGTGGCAGGAAGGCCTGTTCGCGGAGCGGGTGGCCCTGCTCGGCGCGCTCCGCGCCCGGCGTCCTGCCGCCGCCCGCGCACTGCTGACCACCACGTGGGCGACGGAGCGGGCCGAGGACCGCCTGATGTTCCTGGACTCGCTCCGCACACGGCTCGGGTCCGCGGACGAGCCGTTCCTGGAGCAGGCGCTCTCCGACCGGAGCCGCAATGTGCGGGCGACGGCAGCGGAGTTGCTCTCCGCGCTGCCGGACTCGGCCCTGGCCGGGCGGATGGCGGAACGGGCGGTGGCCTGTGTGGCGGTCGACCGTACGCGGGGGGAGCCGACGATCGTCGTCGAGGCGCCGCACCAGTGCGATGCGGGCATGGAGCGCGACGGAGTGGTGCCGAAGCCGCCCGCGGGGCGTGGCGAACGTTCGTGGTGGCTGGGCCAGTTGGCGGAGGCGGCACCGCTCGGCTCATGGGCGGCGCGACTCGGGGGGCGTACACCGGAGGAGATCGTCGCGCTGCCGGTGGCGGACGACTGGCGGGGCGAACTGCACGCGGCATGGTGCCGGGCGGCGGTGCGGCAGCGGGACACCGGCTGGTCCCGGGCCCTGCTCGGACCGCCCTCGGCGCCGGATGCCGGAGGCCCGGGGGCGGTCTCCCTGGCCGAACGGGCCAAGCTGCTGTCGACGTTGGGCGCGGAGGAACGCGCCGACTGGGTCGCGGGGTTCATCGCCGCGCACGGCCTGTCGGAGGCGTTCCAGCTCCTCGGAGTGTGTGCGACACCATGGGCCGCCCCGCTGGGCCGGGCGGTCGTGGACGCTCTCAACATCGCGCGGGACGCGGGTAGTTACCCATGGAGTTTCAGCGGGGTGATGGGCCTGGCGGAGCGCTGCCTCGACCCCGTGGAAGCGACCCGCCTCGACGCACTGACGGGGATACCCGACGAGACGGAGGACACGTCGCCGGGCGCGGGAAGCTACTGGGCAGAGGCATTCCAGCGCCTCACGACGACGTTGCGCCTGCGCGCGGCGATGCAGGAGGAACTGGGGGCTGTGCCCCCAGACCCCCGACCGGTATGACCGGGTTCCACCCGCTCTCCGCCGGTGCGGCGCGTCGCCCTTCGTGGCGGCGCGCCGCAAGGGGAGCGCTACGCCTGTGCCGGCTGGCGTACGTTCGCCCGCACCCAGTCCACGATCGACGCGGTCGTCGCCCCGGGGGTGAAGATCTCCGCGACGCCCTTCTCCTTCAGCGGCGGGATATCCCCCTCGGGGATGATCCCGCCGCCGAAGACGAGAATGTCCTCCGCGTCGCGCTGCTTCAGCAGATCGATCACCGCGGCGAACAGCGTGTTGTGCGCGCCCGACAGGATCGACAGCCCGATCGCGTCGGCGTCCTCCTGAATCGCCGTGTCGACGATCTGCTCGGGCGTCTGGTGGAGGCCGGTGTAGATGACCTCCATACCCGCGTCGCGCAGCGCCCGCGCGATCACCTTGGCCCCCCGATCGTGGCCGTCGAGCCCCGGCTTGGCCACCACCACGCGGATCGGACCGGCTGCCACACCCATCACTGCCTCCATGAAGCGACTACTCCACCCTGTACCGCCGTACCGCCCTGCCGCCACACCACCGCTTCGGCGGACATGCGGGCCGCGGACGGGGGCGCCCCGCGCCGCACCGACCCGGGAAGTGAACGAACGTTATCGCCAGGATCGCGCACCTGGCAGTTTCACGGTGCGGACCGAGGGGGAAATCACACGTGGGACACGTTCGCCGCGCAGGGTCCCCTCATTCCGGCGGCGCACGGGCCGTGTCTTCGGCTCGAGCGCCACGGACTGAGCGGATCGTGCGCACGGAGAGCCGCAGCGAGGCGGCCGCACCCACACCCGTCGGGGCGCGCGGGTCGGTGTGGCTCGTCGGCGATGGTACGCAAGGAAAGCGGGGAGTCAGACCCGTAGGAGGAGGACGGGAACCGCGTCAGAGCGACAGGGTCACGTCAATTCGACGAAAAGGCCCCGCCGCATCACCGGCGCCTCACACACCGCATGCGAGGTATGCACTCCGCAGGCCACCGCCACCACGGCTTTCCATGAGGGCACACAGGGGACAGGGACGCCCCCCGTGCGCCGACGGGAGGTCGGCCATGAAGGTAACCGGGCCAGTGCAGCCCTTGGTTCCGCTCTGCCAGCGCCTGTTTCCCAGCAGGCTGGCCGGAGTCTCCATGGCCCTCCTGAAGGCGACCGCCCTGGAGCTCGCGATCCTCGCCGGGCATGTGCTCCTCTACCCCTCGGGGATCACTCCAGAGCGCCACTCCGCCCTGCCCGCTCCCCCGGCGGACGCCGCGCCACTGCCCATCGTGGCCAAACCCCCGGTCATCCTCCTCCACGGGTTCATCGACAACCGCTCGGTCTTCGTCCTGCTGCGCCGCAATCTCGCACAGCACGGCCGGCAGCACATCGAATCGCTCAATTACTCTCCGCTGACCTGCGACATTCGCACCGCGGCGCAACTGCTGGGCCGGCACATCGAGGAGATCTGCGAGCGCACCGGACAGCCGCAGGTGGACGTCGTCGGACACAGCCTGGGCGGGCTGATCGCGCGCTACTACGCGCAGTGCCTCGGCGGCGACCTCCGCGTCCGTACTCTCGTCACGCTGGGTACACCCCACTCCGGCACCCGTGTCGCACCGCTCGCGAACGCCCACCCGATCGTCCGCCAGATGCGTCCGGGTTCCGGACTGATCGAGGAACTGCGCGGACCGGCTCCCGGCTGCCGTACACACTTCGTGAGCTTCTGGAGCGATCTGGACCCGCTGATGGACCCGCTGGAGACGGCCTGCGTCGACCACCCCGACCTGCTGGCACAGAACGTACGAGTGAGCGGCATCGGCCACCTCGCCCTGCCGGTACACCCAGCGGTCGCGGCCGGGATACGGGAGGCACTCGACCTCGAACCGGCAGGAGCCCCCGCCGCCACCCGGGGCGGGGGTCTGCCCGTGGCGTGACATCCACGGCACGACAGGTCCGGCACGGCCCCCGTGCGACGACCGGATCGCAGCGGTAACGGCCTGGGGAGCGATAGGGAGTGGGTGAAGGAGCGGCGTCCGGTGCGGTCGATCGCGAGGCGCCGGATGGCCCTCGTAGCGGAGCTACCAGGACATTTCGGCAACGCCGTGAGCGGCCGTGCCGGACGCCGCGACGCCGCGCCCTATCGCTCCCCAGGTCGTAAGCGGCGGCGGTCCGTCGCGTCGCCGGGTGCTGGAGCGTCAAGGGCTCATTCCGGCTGCACCCCGAGCCGCTCGGCCAGGAAGGCGATGATCTCGTCCCGGGCCTGCACGGTGGGATGACCGTCCTGGTCGACGAGGTGTGCCGTGACAACACTGTGGGCGCAACCGACGACGTCACGGAAGAAGGGCGGAGGGTTCGTGTTCGCCGTCTCGGCCTTGAGTACGCGGCCGTCGAACGCTTCCCCGAGCAGTGCTCGGTATGCCGCGAACCGCCGGCCGGTGCACCACCTGTCGCTGTCGAAACGGTAGGCGAGAACCTTCAATCCGTCGCGCGCTACGCGCTCAGCCACGGCAGCGGCGTCTTCGTCGCCGATCTCCAGGCCGCCGGGGTCGTCGAGCGGCAGCGACGGATGGTTGACCACCGGTGCGATGACAGCCGGTTCGAGCGCCATGGTCAGGGCGAAGTTGCCGGTGAAACACAGGCCGACGGCGCCGACGCCGGGCCCGCCACGTTCGGTGTGCGCCAGGCGGGCAAGGCCGCGCAGCCATGTGACGACGGGGCTGGTGCCGCCACCGGCGAACGCCCGGAACTCGGCGCTGACGCACGCGCGTCGAACGATGGTCTCGCCTGCCTCGGCGAGCGGATAGGCACCGTCGACGCCGAAGAGAGAAGGCAGGTACACGGAGAAGCCGGCATCTCGCACCCACCGTGCGAACCGCGCGACGTCGGGGCTGATGCCCGGCATCTCGGGCATGAGGATGACGGCCGGCCCCGACCCGGCAACGTACACGGTCTTGTCGGCCCCATCGACGCTGACGGCTCTGCGCGAGAAGTCGTCCAAGGGGTCGCTCTGTCCTCGCATGATGGTCATGACCGAGATGATGGTGAGGGGCCGTCGCTCCTGAGAAGCGGCGGCATCGCCATGTATCCCGGTAATATCGCCACCCGTTCAAGGGCGCCGGAGGGACGCATGAGTCCGCTGCGAGTCGGTGTGCTGGCCTACCCCGGCTGCTTCGCGTCGGAGGTGTTCGGAGTCCCCGACCTCCTGACCATGGCGACTCATGTCGCCGCGGCGCAGGGGCCGGTTCAGCCGGCCTATGAGGTGTCGGTCGTCTCGCCCCGGCGGCGTGTGATCGCGTCCGGCGGCTCGGTCCTCGACGTCTCGGCGATGCGCCCGGTGGACGTCCTGATCGTGCCGGGTTTCGAGCTCTCGCCCACGCTCGATCTCGACGCGACGCTCGCGAACCTGGGGCCGGAAGTAGCGTCGATTCGAGCGCACGCGGCCTCCGGGACCGCTGTCGTGTCGATCTGCGTGGGCGCCTTCCTGGTCGCTGAAGCCGGGCTGCTCGGCGGGCGCGAAGCGACCACGTCCTGGTTGTTCGCGGATCGGTTCGCCCGTCGGTACGCCGATGTGCGCCTCCGCCCGGAGAGCCTGGTAGTGACCGACCGGGGGGTGACGACCACAGCGGCCTTCAGCGCCATGTACGACTTCGCGCTGCAGTTCATCCGCGAGCACGACGGCCCCCGCGTCGCCCGGAGCACCGCGCGTGTGGCGCTGGTCGACGACGCGCGTTCCACGCAGGCTTCCTATGTCGACTCGGAACTCGTGCCCACGGCGGGCAGGGAGTTCTCGCTCAACGTCAAGCGGTGGCTCGACCAGAACCTCGGTGCCCGCTATGACCTGCCCGCCCTCGCCCAGGAGTTCCATGTGAGCACGAGAACCATGCTCCGCCGCTTCGGCGAGGAAGCCGGCGAGACGCCACTCGGGTATCTGCAGGCGGTCCGGGTACGTCGGGCCAAACACCTGCTGGAGACGACCGACAGGACCGTCGCAAGCATCGCCGCTGACGTCGGGTACCGCGATCCCGGCGCGTTCAGCGGCATCTTCGCCAGACACACGGGCCGGCGTCCGAGGGAGTACCGCGCGATATTCCATCGCCGCCGCGAACCGCACGGGTCAGTCCGACGAACGGAGACGTGAGACCCGCCCGCGACCACGACGGGCCGCCTCTGCCCCCCACACACGCCATCGAACATTTATCGAACACAGAGCCAAGGTCGTGCCGGGTGCCGCCGAATCACGGCCGAATGCCCGTTTCCCACCTGCGTGAAACCTGCCGAAGATTGTCGCGCCCGCATACCGCCGGGTACAGTCGCCGCACTGCTCTGCCAGCCCTTGTTGTCGAGGCGAAAGAGAAGTCGGTGAACGACCGTCACCCGTCGGGGAGCACCACTCCCCCGGCTTTGGCCTCCGATGCCGCCTCGGCGCACTTCGCGTCATATGGCCAGCAGGGAGGCCAGTACGGTGAGTTCACCCCGTACGCCGACCCCGCCGCGGCCGCGTTCGGCACCGACGGCCAGATGACCGCCGACTTCGCGGCCGGCCCCCTCTACGGCGGCTTCCCGGGCGACGGCTCGACCGGTTCGTACGACGCCACCCAGTGGTCCACCGGCAGCCACACGACGCTCGGCACCGGCACACACCAGACCCTGCTCCAGGACCCGTACGCGGCCCAGCACCATGCCGCTTTCGACACCGGCAGCTACGACACGGCAGCCTGGGCGACCGGCTACCAGCACCTTGCAGGGATCCCCGCACAGGCCGCGGCCCCCGATGCCACGGGCCAGTGGGACGCACACGCCTGGCTCGAGGCCGGCCAGTCGGCGGACCGGACCCCGCAATGGGAATGGGGCACGCAGACTTTCGACACGGGCACGTACGACGCCACGCAGTGGAACTCCGGCGGCACCGCCGAGCACGAGACGCTCGACCGGCAGACCGCAGCGGCCACGGCGACCCCGACCTTCGAGCAGATCGCCCCCGAGCCCCACCACCAGACGGCCGAGCCCTTCGACCAGACGGCCGAGCCCTTCGACCAACAGACCACCGGCTTCGAGCAGTTCCCGTACGGCGAACCCGAGGCCGACGAAGAGCCGCATTCCGCGCCGGAGGAGTTCCGCGACGCGCCGCTGCTCGACGACGAGGAGGAGATCACTCCTTCCTCGCGTGGCGCGTCCCGCGCTGCGAACCGGTCCCGGCGCCGCCCCGCGGCCAAACGATCCGCGCTGCTGACGGTCGCCGTGCCGTCGATGTGCGTGATGGGCGTCGCCGGGATCGCCGCCGCGACCGTCGGCGTCGGCGGGGGCGGCGACAAGGACACGGCGGCCGGCGCGTCCACGGCGACTCCCGTGAAACCGTCCACCGCCAACAAGAAGCTGGACACCCAACTCGCCGGCCTCTCCGCGGGCGCGAACGACTTCGGCGACCGGGTGAGCCGGACGCAGGAACGCATCGACCTCAAGGCCCAACAGCTGGCCGAGCAGAAGAAGGCGGCGGCGGAAGCGGCGCTCAGGGAGCGACTGCGTCCGAAGTTCGCGGTGCCGGTCCTGCAGCACGGTCTCAGCGCCTACTTCGGCCAGGCGGGCATCAACTGGATGTCCGTCCACACCGGCATCGACTTCCCGGTCTCGTACGGGACGACGGTGCTGGCAGCGACCGACGGCACGATCCGTACGCAGTGGAACAGCGCGTACGGAAACATGATGATCCTGTCCGCGAAGGACGGCACGGAGACGTGGTACTGCCACCTCTCCAGCTACCGGGTCGCGTCCGGTACGGCCGTGAAGGCCGGCGATCCGATCGCGAGCTCCGGCAACTCGGGGAACTCGACCGGCCCGCACCTGCACTTCGAGGTACGGCCCGGCGGGGGTTCCGCGATCGACCCGCTCTCCTGGCTCCGGAGCCACGGACTGAACCCGACGTAGCCGACAACTCCTCAGCCGGGCCCCGCCATCGGGCGGGGCCCGGCTGAGGGGCTACAGCTTCTCCACCGGCGCGTACCGCAGCAGCAGCCGCTTCGGCTTGGTGTCCCCGAAGTCGATCGTCGCCTCCGTGTTGGATCCTGTGCCCTTCACACCGACGACCGTGCCCAGGCCGAACTGATCGTGCGTGACGCGGTCACCGACCGCCAAGGAGACCACCGGCTTCTCCGTCGCACCACTCCTGCGCGTGGCGAAACCGGACGCGCCCGCGGCCGAGGACCGCGACCGGGACGACGACAGGGAGGCCGCCACGCCCGAGACCGGCCCAGAGGACACGGGAGCGAAGGAGGCACCCGTCCGCTTCCACTCCAGATGCTGGTCCGGGATCTCCTCCAGGAAGCGGGAGGGCGGGTTGTACGAGGGCTGGCCCCAGGCGCTGCGCATGGTCGAGCGGGTGAGGTACAGCCGCTCGCGCGCGCGAGTGATGCCGACGTAGGCCAGGCGCCGTTCCTCCTCCAGCTCCTTGGTCTGGCCGAGCGCACGCATGTGCGGGAAGACACCGTCCTCCATGCCGGTGAGGAAGACCACCGGGAACTCCAGGCCCTTGGCGGTGTGGAGGGTCATCAGGGTGATGACGCCGCCGCCCTCCTCCTCGTCGGGGATCTGGTCGGAGTCGGCGACCAGGGCGACCTGCTCCAGGAATTCCGCCAGCGTGCCCGCCGGAGTGGCACCCTCTGATGGTGCCGCGCCTTCCCCGCGCTCCTGCTCGAACTCCAGGGCCACAGCGGCGAGTTCCTGGAGGTTCTCGATACGGGTCTCGTCCTGTGGGTCGGTCGAGGCCTGCAACTCGGCCAGGTAGCCGGTGCGTTCAAGGATCGCCTCCAGGACCGTGGCCGGTCCGGCGCCCGACTCCACGATCGTCCGCAGGTCCTCCATCAGCGCGTTGAACCGCTTGACGGCGTTGGTCGAGCGGGCCGCCATCCCGTACGCCTCGTCGACCCGCCGCAGCGCCTGCGCGAAGCTGATCTTCTCCCGTTGCGCGAGGGCGTCGATCATCGCTTCGGCGCGCTCGCCGATCCCCCGCTTCGGCACGTTCAGGATCCGCCGCAGGGGCACGGAGTCCTCCGGGTTCGCCAGCACCCGCAGGTACGCCAGGACGTCCCGGACCTCCTTGCGCTCGTAGAAGCGGACGCCGCCGACGACCTTGTAGGGCAGGCCGACACGGATGAAGATCTCTTCGAAGACACGGGACTGGGCATTGGTGCGGTAGAAAACGGCGACGTCGCCCGCCTTTGCCTCGCCCTTGTCGGTGAGACGGTCGATCTCGTCGGCGACGAACTGCGCCTCGTCGTGCTCGGTGTCGGCGACGTAGCCGGTGATCCGCGCGCCCATGCCCGCGTTGGTCCACAGGTTCTTGGGGCGGCGCGACTCGTTGCGCTCGATGACCGCGTTGGCGGCGCTCAGGATCGTCTGGGTGGAGCGGTAGTTCTGCTCCAGGAGGATCGTCGTGGCGTCCGGGTAGTCCTCCTCGAACTGGAGGATGTTGCGGATGGTCGCGCCACGGAAGGCGTAGATCGACTGGTCGGCGTCTCCCACGACGCACAGTTCGGCCGGCCGCGGGACGTGCTCACCGGACGGCGCGCCCTCGGGCCGGTCGCCGTGCGCCGGGCCGACCAGCTCGCTTACCAGGGCGTACTGGGCGTGGTTGGTGTCCTGGTACTCGTCGACCAGCACATGGCGGAAGCGGCGGCGGTAGTGCTCGGCGACGTCCGGGAAGGCGCGCAGCAGGTTGACCGTCGTCATGATCAGGTCGTCGAAGTCGAGGGCGTTCGCCTCGCGGAGGCGGGACTGGTAGAGCGCGTACGCCTGGGCGAGGGTCTTCTCGAAGCCGTCGACGGCCTGGGCCGCGAAGTCCTCCTCGTCGATCAGCTCGTTCTTCAGGTTGGAGATCTTGGCGCTGAAGGACTTGGGCGGGAACCGCTTGGGGTCCAGGTCCAGATCGCGGCAGACGAGCGCCATCAGACGCTTGCTGTCGGCCGCGTCGTAGATCGAGAACGAGGACGTGAAGCCGAGCTTCTTCGACTCGCGCCGCAGGATGCGCACGCACGCGCTGTGGAAGGTCATCACCCACATCGCGTTCGCGCGCGGGCCGACGAGCTGCTCGACGCGCTCCTTCATCTCACCCGCGGCCTTGTTGGTGAAGGTGATCGCGAGGATCTCGCCGGGGTGCGCGCCCCGCTCGGCCAGCAGATGGGCGATGCGGTGCGTGAGCACGCGGGTCTTACCAGAGCCCGCACCGGCCACGATGAGCAGGGGGGAGCCGGCGTGCACCACGGCCGCGCGCTGGTTCTCGTTCAGCCCCTCCAGCAGCGCCGCCGGGTCGATGGCCGGGCGGGGCGCGCCGTCGCGGTAGTACAGGTCCCGGTCCGGCGGGAGGTCGAACTTCCCGCCGAACAGATCGTCCGGGACCGGCTCCGGAGCGTGGTCGTCCTCGGGCGGCGGGGGCTCCTCCTCATGGGCCGAGGTGGCCTTGAGGTCCGCCAGGAAGCTGTCGTCAAAGAGGCTGCTCATCGCTCTCCGAGTCTAGGCCGCCCCGCCGACAACCGGCTGCCACCCGGAAAACTCCGCCCCCGCAATCGGATCCCGGGCTCGGTGATCTTGCGAAGGCGATCATTGAGTACCGTTTCACCTTCCGGTATCGCACGGTCACGTTCGGCAGACGGCGATACGGAGGTGCGGACCGTCCCGTGCGCCTCGGCCGGGATCCGTCGGCCGCCATCCCGAAACAGGGCAGGTGAGGTCTGCGCGGACAGCTTCGGAGGAATGAAGCAAGCCTCCATGGATCCCCCCACATTGGCCCAAGGTGGCAATGCCCATGACTCAGATCACGAAAATGTATCGGGCATATCGCACATCAACCTTCACACGGGCCACACGAGTTGGCTAGCGTGCCGGGCAGGCCGCAGGACCCCCACCGGCGAACCTCGCCGGGCCGCGCGGCCTCCGCCGAGTCCGGTGCGCCCCCCGGCAACCGGAGCCGGGGACCCACACCGACCTTGGGGTGAATCGGCCAACCGCCTTGCGCGGCACGGCCGTAGGGCACACCTTCCGGAACCCCCGCCCGAACCCGACAGCTAACCCGGTAGGCGGAGCACGGAAGGAGTCGCCTCCCATGGCGCCGCACCGCAAGCCGCGTCCCTCTGCCATCGCAGGCATACGTACCCCCACCCTGGCGACGGCCGCCCTCGCCTCCGTGGCCCTGCTCTCCCAGACTGCCAACGCCGCACCCTCCCCCGACCGCAGGCCGAGCCTGGAGGAGGTGCAGAAGCAGGTCGACGACCTCTACCACCAGGCCGAGACGGCCACCGAGAAGTACAACGCAGCCAAGGAGAAGACGGCCGAGCAGCGCAAGCACACCGACACGCTCCTCGACGACGTCGCCCACCGCACACAGAAGCTCAACGAGGCGCGCGACCAGCTGGGGTCGTTCGCCGCGGCGCAGTACCGCACCGGGACCGCAGCTCCCGACACCGCCACGTTCCTGCTGGCCAACTCGCCCCAGGACTACTTCGACCAGACCCAGCTGATGAGCCGGCTGACCGGCCGCCAGAAGAAGGCGGTCGACAACTACGTCACCGAGCAGGCCGCGACGATGGAGAAGCGGCGGGAGGCCACCACGAGCCTGCAGACGCTCACCACGGCGCAGGGCACACTCAAGTCGACCAAGGCGGACGTCCAGAAGAAGCTCTCCACCGCGCGGGAGCTGCTGTCCAAGCTGACCGCGGAGGAGAAGCAGCGACTCGCCGCGATCGAGAAGAAGAAGCAGGAAGAGGCCCAGCGCAAGGCGGAGGAACTGGCTCGACAGCAGGCGGCCCAAAGGGAGGCGGCCCAGAAGGAGGCGGCGCAGAAGGAGGCCGCTCAGAAGGAAGCGGCCCAGAAGGAGGCGGCTTCATCCGCGACGTCCGGCTCTTCGGACTCCTCCTCCGCGGGCTCCGGCTCCACGAGTTCCGGCTCCACGAGTTCCGGGTCCACGAGCTCCTCCTACGCGACGAAAGCCGAGAAGGCCCTCGCGTTCGCCCGCGCACAGGTCGGGAAGCCGTACGTGTGGGGTGCGAGCGGGCCCGACTCGTACGACTGCTCGGGCCTGACCCAGGCCTCTTGGAAGGCCGCCGGGGTGAAGCTCGACCGCACGACATGGGCGCAGGTGAAGGAAGGTACGACGGTCTCGCTGGCCAACGCCCAGCCGGGTGACCTGATCTTCTTCTACGACGACATCAGCCACGTCGGCCTCTACATCGGCGACGGCATGATGATCCACGCCCCGAAGCCGGGGGCGTACGTCCGGGAGGAGTCGGTCTACTACGCCGGCGCGTCGATCATCCACAGCGTGGTGCGGCCGGCCTGAGCCCGTGAGGCCGTAGGCGCGCGGACGTTCCCTGGCGGTACGCGCGCGTGGGCGTTTCCCGTGCGGCACGCGTGCGTGGGACTGGTTTCGGCCGCGACGCGCGCGTGCCCCGTACGCATCCCGGGCACGCGTCCCTAGCATCGGGCACATGTCTGGGACCTCAGCGCTCCGCGCCTGGTGGGCGCAGCGTCCGCCCGCCGCCGGGGCCGCCGTGATGGCGACCGGCATCGTGTCGGTCGGGCTGCACCTGGCCGGGTTCGAGGTCCTCTCCCGCATCGCCCTGGCTCTGACCGGCGCCGCCTGGCTGGGGCTCGCGGCCGACTTCGTCCTGCAGCTGCTGCGGGAGCGCGAGCGGTGGCCGGCCAAGGCGCGCTCCTCGGCCGCGTTCACCGCGGTCGCGGCGACGTGCGTGCTGGGCACGCGGGTGTCCCTGCTGGACCGGCAGTGGCTCGCCGAGGTGCTTCTCGCACTGGCCGTCGCACTCTGGCTGGTGCTGGTCCTCCCGGTCGTACGGCACTGGGGGCACCGTATGCCCGGGTCGGTGTTCCTCGGGTGCGTGGCGACGGAAGGGGTCGCGGTGCTCGGGGCGGTGCTCGGAGCGGCCTTGGGGGTGGCGTGGCTCGCGCACCTGGCACTGGTGTTCTTCTGGCTCGGGCTGGTGTTCTACCTGGCCGCACTGCGGCGCTTCGACCCGCGGCAGGTGGCGACCGGCGCCGGCGACCACTGGATCCTGAGCGGTGCGCTCGCCATCTCCGTGGTGGCCGGGTCCACGCTCATCGCCGCCGCGCACAGCGGCCCCTACCTCTGGAACAACGACGCCAGCGGCGTCCTGCGGACCGTCACCCTCGCCCTGCTCGTCCTCGCGTCCGCCTGCTACTGCGTGCTGGCGGCGGCCGAGCTGCGATGGCCACGGCTCCGCTACGACGTCCGGCGCTGGGCGACCGTCTTCCCACTGGGGATGACGGCGGTGGCGGCCCTGTCCGTCGCCACCGACATCGGCGTGCCGTGGCTGCACGGCCTCGGCCAGGTGCTGCTGTGGATCGCGGTGGCCGCCTGGTGCGCGGTCCTCGCGGGGGCGGCCCGGTCCGCCCGGGAAGGCATCAGGTCCACAGGACCGCGATGAAGATGTTGGCGGCGGTCAGCGCGCCCACGAGTCCGAAGAGCGGCTTCTCGACCGTCTCCTCGTCACGCTTCACATAGACCAGGCCGAGGATCGCGATCAAAATCGCCAGCTTGATGCCGATCTTGATGTTGTTGAGCGGATAGTCCTGCGCCTGGTTGAGGCCGACCAGGGCGACGCCCGTGACCAGCATGGTCAGCGCGCCGTGCAGCATTCCGGGCACGAAACGGGCCGTGCCCTGGCCCATCGCCTTCATCTGGGTGAGGAAGCCGCCGAGGAGCGCGGCGATGCCGACGATGTGCAGGCCGACGAAGAGATGGATGAGTACGTCCATAAGGTCGGAGCCTAGTCAGGGTCACAGGTTCCCCTTGACACCGGCCCTCCCCATGTGACGGCGCTCGCACCGACTATGCGACCCCGCATATGTGCGCCGCATAGCACTCCGTCACCGTCGCGTCCCCCAAAACCGCCGCATCGGTCAGCACACAGCGCGAAGTCGGCGCCCTCGGGCGGGAACCGCGATCACATACGGTCACCGGCAGTCCGGTCATGCCACTTCCGTACATCGCCTCTCCGAGCCGCCACAGCGAGGCTTAGCGTCCTCCACCAGGTGACCGGCTCCCCACAGCCGCCCGGGCCAGGGGCGGCCGCCGGACACCACCGCCGAGAAGGTCCGGCGGCGGCCCGTTCCCCCTGTGCGGGCCGTCGCCGGACGCGTCCCCTGTGGGCCCGGCGGTCGTACGAAAGGACATGACGGCCAGGTGGCAGCGCACCGCAAGCCCAGACAGCGTTCGTTCGGCGGCGGCGCGGCCCGGACCGCCGCCACGATCGCCCTCGCGGGAGCGGCGTCCGCGACCGGTTTCGACGCGACGGCGCACGCCGAGCCGAAGCCGTCGCCGCAACAGGTCAAGGCCAAGGTCGACAGCTTGTACCAGGAGGCGGAGGTCGCGACCCAGAAGTACGACGGGACGAAGGAGAAGGCGGACCGGGCGAGGGACCGGCTGAACGCGTTGCGGGACGAGGCGGCGCGCAGGACGGACCGGCTCGACTCGGCGCGGGAGGCACTGGGTACCGCCGCGGCGGCGCAGTACCGCACCGCGGGCATCGACCCCTCGGTGCAGCTCCTGCTCTCCTCGGATCCCCGGCGGTACCTCGATGACGCCGCCTTCGCCGAGCGGGTCGACAGCCGGCAGGCGGCGGCCGTGGCGGGTGTACGCAAGCAACTGCGGGAGATCGAGCAGCTGCGCGGGGCGGCGCGTGTGCAGGTGGCGTCCCTGACGTCACGGCAGGCGGAACTGCGCCGGCAGAAGCGGACGATCGACGCGAAGCTGAGCGAGGCCCGGCGGCTGCTGTCCCCGCTGACCGAGGAACAGCGGGCACAGATCACGGAGGCCGGGGGCGCCGGACGGGCATCGCAGTCGACGCCACGGGACCTGGGGTCGGTGACGGCCGTGGCGACGGCGGAGGCGCCCAACGCGCGGGCGGCGGCAGCGGTGGCGTACGCCTACGGCAAGCTGGGCAGCCCCTATATCTGGGGCGCCACCGGACCCACCGCCTTCGACTGCTCGGGCCTGGTGCTGGCCGCCTACCGCTCGGCGGGCATCTCCCTGCCACGGACGACGTACGCCCAGATCGGCGCGGGCCACCGTATCTCGCGTTCCGAACTCCGCCCCGGTGACCTGGTGTTCTTCTACTCCGGCGTCAGCCATGTGGGGCTCTATGTGGGCAACGGCCAGATGATCCACGCCCCGAACCCGTCGGCGCCGGTGCGGCTGGCGCCGGTCGACACGATGCCGTTCGCGGGGGCGACGCGGGTGGCGTAGGGAGTTACGGAGGCACGGCGCGTGCCCGGGCGACCGTCGGACGGCCAGGGCGTCTCGGGCCCTAGCCGCTCACCACTTCCCGGGCGGCCCCGTCGCCTGCCGCGTCACGCGCGAAGCCTGGGCAGGGCACGGGCGCTGTTACGGAGTCGAGGGCGGCGGCCAGGGTGCCGTTCCGCCCTCCTCACGCCAGGGCACGACCTCGGCTCCCTCTGGGTCGAGGCCCACGCCGCATGACCGTTCGGCAGCCCTTTCGCACGCGCTACCGGACCGTCACACCAGCCGCCGAGCCGTAGCCCACCGCGTCAGTTCGTGGCGGTTCGACAGCTGGAGCTTGCGCAGCACCGCCGAGACATGGGACTCGACCGTCTTCACGGAGATGAACAGCTGCTTGGCGATCTCCTTGTACGCGTAGCCGCGGGCGATGAGGCGCAGGACCTCGCGCTCGCGCTGGGTGAGGCGGTCGAGGTCCTCGTCGACGGGCGGGGCGTCCGTCGACGCGAAGGCGTCGAGGACGAAGCCGGCCAGGCGGGGCGAGAACACCGCGTCGCCTTCCTGCACACGGAAGATGGAGTCGACGAGGTCCGAGCCGGTGATCGTCTTGGTGACGTAGCCGCGGGCACCGCCGCGGATCACACCGATCACGTCCTCCGCGGCGTCCGACACGGACAGCGCCAAGAACCGGACCGGCTGCTCGGCGTCGGCCGACAACGAGGCGCAGCGTCGGAGCACTTCGACCCCGCCACCGCCCGGCAGATGAACGTCGAGGAGGACCACCTCGGGCCGCGTCGCCGTGATCACCGAGACCGCCTGGTCGACATCGGCGGCCTCACCGACCACCTCCACGCCGGTCTCCTCGATCCGGCCGATCTCGGCCCGCACGCCCGTACGGAACATGCGGTGGTCGTCGACGAGCACGACCCGCACGTGCCGGCCGCCCGCACCCCCGCCGGCCACTGCGGACTCGTCGGCGCCGGCCTGCCCGGTCGTCCCGTTCGCGTCGCTCATGTCGTCTTCTCCGCCCTCTCCATCTCCAACTCGACCTCCGTGCCCCCGTCCGGAACCGCGCGCAGCCGTGCCGTACCGCCGTTGCGCTCCATGCGGCCGATGATCGATTGTCTGACACCCATGCGGTCGGCGGGTATCGAGTCGAGATCGAAGCCAGGACCGCGGTCACGGACGGACACGAAGACCGTCTTGCCCTCGACCTCGGCGTAGACCTGGACGGCGCCGCCCTCGCCACCGTACTTGGCGGCGTTCACCATTGCTTCGCGCGCGGCCTGCATCTGTGCACCGATCCGCTCGTCGAGAGGGCAGTCGCCTACGACGACGACCTCGATGGGGACGCCGTGCTTGTCCTCCACCTCGGCCGCGTTGCGCCGGACCGCCTCCGCGAGGGTGTCGGGCTCCTCGTCCTCGTCCTTGCCGGTGCCCTCCGGCTTGTAGAGCCAGGCGCGCAGGTCGCGCTCCTGGGCGCGGGCGAGGCGGCGCACCTCGGCCACGTTCTCCGCGTTGCGCTGGATCAGGGTCAGGGTGTGCAGGACCGAGTCGTGCACATGGGCGGCGACTTCCGCGCGCTCCTGGGCACGGATGCGCATCAGGCGCTCCTCGGAAAGGTCCTGGGACATGCGGACGAGATACGGTCCGGCGAGCAGCGCTATGCCGACGAGGACCGCGAGCGCCGCCTGCAGGACCGAGCCGAGGTGGGCCGCGGAGCCCTGCAGCACGAAGATGGCGGAGACGCCCGCGGTGACCAGCAGCACACCGGCCGCTGCACGCAACAGGGTGAGGGTGCGCCGGCGGCTGCCGACCTCCATCCAGCGGGCCCGCCGTGCGTTGTCCGCCTGGCGCCAGACCAGGGCGACGCCCGCGGCGACGAGGACGACCGGGATGAGGTAGGCCTTGGTCCCGTTGCCGAGGTTCACGCTGCCCACGAAGGTCAGCGACACGATGACCATGAGGAGCAGGGCGAGTATCTGACCCCGGTCGGGTTTGCGGGCCACCAGTTTGCGGCGGCCGTCGGGCGAGGTCTCCGTGCTGACCAGGGACGGGGGGCGCCGGTCGTCGACGCCGCCGACGCCGAGCGGGACGAAGAACCAGAACGCCGCGTACACCAGCGCGCCGAGGCCGTCCGCCATGATCAGGCCGATGAAGACGAGGCGCACCCAGATCACGGGCAGGCCGAGATGTCCTGCGAGCCCCCGCGCCACGCCACCCAGCAAGCGTCCGTCACTGCTGCGGTAGAGCTTGCGCGGCGGCCGCGGGTCGGCGTGAGGCAGTGTGGCGGCGTCCGGCATGCCATAGATGGTCACACGACGGGCCCACCCGGACATCAGGGTGAACCCCCAGGACTCCCCTGATCTTCGCCGCCGCGGTGATCGAACGCTTCCCCCGGGGGTCGCCAGGGCGGATATCAGGGTTCGGCCAGGGTCATCCCGACTGCCGCCGTACCTCCCCGTGCGGGGACCATGGACGCATGACAGATCAGCAGCACGCGGCAGCGGGACCGGGCCATGCCGCCGGGGGCGCGGGCGCGCCCCCGGGTGCGGCAGCGCCCGGGGGCAGCGACGCCTGGAAGGACACCTCCGGACGGGAGGACGGCGCGCGCGACGATGCGACCGTCGCCGAGGGGCCCGGCCACTTCCGGCGCGACCGGCGGTACAAGGTGCTGGCGGGCGTCTGCTCGGGCCTGGCCCGGCAGTGCGACATGGACCCGGTGATCTTCCGCATCGTGCTCGCGGTGCTCTCCGCGACGGGCGGCATCGGCCTCATCTTCTACGGCTTCGTCTGGCTCCTCGTCCCCTACGAGGGCGAGGAGGAGAACGAGGTCCGCAAGCTGCTGACGGGCCGGGTCGACGGCCAGGCCCTGACCGCGGTCTTCTTCGCCCTGGTGGGTTGCGGAGTCTTCCTGTCGATGCTCAGGAACGGCGGGCTGCTGACCTTCGCCTCCGTCCTGTCCCTGCTGCTGGCGGGCGCGGGGTACTGGTCGCGGCAGCGCGGCACCCACGACCACGACCCGCTCGCCGCACAGGCCTCCGTCGAGGCCCCGCCGGAGGCGACGGCACCGCCCGTCCCCGCCTCCTACCCCTCCTGGTGGCGCGACCCCATCGTCAAGGACGGCACCCACGTAGGCGGCACGGGCTATCTGTGGGGTCCGAGCGACGCCCGCGACCGTGACGCCGCGGCGGCCGTCAACATCGCCCGCGACGGCTCGGACGGCCGGCTGATACGGGCCGAGTACCGGCCAAGGCCACGGGGTCCGCGCTGGATCGGCGGCTGGGTGTTCCTGCTCGCCCTTCTCGCGGGCGGTCTCGGCACCGGCCTGACCTGGTGGGATCAGCCGCTCGGCACCAGCCTGCAGATGGGTCTGGCGGCCGCGCTGATCGTGTTCGGCGTGGGCATCGCGGTCAGCTCGTTCCTCGGTCGTACCGGAGCGGGCTCGGTCTTCCTCGCGGTGCTCACGGCGGCCCTGCTCGCCGCGTCGGCGACCCTGCCGAAGGACATCGGAACGCAGTGGAGCCGCACGACCTGGGCACCGGCGTCGGCGTCGGCCGTCCAGGAGAAGTACCACCTGGGCCTCGGCGAAGGCACCCTGGACCTCACCCGTCTCAAGCTCTCCCAGGGGCAGACGGTGACGACCCGGGTGGAGGCGGGCGTCGGGAAGTTGAAGGTGGTGGTCCCGCGGGACGCGACGGTAGAGCTGAGGATCAACACGGGGGTCGGAGACATCCAGTTGCCGGGCACTGCCAGGAAGGACGTGAACGTGAAGCTGGGCCAGTACAAGCATCTGACGCTCCCCCCGGCCTCCGGCAAGAAGAACGCGGCCAGGCTCGATCTCTTCCTGGAGGTCGGCGTGGGACAGGTGGAGGTGACCCGTGCTACGTCATAAGTTCCAGCCCGGCCGGCTGACGGCCGGCGTCTTCCTGACCGCCGCAGGCGTCACCTACCTGGGTGATGCGAGCGGGGCCTGGGAGACTCCGTGGTTCGTGATCATCCCGATGGTCATGGGCGGGCTCTGCCTCGCGGCCGTGACCGGGATGGTGACCGGTGCGATACGCAGGGGCCGGGCAGCCCGCAGGGAAGTGCGCAATGCGCGGGAGGGGGCGACGACGCCGTAGCCGGCTCGGTGCCGCACCGCCCGTCTGTCAGTACCAGGCCGCGCGTTGCCGCCGGGTGTGGAGGGCGGCGTCCAGGGAGAGGACCGGGGCGCCGGCGAGGACCAGCGGGATCCAGGCCATGAGATAGGCAAGGTCGTTGCCGTAGTAGTAGGGGGTGGAGGCCCAGCTCACGGTCAGCCACAGGCTCAGCGAGATCAGCGCGCCGCCGAGCGCGGCCAGGCGGGACAGCAGACCGATCAGCGTGCCGATGCCGACGGCCAGTTCACCGAGGGCGATGGCGTACCCGAAGCCCACGGGGCTCTTCAGGGCGAGGTCGACCAGGGCCGGGATCGCCGACGAGCCGCGGACACTGTGCATCAGCTCGCCGATCGAACCGGGGCCGGAGCTGTGCATGAACGCGCTGTTGGTGAGTTTGTCCAGGCCCGCGTAGACGAAGGTGACGCCCAGGAAGACGCGGAGGGGGAGCAGGGCGTACCGGATGGCCATGTCCCGCCGGTCGCGGCCCTCGTCGAGGTGGGGCGTTGTTTCCGTGCGCATGCTGTGAGCCATCCTGTCCGCCGCCTCTCGCCCGCCGTGCCTTTTGTTCCCTTCAAAGACCATACGTACGAAAGGCAGCGTGTGCTCAACCGCTGCGCGGCGGCTTTCCTCCGTTCCCGCCCCGAGGCTCCGGCGACCCCGCCCTCGAACGCCCCAGCGCAGCAGGTGCCTTAGGTCACCCGCCCTCGCGCGGGGGCCGACCCGCACGCGCCTCGGCCGAAAGACGGACGAAGGGGCCGTATGGGTACGTCATATGGCAGCGGCGCGCGTTCACGGCACCAGGTTCCAGCCGACCGGCAGGCGTTCACCTGCTGTGGGCGGACAGACAGCGCGGCCCCGATGCACCCACCCGGCGACGGAACGGCTCCCCGCGGAGCACCGCGCGCAGACGCTCAGTCGGTCAGTCGGTCAGTCGGTCACGTCGATCGCCACTCGGTTCGTCTCCACTCCCGCCGCGGTCACCACCTGGACCTCGACCCGCCCGGGTTCCACGTCCGCGGGCACCGGGACCGTCAGCAGCATGTCCGTGGGGTTGCTGAAGCCGCCGGGGACCGGAACCAGGGGGACATGGACATGGACGGCGCCGATGCGTACCACCATCCGGGAGAGGCGATCCGCCGTCTGCGCGCCCGGGGGCACGAATCCCGCACCGCGGATCTCGATGTCGTCACCCGTGCGGATCGGCGCGTCCAGATCGCCTGCCTCGCGAGCCCGGACCACCGAGAGGACCACCGGACGGCCGCCCTCGGCGTACTTCCCGGCGAGGTAGGTGGCCGCCGAGACCAGTACCAGCAGCGCCAGGCCCCACGGCAGATCGGGAAGCTGGTCGGGGCGGCGGGCCAGCCGCACCATCGCGAAGACCAGGGCCGCCGCACTGATCACCACGTACTGGGTGTCGGCGAAGCTACCCCTTCCGGAGTCGTCCGTCAGCAGGTCCGCCGCGCGCGGCCGGCCGGCGCGTACCTTCTGCAGACGCTGACCGAGGACGCGCAGTCCGACCACCCGCCGCACCAGCACCGCGACGGCGCACACCACCGCGACCACGGTCACCACGCCGATCCCACGGGCGAGATCGAGCCCGGCGATCAGCGCGTCGCGTCGGCCACGCGCCGAGGCAGCGGCCAGCTCACCGACCAGCACCAGCACCGCGTACACCACGAACAGCACCCAGCCGGCGGCCACCGCACGGGAGGTCGAGAGCCGGTTGTCCTCCCCGATGACGGGTGCGAGCGCACCGCCGCGCGATCGGTGCAGATACCCCGCGGCGGTCAGCGCGGCACCCACGAGCACCGCCGCGACCAGCCCGGCGGACCGCGCCACGGTCCATCCCGCACCGATCGCCGTCAGCGCCTGCGTCAGCAGCAGGGCGCCCGTCACGGACCACACCGCGATCGCCGTACGCCGCCACAGCCGGTCCAACCAGGCCTCGCCGTCGGCCCGGCTCCGCTCGGCAATGAGGTCCGCGGACTGGGTCAACTCGTCGGACACCCACTGGCGGGTCGCGGACGCGGAGTACGCAACCGCGGCGGGCAGCCCCCGCCCGGATGCGAACTCCTCCCGTTTCGCCACGAATTCAGCGACGGCACGCCGGTGCCCCTCGCGCGCACCCTGCGGGCAGTCCCCGCAGATGCAGCCGCCCTCGTGCGCACCCGGTCCACTGCCGCGCCCCGCGCCCTGCCTCGCCTCCTGCACCGCCACGCCCGCTGCCGCCTTCCCCGCGCCGGTTCACCAAGCCACACCCGTCACCGCAACTACCCTGCGATGACAGCGAATTGTGCCGTACAGAACACGCCGTACGTCTGTCAGGTCCAGTCTGGACGGTGAAAGAATGAACTCTCTGTTGACGCCGTCATCCCCGTCAGTTGCGGTGCCGCCGCTCGTCCTCGAGCGATTCGTGCATCGGCGGCATGGCGAACCGCAGTCAGTCTGCGGGCAGGGGAAGCGGCGGGGTCGGCCCGTGCATGTGTCCTCCGGCACTGGGGTGCTCTATGGGGCGGAAGTTACCGCCGGCCAGGGCAAGAAGACAGATCTGGTACGTAAAGATGCACGCGCATACCCGACAGAGGATGTCGGGTATGCGCACCAGGCTCGCCCTATGGCTTCGAACTGGGCAGCATTCACCACCGCGGAACCCGACCTCGCGAAGACCGTCGAGGAGCGGTTCGGCGCCTTCACGCACCATGTGCTCGCGACCCTCCGCAGGGACGGCTCCCCGCGCACCACCGGCCTTGAGGTCCGCTTCCTGTACGGCGAGTTGTGGCTGGGCATGATGCCGGACTCGCTCAAGGCGCTGGACCTGCGCCGCGATCCGCGCTTCGCGCTCCAGGCGAACCCGGGACCGGGCTCCGGGACGGCAGGCGGGGACGTCCGGATCGGCGGACGGGCGGTCGAGGTCGACGATCCGCAGACCAAGGGCGCATACGTGAAAGAGGTGGAACCGCCGGAGCCGTTCCACCTCTTCCGCACCGAGCTGACGGAGGTCGTACGGACCTACGTCGAGGACGACACATATCTGGTCGCCGACGTCTGGAAGCCTGGAGAGCCGGTGCGCACCCTCAGGCGGAGATGAGCCGGGGGCTCACTCCCACTCGATCGTCCCCGGCGGCTTCGAGGTCACGTCGAGGACGACGCGGTTGACGTCGCGGACCTCGTTGGTGATCCGGGTCGAGATCTTCGCCAGCACGTCGTACGGGAGCCGGGACCAGTCGGCGGTCATGGCGTCCTCGGACGAGACAGGGCGCAGCACGATCGGGTGGCCGTAGGTCCGGCCGTCGCCCTGGACACCGACGCTGCGAACGTCGGCGAGCAGGACCACCGGGCACTGCCAGATCTCCCGGTCGAGACCGGCCGCGGTCAGCTCCTCGCGGGCGATGGCATCGGCCTCGCGCAGCAGGTCGAGCCGGTCCTTGGTGATCTCACCGACGATACGGATGCCGAGGCCGGGGCCCGGGAAGGGCTGGCGCTGGACGATCTCGTCCGGCAGGCCCAGCTCCTGTCCGACCATGCGGACCTCGTCCTTGAAGAGCTTGCGGAGCGGCTCGATGAGCTGGAACTCCAGGTCCTCGGGGAGGCCGCCCACGTTGTGGTGGGACTTGATGTTGGCCGTGCCGGTACCGCCGCCGGACTCGACCACGTCCGGGTAGAGCGTGCCCTGGACGAGGAACTCGACGGGCTCGCCGCTCTCCCCGGCCTCGGCGATGATCTCCGCCTGGGCCTGCTCGAAGACGCGGATGAACTCGCGGCCGATGATCTTCCGCTTCTCCTCGGGGTCGGAGACGCCCTGGAGTGCGACGAGGAACCTCTCCTCCGCGTCGACGACCTTCAACTGGACGCCGGTGGCCGCGACGAAGTCCTTCTCGACCTGCTGGGTCTCGCCCTTGCGCATCAGACCATGGTCGACGTAGACGCAGGTCAGCTGGGAGCCGATGGCCTTCTGGACGAGGGCGGCGGCAACGGCGGAGTCCACGCCGCCGGAGAGCCCGCAGATGGCGTGCTTGGTGCCGACCTGCTTGCGGATCGCCTCGACCTGCTCCTCGATCACGTTGCCCGTGGTCCAGGTCGGGCTCAGGCCCGCGCCCCGGTACAGGAAGTGCTCCAGCACCTGCTGGCCGTGCGTGGAGTGCATGACCTCGGGGTGGTGCTGAACGCCGTAGAGCCGCTTCTCGTCGTTCTCGAAGGCGGCGACCGGGACGACATCCGTGGACGCCGTGACGGTGAAGCCCTCGGGGGCGGCGGAGCAGGCGTCGCCGTGGGACATCCAGACGGACTGTTCGGCGGGGGTGCCCTCGAAGAGGGTGGAGGACGGCCTGGAGACGGCCAGCGCCGTACGGCCGTACTCGCGCGCGCCGCTGTTGTCGACCGTGCCGCCGAGGGCCTGCGCCATCAACTGGAAGCCGTAGCACATGCCGAAGACGGGGACGCCGGCTTCGAAGAGGGAGCGGTCGACGGTCGGGGCGCCCTCCTCGTAGACCGACGAGGGGCCACCCGAGAGGATGATCGCCGCCGGGTTCTTGGCGAGCATCTCCTGGACCGGCATGCTGCTCGGCACGATCTCGCTGTAGACCCGGGCCTCACGGACGCGACGGGCGATGAGCTGGGCGTACTGCGCACCGAAGTCGACGACCAGAACGGTGTCGGGTGCGGCGGCAGCGGGGGTCGCTGTTGACACGTGGTGCCTTCCGGCGGTTGGGCGGGGTCTGCGGTTACCAAGTCTAACGGGGTGCCTTCGAGATCCTTTCCGTGCTGAGTGGGCACCCGTCACGCCGCGCACCGATGGTCACCGATCCTCACCGCACCGTAAAAGCGGCCCCGTCTCACCATCTGAACCCGGCTGGACACCGTCCGCGACAGCGGCATACTGGGCTCATGCTCACGCACACGACCTTCCTCTTTACCTATGGCAACCGGCCCGCCGGCTGCCATGGTCGTGCTGCTTGAGCCACTGCCAAGCAACTTCCCAGGCGCCCCGGGCCAACATGGTCCGGGGCGCCTGGCGTATGCGGACCGTGCCGATCCGGGGCATCTCATCCCGACTCCCGAGGAGCCCCGCATGACCGCGATCACCGAACAGTCGGCCACCGAGAAGACCGGCGCCCGCACCCGCGAGGCCGCCGGCGTGATCTCCGGCGCACGCGAGCGCATCGACGCGCTCGACGACCGGATCATCGGCCTCGTACAGGAGCGCATGGCGGTCTCCGCCGTCATCCAGGAGGCCCGTATCACCTCCGGCGGCCGCCGGGTGAACCTCTCCCGCGAGATGGAGATCCTCGGCCGCTACCGGAAGGAGCTCGGCAAGCCCGGCACGACCCTCGCGATGACCCTGCTCGAACTGTGCCGAGGCCGCGTCTGACGACCGGCACGTCCGCGTACGACGTACGTCCGGCGCACCCACGTTCGTATGCCCTCTCACCCGTACGGCGCGTGACCGGGGCCGCGAGGGGTTCGTTGGTCCCGGTGTCCGTGCCAGCCAGGGGCGGGCCCGAAAGGACCACGCGTGGCTCCGCTGGAGCGATGAGACGTACGGATCGAACTGTGCGTCGTGGGACCTCGCTCCAGGGGTGTGACCGGACGGCAGGGGACAGCAGTCCGGTCACCAGTAAACGGCCGGCTCTGGGGACGCCCGGGGCCGGCCGGCGGGTCGGTAGAGGGTGGCCGAATCGGCCGCCGAGGCCGTGACCCGCCCAGCACGATGACGAGAAACCGCCCGTCGACACAACCGCATCGGTCCGTCGGCCGGCACCCCCGGGGATCGCATGGGCGCCCAGCCGCAGCTCGCCACCCCGGCCTCGCAGACCTCGAAGGTGAGCTGTGGCACAGGTCACATAAAATCCACGTCAAGGCGTGGGCAACCCTTTACACACTTCACAGGTCACACAAGGCGGATCATGGGCCACACCCGCGCCCCACACGCGGAGGCCTCCCCCAGAGATGCGTCGCGTTCTCGTGACGCACCGAATTCTTTGAGGTCTTCATGAAGCTTCGCCGTGCACTGGCCGCAGCGGCGGCCACGGCCGCCATAGCCCCGCTCGCGCTGCTGTCGGCTCCGGCCGCGTTCGCCGACGACACGGAGACGCCTTCCGCTTCCGTGACCGAGTCCGCCCCGGAGCAGCCGACCACCCCCGAGCCCGAGAACAGCACCACGCCGCCTGCCGAGAACACCGAATCCACCACCCCGGCCGCGACGTCGCCGGCCCCCGAGACGTCGGCGCCGGAGTCCACGGCGCCCACGGCTACGCCGTCCGCCTCGGCCACCACCTCGGCCAAGCCGACGTCGACCGCGAGCCCCGAGCCGACCGACGAGCCGACCGAGCCGTCCGGTATCTGCGAGGAAGACGACGCCACCTACAAGTCGAAGCTGAACACCACGATCAACGGCCTGCCCGGCAAGATCGTGGCCGGTAGCGGCTGGCACCCCTTCACGCTCACGGTCAAGAACCCGACGAAGAGCGCCGCCCAGGACGTCATCTTCTACGCGGGCGTCGGCCCGAACGACGAGAACGCGCAGAACCCCTTCAAGGCCAGCCAGGTCCAGCTCCAGGCGAAGGTCGACGGAGTCTGGGTCGACATCGAGGACGAGGGCTACTCCGTCGGCTTCCTCGACCTGTCCGACGTCGGTGCGGGCAAGACGGTCAACTACCAGCTGCGCCTCAACGTGAAGGCGAACGCCCCGATCGGCACCGGTCTGACCATCGGCGGCGGCGTCTACTTCGACGAGGAGGCGGAGTGCCTCGGCGCTGACGAGGCCCACTACATCATCGAGATCGTCAAGGGCGGCACCGACACCGACGGCACCAGGCCGCAGGAAGGCGGCAAGGTTCCGGTTCCCACCGGCAAGCCGAACCAGACCAACACCCAGCAGGTGACCGGCACGCTCGCGTCCACCGGTTCCTCGTCCATGCTGCCGACCATCGCCCTCATCGGCGGTGTCGCGGTCGTCGCCGGTGGCGGTGCCGTGTTCGCCGTCCGCCGCCGCAAGACGGGTGGCGTGGCCGCCTGAGGCCGGTACCCGTAGAGGGACTGTGCAAGGCGCCTCGCGCGCCGCGCACCAAGGAGAAGGACCTGGGCTCGGAGGGGGGCACAGGTCCTTCTTCTGTGTGCGGGTCCTTCTTCTGTGTGCGGCGACGTACCCGCTACTTCTTCGGCGGCACCGCCGGTATCCCCAGGCACGGAAGCCGCAGCGCCCCGAACGCCTCCGCCGGCACCGCCGGCCGCCGGGGCTGGACCGGCTCGATCCGCGCGTACGCCGCCCCCTGTGCCGGACGCGGGTCCGCCTCCCCCTCGTTCGGCCAGTACGACATCGCGCGCTCGGCCTGTGCCGTGATCGTCAGGGAGGGGTTGACGCCCAGGTTCGCCGACACCGCCGCGCCGTCGACCACCGCGATGCCGGGGTGGCCGTACAGCCGGTGGTACGGGTCGATCACACCCGTCTCGCGCGAGGCACCGATCGGGCAGCCGCCGAGGAAATGCGCGGTCAGCGGTGTCCCCATCAGTTCGCCGACGTTACTGCCCGCGAAGCCGTTGATCTCGTCCGCGATCGCGGACGCCGCCTCGGAAGCCGCCCTGATCTGCTTGGGGTTGGGGGCGCCATGGCCCTGTCGTGCCGTCAGAAGTCCCTTCCCGACGCCGTTCGGCTTCAGGTAGGTCGTCAGGGAGTTGTCCAGCGACTGCATCACCAGGCCGATGATGGTCCGCTCCGACCACCGGCGGTTGGACAGGGAGCGCGCCACCAGCCACGGGTGCCGCGCCGCGTTCGCGAGCCACGCCAGAACGCGCGACGAGCCCTCCGCGTAGGGGACCTGAAGGATCGACAGACTGCCCATCGCGTTCGAGCCCTTGCCGTAGCGGACCGGCTCGATGTGCGTGTTCTCGTCCGGGTGGACCGACGACGTGATCGCCACACCCCGCGTGAAGTCGGCCTTCGTGGATCCGTGTGCCTCGCGGTAGCGGCGGTCGTCCGTCTGCGCGCCCACCAGCGCCTCCGAGTTGGTCCGGGTAAGATCGCCCAGCCGGTCGGATATGTACGGCAGTTGGCCGTTCGCCTTCATGCGGTGCAGCAGCGTCTGCGTACCGTAGGTGCCCGCCGCGAGGACGACCCTTCGCGCTGTGAAGGTCCGCCCCTCACCCTTGCGCTTCCGGTCCGTCGGCAGGGCCGCGACGGCGTACCCGCCTCGCGAGTCGTCCGTGACCGACACGACCGTCGTCATGGGGTGCACGACCGCGCCCGCCGTCTCGGCGAGGTGGAGGTAGTTCTCGTTGAGCGTGTTCTTCGCGCCGTGGCGGCAGCCGGTCATGCACTCGCCGCACTCGGTGCACGCCCGGCGGGCCGGCCCGGCGCCGCCGAAGTACGGGTCCGGGACCTCTTCGCCGGGCCTGGCCTTGGCCGTTCCGTCGGCGTCGTCACCGTCGCCGAAGAAGACACCGACCGGCGCCATGTGGAAGGTGTCGCCCACGCCCATCCGCTGAGCGGCCGCCTTCAGGTGGACGTCCGAAGGCGTCAGGGTCGGGTTGAGCCGTACGCCCAGCATGCGCCGCGCCTGGTCGTAGTACGGCTTCAACTCCTCCTGCCAGTCGGTGATGTCCTTCCACTGCGGGTCGTCGAAGAAGGCCTTCGGCGGTACGTAGAGGGTGTTGGCGTAGTTGAGGGAGCCGCCGCCGACCCCGGCGCCCGCCAGCACCATCACATTGCCCAGCAGGTGGATGCGCTGGATGCCGTACAGGCCGAGGGCAGGCGCCCACAGGTAGTTCTTCAGGTCCCAGGAGTTCTTGGGCAGGGAGCCGCGGGTGAAGCGGCGTCCGGCCTCCAGCACTCCGACCCGGTAGCCCTTCTCCGTCAGGCGCAGGGCGGTGACGGAGCCGCCGAAGCCGGAGCCGACGACGATGACGTCGTAGTCGTAGTCGTACGAAGTGTCCGCCGGTGGCCGGGCGTCGATCTCCTGTGGCACGCGCCCTCCTCGTTGAGTGTGCACTGCGGGGTCTGTGTGATTGCCCGGCGTCCGGTCACAGCACTAGCGAAGCCTCAGCGCCTTCATCGCCCTCAGGCTGCGGCTCATGAACGCCGCGTACTTCTCGTCGTCCATGCCGAGCGACGGCGCCATCGGCAGCAACCGCTGGTGCGCGACGGTCTGGGCCTCGGTGTACTTGAGGATGCCCTCGGAGCCGTGGCGGCGGCCGAGGCCGGAGTCCTTCATGCCGCCCATCGGCGACTGCGCGCTGCCGTACGCGGGCGCATAGCCCTCGTTGACGTTGACCGTGCCGGTGCGCAGCCGCGCCGCGATCGCCCTGCCCCGTCGGCCGTCCTTCGTCCAGACCGACGAATTCAGGCCGTACGGCGTGGCGTTGGCGCGCTCGATCGCCTCGTCCTCCGTCTTGAAACGGTAGATCGACACGACCGGGCCGAAGGTCTCCTCCGTGCACACCGCCATGGGCGCCTCCACGCCGTCGAGGATGGTGGGCTCGTAGAAGTACGGGCCGACGTCCGGTCGGGCAGCCCCGCCTGCCAGCACCTTCGCGCCCTTGGCGACGGCCTCTTCGACGTGCCCTGCCACGGCCTTCAGTTGACGCTCGCCGACCAGGGACCCCATGTCGGCGCCGTACGCCAGGGACGTACCGAGCCGCATCGCCGTGGTGCGGGCGGCGAACCGCTCCACGAAGGCGTCCGCGATCGACTCGTGGACGTACAACCGCTCGATGGAGATGCAGAGTTGACCCGCGGAGGAGAAGCAGGCTCGCACGGCTCCGGCGGCCGCCTTCTCGATGTCAGCGTCCTCGAGGACCAGCATGGCGTTCTTGCCGCCGAGTTCGAGCGAGACGCCGACGAGGCGGGCGGCGGCGCCCTGGGCGACCTCGCGGCCGGTACGGGTGGAGCCGGTGAAGGACACGTAGTCGGCGTGCCGGACGACCTCCGGGCCGACGACCGGCCCGTCGCCGATGACGACCTGGAAGACGCCGGCGGGCAGCCCGGCCTCGATCAGCAGGTCGCGCGCCCACAGCGCGGTCAGGGATGTCTCCGTGTCGGGCTTCATCACCACCGCGTTGCCCGCGACGAACGCGGGGAGCGCGTCGCCGACCGACAGCTCCAGCGGGTAGTTCCAGGGGGCGATCTGGCCGACGACACCACGCGGGTGGCGCAGTTCGGTGACGCGCGTGAGCGTCGGTACGGCACCCGTGTGCCGCTTCGGCCTCAGATACGAGGGCGCCTTGCGGCCGTAGTGCCGGGCCGCGACGGCGACGGCCAGCACCTCCTCGTGGGCGTGGAGGCGGGCCTTTCCGGTCTCCAACTGGATGAGGTCGAGCACCTCGGCCTGGCGGGCGAGCACCAGGTCGTGGAAGCGGAGCAGGACGGCGGCGCGCTGCCGTACGGGCGTGGCCGCCCAGGCGTGCTGGGCGGCGCGGGCCCGCTCGAAGGCCTCTGCCACGTCCTCGGGGGTGGACTCGGGCAGGTCGGCCAGCTTCTCGCCGGTGAACGGTGTGTGGTTGGCGGTACGGCCGGAGCCGGCCACACCCTTGGTAAGCTGGGCGACCAGTTCCGGCGTGACCACGTCGGCAGCGGTGCGGGCGCCGGCGGGAGCGGGTGCGAGGGGGTTGGTGGCCTTCTCCGGGGCCTGCGAGTCCGTCATGAGCCGCAGGGTATGCCGGACGGAAGGCTTTTGGTACCCGTCGGTAACGGGGATTCACCGGGTGCTCACACAACGCCAGTGATCACTGGCAGCAAATGCCCTGATCAGGGCATTGTTCGACACTGTGCGGGCCGGGCGCCGCGACAGGGCGAACGTTGCCTGCCGGGGCGCCGGCTAGAGCTTGTCGATGCCCAGGTTCGCGATCGCCGCGCTCGCCACCTCTTGCCCGCGGTCCCTGAAGTCACCCTTGCCCGGGTAGCTGATCGTGAGCTTGTACATGTCGCCCGCGGAGTTCTTGTAGTAGAAGATCCTCAGCTCACGCGGGCGCGGGTGCCGGCTGTCTCTGGTCGTGTAGGAGACCGTGTTCTCGGCCGCCTTCTCGCCGTGGTACGTGCTGTCCTTCGGGGCCGTCCGCGTCCCCGGGTCCTTGGGCATATCCAGTTCGGAGGCCCCGCTGTTCTTGAAATCGCCGTTGTCGGCGTACATCTCGGCCGCCGCCGAGTCCTTGATCTGGTTCCCGTTGTCCTCGGACTTCTTCGCCAGGTGCAGGCCGATCCAGATACTGCCGCTCCAGTCCGTGTACGTCACCCAGTTCTTGTCGGTGTCGCTCTTCTCGGGCCTGCTCACCTGGTAGTCCTTGGGCGCCACGAGGGTGGCCCCCAGCGCCTTCTCCGGGCGCTTCTCCCAGCCGTCGGGCAGGGGGCCCGCGAACGGGTCCGCGATGACCAGGTACGCCGCCACCGCCGCCGCGACGACCCCGGCCCCGATCCCGAGCAGCGCCCGGCGGCCCAGGCGGATGCCGGTTCCGCCCGTGGCAGCCGGGGCGACGGGCAGCATGGGCCGCGTCGGCTGCGGCGGCCTGGTGGCCTCCTCCAGGAGGCGGCGGACCTCGGCCGCGTTCGGGCGGCGCGCCGGGTCCTTGTCCAGCAGTCCGTTGATGGCGTCGGCGAGCGGGCCGCGGACGGAGGCCGGGGCCGCGGGGGTGGAGTGGAGGACCGACTGGAGCGTGGCGGGCGTGTTGGTCCGGCGGAACGGCGAGACGCCTTCCGTCGCCGCGTACAGCACCACGCCCAGCGACCACAGGTCCGACTCGGGGCCGGGACGCCGGCCCAGCACCCGTTCCGGCGCGACGTACTCGGGCGAGCCGACGAAGCCGCCCGTGTCCGTCAGGTTCGTCTCGCCCTCGATCTGCGCGATACCGAAGTCGGTGAGGACGACGCGGCCATGGCGGCCGAGCAGGACGTTGTCCGGCTTCACGTCCCGGTGCAGGATGCCCGCCGCGTGCGCGGCCTCCAGCGCGCCGAGCACCTCCAGGCCCGTCCTCGCGGCCTCCTGCATTCCGAGGGTGCCCTCCTGGAGCACGGCACCCAGCGACCGGCCCTGCACCAGCTCCATCACGATCCACGGCCGGCCATCCACGAGCGCCACATCGTGCACGTTCACGACCGCGGGGTGGTCGAGGCGGGCGGCGGCCCGTGCCTCGCGGCGCATCCGCTCGTAGGCGTTGGCCTGTTCACGCTCGGGAAGGTGGTCGGGGACCCGGGGTTCCTTGACGGCGACCTCCCGGTCCACCGTCTCGTCCTTGGCCCGCCACACCGTGCCCATGCCGCCGTGGCCGAGCTTGGCGAGCAGACGGTAGCGCCCGGCGATGAGCCGTCCGGCCCCCGGCTCCTGCGGCGCCTCGGGCACCCTGACGGTGGGTGCGGCAGGGTGTGGAACCGTCGGCGCCGAAGGGGGCTGGGTATAAGGGTTTCCCGGCAAGGGCACGCTCGGTTGCGGCGGCTGCAGGCCGAAACTGGTCGGCTCTTCAGAGCGGCGAGGGCTCCCCTGATGGCTCATATGTTCATGCTTATCGCACCCTGTAGTCCGTCAGCCACCTTCGCTCCCCACTGGTCACACACCCGTGACCGACCGCGTCGGCAATTTCCGTTTTACTCCGGTACGAACGTGTCCACCGCCACGTCGAAGTACTCCTTCGCCTCCCGCACCCTCCCGACCGGTGCCGACACCCACATGTCGTACATCCAGCCACCCTCCTCCCAGCACAGGTCGTAGGTGTGCCGGGGGCCCTCCGCCGCGGTGAACCCGTTCCAGGTGAACTCCCAGAACGCTGCCGGGTTTCCACGGTGCGACTCCGAGGAGACCCGGGCGTCGTGGTACCCCGGGTTCGTGGCGGGTCCTTCGGCGTCGGCGCGCTGCATCACCGCGAGCGGGCCGCCCGCCTCGGGCTTCACACGTTTGATACCGAGGCGGAAGGTCTGCCCCGGGGACGTGTAGAAGACCCGCTCGCCCTGCGTACTGCGTGTGAACCCGTCCGGCACGGCGAGCGAGAACCCGCCCGGGTCCTGTGCCGACCGGTATCCCGAGGGCGCTTTGCGGGCGGGGGCCGATGCCGACGTCGGCGAGGGCGGCGGACGTGTCGCCCTCGCCGTGGAGGAGGAAGAGACGGACGGGGTGCCCGTGGCCGACGGGTGCGAAGGCGCCGAACTCGCCGGCTTCTCCCCGCTGTTGCCGCCGTCGTGCAGCAGCAGCGCCGCCGCCGAGACGCCCGCTCCCACGACGGCCGCAACGAGGGTCGCCGCGACGAGTCCGCCCCGCGCGGGGCGCTTCGCGGCCGGCGGCACGGCGGCCGACGGCGATGTCGCGGCCTCGGACCCCCCCTTCGGGGCGGGCGGCACCGCGAGCCGGGGCACGTCCCGCTGCGTCGGCGAGTAGGCGACCGGGGCCGTCGGCGTACGTCCCGTCTCCAGGAACTCCTCCAGCAGCCGCTGCGCCTGAGCCGCGTCCAGGCGCCGTTCCGGATCGCGCTCCAGCAGTCCTCGGATGACGGGCAGGAGCGGCTGTGCCTGTGCGGGCGGACGGATGTCATCGACGACCACCGCGTGCAGGATCCCGCCCAACGAGTCGCGGTGGAAAGGGGATGTGCCGCTCAGGACGGTGCACAGCAGTGCGCCCAGCGACCACAGATCGGAGGCGGGCCCGGTTTGCTCGCCGGACATCCGCTCGGGCGCGGTGTACTCGGGCGAACCGACGAAGGAGCCGCTCTCCGTGAGCGTGGTGGCGCCGGCGACCCGTGCGATGCCGAAGTCGGTGAGGACGACACGGCCGGTGCCCGCCTCCATCAGGACGTTCGCGGGCTTGAGATCGCGGTGCAGCACGCCCGCGCCGTGCGCACGGCGCAGCGCACCCAGCAGGTCGACGCCGATCCGGGCGGCCTCAGGTGCGTCGACCGGGCCGCGCGCTGCGATGCGCTCGGCCAGCGATCCGCCATCGATCAACTCCATGACGATGTAGGGGCGTTCCTCGTGCTCGACGACATCATGGACGACGATGATGTGCGGATGCCGCAACTGCGCGACCGCACGCGCCTCGCGCCGTGTGCGCTCACGCTGCAGCCGAGCCTCATCGGCTGACAGTGAGGTGTCGAGGACGAGTTCTTTTACCGCGACCTGGCGGCCGAGCAACTGGTCGACGGCCCGCCAGACGACGCCCATGCCGCCCCGACCGATCCGCTCCTCCAGACGGTAACGCCCTGCTAAGACACGGACGTTCTCCCCCTCGGTCCTCATGCGCCCATCATGCCGCACCGGACGCGAACCCTCCGGGACGCCGACCCGGCGATGGCCGACATCCGACGTACGCGCGCATGCGCCGACGCACCCGCTGTCGCGGCACGCTTCTCAGCCGGCCGGCTGGCGCCATCCCCGCAGCACCACGTCGAACTGCGCGCGCGTGGTCTCCCAGTCCGCCTCGGGACCGGACATGTACAGGGCGTACTCAACGCCGTCGCGACCGAGGTACGTCTCCTCGACGGCGTGGCGCGGCCCGGGGAACGGCGTGTCCTTCGCCAGGGCGGTCCATGTGTAGTCCCACCGGGAGCCGCTGTGGTCCCGGTAGATGTTGGCCTTCAGGGACAGCCGCTTGTAGTCGACCAGCCTCCTGAGCTGCCGGTCCAGATCGAGCTGGTGCTGGTACGGCTCGTCATAGTCCGGCGCACGGTCGACGGCGATACGGATGAAGTGCCGGCCGCCGTCGGGCGAGTAGTCCGTCTGGTGGGAGTCGAACACCTTCCGCTTCCACTGCTCGCCGGGCAGGACGAGGCTGAAGCCCGCGGGATCGTCCACCCGCACCCAGCCGTCGGGGACGGTGCTCGGGGACTGCCGCGTGTCCGGCGACTGCCGCGTGTCCGGCGACTGCCGCGTGTCCGGCGACTGCCATGGGGTCGAGGCAGGTACTCCCGACTCCACGACGGCGGGCGTGCCGGCCGCGCCGCCGTGTTTGCCGAACTGGTTCAGGACCACCGCACCCGCACCGCCCACGAGCGCGGCCAGCGCGAGGACCAGCGCGACCATTCGGCCGCGACGCCGGGTACGCGGCGCGGGCTGCGGCGCGGGCTGCGGCGCGAGCTGGTACAGGGTGCTGTCGGCCGTCCTGGAGGCGTCCGCCTGCCCGGGGTGCGCGAGCCCGATCGTGTCCCCAGCTGCGCTCAGGTCCACATGCCGCGTCGCCACGTACTCCTGTGCCGCCTTCGGCCGCCGCCCCTCCGCCGCCTCGGCGAGCATCTGCTCGGCCTGCGCCGCATCGGGCCGCTGGGCGGGGTCCTTGCACAGCAGTGCCGCCATCACCGGCTCCAGGGCGCCCGCGAACCGCGGCGGCGGGGCCTCCTCGCCGACCACGGCCTGCATGGTGGTCAGCGGAGAGGTCCGCCGGAAGGGCGACGCACCCTCCACCGCCGTGTACAGCGTGGCGCCGAGCCCCCACAAGTCCGAGGCGGGGCCCGGGTCGTGGCCCTGCAAGCGCTCGGGCGCGATGTAGTCGACGGAGCCGACGATCTCGCCGGTGCGGGTGATGGTCGTGTCGCCCTCGACCTGCGCGATGCCGAAGTCGGTGAGCAGCACCCGTCCATCGGCGGAAAGCAGGACGTTGCCGGGCTTCACGTCACGGTGCAGAACTCCCGCGGAGTGCGCGGCGCGCAGCGCGCGCAGCACCCACAGCCCGATGCGCGCGGCCTCGGCGGGCTCGAGACGGCCGCGCTCCTTGATCGCGTCGGCCAGCGAGCCGCCCTCGACCAGTTCCATCACGATCCACGGCCGGTTGTCGTACTCCAGGACGTCGTGGACCGTGACCACGGCCGAGTGGTTGATGCGTGCGGCGGCTCGCGCCTCGGCATGCGTCCGGGCGAGCAGCACCGACCGGTCGCTCTCCGTGACGTACAGCGCTGCGGTCAGTTCCTTGATGGCCACCGGACGGTGCAGCACCTCGTCGTGGGCGCGCCACACCCGGCCCATGCCCCCGCTGCCGATGGCGTCGACGAGCCGGTAGCGGTCGGCGAGGAGCAGGCCCTGCATCTGATTCACGTTCCCCCGCAAATGGTCTTGACGAGGGTCAGACTAGAGAGCGGCCCTCACGACGGGAACCGGCGGGGTCGTTCAAAGACCGCACTGTGACGGTTTCCTCTCCCCGTACGGATGGTCGCGTACTCGGTGACATCATCTCGCCTGTGCGGTAGCACTGGTGACGGGGATTCAGTCTTTTGTCTGGTACGTCTGCTGCGCCTGCTCGTACAGCCGTGTCACCTCGTCGCGTTCGGCCTCGGGGCCGCGGACCTGCACCACGTGGTAGCGGCCGCCGACGAGAACGGCGAGGTTGCGCACGAACAGGTCACGCCCGTCGGAGTCCGTCCAGGTGAACTGCCCCTCGGCGAGGCTCCGGTCGCCCACGTCGATGCGTCGCATGCCCCTGGAGGTGGCCCATGTCGAGGTACGGAACGGCTGCAGTTCGGGCTCCGTCTCGCGCTGATAGGTCAGCGGATCACTGCCGTATCTGCTTGTGCTGTCGCGTCCGGGCACCACGATGAGCTCGAAGTCGCCGTGGGAGTAGACGATCTGGCCGCGCCCGTTCTTCGGCGTGCGGGCCCAGCCGTTCGCGACGGCGACGCGGAAGCCCTCGGGGTCATCGCGTAGGGTGAAGCCCTCGGCGATCTGGACCTGACTGGTCTGCGTCTGCGCTGAACCGTCCGACGCAGTAGGGCTCTTGGAGCTCTGCCGACCCGCTTGTCCGGCATCGCCCGTGTCCGACTGCCGTGGCGCCGGACCGGCGTCGCCTGCGGCACCGGTGCGCTCCCCCGTCGCGCCGCCGCCGCTGCCGGATGCGGTCTTCGGCATGAACGCCATGGCGTAGGCGATCGCCGCGGTCAGCGCGAACAGGATCAGCAGGAGCAGAATGCGGCCGAGCCGGCGGGGTTTTTGCGGCCGGTCGTCCCTGGCGCGCTTGTGGCGGGCATGGCCGTTCTCGGGCAGCCGGGCGCGGCGACGGCGGACCAACTCGCCGCGGCGCCGTACGATCGGCAGCCGGGTGGGGTCGACGGGCGGCGCCGCGACGACGTGCGTGCCCGCCTCGGCCTCGGGCGCGGACCGTACGAGCGAGCGCAACCAGCCGCTCAGTTCCTCGAAGTCGGGTCGCTCGGTAGGGTCTTGACGCAGCAGCGACTCCACGACCGGACGCAGCGGCCCGCACTCCTCGGCGAAGGCCGGCGGTTCGGCGCAGACGAGCTGGACCAGTTCGGTGGTGCTCTCCTCGGGATACGGCGCATGCCCCTGAACGGCCCGGAACAGCAACGCGCCGAGCGCCCAGAGGTCGGTCGCGGGTCCGATCGGCGGGGCCAACTGCCAGTTCTCGTGCACGGGGCCGGCCTGCTCGGGCGCCCACCGCTCGGTGACAGGTCCGACGACGGTCACCCGTGCCTGCCGCGCGCGCTCGGCGGCGAGCGCGGTGGCGGGGCCTCGGTGGTTCCACTGCGCGGCGCGGGGGCCTGGGCCCGGGCCGTACGGGTCGTCGGCGGTGCTCTCGTACGCTTCCGTGCCCGCGCCGGGGAACGGCGTGCCGTTTCTGTGCGGGTCACCGCCGCTGTCCTGGGTCCCGGGCGTGCCGCCGGGAAGGGCGGTGCGGGGCCGGTCGTCGCCGATGGACGCCGCCGGGCGGGGTACCGCGCCGTGCCTGGAGGGCGTGCCGCCCACTCCGTACGGGTCGACGATCTGTCCCGGCGGTGTCTCGGGGCGCCGCTCCACCTCCTGACCGGGCGCCTGTGCCGGTACCGCCGCACCGGTGTCGGCCGGGCGGGGCGGCGGCAGGGCCGCCCCGCCGCCGCGCTGTTCCTCCTGTACCCGTGCTGCGGCCCGCGCCCCGGCGCGGTAGGCGGCGATCGCCCCGGCCCTCGCCGCCCGCACGTCTCCGGCCGACTCCAGCTCCCGGGCCCCCACGACGGGCGCACCGCCGCCGCGCGCCACGGTCGGAGGTGCGCCGTTCCCCCGGGCCTCGATCGCGGCCCGGCGCGCGGCCTCGGGGTCGGCGCCCCGCGCGGCCCCCCCGACGGCACCGGACGAGCCGCCGAAGCCACCGGTGGACGCACCGGTCCCGGTCCCCGGCGTGACCCCGCCCTGGCCGAGTGATCCCGCGCCTCCGCCGGACTCCTGCCCAGGCACCGGGTCGTACCCGCACAGCGCTTCCTCCGCAGCCCCGGCCGCCAGACCGGTCAGCATCACCCGGCCGTCATCGCAGACGAGCACCGTGCGCGCGGTGACGTTGCGGTGCACCCAGCCGTGCGCGTGCAGGACGCGCAGCGCCATGAGGACGTCGGAGGCGACCTCCGCCGCGCGGTAGGGGGTCAGCGGCCTGTCCGCGAGCAGCGCCGCCAGCGGCCTCGCCGCCACCAGCTCGCTCACGATCCACAGCGAACCGCCCTCGGCGAACACGTCGAAGACCTGGTCGAGCCGGGGGTGGTCCGGTATCTGCGCGGCGGCCTGTGCGGCCTCGATCGCACGCCGTACGGCCGGATCGGCCGGCCGGTGTGTGGCCGCCGTGCGGGCAAAGGCTCCATGGGCCCGGCCGTCCCGCGCCACGAACCCTTCGGGCAGCCCGTCCGCGTCGAGCACCTCCGCCTCGACGATCTCGGGCAACGGCACCTGGCGTACGAGGACTTCCTGTCCGCTGTATGTGTCGAACGCCCGGGCCTCGGCGAGTTCGTACTCGTCGGAGGGCGGCAGCGGCAGACGGTAGCGGCCGGCGAGCACCCGTCCCGCGTAGTCGTCCACGATGCCTCCCCCGGCCGCCTCGTTGGTCGATTCCGTTCGTGTGGCGCCCCGTTCCGGCTGCGCACCGTCCGCAGTCCCTCACGATACGTGCCGGAGGCAACCCACAACCCGGGGATGTCATATCTCCCCACGGCACAACCGTACGGAACGTCGGTTTGCCGCGTGGTACGTCACGACTTCGGCTGGAACGTCTGGGTCAGTGTCTTCCAGGTGTCCTGGCGCAGTGAGCCGTCCCAGTCGTCCGCCTTCGCCGTGTACATCAGCCCGTACCCCTGGTGCGGGTTGACGACGAATCCGCGGTCGACCACGCGGTTGGTGGTGCCCCCGTCGACATAGGTGAACTCCCAGTCGGCCGTGTTCCAACCGCGGTAGTCCACCGCCTTGATGACGATCCGCTTGTACTGGGGGCGCACCATGTAGCGCTCCTGCTTGTTCCAGTCGGCTACCGGATCACCCTTGGGCGTGGAGGTCCAGCCGACCAGCAGCCTCTGCCCGCCGGGTCCGGTGAAACGATCCCCCACCGAGTCCGACGACCGGAACTTCCAGCCCGCCGGAAGGCCGATCGAGTACCCCTGACGGCTGTTGTACGTCGACGCCGCGCCGTCGCCGCCCGACGAGCCGGAGGACGCTTCGGCGCTCGCGCTCGCGCTGGCGCTCGGCGAGGTGTCCGCGGTGTTCTGCTTGTTGGGCCCGTTCGTCGCGGTGCCGCTCGGGCTGCCGCTGTCCGGGTGGGCGGCGCCGCCCTTGCTTCCGTTCCCGGCCGTCGCACCGGTGGACGCGGTGGCCTTGGTGTCGCCCTTGCCGCCCTTGTTGCCGTCCTGTGAGCCCTTGTCGTCGCCGAGGGTGAGCGCGAGCACGGTCCCGAGCACGGCGAGGGCCACGACCGCGGCGATGATCACCAGCATTTGCTTCGACACCACGTCCGTCAGCGGTGCCCGGGGCGGCGCCGTCGGCCGGGGCGGACGGTCCGGGTCCGGCACGACGGGCCACCCCGACTTGGGCTTCGCAGAACCGGAGTTCGACGCGGCGGCAGCGCTGTCGTCCCGCACGCCCGCCGACGCGGCCCCCGGGCCGGACGTCCCGGCAGCGGGCGCGTCCGCGCCACCGGACGTCGAAGCGGCAGCGGACGACGTGGCCCCCGCGGCCGTCTCAGGGGCGGTCGACGCCGCGGCCTTGCGCACGGACCTGAGCGCCCCGCGCAGCCGCTCGGCGGCCTCCTCGCCCCGCTTGCCTTCGGATCCCTTACTCCCGTTGTCCGGGCTCTCCTTCGGCACCGGAGGCGCCTCGAGGACCCGCGTCGCGTCCGCCGGCACCTTCTCCTTGGGGTCGGGTGCGTGGACGACCTCCTGGAGCATCGCCCGCGCGGCCTTCTCGTCCAGCCGCTGCTGAGGGTCCTTGGCGAGCAGCCCGTAGATGACGTCCTTCAGCGGACCCGCGTTCTTCGGCTCCTCCAGCGGCTCGGTCATCACCGCGGTCAGCGTGGCGATCGCCGACCCCTTGTCGTACGGCGGTACGCCCTCGACCGCCGCGTAGAGCAGTCCGCCGAGCGACCACAGGTCGGCCGCCGGGCCGGGCTTGTGCCCGCGCGCCCGCTCGGGCGAGATGTACGAGGGGGCGCCGACGAGCATGCCGGTGGAGGTGATGGACGGATCGCCCTCCACCTGCGCGATACCGAAGTCGGTGAGCACGACCCGGCCGTCCTCGGCGATCAGCACGTTCGACGGCTTCACGTCGCGGTGCAGAATGCCCTCGCGGTGCGCGGCGCGCAGCACGTCGAGGACCGCCAGCCCGACCTCGGCGGCGCGCTTCGGCTGGAGCAGTCCGTCCTCGCGGATGGCCTCGGCGAGCGACTTGCCCTCGATCAGCTCCATCACGATCCAGGGCCGGTCGTCCTCCTGGACCACGTCGAAGACGGTCACGGCACCGGTGTTGCGGATCCGGGCGATCGCCTTGGCCTCCCGCAGGGTTCGCGTGATGAGCCGGCGCTTCTCCTCCTCGTCGATGCTCGACGGGAACCGCAGCTCCTTGACGGCGACCGTACGGCCCAAAGTCTCGTCCTTGGCCCGCCACACCGTGCCCATGCCGCCGCGGCCGAGTACATCCCCCAGCCGGTAGCGCCCGGCGAGGAGACGTTCGCTCTTGTCCTGACGGGATGTCCCCGCCCGCTCCGCCTCCGACATGCGTCCCCTCATGCAACCCGCCCTGACAGAGCCTTCATTGTCCCTCACGCACCGACCGCCCGACGCCCAGGGGTGCCCCTGATTCGGTGTCCCGTTCCGCACCGGACAGCGCCCCGACGTGGTGGACACGACGGCGTCCGGGCCCGTGACGTGCACGGCACCCCGGTGTGCGCCGCCGTCGCGCCCGTCCGCCACCGGACCGGCCGGGATCGGACCCCGGCCCCTCGTCTCGTCCTCCATGATGGGCCGCGGCAAGCAAGGATTCCGACGCCGCCGCGCCGGACACCCTGGACCCTATGGGTTGTTCCCACTGCCGGTCACCCCGGCTCCGGCCACGGCGCTCCGGCACTCGCCGTCGCGGCCTCGCCCCGGTCGCCTACAGCGGCACGATGTCCGGTGCCCCCAGTCTCGCCGCATCCGCTGTCAGATCGTCAGGCTGGAGCTGCGACTCGCGCTCCGCCTCCACCCGCTTCTCGTAGTGCTCGACCTCGCGCGCGATATGACCCTCGTCCCATCCGAGCACCGGCGCCATCAACTCGGCCGCCTCCCGGGCGCTGCGCGTGCCGCGGTCGAACGTCTCGATCGAGATGCGCGTCCGCCGGGTCAGCACGTCGTCCAGGTGCCGCGCGCCCTCATGCGAGGCGGCGTACACCACTTCGGCCCGCAGATAGTCGTCCGCCGCCCGGAGTGGTTCACCGAGCGAGGGTTCGGCCGCGATCAGGTCGAGGACTTCCTCCGCCATCGAGCCGTACCGGTTCAGCAGATGTTCCACGCGGACCACGTGCAGTCCGGTGCGCGCCGCTGTGCGCGCCCGTGCGTTCCACAGCGCACGGTATCCCTCGGCACCCAGCAGCGGGATGTCCTCCGTGACACAGTCGGCGACCCGCTGGTCGAGGCCGTGCACCGCCTCGTCGACGGCGTCCTTGGCCATCACCCGGTACGTCGTGTACTTGCCGCCCGCCACGACCACGAGACCGGGTACCGGATGCGCCACGGTGTGCTCGCGGGACAGCTTGCTGGTGGCGTCGGACTCCCCGGCGAGCAGCGGCCTGAGGCCCGCGTACACCCCCTCCACGTCGTCGCGCGTGAGCGGCACCGCCAGAACGGAGTTCACATGCTCCAGCAGATAGTCGATGTCCGCGCTGGAGGCCGCCGGGTGGGCCTTGTCGAGGTTCCAGTCGGTGTCGGTCGTCCCGATGATCCAGTGCCGGCCCCACGGGATGACGAAGAGGACGGACTTCTCGGTCCGCAGGATCAGACCCGTCGTCGAGTGGACCCGGTCCTTCGGCACGACCAGATGGATGCCCTTGGACGCCCGTACGTGGAACTGGCCCCGCTCGCCCACCATCGCCTGGGTGTCGTCGGTCCACACCCCCGTCGCGTTGACGATCTGCTGGGCGCGGATCTCGTACTGCCCACCCCCCTCCACGTCCTGCACCGTGGCGCCGACGACCCGCTCGCCCTCGCGCAGGAAACCGGTGACACGCGCGCGGTTGGCGGTCTTCGCACCGTACGACGCGGCCGTACGCACCAACGTCGCGACATAGCGGGCGTCGTCCACCTGCGCGTCGTAGTACTGCAGCGCGCCGACCAGCGCGTCCTTCTTCAAGCAGGGGGCCACGCGGAGAGCTTGACGCTGGCTCAGATGACGGTGCACCGGCAGGCCGCGGCCATGGTCGCGCGCCATCGACATGGCGTCGTAGAGCGCGACACCCGAACCCGCGTACAGCCGCTCCCACCCCTTGTGCTGCAGCGGATACAGGAACGGCACCGGCTTCACCAGATGCGGCGCGAGACGCTCCAGCAGCAGTCCGCGCTCCTTCAGCGCCTCGCGTACCAGCGCGAAGTCGAGCATCTCCAAATAGCGCAGGCCGCCGTGTATCAGCTTGCTGGACCTGCTGGAGGTGCCCGACGCCCAGTCCCGCGCCTCGACAAGGCCCGTGGACAGGCCGCGTGTGGCGGCGTCCAGCGCGGTCCCCGCGCCGACCACGCCCGCACCCACGACCAGCACGTCCAGCTCACGCTCGGCCATTCCCGCCAGTGACCCGGCGCGCTGCGCCGGCCCCAGTGCCGCTGTCCTCACTGCTGCCTCCCGCGTCTGTCGCGCTGGCCCCACCTGTCAGGCGAGACCCGGCTCACATCCCCCTGTCCAAAGTCTGACCGGGATACCCGGCTTCGGCCACCACGCGCTCACCGCCTGTGGACAACACACAGGGAAACACGCCCCGTCAATCCCGCAAATCGGTCATATTTACTCCTAGTCTGACATTGCATCTCGCTCATTCTGTCCACACCGCTTGCACACCTGTCCCGCCTCGGCTACTGGGAAGGACGGCCCACGCCATGCCCGCAGATCTCGCCGTCATCGGACTCGGTCATCTCGGCCTGCCCCTGGCCCAGGCCGCCGTCGCCGCCGGTGTCTCCACCATCGGCTACCGGACGGGGCCCGAGGCCGGTTCCCTCACCGCCGCCGAGCTGCGCCGGATGCTCTCGGGGGGCTTCCGGCCGACCACCAACGCCGCCGAACTCGGCCGCGTCCGCACCGCCGTCATCTGCGCCCCGGCCCCGCGCGGCGCGGGCGGCGGCGTCGACCTCGGCCAGGTGGAGACGGCCGCCCACGCCCTTGCCGAGCGGTTGCGCCCGCACACCACCGTGATCCTTGAGTCGCCGGTGCCTCCGGGCACCACGGAGCAGTTCCTGCGTCCGCTCCTCGAAAAGGGCTCGGGTCTGCGCGCGGGACGCGACTTCCATCTCGCGTACTCGCCCAGCCGTGTCGACCCCGGCAACCGCGACTTCGGGTCCGCCAACACCCCCAAGGTGATCGGCGGCCTGACCCCCGCCTGCACCGAGTCCGCCGCCGCCTTCTACGGGCGCCTCACCGACAAGGTGGTACGCGCGCGCGGCCCACGCGAGGCGGAGACGGTACAGGTTCTGGAGACGAACTACCGGCAGGTCAACATCGCCCTGGTCAATGAAATGGCCGTCCTCTGCCACGACTTGGGCGTCGATCTGTGGGACGTCATCCGTTGCGCCGAGACCAAGCCCTTCGGCTTCCAGGCCTTCCGCCCCGGCCCCGGCGTCGGCGGCCACGCCGTCCCCCAGGACCTGGCGGGCCCCACCGGACGCACCCTGCGCATGGTCGAACTGGCGCAGCAGGTCAACAACCGCATGCCCCAGTACGTCATCCAGCGCGCCGCCACACTCCTGAACGAGCACGGCAAGTCGGCCCGCGGCGCGCGCGTCCTGCTGCTCGGCGTGACCTACAAGCCGGACCTCGCCGACCTGCAGGCCTCCCCCGCGCGGGAGATCGCGCTGCGCCTGATGGAACTGGGCGCGTCCGTCAGCTACCACGACCCGCACGTCCCCGCGTGGAGCGTCCTCGACCGCCCGATCCCGCGCGCGGACTCCCTCTACGAGGCCGCGGCCGACGCCGACCTGACGATCCTGCTCCAGCAGCACCGCACGTACGACCTGCAGGGGTTGTCGGTGAAGGCGCAGCTGTTGCTGGACACGCGGGGGGCTACGCCCACGGGGGCTGCGCATCGGTTGTGAAGGGGGCGCGCGGGGGTGGGCGTGCCTCCGGGGCTGGTGGCATGCGGGGCGGCTCCGCCGCTGGCGTGTGGACGGGCGGGGCTCGCCGCAGAAGGTTACTGCGGCAGGCTCCAGGATGGTTCACGAAGTGTCCACCCGTAGGTCTCATAGGGGTGGACACACACCATCCAAAGATCCGCAAGATCCACTTCCTCCGGCACTTCACCGTCCACAGACGGATCCGATCCCAGCGAGTGGGCCTGCGTTGACGCCCCACGGGCGCGCCACGCGCCCCCTCCTGGGCACTTGGGCATACGAAGGGGCCCGGCCCACCTCTGCAGGTGGGCCGGGCCCCTTCGACGCTCAAGCCGAGCGCGGCGTCACGTCACCGACGGTGCTGCGAGTCCGCCACCGTCACCTCGACCCGCTGGAACTCCTTCAGCTCGCTGTAGCCGGTGGTGGACATGGCGCGGCGCAGGGCGCCGAAGAAGTTCATCGAGCCGTCCGGGGTGTGCGACGGGCCCGTGAGGACCTCCTCGATCGTGCCGACCGTGCCCAGGTCGACCTTCTTGCCCCGCGGCAGCTCCTCGTTGACGGCCTCCATGCCCCAGTGGTGGCCCTTGCCGGGCGCGTCCGTGGCACGGGCCAGCGGGGAGCCCATCATGACGGCGTCGGCACCGCAGGCGATCGCCTTGGGAAGGTCGCCGGACCAGCCGACTCCACCGTCCGCGATCACGTGGACGTACCGGCCGCCGGACTCGTCCATGTAGTCGCGGCGGGCGGCCGCCACGTCCGCGACCGCCGTCGCCATCGGAACCTGGATGCCGAGTACGTTGCGCGTGGTGTGCGCGGCACCGCCGCCGAAGCCGACCAGCACGCCGGCCGCACCGCTGCGCATCAGGTGCAGAGCCGCAGTGTAGGTGGCGCAGCCGCCGACGATCACCGGGACGTCCAGTTCGTAGATGAACTGCTTCAGGTTCAGCGGCTCGTGCGACTGGGAGACATGCTCCGCCGACACCGTCGTACCGCGGATGACGAAGATGTCCACGCCCGCGTCGACGACCGCCTTGGAGAACTGCGCCGTACGCTGCGGGGAGAGCGCGGCCGCGGTGACCACGCCCGAGTCGCGCACCTCCTTGATGCGCTGCCCGATCAGCTCCTCCTTGATGGGCGCGGCGTAGATCTCCTGGAGGCGGCGGGTCGCGGCGTCCGTGGGCAGCCCGGCGATCTCGTCGAGCAGCGGCTGCGGGTCCTCGTACCGCGTCCACAGGCCTTCGAGGTTCAGCACGCCGAGGCCGCCCAGCTCGCCGATGTGGATCGCGGTGGCCGGGGAGACGACCGAGTCCATGGGAGCGGCCAGGAAGGGCAGCTCGAAGCGGTAGGCATCGATCTGCCAGGCGATCGAGACCTCCTTCGGGTCCCGCGTACGGCGGCTGGGGACGACGGCGATGTCGTCGAAGGCGTACGCCCGGCGGCCGCGCTTGCCGCGCCCGATCTCGATCTCAGTCACGTCTGTGGCCTTTCCCTCTGCGTTTCAGCGTCTTCCAGTATCGCCGACGGGTGCGCCGACGGCCGCCCTGCACATGCGGCGGCAGAAACGGCGAGGGCGACCCCGGGAAGTGCCGGGGCCGCCCTCGGACGTGCTCTGCGCGCCTCACACGCCCTCCGCGCGCGGATGCGTCACTTCCCGACGCTCCGCGCGCGTGTGCGTCACTTCCTGCTGTAGTTGGGCGCCTCGACCGTCATCTGGATGTCGTGCGGGTGGCTCTCCTTCAGGCCCGCCGAGGTGATGCGCACGAAGCGGCCCTTGTCCTGGAGCTCCGGGACCGTCCTGCCGCCGACGTAGAACATCGACTGGCGCAGGCCGCCGACCAGCTGGTGGACGACGGAGGACAGCGGGCCGCGGTAGGGCACCTGGCCCTCGATGCCCTCCGGGATCAGCTGCTCGTCGGAGGCGACACCCTCCTGGAAGTAGCGGTCCCTGGAGAACGACCTGCGGTCACCGCGGGTCTGCATGGCCCCCAGGGAGCCCATGCCGCGGTACGACTTGAACTGCTTGCCGTTGATGAACAGCAGCTCGCCCGGCGACTCCTCGCAGCCCGCGAGCAGCGAGCCCAGCATCACCGTGTCGGCGCCCGCGACCAGGGCCTTCGCGATGTCGCCGGAGTACTGCAGGCCGCCGTCGCCGATGACCGGGACGCCCGCCTCCTTGGCGGCCAGCGAAGCCTCGTAGATGGCCGTGACCTGTGGGACGCCGATGCCGGCGACCACGCGGGTCGTGCAGATGGAGCCGGGGCCGACGCCGACCTTGATACCGTCCACGCCCGAGTCGATGAGCGCCTGGGCGGCGTCTCGCGTGGCGATGTTGCCACCGATGACGTCCACGCCCGACGAGTTCGACTTGATCTTGGCGACCATGTCACCGACCAGCCGGGAGTGGCCGTGCGCGGTGTCGACGACGATGAAGTCGGCGCCCGCCTCGATGAGGGCCTGGGCACGCTCGAAGGAGTCGCCCGCCACGCCCACCGCGGCGCCCACGAGCAGGCGGCCCTTGGCGTCCTTCGCGGCGTTCGGGTACTGCTCCGCCTTCACGAAGTCCTTGACCGTGATCAGACCCTTGATGAGGCCCTCGTCATCGACCAGCGGAAGCTTCTCGATCTTGTGGCGGCGCAGCAGCTCCATGGCCTCGGCGCGGGAGATGCCGACCGTGCCGGTGATCAGGGGCATGGGCGTCATGACCTCGTGCACCCGCCGGGAGCGGTCGTTCTCGAAGGCCATGTCGCGGTTGGTGACGATGCCGAGCAGCTTGCCGGACCCGTCGGTGACCGGGACACCGCTGATGCGGAACTTCGCGCACAGGGCGTCGGCCTCGGCGAGGGTGGCGTCCGGGTGGATGGTGATCGGGTTGGCCACCATGCCGGACTCGGAACGCTTGACGAGGTCGACCTGGTTGGCCTGGTCCTCGATGGAGAGGTTGCGGTGGAGTACACCGACGCCACCCTGGCGAGCCATCGCGATCGCCATGCGCGACTCGGTGACCTTGTCCATGGCGGCGGACAGGAGCGGGATGTTGACCCGGACGTTCTTGGAGACGTGCGAGGTGGTGTCGATCTCGTCGGGCGCCATGTCCGACGCGCCCGGCAGCAGCAGCACGTCGTCGTAGGTCAGCCCGAGTGTCGCGAACTTCTCGGGCACTCCGTCGACGTAGACAGTCATGACACCTTCCCCAAATGGCCTTGATCGGTGCAGATCTCCATGCTAACGGGAAGCATGGCTCTCTCATTCCATGCTGGGAGGGCGGGGTTCCTCTTCGTATGTTCGTACGGAGTCAGTGACCGGCTTGTTCACAAAGGGTGTGCAGCCAGCCCCGCAATGGCGTCGCTACTGCTCCGCCAGCGCCCTGAGCCGGCTCAGCGCCCTGTGCTGCGCCACCCGCACTGCCCCCGGTGACATTCCCAACATCTGACCGGTTTCCTCCGCGGTCAAGCCCACCGCGATGCGCAGCAGGAGCAGCTCGCGCTGGTTCTCGGGGAGGTTGGCCAGAAGCTTCTTGGCCCACTCGGCGTCGCTGCTCAGCAACGCCCGCTCCTCGGGGCCCAGCGAATCGTCCGGGCGTTCCGGCATCTCGTCCGACGGGACCGCCGTCGAGCCGGGGTGGCGCATCGCCGCGCGCTGGAGGTCCGCGACCTTGTGCGCGGCGATCGCGAAGACGAACGCCTCGAAGGGGCGGCCGGTGTCCTTGTAGCGCGGGAGCGCGAGGAGCACCGCGACGCAGACCTCCTGGGCCAGGTCCTCGACGAAGTGCCGGGCGTCGCCGGGCAGGCGGGACAGGCGCGTGCGGCAGTAGCGCAGGGCCAGAGGGTGAACGCGGGCGAGCAGGTCATGGGTCGCCTGCTCGTCGCCGTCGACGGCACGATGGACGAGCGCCCCGATCACCGTTGTCTCGTCGTCGCGCATCGGTCCATGGTGCCTCGGTGTCGTCCGATCCGTGGCACCGCGTCCGTAGTTGTGCACCGAAGCGTTATGAGCAGGTGCGCCGAAACCCATACCCTGCGCCCTCCCCTCCCGCTCGACCGACTCGTCCCCGAGGAACTCCACACCTCAAGGATGCGGCATCCGCGGCGAAACGAGCAGCGGGCGTCCGGCGAGCCCCTTCGCCCAGCGGCTCCAGGGAGATACCGGCACGTCCCCGCGCCGTTCGCCGCATGCACGCGACATGCCGGACTCGGATCCTTGACGGGGGTGCCCCCGCGCGCGAGAAGCCGAGCATGGGGCACCGTGCCGGACGACGTGGGAGCGCGCCGGGTCTCTCCTGGGGTCGCTGCACCCCGCCCACCCTGCGGTAGGCGGGGATCTGCATGCCCCCGCGGTGGTCCACTTAGCGGACCAGGCCCCATCGGAAGCCGAGCGCCACCGCGTGCGCGCGGTCCGAGGCGCCGAGCTTCTTGAACAGCCGCCGGGCGTGCGTCTTCACGGTGTCCTCGGAGAGGAACAGCTCGCGGCCGATCTCCGCGTTGGAGCGGCCGTGGCTCATGCCCTCCAGGACCTGGATCTCACGCGCGGTGAGTGTCGGCGCGGCACCCATCTCGGCGGAGCGCAGCCGCCGCGGTGCGAGCCGCCACGTCGGGTCGGCGAGGGCCTGCGTCACGGTCGCCCGCAGCTCCGCACGCGAGGCGTCCTTGTGCAGATAGCCGCGTGCGCCCGCGGCGACCGCGAGCGCCACCCCGTCCAGGTCCTCGGCGACGGTGAGCATGATGATGCGTGCTCCCGGGTCGGCGGACAGGAGCCGTCGCACGGTCTCGACGCCGCCCAGGCCGGGCATGCGTACGTCCATCAGAATCAGGTCCGAGCGGTCGGCCCCCCAGCGGCGGAGGACTTCCTCGCCGTTGGCCGCCGTCGTCACGCGCTCGACGCCGGGCACAGTCGCCACCGCGCGGCGGAGCGCCTCTCGGGCAAGCGGGGAGTCGTCGCAGACGAGGACGGATGTCATGACCGCCCTCCGCAGCTGATGCGCGTCACCTTGAGCCTCCAGGCTGGTACGAATCGTCACCTGAGCGGTCGACACCCTCGGACCCCTGCCCGAGCGCTTGTTCTTTCAACCGCCTCCGCACTCTCAACGATGGTCACTCGAAAGAGTTACGGTGCAGCAAGCCATCTTCGGCACTGTACGTGAGGGCGCGAACACGGTGCAGACATGCGCGGCGGACCCTCGAACTTTCATCACAACGTATGCCCCATTTAGCCGCTTTTCTTCCCGTTTGCTGGTGTCTGGAGCTAGATTCGCAATGAGTCATATTTTCATCTCCTAAGATCGTCGTTGTACGGTCGGAAGCGCAGATATCCGCCCAGAACGGCAACAAGGGGACACGCAATGGCAGATTTCTCCCGCCTTCCCGGTCCGAACGCGGATCTGTGGGACTGGCAGCTCCATGCGGCCTGCCGTGGGGTCGACAGCTCGCTGTTCTTCCATCCGGAAGGTGAACGCGGCGCGGCCCGGAGCGCGCGCGAGAACTCGGCCAAAGAGGTCTGCATGAGATGCCCCGTGCGCGCGGAGTGCGCGGCCCACGCGCTGGCAGTGCGAGAGCCGTACGGCGTATGGGGCGGCCTGACCGAGGACGAGCGCGAAGAGCTCATGGGGCGAGCACGGAACCGGCTGGTACCGGCATCCACGGCCAACGGGGGCACCGCCGCCCCGAACAACTGAAAGAACGTTTCTGCAGCGCGGGCACGCACTGGCGTGCCCATACTTGTGGGGCGGGGTATCGCCCAAAGGGGTTACGCCGGGCGCGAGATACCGCCCAGGGGGTGTTTCCAGGGCTCCGCGGGGCCCGTACGGGAGAGCTGCACGGCTGCGGGGGCAGCCGATCGCGCAGCGGGCGGCTCCGCCGTGGAGCGGGTCATCGCACGGCTGCCCGCTCCAGTTCCCCGAGCGTTGCCGCCACCGCCGGCACATGGGCCAGGTCGGGCAGGGTGAGCGCGACGATCTCCCGCCGCACCTCGGGTTCCAGCGCGACCGGCCGCGCACCCCTCGGACGGGCGGACTCGATCGCGAGCTGCGGCAGGACGGCCACTCCGAGACCGGCCCCGACCAATCCGGCCACCGCCGGATAGTCGTCGGTCGCGAAGTCGATGCGCGGCATGAAGCCGGCGCTCTCGCACACCTCCACCAGCTGTCCCCGGCAGCGCGGACAGCCCGCGATCCACGACTCCTGCGCGAGGTCGCCGATGGCGACCGACTCCGTACGCGCCAGCCGGTGGCGTTCGGGGACGAGGGCGACGAGCCGGTCGGTGAGCAGGCGGCGGACGACCAGGTCGTCCCACTCCTCGGCACCCGCCGCGCCCTCGTAGCGGAAGGCGAGCGCGATGTCGCAGTCGCCGGCGCGCAGCTTGTCGACGGACTCGGGCGGTTCGGCCTCCTCGAGAGAGACCTGGGTGCCGGGGTGTGCGGCGCGCAGGGCGGCGAGCGCGGCGGGGACGAGCGTGGAGCTGCCGCTCGGGAAGGAGACGAGGCGGACGCGGCCGGCCCTGAGGCCGGCGATGGCGGCGACCTCCTCCTCCGCGGCCGTCAGCCCGGCGAGGATGCCCGCCGCGTGCCTGACCAGCGCCTCGCCGGCCTGCGTCAGGCGCATCTCGCGGCCGCTGCGGATGAGCAGGGGCGTACCGACGGACGTCTCCAGCGCCTTCATCTGCTGGCTGACGGCGGGCTGGGTGCAGCCCAGTTCGCGCGCCGCCGCCGAGAAGGAGCCGCTGGCGGCCACGGCACGCAGCACACGGAGATGTCGGGCCTCGATCACCCTTTGAGCATAAGTCAGTCTTGGATGCGACGGCGAATACCGCTTCGACGCTTTGGTCGTAGATCGCCTACCGTGCGGACATGAAGCTTCTGTCACTGAACGTGGGCCGGCCCACGGCAGTCGAGTACACCGACCAGCCGGAGGGCGTGACCGGCATCGACAAGCGGCCGGTGGACGGGCCGGTCCGGGTGGCCGCGCCCGGGCCCAAGGGAACGGGCGCGAGCGGAGTGGCCGGGGACGCCGTGTGCGATCTGCGGCACCACGGCGGCGACGACCAGGCGGTGTACGCGTTCGCCCGCGAGGACCTGGACGACTGGGAGCGGGAGCTGAACCGGCCGCTGCCGAGCGGCTCGTTCGGCGAGAACCTCACCACGGAGGGGCTCGATGTGTCCGGTGCGCGGATCGGCGAGCGCTGGCGCATCGGAGGCGAGGTGGTGCTGGAGGTCACCTCCGGGCGGATCCCGTGCCGCACCTTCCAGGAGCACCTCGGTGAGCCCGGCTGGGTCAAGCGGTTCACGCAGCAGGGGGCGCCCGGCGCGTATCTGCGGGTGATCGAGCCGGGCGAGATCCGGGCCGGCGACCCCATCGAGATCGCGTACCGGCCCGACCACGATGTGACGGTCGCCCTCGAGTTCCGGGCGACGACCACGGAACGGCATCTGCTGCCACGCCTGTTGGCAGCGGGTGACGCGCTGCACCCGGGGGCCGCGGAGGCGGCCCGGGAGTACACGCGCAAGTACGCGGTGGAGAAATAGCGCCCGGACATACGGACGTTGGCGGCGAAGTCGGTGAACGTGCCTGCCCGGCAGGCGGATTCGTTCCCTCCGGGTCACTATCGTTGGCCCATGACAACGGCTTTGATTACGGGATCGACCGCGGGCATCGGCGCCGCGTTCGCACGACGGCTCGCCGCCGACGGCCATGACCTCGTCCTGGTGGCCCGGGACACCAAGCGGCTGCGGGAACAGGCGACGGAGTTGCACGACCGGCACGGCATCGAGGCGGAGGTGCTGACGGCGGACCTGGCGACCGACGAGGGCATCGAGGCGGTGGCCGCGCGCCTGTCCGACCTCAGGAACCCGGTCGACCTGCTCGTCAACAACGCGGGCTTCGGCAACAAGGGCCGTTATCTCGACGTATCGATGGCCGACGAGCTGCGGATGCTCAAGGTGCACTGCGAGGCCGTGCTCAGGCTGACGAGCGCGGCGGCGGAGGCGATGCGCTCGCGCAGGCGCGGCGGGATCGTCAACGTGGCCTCGGTCGCGGCGTTCGTGCCGCGCGGCACCTACGGCGCGTCCAAGGCATGGGTCGTGCAGTTCACGCAGGGCGCGGCGAAGGACATGGCCGGGTCCGGCGTGCGGCTGATGGCGCTGTGCCCGGGCTTCGTCCGTACGGAGTTCCACGAGCGGGCCGGGATGGGCACGGACAACATCCCGAACTGGATGTGGCTGGATGCGGACAAGCTGGTCGCCGCGGCGCTCACGGACCTCGCCCGGGGCAAGTCGCTGTCCATTCCGGACCCGCGGTACAAGGCGCTGATGAGCGTCGTGAAAGTGACGCCGCGCGGGCTGCTGGGCGGACTCACCTCGCGGACGGGGCGCAAGTACGGGCCGCGGTAGGAGCGGGCGCGGCCTTCGACGGCACGCGTACGGGGGCCGGCAGGACGGGTGGCGCCGCCCCTCAGGTGGGAAAATGACCGTATCTGCGGACCCAGGGGGGCCGGAGGCGGCGTCATGACATTTGTGCGGCTCATCGACTGCAGGACCCGCCGGTTCGACGAGATGAACCGGATCATGGAGACATGGGTCGAGCAGACCAGGGGCAAGCGGACCGCGACGCACAGCGTGATCGGCAAGGATCGGTCCGACGCCTCGCACTTCATCGAGATCGTGGAGTTCCCCTCGTACGAGGAGGCCATGCGGAACTCGCACCTTCCCGAGAGCGAGAAGATCTTCCGCGACATGGTCGCCCTGTGCGACGAGATGCCCACGTTCACGGATCTGGACGTGGTGCGGGACGAGCAGTTGTACACGGCGAACGTCCGGCGGTTCTTCGAGACGCTGGCGACCAGGGGTGAACTGCCGCCGCTCAACGACCTGATCACGGAGGACTGCCACAGCCACGATCCCGTCAACGCGCAGGACACGATCGGGCTCGATGCGCTGCGGCGCGAGTACGAGATGTGGCGGAGCGCCTTCGACTTCACGTACCGGCTCGACGAAGTGATCGCCCAGGGTGACCGGGTCTGTGCGCTGTGGACCTGGAACGCCACGCACAAGGGCGAGTTCCTGGGGATCGCGTCCACCGGGAGGGACGTCACCATGAGCGGGATGACGCTGTTCCGGTTCGGCGAGGACGGGAAGATCGCCGAGACCTGGTGGCAGCACGACCAGCTGGGGCTGATGGAGCAACTGGGCGCGCTCGACGCCCTGGAGACGTAGGACGCCCTGAAGACGTGGAGCAACGCGAAGGCCCGGCGCCCCACTGGGGGGCGCCGGGCCTCGGTACGGCTTACGGCGTACGTCAGTGGGCGTGACCGTGGCCGTGCCCGGCCGCGGCCGGCTCTTCCTCTTCCTTCTTCTCGACGACCAGGGTCTCGGTCGTCAGCAGCAGGGAGGCGATGGAGGCGGCGTTCTCCAGGGCGGAACGGGTGACCTTGACCGGGTCGATGACGCCGGCCTTGACCAGGTCGCCGTACTCGCCGGTGGCGGCGTTGTAGCCGTTGCCCTTGTCCAGCTCGGCGACCTTGGAGGCGATGACGTAGCCCTCCAGGCCCGCGTTCTCGGCGATCCAGCGCAGCGGCTCGACGACCGCGCGGCGGACGATGGAGACACCGGTGGCCTCGTCGCCCTGCTTGCCGAGGCCGTCCGCCAGCACCTTGGAGGCGTGGACCAGCGCGGAGCCACCACCGGAGACGATGCCCTCCTCGACCGCGGCGCGGGTCGCGGAGATGGCGTCCTCCAGACGGTGCTTCTTCTCCTTCAGCTCCACCTCGGTGGCGGCGCCGACCTTGATCACGCACACGCCGCCGGCCAGCTTCGCGAGGCGCTCCTGGAGCTTCTCGCGGTCCCAGTCGGAGTCGGTGGTCTCGATCTCGGCCTTGATCTGGGCGACGCGGCCGACGACGTCCTCGGACTTGCCGCCACCGTCGACGATGGTGGTGTCGTCCTTGGTGACCGTCACGCGACGGGCGGCGCCCAGCACGTCCAGGCCGACCTGGTCGAGCTTGAGGCCGACCTCCTCGGAGATGACCGTGGCGCCGGTGAGGACCGCCATGTCCTGCAGCATCGCCTTGCGGCGGTCACCGAAGCCGGGGGCCTTCACGGCGACGGCGTTGAAGGTGCCGCGGATCTTGTTCACGACGAGGGTGGAGAGGGCCTCGCCCTCGACGTCCTCGGCGATGATCAGCAGCGGCTTGGAGGAGCCCGCCTGGATGACCTTCTCCAGCAGCGGCAGCAGGTCCTGAATGGAGCCGATCTTGCCCTGGTTGATCAGGATGTACGGGTCGTCGAGGACGGCCTCCATACGCTCCTGGTCCGTCACGAAGTACGGCGACAGGTAGCCCTTGTCGAAGGCCATGCCCTCGGTGAAGTCCAGCTCCAGACCGAAGGTGTTGGACTCCTCGACGGTGATGACACCGTCCTTGCCGACCTTGTCCATCGCCTCGGCGATCAGCTCGCCGACCTGCTGGTCCTGGGCGGACAGCGCGGCGACGGCGGCGATGTCGGACTTCTCGTCGATCGGGCGGGCGGTGGCCAGCAGGTCGTCGGAGATGGCCTTGACGGCGGCGTCGATGCCCTTCTTCAGGGCGGCCGGGGAGGCACCCGCGGCGACGTTCCTCAGGCCCTCGCGCACCAGCGCCTGGGCGAGCACGGTGGCGGTGGTCGTACCGTCACCCGCGATGTCGTTGGTCTTGGTCGCCACCTCCTTCACCAGCTGGGCGCCGAGGTTCTCGTACGGGTCCTCGACCTCGACCTCACGGGCGATGGTGACGCCGTCGTTGGTGATGGTGGGAGCACCGAACTTCTTGTCGATGACGACGTTGCGGCCCTTCGGGCCGATCGTCACCTTGACCGTGTCGGCAAGCTTGTTGACGCCGCGCTCGAGGGCGCGACGGGCGTCCTCGTCGAACTTCAGGATCTTCGCCATGGAGCGTTTCAGTCCTCTCGTTGCGATCCGCGGCTGCCCTCCCGGAGCAGCCGCTCATCGCGGTGAAAAACGAACCGCGCCCCCGACGCCCGGCTGATCAACGGTCGCGGGGGCCAGGGGCGCAGCTCACAGCAGTCTGCTTCGGTGAATTACTTCTCGATGATCGCGAGCACGTCGCGAGCCGAGAGAACGAGGTACTCCTCGTTGTTGTACTTCACCTCGGTGCCGCCGTACTTGCTGTAGAGCACGACGTCGCCGACCTTGACGTCGAGCTCGACGCGCTTGCCGTCCTCGATACGGCCCGGGCCCACGGCGAGGACGACGCCCTCCTGGGGCTTCTCCTTCGCGGTGTCCGGGATGACCAGGCCAGAGGCCGTGGTCTGCTCGGCGTCCAGCGGCTGGACCACGATGCGGTCCTCGAGCGGCTTGATGGCAACCTTGGAGCTGGCGGTCGTCACGATCCGACCTCCCCCTTCGGAGATCTCACGGGGTTAACTGTCTGAGGTGGCGACCAGGTCGATCCGTCGTCGCGGGTGCCGGACCTGCCCGTCGCTTCTTGGCACTCTCCGGTGGCGAGTGCCAGGGCTGAGACTATGACCGCGATTAGCACTCGGTCAAGCGGAGTGCCAATTGTCCGCGGCGCGGCGCGCGGAGGGGGACACCGGAGTTCGTACCCCTCCCGTGCCGAGGTGACCGCCCCGGGGCTTGCGCCCCCTGCCCGCTCTATCGGCCCGAAGGGCCTCCCCCTCAAGCCGGACGGACCGAGTCGCTCCGGAACGAGCCGGACGCGCCGGCCCGGTTCCGCTACAGGTAGTCCTCCAAGCGCGCCACCGTGAGCCCGCTCGCCTGGATGCGGCGCAGGAGGCGGGCCGTCTCCGTGGTCAGGGGCACGGAGGGACGGCTCTCCTCCTCACGGGGCTGGACGTGGGGCCGCAGAATGTCGCCGGGATGGAGGGGCCCGCCCCGCTCGTACGACTCGGGGTCCCTGCCCGGCATCCGGCGCCACAGGATCAGGGCCGCCATGCCGCAGTCCGCCGCCGCCTGGAGCGTCGTACGGTCGTACGCGCCGTACGGCGGGCGCAGCAGCCGGGGATGCAGGCCCAGGCGGGACCTCAGCCGCTCCTGCTGGCCGCAGATCTCGGCGCGCTGCTCCGCGTAGGAGAGCCCGCGCAGTTCGGTGTGGCCCACGGTGAGGTTCTCGATGCCCGCGCCGGCCGCCCGCAGGCGTGCGGCGCGCGCGTACCCCGGCCCGACGGCACGGTCCGCGAGGAACACGCTGACCGGCAACCGGAGTTCACGGACCATGTCGATGAACCGAGGATCCCGCTCGGCGTCCGCACCATACGTCAGGAAGACGACCTTGTCGCGGGTGGGCACATGGTCGAGGACGGGCGGCAGGCCCGCGCCCGCCGGGTCCTCGCCGTAGTCCGGGGAGCGGACCGGCCGGGGCGCGGGTGCGAGCGGAGCGGCGAGCCCCCAGCGGCGGTACTTCCCCCGGTGCGGCTCGTGCGAGGCGCGTACCTTCTGCGCCGCCTTCTTGCCCAGCCGTTCGATCGGGTCGACGGACTGGGCGCAGCCGGACAGGACCGCGAGAGCGAGCACCCCGGCGAGCAGCGCCCGTACCGCCCACCGCGCCCTCACAGGTAGTCCTCCAGACGCGCCACCGCGTACCCGTCGTCGGTGACCTTCTTCAGGAAGCGGCGGGCCAGGTCGGGCATCGTGCCGTTCCAGTCCGACGCCCCCCGGAAGTGGGACAGGACGATGTCGCCGGGGTGCAGGCTGCGATCCCACTCGCGATACTCCCAGTGGTCGACGTAGACCTCCTCGTTCCAGATCGGGGCGTACTTGATGCCGCAGGACTTGGCGGCACGGAGGGTGTCCTTGTTGTAGTTGCCGTGCGGCGGCCGGAAGACCGTCGGGCGCGTGCCGAACTGCTTCTGCATCAGGTCCTGCATGCCGCAGATCTCGTTCCTCTGCTCCTCGTACGACAGTCCCGGGAGGTAGGGATGGTGCAGTGTCTGGTTGTTCAGCGTGACGCCGAGGTCGCGCATCCTGCGGAAGTAGTCGTAGTCGTCGTCGATCAGGTCTTCGCTGAGGAATGCCGTGTACGGGATCTTCAGATCGCTCATCATCCGCAGGAACGCCGGGTCCTTGTCGGCACCGTCGTCGATGGTGAGGAACACGACCTTGTCCGTGGTGGGGACGGTCGTGAAGACCGGGGGCAGTCCCGCACCACCCTGGACCTCGAACCCCTTGCGGAAGGTGATCGCGGACTTCTTCGCCGGGGGTGGCGCGACCAGCGGTGCCTTCGCCAGTCCCCAGCGCGTGGCGGCCGCGACGCGCTGGTTGTACGAGGAGTGCAGCCTGTCGGCGTATCCGTCGAGGGCACGTGCCGGCGGCGCCTGCAGTTGCTGGCCGTACGCGCCCTGCACGCCGTCGCCGGAACAGCCGGATGCGAGGGCGGTGACGGCCAGGACGGCGAGGGCCGCACGCGCCACGGACGTCGTCCCGATGTGCGGCACACGCTTCGCCGCGCCCTTCGAGCACCGCACGCGCCCCCTTGGGCACTTCGCACGCTTTTCGTCATTTTGTCGTACGAGCCGCATGATGTCGGATCCTTCCAGCCGTCCGCGGCCACGGCGGGCCGACACCGCGGGCCGGACGCACGCCATCCACCGACTGGCCGACAATGACCTCGTGAACGACCTCTCCTTCGCCTCCCTGCTCACCCCCGAGGGCCGTGCCCTCCTCGACGAGGTGCGCGGCACCGCTCCGGCGCAGGAGCTGGCCGTCGCGACCCGGCTGCGCCGCGAGCACCCCGCCGAGCTGGTCTCGGCGGCCCTCGCACAGGCGCGGCTGCGCGAGCGGGCGGCGGCGAAATTCGGGGCCGAGGACGCGGAGCGGATGTTCTTCACACCGAACGGCTTCGAGCAGTCCACCAGGACCACGGTCGCGGCCTACCGCGCCGAGCGGCTGCGGGCCCTCGGGGTGTCCAGCGTCGCCGACCTGTGCTGCGGCATCGGCGGTGACGCGATCGCCCTCGCCCGAGCCGGGATCCGGGTCCTGGCCGTGGACCGCGACCCGCTGACCGCGGCGGCGGCGCGGGCGAACGCCGAGGCGCTGGGCCTGTCCACGCTGATCGAGGTGCGCGAGGCGGATGTCACGGGCGTGGACGTGTCCTCGTACGACGCCGTCTTCGTCGACCCCGCGCGGCGCGGGGGTCGAGGCCGGATCTTCGATCCCGAGGCGTACTCGCCCCCGCTGTCCTGGGCCGTGGCCACGGCCCTGAAGGCCCCGCACGCCGCCCTGAAGGTCGCTCCGGGCGTCCCGCACGACGCGGTGCCCGCCGAGGCGGAGGCCGAGTGGATCTCGGACGGCGGGGAAGTGAAGGAAGCGGTGCTGTGGTTCGGCACGCAGCCGGGGCTCGTCCGTGCCGCGCTGCTGCCCGGCCCGCGGGTGCTGCGGGGCCGCGGCCTGCCGGATCCGCCGGTCCGCCCGCTCGGCCGCTACCTCTACGAACCCGACGGCGCCGCGATCCGCGCGCATCTGGTGGCGGAGGTGGCCGAGGAACTGGACGGCGGGCTGATCGACGGGACGATCGCCTACGTGACGGCGGACGAGCTGCGCGCCTGCCCGTACGCCACCGCCTACGAGATCACCGACCGACTGCCCTTCAACGTCAAGAAGTTGAAGGCGCTGCTGCGGGAGCGGGAGGTCGGGGTCCTGACCGTGAAGAAGCGCGGCTCGGCGGTCGAGCCGGAGGAACTGCGCAGGAAGGTCCTGCCCAAGCCGCACGGCCGGAACGCGGTGACCGTGTTCCTGACGCGGGTGGCGGGGGCGCCGACGATGCTGCTCGGCCACCCCGTCCAGGCCGACGCCTGACGCCACCGGGGGTCCCCCGGTGGGAGGTCAGTCCTCAGATACCGAATCGAACCGCCACCGGTGCACCGCACGGGCCACCAACTCCCCTGCGGGTTCGGGGAGTTCGGGGAGGTCGGCAGAGTGCTCCGCGTCCCACCAGGTGATGACGAGAACGCGGTCCTGCGGCGCCCGGAAGGTCTCGCGACGCAGGGGCCGCGACGACAGCTCCTGGGCCCGCGCCCAGGCCAGCAGTTCCTCGCCCCGTCCGGTGGCCGCCCGGGCCTCCCACATCAGCGCGACCGTCACGAGTACAGGTTCTCCTTGCTGGTCTCGTGGACGTGGTCGTGGGAGTGCGCGCTCCCGGGCACGTGCGGGTCCGTCACCGGCAGCGAAGAGTCCGCCGACAGGTCCCAGTCCGACGCGGCCCGGCCGCGGGCCACCATCTCGGCTCCCAGCGCCGCGACCATCGCGCCGTTGTCCGTGCACAGCTTGGGACGCGGCACCCGCAGCCGGATACCGGCCGCCTCGCAGCGCTCCTGGGCGAGCGCCCGCAGCCGGGAGTTGGCCGCGACGCCACCGCCGATCATCAGATGGTCGACGCCCTCGTCCTTGCAGGCCCGTACGGCCTTGCGGGTCAGCACGTCCACCACCGCCTCCTGGAAGGAGGCCGCCACGTCACGCACCGGCACCTCCTCCCCCGCCGCCCGCTTCGCCTCGATCCAGCGGGCCACGGACGTCTTCAGACCGGAGAAGGAGAAGTCGTACGCCGCGTCGCGCGGCCCGGTCAGACCGCGTGGGAAGGCGATCGCGTCCGGGTCGCCCTCCTTTGCGTACCGGTCGATGACCGGGCCGCCCGGGAAGCCGAGGTTCAGCACGCGCGCGATCTTGTCGAAGGCCTCGCCCGCCGCGTCGTCGATGGTCGCGCCCATCGGCCGTACGTCGGAGGTGATGTCGGTGGAGAGCAGCAGGGAGGAGTGCCCGCCGCTCACCAGCAGCGCCATCGTGGGCTCCGGCAGGGCGCCGTGCTCCAGCTGGTCCACGCAGATGTGGGAGGCGAGGTGGTTGACGCCGTACAGCGGCTTGCCCAGCGCGTAGGCGTACGCCTTCGCCGCCGAGACGCCGACCAGCAGGGCACCGGCGAGGCCGGGCCCGGCGGTGACCGCGATGCCGTCGAGGTCCTTCGCGCTCACCCCCGCTTCCTTCAGTGCCCGGTCGATGGTCGGCACCATGGCCTCGAGGTGCGCCCGGGAGGCGACCTCGGGCACCACTCCGCCGAAACGCGCGTGCTCGTCGACGCTGGACGCGACGGCGTCCGCGAGGAGGGTGGTGCCGCGGACGATGCCGACTCCGGTCTCGTCACATGAGGTCTCGATCCCCAGGACCAGGGGTTCGTCAGCCATTGCTCTCGGTTCCTTGTACTGATGTCGAATCCGCGGCGAAGCCGCTGTCGGATGCTGTGGTCAGGCGCATCACCAGGGCATCCACGTTCCCCGGTTGGTAGTAGCCGCGTCTGAACCCGATGGGCTCGAAGCCGAAGCGCTCGTACAGTTTCTGCGCGCGCACGTTGTCGACCCGGACCTCGAGCATCACCTCGGCGCACTCGAAGGCCGTCGCGGCCTGCAGCAGCTCGGTCAGCAGCCGTCTGCCGAGCCCCGTGCCCCAGTGGTCGCGGGCGACGGCGATGGTCTGGATGTCGCCCAGGTCGCCCTGGACGGCCAGGCCCGCGTAGCCGACGACCCGCTCGCCCTCGACGGCCAGCAGGTACCGCCGACTCGCCTCCGGGCCCCGGGAGTGCGCCAGCTCGGACCAGAACATGCCCCGCGACCAGGCGTCCTCGGGAAAGAGGTTCTTCTCCAGCTCCAGTACGGGATCGATGTCCCACCAGCGCATCTCGCGCAGTACGGGCGTCACGGGCGCGGTCACTTGGGGGTGACCACCTTGTAGTTCTTGGGCACCTGCGCGTCCGGGCGGCGCAGATACAGCGGCCGGGGCGCGGGCAGTTCCTCGCCGGCCGCCATTCTCTCCACCGCCAGGGACGCGAGCGCCGCGGCCGAGACGTGCTCGGGCTCCCGCGCCCGCGGGAAGGTGTCCGGGTAGAGCAGCGCGCCGGCGCCGACGGCGGGCAGGCCCGCGACCGTCTCCACGATCTCGGCGGGCCGGTCCACCGCGGGCTCGGTGACCCGGGTGCGGGCGTTGTCGTACCGCGCCCAGTAGACCTCCTTGCGGCGCGCGTCCGTGGCCGCGACGAAGGGCTCGTCGAGTCCGGAGGCGTACGCGAGGGCGTCGAGCGTGCACACGCCGTGCACGGGCACGCCGAGGGCGAGCCCGAAGGCGTCGGCGGTCATCAGGCCGACGCGCAGCCCGGTGTACGGGCCGGGGCCCGCGCCCACGACGATGGCCGTGACGGCGTCGAGCCGTGTGGCCGCCTCGGCGAGGACCCGGTCGACGGCGGGCAGCAGGAGTTCCCCGTGTCGGCGCGCGTCCACCTGGCTCGACGAGGCGACGACGGACGTGCCGTCGTGCAGAGCGACGGTGACGGCGGGGGTGGCGGTATCCAGAGCGAGCAAGAGCACGCAAACAGCGTACGGCGCCCGCGCCCGCCATACGGCCGCCCCGGTGCGGTCCGCGCCTGCTGCTAACGTCACAGCGCATACGTACGACGAGATCGGTGAGCGAATCGGCACGTCGTACGAGACGCATACAGCTACGAGTACGTCCGCGAGCGGCAGACGAGTCCGTCCGCGCGGGGCCGAGAGGTGGGCACAGGTGGCTAGGAGCAGCTCGGGATTCGTGGCCGGGCTCACCGCGGCGGCCGTCGCCGCGGTCGGATTCCTCGCCTACCAGGCGTCGGCACACGCGCCCGACTCACTGGGCAAGCCGCAGGTGAAGACCTCGCCGAAGGCCACCGCGTCGAAGAAGCCGCCTGTGGCCGAGAAGGACCCGGCGGTGCTGCCCGGCGGCTCCGGCACCGGGGAGCGGGTCGTGTACTCGGTCGGCGACGACCGGGTGTGGCTGGTCGGCGCGGACAACAAGGTCCAGCGCACGTTCAAGGTCACGCCGGGGACGGTCGATCCGCTGCCGGGCACGTATGCGGTGACCTCCCGGAACCCTGCCAGGCCCGGCTCGGACGGTGTGCAGGTGGAGCACATCGTGCTGTTCACGACGCAGCATGGTGTGGTGTTCGGCTTCAGCGCCGCGGTCGACGGCTCGACGGCGGCGCCCGACGCCTCGAAGAAGCTGGGCGGCATCCGCGAGTCCCGGGCGGACGGCGCGGCGATGTGGGAGTTCGCGACGCCCCAGCAGAAGGTCGTCGTCGTCCGGTAGGCGCGACGGCTACGCGGCCCTGCGCTGCTGGCGCGTCGCGGGCGTGGCCTGGGGAGTCTCGGGTGCGGGGTCCTTCGGCGGCGTCGAGATCACCTTCGCCGCGGCACACGACGCCAGCAGGTCCCGCATCGACACGCGGGCCGCTTCGGCCATCACGCGCGGCCGCGCCTCGTCTCGTTCTGAAGCCGGCATGGACGCCTCCTGGTGCCACGGGGGCCGGCGCAGTTAGGCACGCCTAACCACGGACTGACATCCATGTGACCACGCCCGGCACCTGCAACGCAACATCTTGCCGACGGGTTGTCGGTACGTTCGGTCGAAGATACGAAGCACCCGCCGACGGGCCCCTGGCGGTCCGCCCAGGGAGATCCGCCGTCCCGCGCCCACCGGTCGAGCAGGGCACCGCTCAGGCCGACAGCACGCCCAGGTCCACCGTCTCCCAGCGCCGCCCGAAGCCCCTGAGGGTGACGTGGCGCACCTCGTCCGTCGTGTCGCCGACCGCCCGATGGATGATCACGTGGAGCCGGTCGTCCGTCAGGTCCTCGACCTTGCCTTCGCCCCACTCCACGACGACCACGGAATCCGGCAGCGAGACATCGAGGTCGAGGTCCTCCATCTCGCCGAGCCCGCCGCCCAGGCGGTAGGCGTCCACGTGGACCAGCGGCGGGCCCTCCACCAGGGACGGGTGCACACGGGCGATCACGAAGGTCGGGGAGGTGACCGCGCCCCGCACCCCGAGCCCTTCGCCGAGCCCGCGGGTCAGCGTGGTCTTGCCCGCGCCCAGCTCACCGTTCAGCATCACGAGGTCGCCGGCGTGCAGCAGCTTGGCGAGCCGACGCCCCAGCTCCTGCATCTGTTCGGGGGAGGTGATGGTGAGCCGGACGGTGACGCCGTCAGACGCCGGGGTGTGCGAGAGTTCTTCCATCGTCACTCACTTGGAGTAGTGCGCTTCTTACGCCCCGCGAGGGGTCGATTCGGGCCGGACCGCAGCCAGAGGCTGGAAGCCGTCTCCCTCAGGAGAAGGCGGAGTCACAGCCACCCACGGTAGCCGTGATCGGCACCGCCCCCGTACGGGCGAGCAGATCGGCGAGGCGGTCTATCACGACTTCCGGGTGTTCCAGCATGACGAGGTGGCCGGCGTCCGGCACAAGCACCAGTTCGGCATCGGGCAGCAGATCGGCGATCGCCTCGCTGTGCTCGCTCGGCGTGACCAGGTCCTGGACCCCGGCCAGCACGAGGACCGGCAGGTCGGCGAAGCGGGCCAGCGCCGTCGTCTTGTCATAGTCGTTGAACGCCGGGTAGAACTCGGCGACCACGTCGATCGGTGTGCCCTCGATCATCCGCTCGGCGAACCGGGCGACGGCCGGATCGACGTCCCGCGACGCGAACGAGTACCACTTGATGAGCCCCGCGAACAGGTCGGCGGTGGCCCGGCGTCCCTTCTCCACCAGCGCGACCTGCTGCCCCAGCGCCTTCAGCACTCCGGGCAGGATGCGCCGCACGGCGTTGACGCCCGCCATGGGCAGTCCGAAGTTGACCTCACCGAGCCGCCCGGAGGACGTGCCGACGAGGGCGACACCGACGACCCGGTCACGGATCAGGCCGGGGAACTGGTCGGCCAGCGCCATGACCGTCATGCCGCCCATGGAGTGTCCGACGAGCACGATCGGCCCCTCGGGCACGGCCGCGTCTATCACGGCCTTGAGGTCGCGCCCGAGCTGGTCGATGGAGACCGGTGTGCCGTCGGCCTGCGCCATCCCGCGCCCGGAGCGGCCGTGGCTGCGCTGGTCCCAGTGCACCGTCCGGACGACACCGCGCAGCGCGGCCCGCTGGAAGTGCCAGGAGTCCTGGTTGAGGCAGTAGCCGTGGCTGAAGACGACGGTGACCGGGGCCGGGGCCTTACGGCCGAAGAGCCGGCGCCGGCGTGGCGCGGAGCCGCCCTCGGGCTCGACGTCGTCCACCTCGTAGTACAGCTCGGTCCCGTCGTCCGCGTACGCCTTGCCGGGGGTGCCGCGCAGCGCTCCGTACGGACCCGTCGAGTCGAGGGCGAGCCGCGCCCTCCTGCGCATGCCGCGGCCGACCGTCAGCCGCTCAAGGGCGACACCTGCGGCGGCGCCCGCCGCGACCACGCCTATCGCCACGCCGGCGAAACCGGCGGCGCGCCAGTTGCCCGCGGCAGAGGCGGATGCGCCCGCGACGGCCTCCGCGGCCTCGGCGCTGCTCTCGCTCACGTCCCGCTCCTCCTTGCCGAGGGCTCTGCTCGTTCCGCCGGGGGCCTGTCCGGATTTCACCCGTATGGAGTTAGCCCTCTTGCTCCGCATCCACCTTCACGTAGACGCGCGGGACGCGAGTACCGATCCGGGTCACGATTTCGTATGCAATGGTCCCGGCCGCCTGTGCCCAGTCCTCGGCGGTGGGCTCGCCGCGGTCGCCGGCGCCGAAGAGGATCGCCTCCGTGCCCGGCGCGGGCTCGTCGCCGCCCAGGTCCACCACGAACTGGTCCATGGCGATCCGGCCCGCGACCGTGCGCAGCTTGCCATCGACCAGGACCGGGCCGGCGCCGGAGGCGTGGCGCGGGATGCCGTCGCCGTATCCGACGGGGACCAGGCCGAGGGTGGTGGTGCCGGCGGTGGTGTACAGGTGCCCGTAGCTGACGCCGTGTCCGCCGGGGACCTGCTTCACCAGGGCGAGCGAAGCCTTCAATGTCATCACCGGACGCAGTCCGAAGTCGGCTGGGGTGCCGAGTTCGGGGCTCGGCGAGATGCCGTACATCGCGATGCCCGTGCGGACGAGGTCGAAGTGGGCCTCGGGGAGGGTGAGCGTGGCAGGTGAGTTGGCGATATGGCGCACCTCCGGGCGTACGCCCTGCCCCTCGGCGTACGCCACCATCTCGCGGAAGCAAGTGAGCTGGGCCTCGATGGAGGGGTGGCCCGGCTCGTCGGCACAGGCGAAGTGCGACCACAGGCCGACGACGGTGAGCAGGCCTTCCGCCTGGGCACGCAGGGCCTCGGCGACGAGTTCGGGCCAGTCCCCGGGCTGGCATCCACTGCGTCCCAGGCCGGTGTCGGCCTTGAGGTGGACGCGGGCGGGCGCGCCCGCGGCGGCCGCCGCCTCACGCACTTCCGCCAGGGCCCACAGCCCGCTCACGGACACGTCGACATCGGCTTCGATCGCCTGCCGCCAGGGGCCGCCGGGCGTCCAGAGCCAGCACATGATCCGCCCCGGAAGACCGGCCGCGCGCAGAGCGAGGGCCTCCTCCGGCATGGCCGTGCCGAGCCACTGCGCGCCGGCTTCGAGGGCGGCACGGGCGCACGGCACCGCGCCGTGGCCGTACGCGTCCGCCTTGACCACGGCCATCAGGGCCGCGCCCGGCGTGCGGGCACACAGGGCTCGTACGTTGGCTCGAAGGGCCGCCAGATCGATCTCGGCGCGGGCGCGGAGGGGTGCTGTCTCAGAACTTGTCATGGCGCCCCAGTGTCTCAAAGGCCTCCGTCGGCGCTCCGGCGCCGGTGTCGCTCATGGTTCAGGTGCCGGGCTTGCGCCCCCATACGTACACGCGGTCGCCCACCTTCAGTACGCCCCACAGCTTGCGGGCTTCGGCGGGGCGCAGGTTCACACAGCCGTAGGAACCGTCCCCGCTGTCGATGTCGTCGTCCACAGCATGGAAGGCCTGGCCGCCGCTGAAGAACTGGCTGTACGGCATGGGGGTGCCGTAGAGCGACGACCAGTGGTTCTTGTGCTTCCAGAAGATCCGGTGCCACCCGGTGCGGGTCTTGTACCCCGCGGCTCCGGTACGGACCGGCACGGGCCCGTAGATCACCTTCTTCCCCTTCTGCACCCAGGTGAGCTGGTGCGTCAGGTCGATGCACGCGACGCGGTAGGACCGTACGGGGCACTTCCTCGCGACGTCGGGGTCCAAGGCCCCGGGCGGGGCCGGGGAAGCGGCGACGGCGGTCGCTGCGGGCAGAGCGGTGACAACGGCGAGGAGGACCGCGGCACCACGGCTCGCCATACGCGTACTGACCATGTGATCAGACAATCGTAATGGGGCGGCGAGGCGGGTACGCCGCGCTCGCAGGTCACCCGTACGCAGCCACCGCCCCGGCTGACGTTCAGTCGCGCACGTCCCGCCAGGCCTGCGGAATCGCGTTCGCCACGTCGTGCGCCCCCACCGGCCCGCCGTCCGCCGCATACCGGCCCGCGAGGCCGTGCAGATACGCCGCCACGCTCCCGGCGTCCCGCGCCGGGAGGCCGGCCGCGAGCAGCGAGCCGGACAGCCCGGACAGCACGTCCCCGCTCCCGGCGGTCGCCAGCCACGGCGTGCCCGTCGCGTTCACCCGCACCGGCCCGCCCCCGGGGTCCGCCACCAGTGTGGTCGAGCCCTTGAGCAGCACGGTGGCGCCGTACCGCGCGGCCAGTTCCCGTACCGCCGTGAGCCGGCCGCCCTCGACCTCCTCGCGCGACACCCCGAGCAGCGCGGCGGCCTCCCCGGCGTGCGGGGTCATGAGGGTGGGGGCCGAACGACCGCGTACGGCGTCCCGGTCGGCCAGCCGCAGCCCGTCCGCGTCGACGAGCACGGGCACCTCGGCCTCCAGCACCTGAGCCACGCTCGACGCGTCGTCCCCGGCGCCCGGCCCCACGACCCACGCCTGCACCTGCCCGGCCTTCGCGGGCCCCCGGTCGGACACCAGGGTCTCCGGGAAACGGGCGATCACCGCGCTGCCGGCGGGCCCCACATAGCGCACGGCCCCGGCCCCGCCCCGCAGCGCCCCCGCCACGGCGAGCACGGCCGCCCCGGGGTAGCGCGCGGACCCGGCGGCGATCCCGACCACCCCGCGCCGGTACTTGTCGCTCCGAGCCGTCGGCATCGGCAGCAGCGCCGCCACGTCCGCGTGCTGCAGCGCCTCCAGTTCGGCCTCCTCGGGCAGGTCGAGCCCGATGTCGACGAGGCGAACGGTCCCCGCGTGCTCGCGTGCCGGATCGACGAGCAGGGCCGGCTTGTGCGTACCGAAGGTCACGGTGAGGTCCGCCCGTACGGCGTCCCCCCGCACCTCCCCGCTGTCGGCCTCCACGCCGCTCGGCAGGTCCACGGCGACGACGGCCGCGTACGACCGCGCCGCGAGCGAGGCGAGCCGTGCGGCGTCCGGCCGCAGCCCGCCCTTGCCGCCGATCCCGACGATTCCGTCGACGACGAGGTCGGCCCGGTCGATCAACTCTTCGGCGACGTCCGAACGTTCCGAAAGCGCCCTGCCGCCGGCCCTCCGCAGGGCCGCGAGCCCACCCTTGTGGGTGCGTTCGGGCGTCAGCAGCACCGCCGTCACCCCAGCCCCGCGCCGGGCGAGTCGTGCCCCGGCGTACAAGGTGTCACCGCCGTTGTCCCCGCTGCCGACCAGCAGCACCACCCGGCTTCCGTACACCCGGCCCAGCACCTGGGCGCAGGCGGCGGCCAGTCCGGCGGCGGCGCGCTGCATCAGCGCTCCTTCCGGAAGCCGCGCCATGAGCGCACGCTCGGCCGCCCTCACCGTCTCCACGCTGTACGCAGTACGCATACCGCCGAGTCTCCCCCACCACCGTCACGAGGTGGCGCAGGCGCTACCCCTCGGCGATGACCATCGCCGAGGCCACGCCCGCGTCATGACTGAGCGACACGTGCCAGGCCCGTACGCCGAGTTCGGCGGCGCGGGCCGCGACCGTGCCCGTCACGCGCAGCCGCGGCTGCCCGCTGCCCTCGACGTAGACCTCGGCGTCCGTCCAGTGCAGCCCGGGCGGCGCGCCCAGGGCCTTGGCCACCGCCTCCTTGGCCGCGAACCGCGCGGCCAGCGAGGCGATACCGCGCCGCTCACCGCTCGGCAGTAGCAACTCACGTTCCAGGAAGAGTCGTTCGACCAGCCCGGGGGTACGCTCCAGCGCGGCCCGGAACCGGTCGATCTCGGCCACGTCGATACCGACTCCGATGATGCTCATTCCGGCACCCTATGGCGCCGCGTCAGCGGATCCTCACTTGCCGCTGCCCTCGGCGAGGGTGTGCGCCACCAGGGCGTTGGCGTGGCCGTGCCCCAGACCGTGCTCGGACTTGAGCCAGTTGACCAGTTCCATGTGCTTGGTCAGCGGCGAGGAGCGGATGAGGTCCTTCCACTCGGCGATCGGACGGCCGTACTTCTTCTCGATGGAGGGGAAGTAGCTGGCGGGGCCCTTGACGGGTGCGGTCATGGTGGATGTCCTTCCTGCGCTCACGTCTGCGTCCATGCCGTCGTCGGTACAACGTACGGTCATAGGACCGGCGCGGGTACGGGAATTCATCGGCACAGCGCCTTCGCCCTGGCCTTCTCGCTGGGCGGCCACGCCGAGGACGCGGCCCCGCACTTCGCCGCCCTGGGCAACACGGCCTCCGAATTCGCGTGGGAGTACCCGGGCGACTACTGGAGGAACCAGCTCGCGAAGTACCGCAAGGCCGCGCTTGCGACGCTCTGAGGGGGAGGAAGACAGCGGCCCGGTCATCCGCCGGGCGTACCCGCCGCGCCAAGAACGTCCGCGGCTGCCCCGGGCCGCCCCGGCCCCCGACACCCGGGTCCGGTGTGGCCCCACGCCCCAGAACGCCCTACTCCACCGTGACGGACTTCGCGAGGTTCCGCGGCTGGTCGACCTCGTTGCCCCGGGCCGTCGCCAGTTCGCAGGCAAAGACCTGCAGCGGTACCGTCGCGACCAACGGCTGGAGCAGGGTCGGGGTCACCGGGATGCGGATCAGGTGGTCGGCGTACGGGACCACGGCCTCGTCGCCCTCCTCCGCGATCACGATCGTGCGGGCGCCCCTCGCCCGGATCTCCTGGATGTTCGAGACGATCTTGTCGTGCAGGACCGAGCGTCCGCGCGGCGACGGCACCACGACCACGACCGGCAGGTCCTCCTCGATCAGCGCGATCGGCCCGTGCTTCAGCTCGCCCGCCGCGAAGCCCTCGGCGTGCATGTACGCCAGTTCCTTGAGCTTCAGGGCGCCCTCCAGCGCCACCGGGTAGCCCACGTGCCGGCCCAGGAACAGCACCGTGTTCTTGCCCGCGAGGGTGCGCGCCAGCTCCCGTACCGGCTCCATGGTCCTGAGGACCCGCTCGACCTCGTGGGAGATCTTCGACAGGTCGCGGATGACGGCCCCGACCTCGTCGCCCCACTTCGTGCCGCGCACCTGCCCCAGGTACAGGGCCACCAGGTAGCAGGCCACGAGCTGCGTCAGGAACGCCTTCGTCGAGGCGACCGCGACCTCCGGGCCCGCGTGCGTGTACAGCACGGCGTCCGACTCGCGGGGGATCGTGGAGCCGTTGGTGTTACAGATCGCCAGCACCTTGGAGCCCTGCTCACGGGCGTGCCGGAGCGCCATCAGCGTGTCCATGGTCTCGCCGGACTGGGAGATGGCGACGACCAGCGTGCGCGGGTCGAGGATCGGGTCCCGGTAGCGGAACTCGCTGGCCAGCTCCACCTCGCACGGGATCCGCGTCCAGTGCTCGATGGCGTACTTGGCGATGAGCCCGGCGTGGAAGGCGGTCCCGCACGCCACGATCACCACCTTGTCTACCTCGCGCAGCTCGGCGGCCGAGATCCGCAGCTCGTCCAGGCACAGCGAACCGGCCGCGTCGATCCGGCCGAGGAGCGTGTCGGCGACCGCCTTGGGCTGCTCGGCGATCTCCTTGAGCATGAAGTAGTCGTAGCCGCCCTTCTCCGCGGCCGAGACGTCCCAGTCGACGTGGAAGGTGCGGACGTCGGCGGGCCGTCCGTCGAAGCCGGTGACCGTCACCCTGTCCCGCCGCAGCTCCACCACCTGGTCCTGGCCCAGTTCGATCGCGGAGCGCGTGTGGGCGATGAACGCCGCCACGTCCGAGGCGAGGAAGGCCTCGCCGTCCCCGACGCCGACCACGAGCGGCGAGTTCCGCCGGGCGCCCACGACCACGTCCGGCGCATCCGCGTGCACCGCGACCAGCGTGAACGCGCCCTCCAGCCGCCCGCACACCAGCCGCATCGCCTCCGCGAGGTCCGCGGTCACGGAGAACTCCTCGGCGAGCAGGTGCGCGACGACCTCGGTGTCCGTCTCGGAGGCGAGGGTGTGGCCGCGCTCCTCCAGCTCGGCCCGCAGCACCGCGAAGTTCTCGATGATCCCGTTGTGGACGACGGCGACGCGGCCCGCGTTGTCGAGGTGCGGATGCGCATTGGCGTCGGTCGGGGCGCCGTGGGTGGCCCACCGGGTGTGCCCGATGCCGGTGGTGCCGGTCGGCAGCGGCCGGTCCCCCAGCTCCTTCTCCAGGTTGACCAGCTTCCCGGCCTTCTTGGCCGCAGCCAGGCCCCCGTCCGCGAGCACGGCCACGCCGGCCGAGTCATAGCCCCGGTACTCCAGCCGCTTCAGTCCCGCCACGACCACGTCGAGCGCCGACTGCGGCCCCACGTATCCCACGATTCCGCACATGTGCCGCAGCCTACGGTCAGCGCGGCGCCCGAACCTCCCGGAACGTGCCCGAAATCGGAAATTCCTACTGGGGTACGTGGAGCCGAGGAAGCCGTCCGGATCAGCCGAGCTTGGTGAGCTTCGCCAGCTGGGCGTCGACGATCTGCGTCGGGAACTCGAACTCCTTGCCGGTGCCGAACGAGGCGAGGTTGATGGCGGGGAAATAGGCGATGGTGGCACCCTTGCGGACCACGACGGTCTTCACCGGCGCCTTCACACCCCCGTCACCCACCACCGTCAGGGTCAGGGCCAGTGCCTCGTCGGCACCACCGGGCTCCTGGGTCGTCACCACCTTCGCGAACTTTGCCTTCTCGCCGGCCGCGGTGTAGGAGAAACCGTCGGCGCACTTCTGAGCGGCCGCCTTCAGATCCTTCATCGCCCGCTCGGCACCGCCGTCCGCGTAGGAGGCGAGCGTCTCGACGCTCTTCTCCTTGTCGAGGCCCGCCAAGAACTTCTCATCGTCGGTGGCGCCCGCCGCGGGCTTCTCGGCATCGCCCAGCCACACCCGCTTCACCGTGGCCGCGGGCTTGCCGACGTAGCTGGCCGCCTGGAGGTACGCGAGCGGTGCGCAGGTCCCGTCGTCCGCCTTCACCTTGTCCTGCGCGGTGTCGTCCTGCGCCGGAACCTTGGTGAGGATCTTGCCGCTCTTGACATCCGCCTGCGTGAGCGCGGCCTTCTCCAACTCCGTGGCGCTCAGCACCTTGGCGGGAGCGGCGGAGGCTGCCTTGTCCGCCTGGGCGGTCTTCCCGTCACCGCCCTTGCCGTCGTCGTCGGAGGATCCGCCACAGGCGGTGGCGAGCAGGGCGAGAGCCGCGGCGGAAGCGGCGAGGGCGGCACGACGCACGGTGCTGGATCTCACGAAGGAAGGTCTCTCTACTCTTGCCTGCGGGTCCCTCCGCACGCTTTACGCATACTTTACGTACGGCCCACACACAGGTGATCAGGGTTTTACCGCCCGGTATCCGACCGTGACGGCGACGTGATCTTCCTTGGGGCGCCGCACCTCAAGGCGCCCGGACGCCGGCGTGACGCAGCCCACGCGGCCACCCGCTCAATCTCCGTTCACAATGGACTGTGATCTCTCCGGTCTCCTCGATGCCCCGGAGCGCCCACCGGTCCCGGCCGGAGGCGACTCCCTACGTCGACCTCACCCGTACCGAGTGGAGCGCGCTGCGCGACAAGACGCCGCTGCCGCTGACCGCCGAGGAGGTCGAGAAGCTGCGCGGTCTGGGCGACGTCATCGACCTCGACGAGGTACGGGACATCTATCTGCCGCTGTCCCGGCTGCTCAACCTGTATGTGAAGGCCACGGACGGCCTCAGGGGCGCCCTCAACACCTTCCTCGGCGAACAGGGCTCCCAGTCCGGCACCCCGTTCGTCATAGGCGTGGCGGGCTCGGTGGCGGTCGGCAAATCGACCGTCGCCCGCCTCCTCCAGGCCCTGCTGTCCCGCTGGCCCGAACACCCGCACGTGGAACGGGTCACCACCGACGGCTTCCTGCTGCCCACCCAGGAACTGCGGGCTCGCGGCCTGATGTCCCGCAAGGGCTTCCCCGAGTCCTACGACCGCCGCGCGCTGACCCGCTTCGTCGCCGACATCAAGGCCGGCAAGGACGAGGTGACCGCCCCCGTCTACTCGCATCTGATCTACGACATCGTCCCCGGTCAAAGGCTCACCGTCCGCCGCCCGGACATCCTCATCGTCGAGGGCCTCAACGTGCTCCAGCCCGCCCTTCCCGGCAAGGACGGCCGCACCCGCGTCGGCCTCGCGGACTACTTCGACTTCAGCGTGTACGTCGACGCCCGCCCCGAGGACATCGAACGCTGGTACCTCAACCGGTTCAGAAAGCTCCGCCAGACCGCCTTCCAGAACCCGTCCTCGTACTTCCGCAAGTACACCCAGGTCTCCGAGGAGGAGGCACTCGACTACGCCCGTACGACCTGGAGAACCATCAACAAGCCCAATCTGCTGGAGAACGTGGCCCCGACACGCGGCCGCGCCGCCCTGGTGCTGCGCAAGGGCCCGGACCACAAGGTCCAGCGGCTGAGCCTGCGCAAGCTGTAGGGCCCGTACGGAGGAAAGCACCGAGCCTGTTAGATAGGCGCCATGCTGCATCTGCGCCTGATAGCCCCGGTGGAGAAGACCGACAAGGTGGTGCACCTGATCGAACAGACGGTCGGCACCGCCCATCTGATCGTGCTGCGGGACGCCGCCCGCGATCCCGCCGGAGACGTGGTGCTGTGCGACGTCGCCCGCGAGTCGGGCGACGAGCTGATCGGCGGGCTGAAGGGGCTGGGCCTGGAGGAGACGGGTTCGATCGCGGTCGAGGACATCGGCCTGTCGCTGTCCCGGCGGGCCGAGGAGGCCGAGAAGGAGGCGCCGGGCGACGGCGCCGACGCGGTGCTGTGGGAGCAGCTGGCGGACGAGACGCACGAGGAGTCGACGCTGTCGGTCACCTACGTCGCCTTCATCATCCTCGCCACGATGATCGCGGCCTGCGGTGTCGTCCTCGACAACGCGATCCTGATCGTGGGCGCGATGGCGGTGGGCCCGGAGTTCGGCCCGCTGGCGGGGATCTGCACGGCGCTGGTGCAGCGGATGCCACGGCTGGCACTCCGCTCGCTGACCGCGTTGCTGGTGGGCTTCGCGGCCGCGATGCTGGTGACGGTCGGCTTCACCTATTTCATGGACGCGGTGGGCCTGTTCAGCAAGGTCCAGCTGGAGGCGGTGCGGCCGAACACCAACTTCATCTACCGCCCGGACGCGTTCTCGTTCGTCGTCGCCGTCCTCGCGGGCATCGCCGGCACGCTCTCGCTGACGTCGTCGAAGTCGGGTGCGCTGGTGGGCGTCGCGATCTCGGTGACCACCGTTCCGGCGGCGGCGAACGCGGCCGTGGCCTTCTCCTACGACGAGTACCGCCAGGCGTGGGGCTCCAGCGAACAGCTGCTGCTGAACCTGCTCGGCATCGTCCTGGCGGGCACGCTCACCCTGCTGTCCCAGAAATGGCTCTGGGCCAGGCAGCGCGAACGTGCCGCCAGGACGAAGGGGTACCAAACACCCGGGACCTAGTGCCGCAACAGGCAACGTTTGCCCCGTCGCGACGCCCGGCACGGCACCTCGCCGCGAGCTTTCCGGCAGACCTTTCCGGTCACAGCACTAGCCGAGCGCCGACTTCACCACGTCCGCCAGCCGCCCGGCCACCGACCGGGCCTGGTCGATGTCGGCCGCCTCGACCATGACCCGTACCAGCGGCTCCGTCCCCGACGGCCTCAGCAGCACCCGTCCGGCCGTCCCCAGCTCACGCTCCGCCTCGGCGACGGCGGACACCAGCTCCACAGACGTGCCCACCCGGGTCTTGTCCACGTCCGGGACGTTCACCAGCACCTGCGGCAGCCGCTCCATCACGGACGCGAGGTCCTTGAGCGTACGGCCGGTCTCGGCGATCCGCGCCGCCAGCAGCAGCCCGGTCAGCGTGCCGTCGCCGGTGGTGGCGTGGTCGAGGATGATGACGTGGCCGGACTGCTCGCCGCCGAGCGCGTAGCCCTTCTCCTTCATCTCCTCCAGCACGTACCGGTCGCCGACCGCGGTCTGCACGAGCTTGAGTCCCTCGCGCTCCAGGGCGAGCTTGAAACCGAGGTTGGACATGACGGTCGCGACGACGGTGCCGGAGCGCAGCGTGGAGCGCTCGCGCATCGCCAGCGCGAGCACGGCCAGGATCTGGTCGCCGTCCACCTCCTGACCGGTGTGGTCCACGGCCAGACAGCGATCCGCATCGCCGTCGTGCGCTATGCCCAGGTCGGCACCGTGCTCGAGGACGGCGGCACGCAGCTTGTCCAGGTGGGTGGAGCCGCAGCCGTCATTGATATTGAGCCCGTCCGGCTCCGCGCCGATGGTGACGATCTCCGCTCCCGCGCGCGAGAACGCCTCGGGCGATACGCCGGAGGCGGCACCGTGCGCCTCGTCGAGGACGACCTTGAGCCCGTCGAGCCGGTTCGGCAGCGCGTCGAGGAGGTGGGCCACGTACTGGTCGAAGCCCTCGTCGTACGTCTTCACCCGGCCGACCCCGGCTCCCGTGGGCCGGTCCCAGGGGGCGCCGGTGCGGTGCTCCTCGTAGACGGACTCGATCCTGTCCTCCAGCTCGTCGGCGAGCTTGTGGCCGCCGCGGGCGAAGAACTTGATGCCGTTGTCGGGCATGGCGTTGTGGCTGGCGGAGAGCATCACACCCAGATCGGCTCCGAGCGCACCCGTCAGATACGCGACGGCGGGGGTGGGCAGTACGCCGACGCGAAGCACGTCCACGCCCGCGCTGGCGAGACCGGCGACCACGGCGGCCTCCAGGAACTCCCCGGACGCACGCGGATCCCGCCCGACGACCGCCGTCGGCCGGTGGCCCTCGAAGGTGCCCGCCTCGGCCAGTACGTGCGCCGCCGCCACGGAGAGGCCGAGCGCCATCTCGGCCGTCAGGTCCGCGTTGGCGACACCGCGCACGCCGTCCGTGCCGAAGAGTCGTCCCACTGTGGTGTCCTCCGAACTTGCTGCGAATGTGCGGCTCATGTCAGGTGTTCGGACAGGGACCGGATGCGCATATCGACCGGGCCCCTGCCTCGAGGCTTATCCCAGGGAGCTGTCTCCCGCCTGTCGGGATGCTCCATAAGCCTGTGACATGCAACCGTCCCAGGTAAACGTACGCCCCGGCGGCACGAAGCGTGCTGCCGGGGCGATACATGCGCGCAGCAGGCGGGATGGCGCCTGCTGCGGCCAGCGAACGCGATTAGCGCTTGCTGTACTGCGGAGCCTTGCGGGCCTTCTTCAGACCGGCCTTCTTCCGCTCGACCGCACGGTCGTCGCGCTTGAGGAAGCCGGCCTTCTTCAGCGGGCCGCGGTTGTTGTCGACGTCCGCCTCGTTCAGCGCACGGGCGACACCGAGACGGAGCGCACCGGCCTGACCGGAGACACCGCCACCCGCGATGCGGGCGATGACGTCGTAGCGGCCCTCGAGCTCGAGCACCTTGAAGGGCTCGTTGACTTCCTGCTGGTGCACCTTGTTCGGGAAGTAGTCCTCGAGGGTGCGACCGTTGATCTTCCACTTGCCGGTGCCCGGAACGATCCGGACGCGGGCAATGGCGTTCTTGCGACGACCCAGGCCGGCGGCCGGCTGGGGCTCACCGAAGCGCGAGGCCATGGACTCGGAGGTGTACTCGCCCTCGAGCGGGACCTCGGTCTCGGTGGTGTAGCTGTCGATGTCAAGCTCTTCGAGCGGCTGCTCGGCAGTGGTCTCGGCCACGATTCTCCTCAGATTCTCTTCAGCTTTAGGGGGTGGCCGGAATTACTGCGCGACCTGGGTGATCTCGAACGGCACCGGCTGCTGGGCAGCGTGCGGGTGCTGGTCGCCCGAGTAGACCTTCAGCTTCGAGAGCATCTGACGACCGAGGGAGTTCTTGGGGAGCATGCCCTTGACGGCCTTCTCGACGGCCTTCTCCGGGTTGTTCGCCAGCAGGTCGTCGTAGCGGACGGAGCGCAGACCACCCGGGTAGCCGGAGTGGCGGTACGCCATCTTCTGCGTCCGCTTGTTGCCGGACAGGTGCACCTTGTCCGCGTTGATGATGATGACGAAGTCACCGGTGTCAACGTGGGGCGCGTAGATCGGCTTGTGCTTGCCGCGCAGAATGCTGGCGGCAGTCGTGGCGAGACGACCCAGGACGACGTCCTGAGCGTCAATGACGTGCCACTGGCGCGTCACATCGCCGGGCTTGGGGCTGTACGTACGCACGGTTCGTAGCCTTCGCTTCTTCAGTGAGGTTCCTGACAAGGTCACCGAAGACGATCACGACAGCCCTGACCGCACCACGGTGACGCAAACCGCGTGCTGGTCGCTGGTCATCGGCCCGGCGGACCGGTGTAAGGGCCCCTCACGTGAGAATGAGCAAGCCAATACACACAACGAACAGCCAGAATAACGGGACCGCCCGTACGGGTCAAAACAGGCCCGCTCCGCGCGCTCGGCCGGGGTACGGAACGCTTCACCGCCCCGGGCCGGGGTGGACCGCGGTGCTTGACCGAGACGGGACAAGGCGTGTCGCGGCCCGTCTAAGATGCGCCGCATGAGTTATGGGCAGGGGGAGCCCCCGTGGGATCCCTGGAAACCGGGTTCCCAGCAATCACCGTCGGGTAGCAGCGGCACTCCGGACTGGGCCGCCCTCGCCGAGGCCTCCGAGGCGCGCACCAAGCGCCGTCGGCTGCTGCTGGTCCTCGGCTGCGCCCTGACCACGATCGCGGTGGGCGCCGCGGTGGCTGTGGCGATCGTGTCCGCGGACGGCAGCTCCCATGCCTCCGACAATCCCTCCCACAGCCTGCCCGGCACCGCCGACATCCCCAGCGAGAGCGCCAACACCGCCCCGACGTTCGCGCCGACCTCGGCCCCTCCCCCGCTGGACCCGATGGATTTCATCTCCAGCTCGAAGAAGGACACCGCCCCGATCGGCCCGGACACGCTCTTCCCCGACACCCGGCTGACCGTGGGCGCGAACGTCTACAAGAAGGGCCCCACGGCCTCCGCGACGAACTGCGCCTCCGCCACGCAGGGCACGCTCCCCGCCGTACTCACCAAGAACGGCTGCACCCGCGTCATCCGCGCCACCTACACCAGGGACGGCGTCGCGGTGACGGTCGGCGTGGCCCTCTTCGACACCACGGCCCAGGCGACCAAGGCCAAGCAGGGAGCCGACAGCAAGAGCAACGTCGTCTCGCTCTCCGGCGGCGGCGTGCCCGCGTTCTGCCGTACGAAGATCTGCCGCAACACCGCCAACTCCGTCGGCCGCTACGCGTACTTCACGCTCGCCGGCTTCACCGACGGCAAGAACGTGACGACCAAGGACGCGAAGGTGTTCACGGCCGGTGACGACCTGGCCGAGTACGCGTTCCGCCAGATCCGCCACCGCGGCGAGGCGCAGGCCTCCGCAGCCGCCGACCGGTGACCTGCCACACGGGGGTCCACGCCCTTCCCGGGGAACGCCGGGACGTCGTGTCGCCGGTCATGGAATCGGCGTGACGTCATGCGTATGCGGGGGCGGGTCGGACTGATTGGGGCCGCGATCGGCGCGGCGCTGACGGCGCCTGTGGCGGTGTGGGCCTGGCCGGACAAGGACGAGCAGGAAGCCGGGACGGTCCGGACCGACTTGCGCGAACGGGACCCGCAGGCGACCCCGGCCGCACGCCGGGTGTACGCGATGCTGGCCGGCCTGGAGAACGACGCGCGTCACGGCCGTCCGAGCCGCACGGTGATCGGCCAGCACGTGGAGCTGCACAACGAGCGGTACAACCCGGGATACGGCGACTACCGGGGCCCCAAGCAGCCGGGCTACTACTACCGCAAGGCCCGGGACATCACCGGGCGGCTGCCCGGATTCGTGGAGCTGGACCTGGGCCCCGGGTACGGCCGGCCGGGCTGGGCGGTGGGCGAATCCCGTTCCTACTCGCGTTCCTGGCCGAGCTGCCGCCCGCTATGGGGGTACGTCGACGACGCCGTGGATCTCGCCCTCGGTGTCTGGACGGGCCTGCCCCGGCCGGCCGACGGCTCGTACCACCCCTCCGGCACACACGCGGACTGCGCGTCCGGCGGCGAGGTCTCCCTGCCGCACAACGGGGGCGGTCCGGCGGGCATCGTCGGCTTCTCCTTCCATCAGCCGTACCCCGGAAGCCCGGTCAAGGGCTTCCCTCAGACGCTGCACCGCAACTCGCCCGGCGCGCGGGACCCCGGCTGGTTCGCCCGTGTGGTCACCCCTGGCAGCACCGAGCACCGGGCTCTGCTGCACGACCTCGACTTCCTCACCGACCACCTGGGTTACCTCGCCGACCGCGGGGTTCCGGTTCTGCTGCGCCCGTACCACGAGATGAACACGCGATCCGGGCACGGCTTCTGGTGGGCGGGCCGGGACCCGGCCTGGTACCGGCAGTTGTGGCGCCTGACGTACGACCACCTGGTGCGGCGACGCGGACTGCACAACCTGATCTTCGTCTGGGCGCCGAACTCCTGGGACGGGTCCTACGGACACCGGCCCGACCCCTACTACCCGGGCCACGGCTATGTGGACGTGGTGGGCGTCGACGACTACAGCGACACCCCCTCCGAGCCCTTCGGCCCGGGGGCGTGGACGGAGGTCTGGTACCGCGGCCTGGAGCAGTACCGCAAGCCCCGGATCATCGCCGAGTCCTTCCACGTGCCGCTCAACGCCGCGCAGCCGGACACCCTGACCAGAACGCCGTGGGTGCTGTGGACGGTGTGGGGCCAGGCGCTGACGTACGACAACGTCTCATCGCCTCGGGGGAAGAACACGGGAGCGGATGTGAAGCGGACCTACTGGTCCTCCAAGGTGATCAGCGGCAGCGACTGGGCACGTTCGGTCATCAGTCAACAATGAGCCTTTACGAGTCGGTTAATTTTTGACCACAACATTCACACACGCTTCTCTTACATATCTGAAGCATGTAAACATCGTGCACCTGTTCGGCCGGTGGTCTGGGCGCCCATGGGGGGGCATCTGAGGGGTAGCGGCCGAGACGCCGAAGAGGCGTTCGAGGACCTGCACGCCAGGACGTGAACATGCGACGCGCGTAGGGCGTCATTCCGCCCTGCCCGCTCCCTCGATGCGCCGACCGATCTCACAGGAGTTCCGCAGTCGTCATGGCATCGACATTTGTCGACGGGGGTGCGCCGCACTCGCGGCACAACCAGAAACTCACTCAGCGAACCGCGACGTGGAAGCCCGGGATCCTCCCGTTCCTGCTGCCGTTCGTCCTCCTGGTCATCATGGGGCTCTGGACCTACCGGCCGAGTTCGTCCGCGCTGAGCTGGGCCCTGACCATCGTCTGGTCCCTGCCTGTGATCGGCGTGATGGTCGGCCTCCAAGGTGCTCTGCTGATCCGCCGCCGGGTCCGCCAGAGCGACCGGATGATGCCTCCCGCACTGGTCGAGCAGGACTTCCTGATCGCCCTCTGCCCGACCATCGGACGGCACGACACCTACCCGGCCCTGGAGCGCTCGATCCTCTCGTACGTCGAGCACCTGCCGGAGTGGTTCCCGTACATGCGCGTCGACATCCTCACCGAGGAGGGCTGCGAGGCGGCGGAGGCCATCGACCGGCTCGCCGACTCCCACCCGCTGATCCGGGTGATCACCGTCCCCAAGGACTACGTCCCGGCCAACGGCACCCGTTTCAAGGCCCGCGCCAACCACTACGCCCACGAGCTGCGCATCGCGGAGGGCGAGGCCCTGGACTACGTGTGGGTGCTGCACATGGACGACGACACCGGAGTCGGCCCCGACACCGCGTCCTCGCTGGCCCAGTTCATCAACCGGCAGCGCCGTGCCCACCCCGACGAGGTCAAGCACATGGCCCAGGGCATCCTCACGTATCCCCGCGAGAACGCGGTCAACCAGTTCACCTGGCTCGCGGACGCGGTGCGGCCCGCCGACGACATCGCCCGCTTCCGCGCGCTGACCGGCCTCGGCACTCCGGCCGCCGGTGTGCACGGCGAGCTGCTGGTCCTGCGCGCCTCCATCGAGGCCACTATCGGCTGGGACTTCGGCCCCAAGGAGATCGTCGAGGACGCCCGCCTCGCCCTGACCTTCTGCCGCAAGTACCCGGGCCGCAGCGACTGGTTCAACGGCCGCTGCTACGGCGCCTCCCCCGCCAACTCGGCAGACTTCGTGAAGCAGCGCGAACGGTGGGCCTGGGGCCTGGTGGCACTCTGCTTCAACAAGGCCGTGCCCTGGCGCTACCGCTGGTTCCTGTCGATCTGCGTGGCCACCTGGATCCTCGGCCCGCTCCAGCACATCACCGCCGTGCTGCTTCTCGGCTGGCTGATCGACGACATGAACACCTCGCCCGTGACCCAGTCCGTGGTCATCCTGTGGGCGCTCAACTTCGCCTATGTCATCTGGACCTACTGGGAGGGCCTGCGACTGAACGCGCTCGCGTCGGTCAACGGCCGGCGCAAGTGGTGGGAGCCGATTGTCGTGATCGCACTCATCCCCGTCTTCTCCGTGCTGGAGGGACTCGGAGGCTTCAAGGGCTTCCTGAAGTTCGTCCGGCGCGAGGAGAACAAGTTCGTCGTGATCGCCAAGCCCGCCTGACCGTCCGGGAGACCACTGACATGCGCTCGCGACTTCCCCTGCTCGCCATCTTCCCGGTGACCGTCCTCACCATCGTGCTGGGCGCCCCCTTCGTCCTCGGCGACCACCCGGTGCGCTGGGAGGCGGGCTCGGCCATGCCCAAGATCGTCCTGGGCGACACCGAGGACCCCACCGGCCCGACCGGCCACACCGCCGACAACGCGCCGGCCTCCTCCCCGTCCTCCTCCACCGACGCCCGCCAGGTCACCAAGCCCTGGAAGAAGGGCATGGCGCAGTGGGGCGTACAGCTCTACTGGGAGGAGGAGAAGAACAAAAGCTCCGACACGTTCATCGAGAACCAGGCCCGCAAGCACGCCAAGTACCTCATCGGCCTGGGCGCGAACTCGGTGTCCGTCTCCTTCCCGTTCTTCATCGAGAACTCCACGTCCAACAAGCTTTCGGCCGGCGCCAAGACACCATCCCCGGAACGTCTGCAGCGGGTGCTGAAGGTGTTCAAGGACGCCGGTTTCCGCACCACGGCCCGTCCGATCCTGGCCGAAGGGACCCTGGAGCAGTCGAAGGACTGGCGCGGCAGCATCGAGCCTGCCTCGCGCTCCGCCTGGTTCGCCTCGTACCAGCAGTTCCTCACCCCGTATCTCAAAGCCGCGCAGGACACGAAGGCGGACACCTTCGTGATCGGCACCGAGCTCAACTCCCTGGAAGGCGACGCGGGCTGGGATGCCCTGGTCAGCTACGCCGAGAAGGCCTTCTCCGGCGAGGTCGCCTACGACGCCAACTGGGACAACTACGTCTCCCGCCGGATCAACATGCCGGTCAACCACCTCGGCGTCGACGCCTACTTCCCCATCAAGGTGCCGGACACCGCTCCGGTCGGGGACCTGGTCAAGGGCTGGAACGACTGGCTGGACAAGAAGGCCACCGGCCCGCTGCCGAACATCCTCGTCTCCGAGACGGGCATCGGCGCCATGAACGGCGCGTACCACGCTCCCGGTGACTTCTATGCCAGGCGTGCCCTCAACCCCCAGGTGCAGGCCAATTGGTACAACGCCGTCTGCCAGGTCGTCCAGGACCGGCGGATGCAGGGCATCTACTGGTGGTCGCTCTGGTTCGACGACGACCCGAACACCGAGCCCGACGACAAGGTCGCCTCCCGGATGGACTTCGCCGGACGCCCCCTCTCCGAGAAGGCCATCAAGTCCTGTTTCAGCTCTGACTACGCAGGACCCGGCACCGCCACCACAAGCTGACCGAGCGAAGGCAATCATGCAAGAAGCCATCATCCTGGTGGGCGGCAAGGGAACCCGCCTGCGCCCACTGACGAACCACACTCCGAAACCGCTGCTCAGCGTCGCGGGCTCCTCCTTCATCCGGCACCAGATCGCCAAGCTCATGGACGCGGGGGTCGAGCACGTGGTGTTCGCCACCTCGTACCTCGCCAGCCTCTTCGAGCAGGAGTTCAAGGACTTCTCCCAGGACCTGGAGATCTCCTACGCCGTCGAGGAGGTCCCGCTCGGCACCGGCGGGGCGATCCGCAACGCCGCGCGTCTGCTGCGCGGGGGCTCGGCCGACGCTCCGGTCCTCATCCTCAACGGCGACATCCTGTCCGGCCTGGACCTGCGGGCCGTCCTGGCGCGGCACGAGGACCGGGACGCGGACGTGACCCTGCATCTCACCCGGGTTCCCGACCCGCGCGCCTTCGGTCTCGTCCCCACCGACGGAACCGGCCGGGTGCTGTCCTTCCTCGAGAAGCCCAAGACGGCCGCGGAGTGCGTCACCGACCAGATCAACGCGGGCTGTTACGTCTTCAGCCGGTCCGTCCTGGAGACCATCCCGGCCGACCGCGAGGTCTCGGTCGAGCAGGAGACCTTCCCGCAGCTCGTCGCCCAGGGGCGACGCGTGTTCGGCCACACCACGGAGGACTACTGGCGCGATCTCGGTACGCCGCTGGCCTTCGTCCACGGCTCCGCCGACCTCGTCACCGGCAAGGCGACCTCTCCCCTCGTGGAGATGCCGGCCGAGGCCCTGATCCATCCCACGGCCGCCGTCGACCCGACCGCCCGCATCACGGGCGGCTCGACGATCGGCCCGTGTGCCGTCATCGGTCCGCACGTGGTCGTCGACCGCTCCATCATCGGCGCGAACGTCACCGTGGCCGAGGGCGCACAAATCCGCGAGTCCGTGGTCGACCACGACTCCTCGATCGGCAGCGAATCGTTTCTCCGCGAGGTCGTGGTGGGCTGCCACTCGCACGTCGGCGCACAGAACGAGCTGCCCGCCCAGCTGCGGCTGTCGTGCGGCATCCGTATCCCCGCCCAAGGGGTGCGCGTCAGCGGTACGGCTGCCGCCTGCCCGACGGTCCACTGACCTCGTCTGCCCGCCGAACGGCTTGACCGCACAGTTACTGGGAGAACCGTGACCCGCCATCGCTCAACGGCCGCGCAGACGGAGCGTCTTCGCAAGTACCGGCCGGACATTCAGGGCATGCGCGCCGTGGCCATCATGATGGTGGTCAGCATGCACTGCGGCATACTCGACATCCACGGCGGCGTGGACGTGAGCTTCGTGCTGAGCGGCTTCCTCATCGGCGGCCAGCTCCTCGCCGAGATCGACAAGACCGGCAAGGTGTCCCTGACCAAGTTCTGGGCCCGCCGCTTCCGCCGCCTGACCCCGCCCATGGCCCTCGTCATCGTCGGCACCGCGGTCATGGCATGGGTATACGGCAGCCCGCTCAGGTTCCGCACCTACATGGAGGACGGCCTCAGCGCCTCCCTCAGCTTCCTGAACTGGCGCCTGGTCGAGAACGGCACCGACTACTTCGCCAACGACGGGTCGCAGACCCCGTATCAGCACTTCTGGTCGCTGGGCATCGAAGAACAGTTCTACCTCGCCGCCCCGATCCTCCTCGTCGTGCTGGTCTGGATCAGCCGCAAGATCTTCCGCAACCGTGCCCTGGTCGCGCTGTTCCTGATGGCCGTCATCGCCGGATCGTTCTATCTGGGCTGGTCGAAGACCCCCGAGAACCAGCCGCTCGCGTACTTCAGCACCCACACCCGGATCTGGGAGATCACCTGCGGCGTCCTTCTCGCCCTCGCCGCCACGCAGGTCTCCCGCATGAACACCGGTCTGGCCGCGGTCATCACGTGGCTGGGGCTCGGCACCGTGCTCGTCACCGCGATGCTCATCACCAGCGAGACACCGCTGCCCGGATACGCGGTGGCCGGCCCGGTCATCGGCACCGTCATGGTCATCGCCGGCGGCTGCGCCAACCCCCGGTTCGGCGTGGAGCGGCTGCTCGACAATCCCGTCCTGGACTTCATCGGCAACGCCAGTTACGGCTGGTACCTGACGCACTGGCCGCTCCTGGTGCTCTGGCCGTCCATCACCGACCGGGACTTCACGTTCGAGGAGCGGATGCGCGTCGTCGTCCTCTCGTTCCTGGCGGCCGTCCTTCTGCACTACACCGTCGAGCGCACATTCAAGAAGAACGTGTCGCTGCTGGCCCGCCCCTGGAAGGGCGTTTTCACCGGCGGATTCACCACCGCGGGCACGGCCGGGGCGATGGTCCTGGCGACGATCGTCCCGCTGAACCTGGCGACTTCGCCCTCGTCGAGCACGGTCGCGGTCGGGTACACCAGCGCGGCGTCGGTCGAGGACTCCGTGCGCCGCACACAGCTCTCCGCGGCCGTGCAGAGCGCCCTGCCCAGCACACCGAAGAACTCCGCCGAGCGCGGTTGCATCGACAACTTCGACGTCACCAAGTTCGTGCTGCGCGACGGGTGTGTCATCGGCGACCCGAAGGGCTCGAAGACCCTTGTCCTCATGGGGGACTCGCACGCCTGGCAGTGGAGCGACACCTACCACGAGATCGGCGAGGAACTGGGCGTAAAGGTGGTGACCCTGTCGAAGGGCGGCTGCTCGCCGCAGATGTACCGCATCGTCAACCCCCAGGTGAACCGCGAGTACACCGAGTGCGACAGCTGGCGCGAGTCGGCCTTCGCGGAGCTCAAGAAGATCCACCCGGACGTCCTCGTCATCGCCGACCGAGCGCGCCGTGAGGCGAACCGGTCCGGCGCCGAGGCCTCGTTCAAGGTGTTCAAGGAGACCGGCGCCAAGCTCGTCTACATGACGGACACCCCGGAGCCCGGCCAGAACATCCCGGACTGTCTCGCCACGCACATCGACGACATCACCCCCTGCAACCGCAAGCAGTGGCAGGCGCTGGAGTACACGGAGTTCCGCGCCATGGAGCGGGAAGTGGCCGAGAAGTACGGCGCGGACATCATCGACACGACGCCCGCGTTCTGCACCGCGGACGTGTGCCCGGCGGTCATCGGCGACCAGGTCGTCTACTTCGACAACAGCCACATCACATCGTCGTACTCGAAGACCCTGAAGCCCTTCCTCGAGCCGGCCCTGAAGGAAATCCTGGACAAGGCGTAGCCCGCGTCCCAGGCCGGGGGCTCTGCGGCGACCGCCGCGGAGCCCCCTTTCAGTGCACCGTGCCCCGCACCCGCCGCGCCTGCCGCTGGCGCTCGGCGAGCTGGTCGTCCGCCGGGTACGCGACCTCCTCCAGGGTCAGCCCGAGCGGGCGGACGACATGGACGGCGCTGTCGCGGACGCCGGCGTCGAGGACCTTCCGCGGCCACTCCACGCCACGGTGGCCGTCGCCCACGAACAGCAGGGCGCCGACCATGGAGCGCACCTGGTTGTGGCAGAAGGCGTCGGCGCGGACCTCGATCTCGATGATGCCGTCGGCCCCCCGGCGCACCCCGAAGTCGAGGATCTCGCGGATCGTCGTCGCCCCCTCGCGTTTCTTCGCGTACGCCGCGAAGTCATGCTCCCCGATCAGGGACTTGGCGGCGGCGTCCATGACGTCGACGTCCAGAGGCCAGTCGTGCCACAGGACGTGGTTGCGCAGCAGTGGATCCACACCGCCGGGGTTGTCCGTGACGCGATAGGCGTAGCGCCGCCAGATCGCGGCGAAACGGGCGTTGAAGCCGCTGGGCGCCTCCCTGAGCGCCCACACCCGCACATCCCTGGGCAGACGCCCGGCGAGCCGTTTGAGCAGTTTTCCGCTCTGCTCGGCCCAGACCTCCCGGGGCAGATCTACATGGGCGACCTGTCCCCTCGCATGCACCCCGGCATCGGTCCGCCCGGCCACCGTCAGCTCGTAGGCCTGGCCGGACCGGGTGACCGTGCGCAGGGCGTCCTCGACCTCCCCCTGCACGGTCCGCCTGCCGCCGGCCTGTTTGGCCCAGCCGTGGAAGTCGGTGCCGTCGTAGGAAAGGTCGAGGCGGATGCGGACGTGTCCGGGCTGTACTTCGTCACTCACTCCTGGATCCTCTCAGGTACGCGAAAGCGGGCCCGCCCCAAGGGACGGACCCGCTCAGCGCGAGGGCTGGCCTCAGGCGTCCTTCGACTCCTCGGCAGCCTCGACGGCTTCCTCGGCCTTGGTCTCCTCGACCTTGACCTCCTCAGCCTCCTTGACCGCACGCTTGGTGGCGGCCTCGGCCTCGCCGACGGCCTTCTGCTGCACCGTCAGCGCCTCGACCAGCTCGATCACAGCCATGGGCGCGTTGTCGCCACGGCGGTTACCGATCTTGGTGATGCGGGTGTAGCCACCCGGACGGTTCTCGTAGCGCGGGCCGATCTCGGTGAAGAGCGTGTGAACGATGCTCTTGTCCGTGATGACCTGGAGCACCTGACGGCGGTTGTGAAGGTCGCCCTTCTTCGCCTTGGTGACCAGACGCTCGGCGTACGGCCGCAGCTTGCGGGCCTTCGCCTCGGTGGTGGTGATACGACCGTGCTCGAACAGCGCCTTCGCGAGGTTCGCGAGGATCAGCTTCTCGTGCGCGGCGCTGCCGCCCATGCGGGCACCCTTGGTGGGCCTCGGCATTCTCTTTCTCCTTGGTGTCTGCCCCGGCCGTGTCAGGTACCGGGGTCAGTATCCGAGCAGGCGGTCGCCTGTCGGAGATCCGGGAGCGGCCCCGAAGGGGTGCTCCCGGAAAGGGCGCGGGATGGTGTCGACAAGCGACGCACCCACGCCCGGGTACGGACCGTCTGGCCCGAACTCTCAGTACTGCTCGGTCTCGACGAACCCGGCGTCCGCGTCGTCGTCGGCGCCGAAGGCGTCGGCGGCGGCGGTCGGGTCGAATCCGGGCGGGCTGTCCTTCAGGGCCAGGCCCATGCCGGCCAGCTTCGCCTTGACCTCGTCGATGGACTTCGCACCGAAGTTGCGGATGTCCAGCAGGTCGGCCTCGGAGCGGGCGACGAGCTCACCCACGGAGTGGATGCCCTCACGCTTGAGGCAGTTGTAGGAGCGGACCGTGAGCTCCAGCTCCTCGATCGGCAGCGCGAGGTCGGCGGCCAGGGCGGCGTCCGTCGGGGACGGGCCCATGTCGATGCCCTCGGCGTCGATGTTGAGCTCGCGGGCCAGACCGAACAGCTCCACCAGGGTCTTACCGGCGGACGCCATGGCGTCACGCGGACGCATGGCCTGCTTGGTCTCGACGTCGACGATCAGCTTGTCGAAGTCGGTGCGCTGCTCGACACGGGTCGCCTCGACCTTGTAGGTGACCTTGAGAACCGGCGAGTAGATGGAGTCGACCGGAATACGGCCGATCTCCTGGCCCGCCTGCTTGTTCTGCACGGCGGAGACATAACCGCGACCCCGCTCGACGGTCAGCTCCATCTCCAGCTTGCCCTTGCCGTTGAGCGTGGCGAGGACCAGGTCGGGGTTGTGCACCTCGACACCGGCCGGCGGCGCGATGTCGGCGGCCGTGACCAGACCCGGGCCCTGCTTGCGCAGGTACATCACGACCGGCTCGTCGTGCTCGGAGGAGACGACCAGCTGCTTGATGTTGAGGATCAGGTCGGTGACGTCCTCCTTGACGCCCGGCACGGTGGTGAACTCGTGCAGAACGCCGTCGATGCGGATGGACGTGACCGCCGCACCCGGGATCGAGGAGAGGAGCGTACGACGCAGGGAGTTGCCGAGGGTGTAGCCGAAGCCCGGCTCCAGCGGCTCGATCACGAACCGGGAGCGGAACTCGTCGACGACCTCTTCGGTCAACGAGGGACGCTGAGCGATCAGCATGTGTGGATCAGATCCTTCAGTCGTGGACGCCCGCTATATGACGCCCGACAGCCCGTACCTCGACGGCACGGGGTACTACAAGGGTACGGGCGGTACGACCCGAAGAGGGCCGTACCGCCCGGAAAACCGCGGCCGGGAGGCGTCAGACGCGACGACGCTTCGGCGGGCGGCAGCCGTTGTGCGGGGTCGGGGTGACGTCCTGGATGGAGCCGACCTCGAGGCCCGTGGCCTGCAGGGAGCGGATCGCGGTCTCACGACCGGAACCCGGGCCCTTCACGAACACGTCGACCTTGCGCATGCCGTGCTCCTGGGCGCGGCGGGCAGCCGACTCGGCGGCCATCTGCGCGGCGAACGGCGTGGACTTCCGGGAGCCCTTGAAGCCGACGTGGCCGGCGGAGGCCCAGGAGATCACGTTGCCGGACGGGTCCGTGATCGAGACGATCGTGTTGTTGAACGTGCTCTTGATGTGCGCGTGGCCGTGAGCGACGTTCTTCTTTTCCTTGCGGCGCACCTTCTTGGCAGCGCCCTGACGACCCTTGGGGGGCATCTACTAACTCCTACGGGAGGTGGTCGGTCCTACAGCGAAGACCGTGGACAGGTGTCCGCTGCGGACTACTTCTTGCCCGGCTTCTTCTTGCCGGCGATGGCGCGACGCGGGCCCTTGCGGGTGCGGGCGTTGGTGCTGGTGCGCTGACCGCGGACAGGCAGACCGCGGCGGTGACGCAGACCCTGGTAGCAGCCGATCTCGACCTTGCGGCGGATGTCGGCCTGGATCTCGCGACGGAGGTCACCCTCGGTCTTGATGTTGTTGTCGACGTACTCGCGGATCGCGACCAGCTGCTCCTCGGAGAGGTCACGAACGCGGGTGTTCGGGTCAACGCCGGTCGCAGCCAGCGTCGCCTGCGAGAGGGTCCGGCCGATGCCGAACACGTAGGTGAGGGCGACCTCCACGCGCTTTTCGCGCGGGATGTCAACACCGGAAACGCGTGCCATTCAATGGCTCCAGTTGATCTTCGGAGGTCTTCCACAGGACCGGATCCCAGCCGCCGTACGAGGTACGAACTGGGTCCCCGGCCTCCGAACCGGGGGTGTCAGGCCTGAACTTCAGGCCCGGGTCCTGCGTATGAACATATTGCTCGCGTCGCGCGAAGCTCTGCGGATGCAGAGGGTGGGTCGTGCGTCAGCCCTGGCGCTGCTTGTGGCGCGGGTTGTCGCAGATGACCATGACCCGGCCGTGACGGCGGATCACCCTGCACTTGTCGCAGATCTTCTTGACGCTCGGCTTGACCTTCATGGGGTGAGGTTCTCCGGGTCGATGCCCCGCCTTGGAGGGCGGGAGCGGGCAAAGATCTACTTGTACCGTTGAAGTTCACTCCGGACACGTCCGGAGTGGCTCCCCTGGATCACTCCGGGGAGTTTGACAGGACAGGCCTGTCCAGCCACGACCCTTCCGGCCGCGGGGGCGGGTGCGAGACCCGTCCAAGCCTTACTTGTACCGGTAAACGATCCGGCCACGCGTCAGGTCGTACGGAGACAGCTCCACCACGACCCGGTCGTCAGGGAGGATGCGGATGTAGTGCATGCGCATCTTGCCGCTGATGTGTGCCAGGACCTGGTGGCCGTTCTGGAGCTCGACTCTGAACATGGCGTTCGGCAGAGACTCGACGACAGTGCCCTCGATCTCGATGGCACCTTGCTTCTTGGCCACGCTTCGCCCTTCGAATCGACTACCTTGATCGACTTCGTCTCACGCACGCGGACATGCGGATGCACGAGAGCCGACGAGTCAGTCTACGTCAGGGCCCCAGGAAACACGAATCGAGGCAGTCTGCCCCACGAACGAGATCATCATGCCAGGGGGTCGGGGGCGACGGTGATGCCGTACTCCGCGAGCTTGGCCTTGCCGGCGTCCGGAGCCGTGAGTACCAGCGGGCCCTGCTCGGTGAGGGCGACGGAGTGCTCCCAGTGGGACGACCACGTACCGTCCGTCGTGATCACGGTCCAGTCGTCCGAGAGGACCTCCGTCTTCGGCGTCCCCAGCGACACCATCGGCTCGATGGCCAGGCAGAACCCGGGCACCAGCTTCGGGCCCTTGCCGCGCCGCCGCTCGACGTAGTTCAGCAGGTGCGGGTCCATGTGCATCTCGGTGCCGATGCCGTGCCCGCCGTAGTCCTCGATGATCCCGTAGCGTCCGCCGCCCGGCTTCGGCTGCCGGCGGATGTACGTCTCGATGGCGCGCGAGACGTCGACGAGCCGGTTGCCCAGCTTCATCGCGGCGATCCCGGCCCACATCGATTCCTCGGTCACCCGGGAGAGCTCGACCAGCTCCGGAGCGTGACCCGAGCCCACGAACGCGGTGAAGGCGGCGTCGCCGTGCCAGCCGTCCACGATCGCGCCCGCGTCGATGGAGATGATGTCGCCGTCCTTGAGCACGACCTCGTCGGACGGGATACCGTGCACCACGACCTCGTTCACCGAGGTGCAGATGGTCGCGGGGAAGCCGCCGTAGCCCAGGAAGTTCGACTTCGCGCCGTGCTCGGCGAGCACCTTGCGCGCGGCCTCGTCCAGGTCCTTCGTCGTGGCGCCCGGCACGGCCGCCTCACGCGTGGCGGCGTGCACGGCGGCGACGACCAACCCCGCCTCACGCATCTTGGCGATCTGCTCGGGGGTCTTGATCTGCACCATGCGGCTGCGGCCTTTCTGGACCGGAGAGAGACGGACACCATCAAAGATACGGGGAGGGACCACCCAACCCGTCCGGCGTTCGGGGGACGAGCCCGTTCAGGCCGACCGGGAGTGCGAGGGCGCGGCGCCCAGCGGGGTCGCCACACCTGGGATGCCCCGCAGATCGGCCGCGGCCCCCGGGAGGGGAACCGCGGCCGTAAAGCGGCAGAGGCGGGGCGGGGCGACTACTTGTCGCCGGTCCTCTGGTCGAGCACCTGCATCGCGCGGGCGGTGACTTCGTCCACCTTGCCGAGCGCCGAGATCGTGACCACCAGGCCCTGCGCCTTGTAGTAGTCGATGATCGGCTCGGTCTGCGTGTGGTAGACCTCCAGCCGCTTGCGGACGGTCTCCTCCGAGTCGTCGTCCCGCTGGTACAGCTCGCCGCCGCAGATGTCGCAGACGCCGTCCTGCTTCGCCGGCTTGTACGAGACGTGGAAGACGTGTGCCGAGTCGTTTCGGCAGACGCGGCGACCCGCGATGCGCTTGACGACCTCGTCCTCGGGGACCTCCAGGTCGAGGATCGCGTCCAGCTTCATGCCCTCGGCCTTGAGCATCTCGTCCAGCGCCACGGCCTGCTGCACATTCCGCGGGAAGCCGTCCAGCAGGAAGCCGCCCTGCGCGTCCGGCTGCTCCATGCGGTCCTTGGCCATCGCGATGGTGACCTCGTCCGGGACCAGGTTGCCCGCGTCCATGTAGGACTTCGCGAGCTTGCCCAGCTCCGTCTGCCGGCTGATGTTGGCGCGGAACAGGTCGCCCGTGGAGATGTGCGGGATCGACAGGTTCTCGGCGAGGAACGCGGCCTGCGTTCCCTTGCCAGCACCGGGTGGCCCGACGAGGACGATTCGCATCAGCGGAGGAACCCTTCGTAATTGCGCTGCTGGAGCTGGCTCTCGATCTGCTTCACCGTCTCAAGGCCGACACCCACGATGATCAGGATGCTGGTACCACCGAACGGGAAGTTCTGGTTCGCCCCGAAGCCCACCAACGCCATTGTCGGTACGAGTGCGATCAGACCCAGATACAGCGAACCCGGCCAGGTGATCCGGTTGAGTACGTAGCTCAGGTACTCAGCGGTCGGCCGACCAGCCCGGATGCCCGGGATGAAGCCACCATACTTCTTCATGTTGTCCGCGACTTCCTCGGGGTTGAAGGAGATCGCCACGTAGAAGAACGCGAAGAAAACGATGAGCAAGAAGTAGAGGGTGATGTAGATCGGGTGGTCACCCTTGGTGAGGTTCTGGTCGATCCAGGTCTTCCAGCTGGAGTTGCCTCCGGCGAACTGCGCGATCAGAGCCGGGATGTACAGCAGCGACGACGCGAAGATGACGGGGATGACACCCGCCTGGTTCACCTTCAGCGGGATGTACGTGGACGTACCGCCGTAGGCGCGACGGCCGATCATGCGCTTCGCGTACTGGACCGGGATGCGACGCTGCGCCTGCTCGACGAAGACCACCAGGGCGACCATGATCAGGCCGACCAGGATGACGGTGCCGAACTCGATCCAGCCGCCCGCCAGGCTGCCCTGCTTCTTGATGGCCCACAGGGCGGACGGGAAGGTCGCGGCGATCGAGATGAACATCAGGATGGACATGCCGTTGCCGATGCCGCGGTCGGTGATCAGCTCACCGAGCCACATGACGACGGCCGTACCGGCGGTCATGGTGATGACCATCGTGATGGTGGTGAAGATCGACTGGTTCGGCACGATCGAACCTGCCACCGGGCAGCCGGAGAACAGGGCGCCACTACGGGCGGTGGCCACCAGGCCGGTGCCCTGGAGGATCGCCAGCGCCACCGTCAGGTACCGGGTGTACTGCGTGATCTTCGCGGTACCCGACTGGCCTTCCTTCTTCAGGGCTTCCAGGCGCGGAATGACCACGGTCAGCAGCTGGAGGATGATACTCGCCGTGATGTACGGCATGATGCCCAGCGCAAAGATCGTGATCTGCAGCAGCGCGCCGCCGCTGAACATGTTGACCAGCCCGAACAGGCCCTGGTTGCCCTTGGCGACGTCGATACAGGTCTGGACGTTCTTGTAGTCGACACCAGGGATCGGGATGTGCGTACCGAGCCGGTACACCACGATGATGCCGAGCGTGAAGAGCAGCTTCTTGCGCAGGTCGGGCGTCTTGAACGCCCGGGCGAACGCGGTGAGCACGGTGCCTCCTGCGACCCCCGCGCGACTGCGTCAAGGGTGACGGTCTTGAGATTCCGACTGACAACGACATGGGTAACGATCAACTGCCGCCGTGAGTGCCCATACCGCGACACCCCCGCGAAAGTTGACAGTGCAGGCCACCTTACCGGCGAGAGCACCTACCTAGGAACGACCAACCGGGGATACCCCAATTGTGGGGTATCCCCGGTCGGGATCGTTCATGCCATCAAGACGCCCGAAAGGGTCAGACGAGCTCGGTGACGGTACCGCCGGCGGCGGTGATCTTCTCCTTGGCGGAGCCGGAGACGGCGTCCACCGTCACCTGCAGCGCCACGGAGATCTCGCCCTGGCCCAGGACCTTGACGAGGCTGTTCTTGCGAACGGCACCCTTGGCCACCAGGTCCTCGACCGTGACCTCGCCACCCTGCGGGTACAGCGCGGCCAGCTTGTCGAGGTTGACGACCTGGAACTCGGTCTTGAACGGGTTCTTGAAGCCCTTCAGCTTCGGGAGGCGCATGTGGAGCGGCATCTGGCCACCCTCGAAGCGCTCCGGAACCTGGTAACGGGCCTTCGTACCCTTGGTACCACGACCGGCCGTCTTACCCTTCGACGCCTCACCACGACCCACACGGGTCTTGGCGGTCTTGGCGCCCGGGGCGGGACGGAGGTTGTGGATCTTGAGCGGGTTCTGCTCCGCCATGATCAGTCGACCTCCTCGACCGTCACGAGGTGGCGGACGGTGTGCACCATGCCGCGGAACTCGGGGCGGTCCTCCTTGACGACCTGCGTGTTGATGCCCTTGAGACCAAGGGAGCGCAGGGTGTCACGGTGGTTCTGCTTGCTACCGATGTAGGACTTGACCTGCGTGACCTTGAGCTGAGCCATCACGCACCCGCCCCGGCACGCGCACGCAGCAGGGCCGCGGGAGCGACGTCCTCGAGCGGCAGACCACGGCGGGCCGCGACCTCCTCGGGACGCTGCAGACCCTTCAGGGCCTCCACGGTCGCGTGCACGATGTTGATCGCGTTGTCGGAGCCGAGCGACTTCGACAGGATGTCGTGGATACCGGCGCACTCGAGCACGGCACGCACCGGACCACCGGCGATAACACCGGTACCGGGGGACGCGGGCTTGAGCAGCACGACGCCGGCAGCCTTCTCACCCTGGATCGGGTGCGGGATGGTGCCCTGGATCCGCGGGACCTTGAAGAAGTGCTTCTTGGCCTCCTCAACGCCCTTGGCGATGGCGGCCGGCACCTCCTTGGCCTTGCCGTATCCGACACCCACGGTGCCGTCACCGTCGCCCACCACGACCAGCGCGGTGAAGCTGAAGCGACGACCACCCTTCACAACCTTGGCGACGCGGTTGATCGCGACGACGCGCTCAACGTACGCGGTCTTCTCGGCGGCAGCAGCGCCGCCGTCACGGCCCTTCCGGTCCCGCCGCTCGCCGCCACCGGCACCGCCACCGCGGCGCTGGGGTCCAGCCATTGGATTACCTCTCTCTTTCCGCTAGCTACAGCGGCTCAGAACTTGAGCCCGGCTTCGCGGGCGGCGTCCGCCAGGGCGGCGATGCGCCCGGCGTACTGGTTGCCACCACGGTCGAACACGACGGCCTCGACACCGGCGGCCTTGGCGCGCTCGGCGACCAGGGCACCGACCTGCTTGGCCTGCGCGGACTTGTCGCCCTCGCCACCGCGGATCGAGGTGTCCAGGGTGGACGCCGACGCAAGGGTGTGACCCTTGAGGTCGTCGATCACCTGGGCCACGATGTGGCGGTTGGAGCGGGTAACGACCAGACGCGGACGCTCCGCCGTACCGTTGATCCGCTTGCGGATCCGGATGTGACGGCGCTTGATCGCGGCGCGCTTGTAGGCGTCGCCCTTCAGGATCTTCTGTCCGTATGCCATGGCTTACTTACCCGCCTTTCCGACCTTGCGGCGGATGACTTCGCCCTCGTACTTGACGCCCTTGGCCTTGTACGGGTCAGGCTTGCGCAGCTTGCGGATGTTGGCCGCAACCTCGCCGACCTTCTGCTTGTCGATGCCCTCGACCGAGAAGCGGGTCGGGGCCTCCACCTTGAAGGTGATGCCCTCGGGCGCCTCGACGGTGATCGAGTGGCTGTAGCCGAGCGCGAACTCGAGGTTCGAACCCTTGGCGGTCACGCGGTAACCGACACCACTGATCTCGAGCTTCTTCACGTAACCCTGGGTCACGCCGGTGATCATGTTCGCCACCAGCGTGCGGGACAGGCCGTGCAGGGCCTTGTTCTGACGCTCGTCATTGGGGCGGGTCACCTGAAGGGTGCCGTCCTCGTTCTTGACGATCTCGATCGGCGAGGCAATGGTGTGGGTCAGTTCGCCCTTGGGGCCCTTGACCGCGACCGTGCTGCCGTCGATGGTGACGTCCACGCCGGCGGGAACCGCGATGGGGAGCTTGCCGATGCGCGACATAGCTGTTTCCTCCGTTCCCTTCCGTTACCAGACGTAGGCGAGAACTTCTCCGCCTACGCCCTTCTTGCCGGCCTGCTTGTCGGTGAGGAGCCCGTGGGACGTGGAGATGATCGCCACGCCGAGGCCGCCGAGCACCTTGGGCAGGTTGGTGGACTTCGCGTAAACCCGGAGACCGGGCTTGGAGATCCGCTTGATGCCCGCGATGGAGCGCTCACGGTTCGGGCCGAACTTCAGCTCGAGAACGAGGTTCTTGCCGACCTCGGCGTCCTCGACGCGCCAGCCCGTGATGAAGCCCTCCTGCTGGAGGATCTCCGCGATGTGCGACTTGATCTTCGATGCCGGCATCGTCACGGAGTCGTGGTATGCCGAGTTCGCGTTCCGCAGACGCGTAAGCATGTCTGCGATCGGATCAGTCATGGTCATGAATTGGCCTTCGGCCTCTCTCGCCGGGGTTTCCTGGTGCGCCATCCCTCTCCCCGATCCGAGACGGGACGGGTGCGGCGCGGTGGACCTACGGCGTAGTAAGTCGTACGGGCACGGCAGGCGCCCAACCCCACAAGCCTAAGGCATGGGTGCTGGGCGTCCCGCCGCCCCCAGATGCTTACCGAGAGCCTTGGGAATCCCAATCCAGCCCGTCGGCCCGAAGGGCCGCCCTTGAGGGGGCGGTGGTCGGGCGACGGGTGGGAGGAATTACCAGGAGCTCTTGGTCACGCCCGGCAGCTCGCCACGGTGAGCCATCTCACGAAGGCACACGCGGCACAGGCCGAACTTGCGGTACACGGAGTGCGGACGGCCGCAGCGCTGGCAGCGGGTGTAGCCACGCACACCGAACTTGGGCTTGCGAGCAGCCTTAGCGATCAGAGCCTTCTTCGCCATCTCGCTCACGCCTCCTTGAACGGGAAGCCGAGGTGACGAAGGAGCGCGCGGCCCTCAGCGTCGTTGGTCGCCGTGGTGACCACGGTGATGTCCATACCCCGGACGCGGTCGATCTTGTCCTGGTCGATCTCGTGGAACATGACCTGCTCCGTGAGACCGAAGGTGTAGTTGCCACGGCCGTCGAACTGCTTGGGGGACAGGCCGCGGAAGTCGCGGATGCGCGGGAGCGCGAGCGACAGGGTGCGGTCCAGGAACTCCCACATGCGGTCGCCACGGAGCGTGACGTGGGCACCGATCGGCTGACCCTCACGCAGCTTGAACTGCGCGATGGACTTGCGGGCCTTGGTGACGGCCGGCTTCTGACCGGTGATCGTGGTGAGGTCGCGGATGGCGCCATCGATCAGCTTGGAGTCGCGGGCGGCGTCGCCCACACCCATGTTGACCACGATCTTGACGAGGCCCGGGATCTGCATGACGTTCTCGTACTTGAACTCGTCACGCAGCTTGCCCGTGATCTCCTCACGGTACTTCTGCTTCAGACGCGGAGTGGTGGTAGCCATCAGATGTCCTCACCCGTCCGCTTGGCAACGCGGATCTTGTTGCCGTTCTCGTCGAAGCGGTAGCCGACACGCGTGACGACCTTGTTGCCGTCCTTCTCCACGACCAGCTGAACGTTGGACACGTGGATCGGGGCCTCAGTGGTCACGATGCCGCCGGCCTGGGAACCGCTGGCGGTCGGGCCGGCCTTGGTGTGCTTCTTGACCCGGTTGACACCCTCGACCAGGACGCGCTCGTCGCGCGGGTAAGCGGCAATGACCTTGCCCTGCTTGCCCTTGTCCTTACCGGTGATGACCTGGACCAGGTCGCCCTTCTTGATCTTCATGCTTACAGCACCTCCGGCGCGAGCGAGATGATCTTCATGAACTTCTTCTCGCGCAGCTCACGGCCGACCGGGCCGAAGATACGGGTGCCGCGAGGGTCGCCGTCGTTCTTCAGAATGACGGCGGCGTTCTCGTCGAAGCGGATGTACGAGCCGTCCGGACGGCGGCGCTCCTTGATGGTGCGAACGATGACCGCCTTGACGACGTCACCCTTCTTCACGTTGCCACCGGGGATCGCGTCCTTGACGGTGGCGACGATGACGTCACCGATGCCCGCGTAGCGGCGACCGGAGCCACCGAGCACACGGATGCAAAGGATTTCCTTCGCACCTGTGTTGTCGGCGACGCGCAGTCGCGACTCCTGCTGGATCACGTCTATCTCCTGATCGTCTGCCGGTTCCCTCCAGGTGTTGAACCGGAGAGCCTGGCGGAACTGTCCTGCGGGGAATGCCCCGCAGGAATTACTTGCACCTCTGCAGGCGGAGACCCACGCCGGGGGCCTGGCACCTCTCGGTGCGGCCCCCGGCGGGGGTCAGCGGGGGCGGACCCCCGCTTCCTTACTTCGCCTTCTCGAGGATCTCGACGACGCGCCAGCGCTTGGTCGCGGACAGCGGCCGGGTCTCCATCAGGAGGACGCGGTCGCCGACACCCGCGGCGTTCTGCTCGTCGTGCGCCTTGAGCTTGTTCGTACGGCGGATGACCTTGCCGTACAGCGCGTGCTTGACACGGTCCTCGACGGCGACGACGACGGTCTTGTCCATCTTGTCGCTGACGACGAGACCCTCGCGGGTCTTGCGGAAGCCGCGCGCCTCAGTGTTCTCAGTCATGTTCTCGCTCATCAGGCGTTCTCCACCGTTTCGATGCCCAGCTCACGCTCGCGCATCAGGGTGTAGATCCGCGCGATGTCCTTGCGGACCGCCTTCAGACGGCCGTGGTTCTCGAGCTGGCCCGTCGCCGCCTGGAAACGGAGATTGAACAGCTCTTCCTTGGCCTCGCGGAGCTTGCCAAGAAGCTCCTCGTTGCCCAGCTCGCGCAGCTCGGACGCCTTGGTACCGGCCGACATCACGCTTCACCTGCCTCGCGCTTGACGATCCGGCACTTCATCGGCAGCTTGTGGGCGGCACGAGTCAGCGCCTCACGGGCGATCTTCTCGTTCGGGTAGGACAGCTCGAACATCACCCGACCGGGCTTGACGTTCGCGATCCACCACTCCGGCGAACCCTTACCGGAACCCATGCGGGTCTCGGCGGGCTTCTTGGTCAGCGGGCGGTCCGGGTAGATGTTGATCCAGACCTTGCCGCCACGCTTGATGTGACGAGTCATGGCGATACGAGCCGCTTCGATCTGGCGGTTCGTGACGTACGCCGGGGTCAGCGCCTGGATGCCGTACTCGCCGAACGCAACCTGCGTTCCACCCTTGGCCATACCAGAGCGCTTCGGGTGGTGCTGCTTGCGGTGCTTGACCCTACGGGGGATCAGCATTTCGGTCAGGCCTCCGTTCCGGTGCTCTCAGCCGGAGCGGCGGCGGGAGCCTCGGCCTTGGGGGCCTCGGCAGCCTGCTGAGCCTGCTGCGGCTTGCGACCGCGCCGCTCGCCACCGCGGCCACCACGGGCCGGGCGGTCGGAGCCACCGCGAGCCGGGCGGTTACCCGCACGGGCAGCGGCGTTCTCGGCGCGGACCTCGGCGATGTTCTTGACATCGCCCTTGTAGATCCAGACCTTCACACCGATGCGGCCGAAGGTCGTCTTGGCCTCGAAGAAGCCGTAGTCCACGTTCGCGCGGAGCGTGTGCAGGGGCACACGGCCCTCGCGGTAGAACTCCGAGCGGGACATCTCGGCGCCGCCGAGACGGCCACCACACTGGATCTTGATGCCCTTGGCGCCCGCCTTCATGGCCGACTGCATGCTCTTACGCATGGCGCGGCGGAAGGAGACACGGGAGGACAGCTGCTCGGCAACGGCCTGGGCCACGAGCTGAGCGTCGGTCTCGGGGTTCTTGACCTCGAGGATGTTCAGCTGGACCTGCTTGCCCGTGAGCTTCTCGAGGTCGCCGCGGATGCGGTCGGCCTCGGCGCCACGGCGGCCGATGACGATGCCCGGACGAGCGGTGTGGATGTCCACACGCACGCGGTCACGGGTGCGCTCGATCTCAACCTTCGAGATGCCGGCGCGCTCCATGCCGGACGTCATCATCCGACGGATGGCGACGTCTTCCTTGACGTAGTCCTTGTACAGCTTGTCGGCGTACCAACGCGACTTGAAGTCGGTCGTGACACCGAGCCGGAACCCATGCGGGTTTACCTTCTGGCCCATTACCGGGTTCCTTCCTTGCTGCTGACGACCACGGTGATGTGGCTGGTCCGCTTGCGGATCCGGTAGGCACGGCCCTGGGCGCGCGGCCGGAACCGCTTCAGGGTCGGACCCTCGTCGACGTAGGCCTCGGAGATGTAGAGGCTGTCGGCGTCGGTGTGGTCGTAGTTGTGCGCGGCGTTGGCAATGGCGCTGTCCAGCACCTTGCCCACCGGCACGCTCGCGGCCTGCGGGGCGAAACGCAGGACCGCCTGAGCCTCCGTGGCATCCATGCCACGGATGAGGTCCACCACACGGCGGGCCTTCATGGGCGTGACGCGGATGTACCGCGCCTGGGCCCTGGCTTCCATGGTTGTCCCTTCGATGTTTGTCATGGTCATTCCACCCCGCTACTAGCGGCGCTTCGACTTCCGGTCGTCCTTGACGTGACCCCGGAAGGTGCGGGTCGGCGAGAACTCGCCGAGCTTGTGGCCGACCATCGACTCGGTGACAAACACCGGGATGTGGGTCTTGCCGTTGTGCACCGCGATCGTGTGGCCGAGCATGGCCGGGACGATCATCGAGCGGCGGGACCAGGTCTTGATGACGTTCTTGGTGCCGGCTTCGTTCTGGACATCCACCTTCTTGATCAGGTGGTCGTCGACGAAGGGCCCCTTCTTCAAGCTACGAGGCATCTCAACCCGTCCTTAGCGCTTCTTGTTCGTCTTGCGGCGGCGGACGATGTACTTGTTGCTCGCCTTCTTGGCGGAACGAGTACGGCCTTCCTTCTTGCCCCACGGGGACACCGGGTGGCGACCACCGGAGGTACGGCCCTCACCACCACCGTGCGGGTGGTCCACGGGGTTCATGACCACACCACGCACGGACGGGCGGACGCCCAGCCAGCGCTTGCGGCCGGCCTTGCCCCAGTTGATGTTCGACTGCTCGGCGTTGCCGACCTCGCCGATGGTGGCGCGGCAGCGGACGTCGACCAGACGGATCTCGCCGGACGGCATGCGCAGGTGGGCGTAGGCGCCCTCCTTCGCGAGCAGCTGCACGGAGGCACCGGCGGAGCGGGCGAACTTGGCACCGCCACCGGGACGGAGCTCGATCGCGTGGATCGTGGTACCGACCGGGATGTTGCGGAGGGCCAGGTTGTTGCCCGGCTTGATGTCGGCCCCGGGACCGTTCTCGACGCGGTCACCCTGCTGCAGGTTGCGCGGGGCGAGGATGTAGCGCTTCTCGCCGTCGGCGTAGTGCAGCAGCGCGATGCGCGCGGTGCGGTTGGGGTCGTACTCGATGTGCGCGACCTTCGCCGGCACGCCGTCCTTGTCGTGACGACGGAAGTCGATCACGCGGTAGGCGCGCTTGTGTCCGCCACCCTGGTGGCGAACGGTCACACGACCGGTGTTGTTACGGCCGCCCTTGCTGTGCAGGGGGCGGACCAGCGACTTCTCCGGCGTGGACCGCGTGACCTCGACGAAGTCGGCGACGCTGGCGCCACGACGGCCAGGAGTCGTCGGCTTGTACTTGCGGATACCCATTTCTCAGTCCTCGTCCGATATCGGACGATCCGGACCGCCCTTAGGCGGTCGGACCGCCGAAGATGTCGATACGGTCGCCCTCGGCGAGGGTCACGATCGCGCGCTTGGTGGCGGCACGCTGGCCGAAGCCCGTGCGGGTCCGCTTGCGCTTGCCCTGGCGGTTGATCGTGTTGACCCCGGTGACCTTGACCTCGAAGACCGCCTGGACGGCCTGCTTGATCTGGGTCTTGTTGGCGTTCGGGTCGACGATGAACGTGTACTTGTTCTCGTCGATGAGCGCGTAGCTCTTCTCCGACACGACCGGCTTGATCAGGACGTCACGGGGGTCCGTGTACGACTTGCTCGCCGGGGTGACGACGGTGTTCTTGCCCTCGGCGGCGTGGCGGCGCGCCTTGGCGACGCGCGCGGCCTTGGCGGCCTTGGCCGCCTTCGAGGCAATGCTCGGGTGACGCGTAGCCATCAGGCCTCGCTCCCTTCGGTGTCGTTGGCCTTCGGGCCGGCGACGAAGGACTCGAGAGCGGCCTGGGTGAAGACCACGTCGTCCGAGACGATCACGTCGTACGTGTTCAGCTGGCCCGGCTCCAGGATGTGAATCTGGGGCAGGTTGCGAGCGGACAGCACGGCCTTCTCGTTCTCGCGCTCGACGACCAGGAGCACGTTCTTGCGCTCGCTGATCTTGCCGAGGAGAGCCTTGGCGGCCTTGGTGGAGATGTCCGACTCGACCACGTCGGAGACGACGTGGATGCGGTTGCTGCGGGCCCGGTCGGTGAGGGCGTGGCGCAGGGCCGCAGCCTTCATCTTCTTCGGGGTCCGCTGCGAGTAGTCACGCGGCTGCGGGCCGTGCACGACGCCACCACCGGCGAACTGCGGCGCGCGGGTCGAACCCTGGCGGGCGCGACCGGTGCCCTTCTGGCGGTACGGCTTCTTGCCACCACCGCGAACTTCACCGCGGGTCTTGGTCTTGTGCGTGCCCTGGCGGGCAGCGGCCAGCTGCGCGACGACGACCTGGTGGATCAGCGGAATGCTGACCTTCTCAACGTCGAAGATCTCCGCGGGGAGCTCGACGGTACCGGCCTTCTCGCCAGCCGGCGAAAGGATGTCAACAGTGCTCATCGGTTACCTCAGGCCCCCTTGGCCGCGGTGCGGACCAGGACGAGGCCGCCGTTCGGACCGGGAACCGCGCCCTTGATGAGCAGCAGACCCTTCTCCGCGTCAACGGCGTGGACGGTCAGGTTCTGGGTGGTGACCCGCTCGTTGCCCATGCGACCCGCCATGCGGACGCCCTTGAACACACGGCCCGGGGTGGCACAGCCACCGATGGAACCGGGGGAGCGGTGCTTGCGCTGGGTGCCGTGACTGGCGCCGAGGCCCTTGAAGTTGTGACGCTTCATGACACCGGCGAAGCCCTTGCCCTTGCTCTTGCCGGTGACGTCGACCTTCTGGCCGGCCTCGAACACCTCGGCGGTGATCTCCTGGCCGAGGGTGTACTCGCTGGCGTCCGCGGTGCGGATCTCAACGAGGTGACGACGCGGGGTGACGTCGGCCTTGGCGAAGTGACCCTTGAGGGGCTTGTTCACCTTGCGCGGGTCGATGTCGCCGAAGGCGATCTGGACCGACTCGTAGCCGTCGACATCGTTCGTACGGACCTGGGTCACGACATTCGGCGCGGCCTTGACGACGGTGACGGGAACAACGCGGTTGTTCTCGTCCCACACCTGCGTCATGCCGAGCTTCTCGCCCAGGATGCCCTTGATCTGCTTCATCTCTCAGATCACCGGCCTCAGAGCTTGATCTCGATGTCGACACCGGCCGGGAGGTCGAGTCGCATCAGAGAGTCAACGGTCTTGGGGGTCGGGTCGAGGATGTCGATCAGGCGCTTGTGCGTGCGCATCTCGAAGTGCTCGCGCGAGTCCTTGTACTTGTGCGGCGACTTGATGACGCAGTACACGTTCTTCTCAGTGGGCAGCGGCACCGGGCCCGCGACCGACGCACCAGTGCGAGTCACCGTCTCGACGATCTTCTTCGCCGAAGAGTCGATGACCTCGTGGTCGTAGGCCTTGAGCCGGATGCGGATCTTCTGTCCCGCCATGGCTACCTCGTAGTCCTGTCTCTCATACGCTCCGGAACCCGAGGGTTTCCGCCTCGCTCTCCGACCCACGCGGTCGGGTGTGTCGCGCTCCCGCTGACATGAATGTCCCTTGTCCGAACATCCCTGCTGGGGGAACACGGCCCTTCCGGAACCGCGGATCCGGGAGCTAGATACCCACCGGGCGCCTGGCCGGTGCCGCGCTCACACTTCCCGGAAGATTCCCGTACGTCCGCCCCAGCGCTGCCGTGAGGCAGTTAGGGCGACGAGTACTGTGGGACTCGCTTCCGGTCCTCCCGGCGGGAGACGTGCAGCATCAACACTCGACCGAGCAACTCGGACAGTCTGCCATAGAGAACGGCATGCTGGCCAATCGAGCCGAAGAGATTACCCCGAGCGTGACAGAGGTCAAACCGGAGCGCGCCCAACGGGGTGGATACGCCGCCCGGGAGTGGACTCGATCATCACGTTAGAGTCGGGCGGCGAAGGCATGATCGCGCACTCGGGGGGCGACGTGGCAGAAGCCGAAGCGAACGACACCCATCAGACGTCGGACACCGCCGGCACCGCTGACACCGACCAGAGGGCGAAGCTGCTGCGGGACGCGGACCGCATGGACAACTGGTCGAAGGCCTGGATCATGCTGGCGGTGCTGGCGTGGGCCTGGTTCGCGTACCTGATGCTCGCCTCCTACGGCCCCGAGACCAGCTCCTGGGGCTCCACCACTCGGCAGCTCTGCGACGGCCCGCTGGTCAATCCGTTCCCGCGGAACAACGAGTGCCGCGCCGACGAACTGCGCCAGTGGCCGGCGCTCCTCGGCGTACTGGCCCTGACGGTCGTGCTGACGGTCATCGCGGCGGCGACGACCGTCTACACGCAACTGCTGTCGCGCCTGGCGGAGGCGTCCGGCTCCGGGAGGACCCCGGAAACCGGACGCGACTCCGCCTGATGGATGAACGACGCTCAGGCCGTCAGATGACGCCCTGGGCGAGCATCGCGTCGGCGACCCGCTCGAAGCCGGCGATGTTCGCGCCGGTCACGTAGTCGCCCGGGGCGCCGTAGCGCTCGGCGGTCTCGTGGCAGGTGGTGTGGATGTCCCGCATGATGCCGGCCAGCTCTTCCTCGACCCGCGCGGCCGTCCACGACGTACGGGAGTGGTTCTGCGCCATCTCCAGCGCACTGACCGCGACCCCGCCCGCGTTCGCCGCCTTGCCGGGCCCGAAGGCGACCCCGGCGCTCTGGAACAGGTGCACGGCCTCCGGCGTCGTCGGCATGTTGGCGCCCTCGGACACCGCCTTCACGCCGTTGCGGATGAGCGTCGCCGCATCCTTCTCGTCCAGCTCGTTCTGCGTCGCCGAGGGCAGCGCGACGTCGGCCGGGACGTCCCAGACGCGCCCGCCGGACACGAACCGCGCGGAGGCACCCCGGCGCTGCGCGTACTCGCTGATCCGGCCGCGCTCGACCTCCTTGATCTGCTGCAGCAGCTCCACGTCGATGCCCTTGTCGTCGACCACGTATCCGCTGGAGTCCGAGCAGGTCAGCGGGTTCGCACCGAGGGCGAGCAGCTTCTCGACGGTGTAGATCGCGACGTTCCCGGAGCCGGAGACGACCGCCGTCTGGCCCTCCAGGTCCTCGCCGCGCTCGCGCAGCATCGCCTCCGCGAACAGCACGTTGCCGTACCCGGTCGCCTCCGGGCGGATCAGGGAGCCGCCCCAGTGGGCGCCCTTGCCGGTGAGGACGCCGGCCTCCCAGCGGTTGGTGATCCGCCGGTACTGGCCGAACAGGTAGCCGATCTCGCGGGTGCCGACGCCGATGTCACCGGCCGGTACGTCGGTGTGCTCGCCGATGTGCCGCTGCAGCTCCGTCATGAACGACTGGCAGAACCGCATGACCTCCGCGTCGCTGCGGCCGTGCGGGTCGAAGTCGCTGCCGCCCTTGCCGCCGCCGATGCCGAGCCCGGTGAGCGCGTTCTTGAAGACCTGCTCGAACCCGAGGAACTTCACGATCCCGAGGTTCACCGACGGGTGGAAACGCAGGCCCCCCTTGTACGGGCCCAGCGCGCTGTTGAACTCGACCCGGTAGCCCCGGTTGACGTGCACGTGCCCCCGGTCGTCCTGCCACGGCACCCGGAAGATGATCTGCCGCTCGGGCTCGCACAGCCGCTCGACCAGCCCCGCCTCCGCGTACTCCGGCCGGGCCGCGAGCACGGGCGCGAGCGTCTCCAGCACCTCGTGGGCGGCCTGGTGGAACTCGGGCTGGGCCGGGTTGCGGTGCTCGATCTCGGTAAGCAGGGCGGCGAGCTGGGCGTTGGTGTCGGGTCGGGTCTGGGGCGTCACAGGGTCCCTTTCTGGCACGGCTATGACCGGCGTGGTGGCCGGTCACCGGCATGAAAGCCGGTGATGAACGCTCGGCGCCGTTGCCGCGCGCAGGAACTTGGCCGCCCCGGGAGTGGCATCCGGGAAACGGCCGACACTTCACTGTTACTCCCCCGTAAAGCCGTTGGCCAGTACCTCCACCTGGAATGTCCGGCATCTGAGACCGGGTGTGTCGATCGATGAATCGGCAAGTGGCGGGTTCGGGCCAGATGACGGAGGTGAAACCGCAGGTCGGGGTGGGCGACGTGGCGCAAATTCGCCACTTATGGCTCAGTAGTGCAGAAATCCGCCCGCGAGAAACAACACAGGGGCCAGGAGGGCGGCCCAGCGGGCAACTCCTCCGGCGGTCAGCGCCTGGCCGGCTTGAGCGGTGGGGCGCAGATGACTGTGCTGGGCCATGGCGGTCAGCGTGTCGGCGGCTTGGGCACCGGTGCCGAAACGGCCGGTGGCACGGATCAGCCAGGGCGGCGCGAACAGACCGGCCACTTTGGGTTCTGTCCCGGGACCGATGAACCCCAGCTGTGCGTCGGGGCGCATCTCCACATGGTTGATCCTCGACCAGGGCAGGAACCGGGTGGACCACATACGGCGGATGTACACGCCGTCCCGGTCCGCGGTGATGCGCCACAGCGCAAACCAGCAGCACGGCACGGCGAAGACCACCCACGCCCACAGTGCCTGTGCCAAGGGACCCGGCTGCGGATGGGCCAGACTCGCCCTGCCCGGCGGGTAGTCGAGCACGACGAATACGACGGCCATGGCCGCACCCGTCACCCTTCCTCGCCACCCGGCACCCCACACCAGCGGCGCCTCCGGTGCCGTCATCGCCTCGGCGAGCTTCTCGACGCGTGCACGGCGTTCCTTCCGCGCCTGACGCTGCCGCTCCCTACGGACCGTTCTCATCCCCAACCTCCCTGCGCCGTCAGCCCTTGACCGCGTGCGGAACGAAACGCGCCCAGGTGGCTGGGGTGAAGGTGAGTTGGGGGCCCGCGATGCTCTTGGAGTCACGGACGTGGACGGTGGCGGGGGTGACGGCAAGTTCGACACAGGAGTTGCCGTCAGGGCCATCGCTGTAACTGCTCTTGAACCACGCCAGCTCGGTGACGTCCCCGACAGAGGCCCTGCGGGTCATGATTGCGAGGCGTACGTGACGAACTCCGCCCAAGCATCCGGCGTAAGCGCCAGTCGGGGGCCTTCAATGTTCTTAGAGTCGCGGACGTAGACCGTGGCGGGACTGGCGGCGAGCTCGACGCACGAGTCGCCTTCGTTGCCACTGCTGTAGCTGCTCTTGAACCACGCCAGTTCGGTGACGTCCTCGAAAGAGGCCTTGCGGATCATGTCTCTCCCAGCAGTTGCTCGATGAAGACCAGCGAGTCGCGCGGGGAGAGAGCCTGAGCCCGAATGGTGCTGTACCGAAGCTCAAGAATGCGCAGGTCTTTGGGATCGGAGGTCGGCCGGCCGTTGAACGCGCCGTCGGAGCGCCCCACCGCCATACCGTCCACGAACTTCAGCACCTCGATCCTTCCATCCAGCCCAGGATGTGCCTCGCAGTGCAACGGCATCACCTGGATGGTGACGTTGTGCAACCTCCCCACATCCAGCAGCCGTTCCAGCTGCTGACGCCAGACCATTGTGCCTCCGATGGGGCGCCTCAACGCCGCTTCTTCCTGGACGAAGCTCAGCGCCGGGGCGGGTGAACGATCGAAAATCGACTGCCGCGCCACTCGGGCAACCACCAAACGCTCCACCTCTTCCGGTGTGTACGGAGGCTGCCGAGCCGTGAATAGCGCCCTCGCGTGCTCCGGAGTCTGCAACAGGCCGTTGAGGCTGTGACTCTCGTACACACCCATCTCGACTGCCTGGGCCTCCAGCTTCGCCAGCTCCCGAAGCCGCTTCGGATACCGGACCTTCTTCACGTCCTCCCACGTCGCTGCGATGAGCCCACCCGCGCCCAGCACCTCGTCGGCCTTGTCCAGGTACTCCTGACGAGGAATCCGCTTCCCGCCCTCGACCTTGTAGACCAGGTCCTCGCCGTACCCCACCGCCACCCCGAACTCGGCGGCCCGCATCCCTGCCGCTTCCCTTCGCAACTTCAACTGCCGCCCCACGGTGGCGATGACGGCCACACCCCACTCGTCGTCCGGGTCCACCTCCCAACCCGGCTCGTCCGCCTCGCCCCTGAGCCGTACCGCCTCGCCGTCCACCGACATGCGCGCCCCTCCGTAGTCCCGCGTCGTACCGCGACGCCCTACCCGTAGGAACGATGCCGACAGCCCGGACAGCACCGGGCAATCAGCCGACAGTCACCGTACGCACCCGCTCAGTCACCCTTCACGGTAGGCACAGCCAGCCACGCTGAGTGCTGTGAATCAGGAAATCGCCGAGGCCACCGCCCAACCAGCCACCCACTTCCGCAACTTCACCGTGCTGCTGTCGTCCACGCGGCGCGGGGCCCGCCTCGCGCGTCTGCTCGCCGAGGCGCAGCTACGCAGTTGGGGGCTGCCCACGGAGACCGCGAACCACATCGTGGCCGAGCTGGCGGCCAACGCGGCGACGCACGGCCGTGTACCGGGCCGGGACTTCCGCCTGACTCTGTACGTGGTCGGCGGCACCCTCCGTATCGAGGTCACCGACACACAGGGTGACCGTCTCCCCGCACCCCAACGGCCTTCTGCGGACGTCGAGTCGGGGCGCGGCCTGCTCATCGTGGACGCGCTCGCGGACCGTTGGGGCGTGAGCGAGGACCGGTTCCCGCGCAAGACCGTGTGGGCCGAACTGGCCTGCTCAGAGCCGGAGCCCGCCCCCACGGGATTCGGTGCCGCAGGCGATCCCCGTCCAAGGAACCAGAGGGAGAAAGAACCGCACCAAGCCCCACCCCTCCCGCCCGTCGTTCGCACTCACTCGCGCGAGTGAACATCGCCGGTTCGGCTGGATCGGTGGTCCCCCAACTCCCCTACGCTCAGCGCAAACAACCGCAAACATGCATCGGCCCCCGGCCGGGAGTAGCAATCCCGATCGAGGGCCTGGCCACCGAGGAAGAAGAGAGCTTCCCGATGGGTATCGATGACCCTAGCGTGCCCCCGCACGCCCAGTCAGCCGTTGCCGCGCACGAACCCCCCTCCCGGGCGAATCCGCGCACACGCACCCGCCCCCACACCTACGGCGTCACGCACGACAACACCCGCCACACCACCCGCTTCACGGTGATCGGCAACCACCT
>NZ_MLYP01000100.1 GCF_001866645.1 Streptomyces colonosanans
CTGCGAGGAGCAGACATGACCACCACCACGCCCGGTGCCGCCGAGGTCGAACTCGCCATCGGCGGCATGACCTGCGCTTCGTGCGCCGCTCGGATCGAGAAGAAGCTCAACCGTATGGACGGCGTCGAGGCAACGGTCAACTACGCCACGGAGAAGGCCAAGGTCAGCTTCGACGAGGCTGTCTCGGTCGCCGACCTCATCGCCACCGTCGAGGCGACCGGTTACAGCGCGCGCGAACCCGAGCCCGTCGGCGCCGAGTCGGCGTCCGGCGGCCCCGGTGGGGAGGAGGTCGATGAACTGCGGCCGCTGCGGCAGCGGTTGACCACGGCTGTCGCGCTGGCCGTGCCGGTGATCGCCATGGCGATGGTTCCGGCGCTGCAGTTCGACTACTGGCAGTGGCTGTCGCTGACCCTGGCGGCGCCCGTGGTGACGTATGCGGCGTGGCCGTTCCACAAGGCCGCCTGGACCAACGCCCGGCATGGCGCGGCCACCATGGACACGCTGATCTCGGTCGGTACCTCGGCGGCGTTCTTGTGGTCGCTGTGGGCGTTGTTCTTCGGTTCGGCGGGGATGCCGGGCATGAGGCATCCCTTCGAGCTGACCATCGCGCGCAGTGACGGTGCGGGGAACATCTATCTGGAGGCCGCGGCCGGTGTGACGGCGTTCATCCTGGCCGGCAGGTACTTCGAGGCCCGCTCCAAGCGCCGGGCGGGAGCGGCGTTGAAGGCGTTGCTGGAACTGGGCGCCAAGGAGGTCACCGTCCTTCGCGGTGGGCGTGAGGAGCTCGTCCCCGTCGCGGACTTGAAGGTGGGCGACCGTTTCCTCGTCAGGCCGGGCGAGAAGATCGCCACGGACGGCACGGTGGTGGAGGGGGCGTCCGCGGTGGACGCCTCCATGCTCACCGGCGAGTCGGTCCCGGTCGAGGTCGGTGTCGGGGACGGTGTCACCGGCGCCACCCTCAACGCCGGTGGCCGTCTCGTCATCGAGGCGACCCGTATCGGCGCCGACACCCAACTCGCCCGGATGGCGAAGATGGTGGAGGACGCGCAGAACGGCAAGGCCGCCGCCCAGCGGCTCGCGGACAAGATCTCCGGTGTCTTCGTCCCGGTCGTGATCGCGCTGGCGCTGGGCACCCTGGGCTTCTGGCTCGGCAACGGCGCGGGCCTGACCGCCGCCTTCACCGCCGCGGTCGCCGTCCTGATCATCGCCTGCCCGTGTGCGCTGGGGCTCGCCACGCCGACCGCCCTCATGGTGGGCACCGGACGCGGCGCCCAGCTCGGCATCCTCATCAAGGGCCCCGAGGTTTTGGAGACCACGCGCAAGGTCGACACCATCGTCCTGGACAAGACGGGCACCGTCACCACCGGCAAGATGACCCTGCTGGCCGTGCACACCGCCGAAGGCACCGACGAGAAGGATGTCCTGCGGCTGGCCGGCGCCCTGGAGCACTCCTCCGAGCACCCGATCGCGCAGGCCGTCGCCTCCGGTGCCGCCGCCCGCGTCGGCACGCTGCCGGTCCCGGAGGACTTCGCGAACATCGCCGGCCTCGGTGTCCAGGGCATCGTCGAGGGCCACGCCGTCCTCGTCGGCCGTGAACAGCTCCTTACCGAGTGGGCCATGAGTTTGCCCGAGGGTTTGGGCCGGGCGAAGGCGAAGGCCGAGGCGGCTGGACGTACGGCGATCGCGGTCGCCTGGGACGGCCGGGCCCGCGCCGTCCTGGAAGTCGCCGACGCCATCAAGGAGACCAGCCCCGAGGCCATCAAGCGGCTGCGCGCCCTCGGCCTGACCCCGATCCTGCTGACCGGTGACAACAAGGCCGTGGCCGAAGCGGTCGCCGCCGAGGCCGGGATCGCCCCCGAGCACGTGATCGCCGAGGTCCTGCCGCAGGACAAGGTGGACGTGGTCAAGCGTCTGCAGGACGAGGGGCGTTCGGTCGCCATGGTCGGTGACGGTGTCAACGACGCCGCGGCCCTCGCCCAGGCCGACCTCGGCCTGGCCATGGGCACCGGCACCGACGCCGCGATCGAGGCCGGTGACCTGACCCTGGTCCGCGGTGACCTGCGGGTCGCGGCGGACGCCATCCGCCTGTCCCGCAAGACACTGGGCACCATCAGGTCCAACCTGTTCTGGGCCTTCGCCTACAACGTCGCCGCACTACCCCTCGCCGCGGCAGGCCTGCTCAACCCGATGATCGCCGGAGCCGCCATGGCGTTCTCCTCGGTCTTCGTCGTCGGCAACAGCCTGCGA
>NZ_MLYP01000101.1 GCF_001866645.1 Streptomyces colonosanans
AGGGCGGCACCCCCTGTGGGGTGCCGCCCTTCGCGCTGTAACCGGCCGGCTACTTCCGCATGACCTCGGGCTCATGGCGGCGCAGGAAGCGGGCCACCAGGAAGCCGCAGACCACGCCGATAGCGATCAGGGCGGCCATGTCCAGGCCCCAGGCCGACGCCGTGTGGTCCCACAGCGGATCCGTGTTGGTCGGGTCGTCCGTGTTCGGGGCGATGTTGTTGAAGTCCAGCGTCGTACCGGCGGCGCCGACCGCCCAGCGGGAGGGCATCAGGTACGAGAACTCGTTGACGCCGATCGTGCCGTGCAGGGTGAAGAGACAGCCGGTGAAAACCACCTGGATGATCGCGAACATGACCAGCAGCGGCATGGTCTTCTCGGCGGTCTTCACCAGTGCGGAGATGACCAGGCCGAACATCATCGAGGTGAAGCCGAGCGCCATGATCGGCAGGCACAGTTCGAAGAGGGTGGCGTTGCCCAGGACGAGGCCGTCCTTGGGGATCTCACGGCTGGAGAAGCCGATCAGGCCGACCATGAGGCCCTGCAGCACGGTGACGGCACCGAGGACGATCACCTTCGACATCAGGTAGGCGGAACGGGACAGGCCGGTGGCGCGCTCCCGCTCGTAGATGACCCGTTCCTTGATCAGCTCGCGGACGGAGTTGGCGGCGCCCGCGAAGCAGGCGCCGACCGCGAGGATCAGCAGAACCGTGGTGGCCGTGCCGTTCGGGACGTGCATGCCGGTCCTCGGGTTGACCGGGTTGACCAGCAGGCCTCGGTTGTGGTCGATGAGCAGGCTCACCGCGCCGAGCACCGCCGGCAGGATCACCGTCAGCGCCAGGAAGCCCTTGTCGGAGCCGATGACCGCGACATAGCGCCGGATCAGGGTGCCGAGCTGGGAGAACCAGCCCTGCGGCTTGGGCGGCTTGATCGCCTGCGGTGACGGCATGTCGACCGACTGCGGGGCGACCGCGTCGATGTCCGCGGCATACATCTGGTAGTGCTGCGAGCCCTTCCAGCGGCCCGCCCAGTCGTAGTCGCGGTAGTTCTCGAAGGCGGAGAAGACATCGGCCCAGGTCTCGTAGCCGAAGAAGTTCAGTGCCTCCTCCGGCGGCCCGAAGTAGGCAACCGAGCCGCCCGGGGCCATTACCAGGAGCTTGTCGCAGATCGCCAACTCGGCCACCGAGTGCGTGACGACGAGCACGGTACGACCGTCGTCGGCAAGGCCGCGCAGCAGCTGCATGACGTCGCGGTCCATGCCCGGGTCGAGACCGGAGGTCGGCTCGTCCAGGAAGATCAGCGACGGCTTGGTGAGCAGTTCCAGGGCCACCGAGACGCGCTTGCGCTGGCCACCGGAGAGGGAGGTGACCTTCTTCTCCTTGTGGATGTCCAGCTTCAGCTCGCGCAGCACCTCGTCGATGCGGGCCTCGCGCTCGGCGGCCGTGGTGTCGGCGGGGAAGCGCAGCTTGGCCGCGTACTTGAGGGCCTTCTTGACCGTCAGTTCCTTGTGCAGGATGTCGTCCTGCGGGACCAGGCCGATGCGCTGGCGCAGTTCGGCGAACTGCTTGTAGAGGTTCCGGTTGTCGTAGAGGACGTCGCCCTGGTTGGCGGGACGGTATCCCGTGAGCGCCTTCAGCAGGGTCGACTTGCCCGAGCCGGACGGGCCGATGACCGCGATCAGCGACTTCTCAGGGACGCCGAAGGAGACGTCCTTGAGGATCTGCTTACCGCCGTCGACCGTGACGGTGAGATGGCGGGCGGAGAAGGAGACCTCACCGGTGTCGACGAACTCCTCGAGGCGGTCGCCGACCAGGCGGAACGTCGAGTGGCCGACGCCGACGATGTCGTTCGGGCCGAGCAGCGCGGAGCCGCCCTTGCCGATCGGCATACCGTTGACGAACGTGCCGTTGTGCGAGCCCAGGTCACGGATCTCGAAACGGCCGTCGGGCGTTGCGTGGAACTCGGCGTGGTGGCGGGAGACCTGGAGGTCGGAGACGACCAGTTCGTTCTCCAGTGCACGGCCGATACGCATCACACGGTCGAGCGCGAGCTGGTGGAACGTGGTCGGGCTGCGGTCGCCGTAGGCCGACGGCGCCCCCGCGCCACCACCGGGGCCCTGCTGCTGCGGGATCTGCGGGGCAACCTGCTGCGGCTGCTGCCAGTTCTGCTGGGGAGCCGACTGCTGAGGCGCCGGCTGGGCCCAGCCGGCGTTCTCGTTCTGTGCCGCGTGCGGCTGGGGCTGGGGCTGCGGGGTGGTGACGGCGGCCGCGGCGCCGGACACGTTCAGGCGCGGTCCGTCCGTCGCGTTGCCGAGATTCACGGCCGAGCCGGGGCCGATCTCCAACTGGTGGACCCGCTGGCCCTGCACGAACGTACCGTTGGTGCTGCCGTGGTCCTCGACCACCCAACTACGCCCGTTCCAGGCGATCGTGGCGTGACGCCAGGACACCCTGGCGTCGTCGAGCACAATGTCCCCCTGCGGATCGCGTCCGAGCGTGTATGGCCTGGACGCATCGAGCGTCCAGGTGCGTCCGTTCATTTCCAGTACGAGTTCCGGCACTCCATGCCCCACTGAGTTGTCCCCCGAGTTACCCCCATCACAGGGAGTCTAGGGATGTCGAACATCGTGGGGAACTATTTCAGGCTCAGCGCTCTGACCGAAAGTCGGGCCTTGTGAAGAGTGCTTACGCGCGCCTGGCCGCGTCCCGTTGACGAAGGTGAAACCCGCCCGGAGAGTGGTAATTCCCCGTGAGGGGGGACATCTGCGGTGGATCGCCGCGGCGCGGATCGGGGGGCTGACCATGAGCATCGGGACCGCGGAAGACGGCAGGAGGCTGCCGTGGACGGATGTGCTGCTGGCCGCGATCGCCTCTGTGAGCTGGGCGTTGGTCGGCATGGCGGCAACGGCCGCGCTCGGCCTGCATCTGCTCCGGGCGGATGCGGCAGGCTCGCTCGGGCCGATGACCGCGGCAGCGGTGGCACTTGGGGCGAACGGGTCGGTCGCGCCGTCCGGGGACGTGTCGGCGTTCGGTCTGAAAGGGGCCGAGGCGACGACCGCCCTGCAGATCACGCCACTGGGCGTGAGCCTGGTGGGCGCGCTCCTGCTGAGCTGGTTCTTCCTACGGTCCCTCCGTGCGACGGGAGTTGTGGTCGCGTCCGCCGAACTCCTCGCTCGCGCAGGCGCGGTGATCGTGCTGTTCGTCGCGGTACTCGGATTTCTCGCCTGGGCCGGCCACGATGTCATCACCATCGACGGAGGCTCGCTGGGCCTCGGCGGTCTGCCGGGCGGGGGCGGCAGCGGCATCCCCGGGCTCGGGGACATCGGCGGGCTGCTGCCGGGCCGTTTCGGCGACCTCATCCACGCGAAGGCCGCGGTCGGTTTCACCATCGACACGGTGCCCACACTGCTGGGGGGCACCGCGTGGGCGGCGGGCGTCCTGGTGATCGCGCTGCTCACGTCCCGGCGCACGCCCCTGCCGCGCGGCTGGGAAGCGGTGCACCGGGTGGTGCGTCCGGCCGTGTCCGCGCTGGTGACGATGATGCTGGTGGCGGTGGTCGCCGGGCTCGCGGCGGCAGCGTACGCGGCGATCGGCGACGACCATCCGGCACGGATCGCGGGGGCGGCGCTGCTCGGCGCGCCCAACGGGGTGTGGCTGGGCGTCCCGCTCGGCCTGTTCGTACCGTGGGACGGCACGGCCACAGGCGAGCTGGCGAAAGTGCTGCCGGACCCGCTGGGCCGGCTGCTGAGCGTGCACACCGACCAGCCGGTCACACTGGGGCGCCTGGCGGAGCTGGACGGCAAGGTGTGGCTGCTGGCCGTCGCCGCGACCCTCATGATGCTCGCCGCGGGAGTCCTGACTGCGGCGCGTACGCCTCTCGTACGAGCGCGGGATGCCGCGAGTGTCCCAGGCGCGGTGCCTTCGGTCGCAGGGGATCCGGGTCCGCTGGGCCTCGCAGGGCGCTGCGCGCTGCGGCTCGGGATCGTGACGGCGTTGGCGCTGCCGCTGCTGGCCTGGCTGACGGACGTGTCGGTGGACGCCTCGCTGTCCGTGCTCGGCTTCGACGCGTTCGGCGCGGGGATCGAGCTGCACGGGCACCTCGGCATGGCGCTGCTGCTGGGCGCGGCGTGGGGCGCGGGAGCGGGGGCGGTCGGAGCGCTGCTGGCGTACCCCGCCGGGGTGGCGGGGAGCCGGGCGGCACCCCTCGCCCTGGGCGGTACGGGGCTGCGGGCGTCCGCGGCAGGGCCGCACGGGCCGGTGCCGCGGCACACGGGGCCCTACACGCCGAGCCGTCCGCACCGCCCGCCGAACCCGGACACCAACCCGTATCTACGGCTGCCGGAAGAACTGCGCGAGCCAAAGGACGCGCGGCCGGGGCGGGGAGCGGCCCCAGAGGGCGCGTCACCGCAGGAGCGCACGGGGCAGCCGCCCGGCGGCAGCGTGCCGGGGCCCGGAGACCCGGGGGCGCCTCCTCCCCCGTACGGCAAGAGCACGCCGTCGCAGCCCGGGGCACCCTCGAAGGCGGGCGCACCGCCCGCGCCCGGTGACATGTACGGCGCCCCCACGATGACCGGGAAGATGGAGCCGCCCGCCCGGCCGCCGAGGCGACGGCCCCGGGGGACGCCTTTGGCCCCCGACACTCCCCCGCCCCCGCCTCCCCCGCCCGGGCGGCCTCGCGAAGACGACTGACAGGGCTCCTCCCCCGGGCCGTCCCGGTCCCGTCCGCCTCCTGCGCCCTCGCCGCCGGTGATGGCGCTTGTCATCTGCGCGCTGCCCGCTGTTCTCTGTCCATTGGACGGACCAGGCACGCGGAAGGCACTGAGTGCCGGATACGGTGGGAACACCATGAGCGCTTCGCACACCACCGACGCCCCCACTCTCCTTGTCAAGATCTTCGGCAAGGACAGGCCCGGCCTGACCGCCGGCCTGTTCGAGACCCTGGCCGGCTACGGCGTCGACGTGGTCGACATCGAGCAGGTCGTCACCCGGGGCAGGATGGTGCTCTGCGCCCTGGTGACCGTGCCGCCGTCCGGGCTGGAGGGTGATCTGCGGGCCACCGTCCACGGCTGGGCGGAGTCCATGAAGATGCAGGCGGAGATCATCTCCGGTATCGGCGACAACCGGCCGCGCGGTCTGGGACGGTCGCTCGTCACCGTCCTCGGCCACCCGCTCACCGCCCAGTCGACGGCCGCGATAACCTCCCGCATCACCGCGGCCGGCGGCAACATCGACCGTATCTTCCGGCTCGCCAAGTACCCCGTGACGGCCGTCGAGTTCGCCGTGTCCGGCGTGGAGACCGAGCCTCTGCGCACCGCGCTGGCCACCGATGCCGCGGCACTCGGTGTCGACGTCGCCGTCGTCGCGGCCGGGCTGCACCGGCGGGCCCAGCGCCTCGTCGTCATGGACGTGGACTCGACGCTCATCCAGGACGAGGTCATCGAGCTGTTTGCCGCGCACGCCGGCTGCGAGGCGGAGGTCGCCGAGGTGACGGCGGCCGCCATGCGTGGCGAGCTGGACTTCGAGCAGTCGCTGCACGCGCGCGTGGCACTGCTCCAGGGGCTCGACGCGTCGGTGGTGGACAAGGTGCGCGCCGAGGTCCGGCTCACTCCGGGCGCACGCACCCTGATCCGTACGCTGAAGCGGCTCGGCTTCCAAGTCGGTGTCGTCTCGGGCGGGTTCACCCAGGTGACGGACGATCTGAAGGAGCGGCTCGGGCTCGACTTCGCCCAGGCCAACACCCTGGAGATTGTCGACGGGAAGCTGACCGGCAAGGTCGTCGGCGAGATCGTGGACCGTGCGGGCAAGGCGCGGCTGCTGCGCCGGTTCGCCGCCGAGGCGGGGGTGCCCCTGGCGCAGACCGTGGCGATCGGAGACGGCGCCAACGACCTGGACATGCTGAACGCGGCCGGCCTGGGCGTCGCTTTCAACGCCAAGCCGGTCGTACGCAAGGCCGCGCACACCGCGGTGAACTTCCCCTTCCTGGACACCGTCCTCTATCTGCTCGGCATCACCCGGGAAGAGGTCGAGGCGGCGGACACGCACGAACGCACTCCCTGAGGAGCCGGTACACCGTTGGGTGCGTCCATCCGGGGACATCGACGGGGCCCGGCACCGTGGTGGCCACCGGGCCCCGTCCCGTTACAAGCCCCTGCTCCACCGGCGAGATGGTTCGGGGCCTCCCCGTCGCCTCCGGCCGCATCCACATGGTCAGGTCGTGAGGGACTCCGCCCGCCCGGCTCGGACCACGGACACGATCCGTGTCG
>NZ_MLYP01000102.1 GCF_001866645.1 Streptomyces colonosanans
ACGGCATCCTGCGCGAGTACATGACGGACGCCTTCGGCCAGACGACGGCGACGGAGTTGACCCGCCCGGACTACGCGGCCCTGGCGGAGTCCTTCGGCGTGCCGGGCATCCGTACGACCCCCGAGACGCTGGAGAGCGACCTGGCGAAGGCGTTGGCCGAGCCCGGACCTTCGGTGGTCGTCCTCCCGGCGCTCCTGCGGATGTTCGCGCCGACGCACCTGGGCTGACGCGACGGCCCGTCCTTCCCCCCGAGGACGGGCCGCCGCACCGGCCGACGACGGCGCGCGGCACGGACGGCGGAGGCGAGTCCTCGCCGTCGCGTCGGCGGCCGCCGTGACCGTTGTGGCCCTGGTCGCGTTGGTATGGGCAGCGCATGGGGACGGCGGCGGGGCACGGGACGGCCGAGGCGTCCCGGCACAGGCTTCCGCAACGAAGCCGAAGAAGGGGGCGTTCGTGGCGAAAGCCGGCGAGGACCACGCCTGCCAGGTGCACCGCGACACGGACGGCCTGCCGTACGCGGGATACAGGTATGTACCCATGGTCGCCGCCGGCCGCGGCGACCTGGACGGCGTGCGCGCCTGCCTCGTACGGGGCGGCGAGCGGCGCTGCTTCGGTGCGGGCGGGTAGGGCCGCGGCCCTCGGCCCGAGTGGTCGGGAGCCGCGACACACCAGGGGACTGTCGGCCGGGGGCCGGCGCCTGGCGAGACTCATCGCCCGGTGGGGGCTGCCGGTCCGCCTGGGGTGGGCCGGCCGTGGGTGATCCGCTCTCGGGCGTGTGTCCTGGCGCGCCGTACAACTTTCGGTCATCCCCGCGAGTCAACAGAGCACGAGCGTGCCTGGGGCGCGCTTCTGTTCGACCCAAGGGGGAATCTCCATGACTGACCGAATGGCCGGAATGTCCCGGACGTCCCGGCGTGCCCGTGTGCTCGCGGCCGGGCTCGGCGCCGGGATGCTCATACCGCTCGTCGCCGCCGCCACGCCCGCCGCTGCCGCCACGACACCGACCGTCAGCTGTACGTCGGGCAAGGCGGGCCTGGCCGCCAAACTGAAGAAGGACATCACCGCGGCCCTCGCCACCCGCAAGGGGACCATCGCGGTCGGCCTCTACGACCGCAGCACCAACACCACCTGCTCGCTGCGCAGCACCAGCGCCTTCGACTCGGCGAGCGTGGTCAAGGTCACCGTGCTCGCCACCCTGCTGTGGGACGCCAAGAAGCACAACCGCTATCTGACGAGCCGTGAGGACAGCCTGGCCACGGCCATGATCACCAAGTCGGACAACGACCCCACCAGTGCGCTGTGGAAGCAGTTGGGCCTGACGAAGATCAAGGGCTTCCTCGCGGCCGCGGGCATGACCCAGACCAGGCCGGGCGCGAACGGCTACTGGGGGCTGACCCAGATCACCGTGCAGGACGAGCAGAAGCTACTCAAGCTCATCACGGCCAAGAACTCCGTGCTGAGCGACAACTCCCGCGCGTACATCCAGAAGCTGATGGGGAAGGTCATCTCCTCGCAGCGCTGGGGAACTCCGGCCGGTGCGCCCGCCGGCGTTTCCGTGCACGTCAAGAACGGCTGGCTGCCCCGCACCACGCACGGCTGGCGCGTGCACAGTGTCGGCACGTTCAAGGGCGCCGGGCACGACTACATGATCACCGTGCTCACCCACGGCAACAGCACCATGAACTACGGCGTCACCACCATCCAGAACGTGGCCAAGGTCATCCACAAGGACCTGGTGGCGACGACCTCCGCCGCGACCGCGTACGTGCCCACGAGCACGCCGCAGGAGGTGGTGCCGGCGGTGCCCGCCGGCTGACGCGGCCGGGCTCCCCGTGATCCGCGGGGAGCCCACCCGCGGCCCCTTCCGCCCCGCCCCGCCGGAGAACGTCACCGAGGGATGAAATCCGCTCCCGTCCGTGTTGGTGAAGTGGTGACGGGAAGATCGGTACGGCAGGAAGGGACCGGCGTGGCAGCGCACGAGGAGGAGCGGCCCGGCTGGGCGCGCAGGCTCACGGGGTACGCGTGGCGGTACCCGAAGGACGTCGTCCTCGCGCTCGGATCCTCCCTCGGCGGCATGGCCGTCATGGCGCTCGTCCCGCTGATCACCAAGGTGATCATCGACGATGTCATCGGGAACCACAGCCGTTCCATGGCGCCCTGGGCCGGCGCCCTCGTCGGCGCGGCCGTCCTCGTCTACGTCCTCACCTACATCCGGCGCTACTACGGAGGCCGGCTCGCCCTCGACGTCCAGCACGACCTGCGTACGGAGATGTACGGGACGATCACGCGGCTCGACGGGCGACGTCAGGACCAGTTGTCCACCGGGCAGGTCGTCGGCCGGGCCACCAGCGACCTCCAGCTGATCCAGGGCCTGCTCTTCATGCTCCCGATGACCATCGGGAACGTCCTGCTGTTCCTGGTCTCCCTGGTCGTCATGGCGTGGCTGTCGCTACCGCTGACGCTGGTCACGCTGGCCGTCGCGCCCGCCCTGTGGTTCATCGCCAAACGCAGCCGCTCCCGGCTGCACCCGGCCACCTGGTACGCCCAGGCCCAGGCCGCCGCCGTGGCGGGCGTGGTCGACGGAGCCGTCAGCGGCGTCCGCGTGGTGAAGGGCTTCGGGCAGGAGGAACAGGAGACCGGGAAGCTCCGCGAGGTCGGGCGCCGGCTCTTCGCCGGACGGCTGCGCACCATCCGGATGAACGCCCGCTTCACCCCCGCCCTCCAGGCCGTGCCCGCCCTCGGCCAGGTCGCCATGCTCGCGGTCGGCGGCTGGCTGGCGGTGCGTGGGCACATCACGCTCGGCACGTTCGTCGCCTTCTCCTCCTACCTCGCCCAGCTCGTCGGACCGGTGCGCATGCTCGCCGTGGTCCTCACCGTCGGCCAGCAGGCCCGCGCGGGCGCCGAGCGCGTCCTGGAGCTGATCGACACCGAGCCGTCGCTCCAGGGCGGCACCAAGGACCTGCCCGCCGACGCTCCCGCGACCGTCGAGTTCGACGACGTCTCCTTCGCCTACGAGGGCACCTCGAAGAAGAGGACCCCGGTCCTCGACGGACTCTCCTTCGAGATCCGCCCCGGCGAGACCCTGGCCGTCGTCGGCTCCTCCGGCTCCGGGAAGTCGACGGTTTCGCTCCTGCTGCCCCGCTTCTACGACGTCACGCACGGCGCCGTCCTCGTCGGCGGCCACGACGTGCGCGAGCTGACCCTCCCGTCGCTGCGCGCCGCGATCGGACTGGTCCCCGAGGACTCCTTCCTCTTCTCCGACACGGTCCGCGAGAACATCGCCTACGGCCGCCCCGACGCGAGTGACGAGCAGATCGAACGGGCCGCCCGCGCCGCGCAGGCCGACCGCTTCATCGCGGAACTGCCCGACGGGTACGCCACCAAGGTCGGCGAGCACGGCCTCACCCTCTCCGGCGGCCAGCGCCAGCGCATCGCCCTCGCCCGCGCGATCCTCACCGACCCGCGGCTGCTGGTCCTCGACGACGCCACCTCGGCGGTGGACGCCCAGGTCGAGCACGAGATCCACGAGGCGCTGAAGCAGGTCATGGAGGGCCGCACGACACTGCTGATAGCCCACCGGCGCTCGACGCTCAACCTCGCCGACCGCATCGCCGTCCTCGACGCCGGCCGCCTCGCCGACATCGGCACCCACGAGGAACTCCAGGAGCGGTCCCCTCTCTACCGGCGCCTGCTCACCGACCCCGACGAACTCGGCGGTGTCTCCCCCGGCCACGCCCAGCCTTCCGCCCCCCAGGAGGACACGACCGTCCGGGAGGAACTGGACGCCGAGTTCGACGCCGAGCGCGGGGTGACCCCGCACCTGTGGACCGGCGACCGCGAGCCCAAGGACCACGCGCTGACCGGGACCCCGGCGACCCCCGAGCTGCTCGCCCAGGTCGAGCAGCTGCCCCCCGCCACCGACACCCCCGACATCGACGAGGCGCGCGCGGTCCGGCCGGAGGAGTCCTACGGCCTCGCCCGGCTGCTGCGCGGCTTCGGCCTGCCCCTGCTGGCCAGCCTCGCCCTCGTCGCCGTCGACGCGGGCATGGGCCTGCTGCTGCCGATCCTGGTGCGGCACGGCATCGACCAGGGCGTCTCCCGGATGGCCCTCGGCGCGGTCTGGGCCGCGTCCCTGCTCGCGCTGCTCACCGTCCTCGTCCAGTGGGCGGCACAGTTCGGCGAGACACGGATGACGGGACGGACCGGCGAACGCGTCCTCTACTCCCTGAGGCTGAAGATCTTCGCCCAGCTCCAGCGGCTCGGACTCGACTACTACGAGCGGGAACTGACCGGCCGGATCATGACGCGGATGACGACCGACGTCGACGCGCTGTCGACGTTCCTGCAGACCGGTCTCGTCACCGCCTTCGTCTCCGTCGTCACCTTCTTCGGCATCATGGCCGTCCTGCTGGTGATCGACGTACAGCTCGCGCTCGTCGTCTTCTGCACGCTGCCACCGCTGATCGTGGCGACCTTCTTCTTCCGCAGGGCGAGCGTGAAGGCGTACGAACTCGCCCGTGAGCGGGTCTCGGGGGTCAACGCGGACCTCCAGGAGTCGGTGGCCGGGCTGCGGATCCTGCAGGCCTTCCGGCGCGAGCGGGACGGCGGGCGCAAGTTCGCGGCGGGCAGTGACGGCTATCGCCAGGCGCGGATCCGCGGACAGCGGCTGATCTCCGTGTACTTCCCCTTCGTCCAGCTGCTGTCCTCGGTGGCCGCGGCCGCCGTCCTGGTCGTGGGCGCGCACCGGGTGGAGGCCGGGACGCTGACGACCGGCGCGCTGGTCGCCTACCTGCTGTACATCGACCTGTTCTTCGCGCCGGTGCAGCAGCTCTCGCAGGTCTTCGACGGGTACCAGCAGGCCACGGTGTCGCTGGGCCGCATTCAGGAACTGCTCCGGGAGCCGACCACCACGAAGGCGGCCGACGAGCCGGTCGAGGTGCCGTCGCTGCGCGGTGAGATCACCTTCGAGGGCGTCGGCTTCGCGTACGGCGACGACGAGGAGGCCATCGGCGGAGTCGACCTGAAGATCCCCGCCGGGCAGACCGTCGCCTTCGTCGGCGAGACGGGGGCGGGCAAGTCGACGCTGGTGAAGCTGGTCGCCCGGTTCTACGACCCCACGCGCGGCCGGGTGCTGGTCGACGGCGCCGATCTGCGGTCCCTCGACCTCACCTCGTACCGGCACCGGCTCGGTGTCGTCCCGCAGGAGGCGTATCTGTTCCCGGGTACCGTCCGGGACGCCATCGCCTACGGGCGCCCGGACGCGACGGATGCCGAGGTGGAGAGGGCGGCGCGGGCGGTCGGCGCGCACGAGATGATCGCCGGGTTGGAGGGCGGCTATCTGCACGAGGTCGCCGAGCGCGGACGCAATCTGTCCGCCGGGCAGCGGCAGCTGATCGCCCTGGCCCGCGCGGAACTGGTCGACCCCGACGTCCTGCTGCTCGACGAGGCGACCGCCGCGCTGGACCTGGCCACCGAGGCGCAGGTCAACCAGGCGACGGACCGCCTCGCCGGCCGCCGTACCTCGCTCGTCGTCGCCCACCGCCTGACGACGGCCGCCCGTGCGGACCGGGTCGTGGTCATGGACCACGGCCGGGTCGCGGAGGACGGTACGCACGAGGAACTGCTGGCACGGGGCGGCAGGTACGCGCGGCTGTGGCGGACCTTCGTGGGCGCGCCGGAGCCGGAGGAACCCGTCGGCTCTTCGGTGTGAGGGCGCGGATCCTCCTCGTCGCCCCCGGGGCTTCGCCGGGGTTCGTCATGCAACCGTCCGCCGTACGCCAGGCGTCCGTACATCAGTACGGTTGGGGTCTGCGGTCTGGGAGGGGTGACAGTGGACAGCCGTGGGATATGCCGGCGCCTGGCGACGGGCCTGGCCGTGCTGACGGTGTCCGGGCTGCTCGCGGTGGCGAGCCCGGGGCACGCCGAGGCGGCCGGCTCCTGCCCCGGACGGAAGGTCCGTACGCTCTCGTTCTCCACCGGCTCCGTGTGGGTCTACAAGCGCAACGGCTATGTGTGCGCGATGACTGTGGCGAAGAGGGCGTCCGCCCCGAAGCCGATGACGGTCAGCGTGCAGGCGCGCGGCAGCCGCGCCGTGGCCGACAGGGGGCGCTACGGGCATCACGCCGGACCGGTGACCGCGCACGTCGGCCATCGCTGCGTACGGGTCCGAGGATCGGTGGGGCCGGCGTCGGTCGACTCGGGCTGGATTTTGTGCTGATGGGGCACCGGAAGCGGGCGCCCGTGACTCCTACGTCTTCACGGCGCCGGGGATGAACCACGGTGCGAACGTCGCGGGCCTGGTGCCCCGGGAGAAGGCCCTGGCCACGGCCCGCATCCTGGACTGGGCGGGCGTGGCGTCCCCGACCGTCCAGTCGAACCCGTCGGCGGCGAAGCCGCTGGCGGCGTACGACGCGAAGCTGGACCGCCGGGACGTGGAACGCGAGCCCGCGCTGCGTCCGTGACCTACGGGCTGTGCCCGGCCGGTGAGCGCACCGGCCGGGCACAGCCCGTAGGTTTCCCGTCCAGCGTGGACCGCGGTCACGATCCACGCCAGACATACGGGGTGCTTTGCCGTATTTGGGTGCGGTGTGTCCGACTCCGTTCGTACCGCTAGTACGACAGCCCGTACCCGAGGGGATACAGCGTCTGCTCCGGGTCGTCCGCCCGTTGCACCGGCACCGGCAGCTTGCCGCGCGGCTTCACCTGCCCCGCGATCACCCGTGCCGCCGCGCGCAGTTCGACGTCCGTCCAGGAGTAGGCCGCCAAGTACCCCGATACGTCCGGGAGATGAGCGACGTCGTACGGGTTCCGGATGGCGACCGCGATCACCGGTTTCCCGGTGGCGGCCAGTTGGGCCACCAGGGTCCGCTGGGAGCTGGTCGCGCTCACGTTGTACGTGCCCACGACGACCGCGTCCGCGTTCTGCGCCGCCGCCACCGCGCCCGCGATCGCCGCCGGTGACGGCGCCGTGCCCGTGGACCGCGCGGTCGCCGTGAAGCCCAGACCGGTGAGGGCGTTCGCCAGCACTGTAGTGGGCGGTCCGTCGGTGCCGGACGGCGACGCCGGGTCCGCCCCGACGACCAGCAGCCTGGGATGCGTACGGCGGGACAGCGGCAGCAGGCCCTGCTTGTTGACCAGCAGGGTGGTCGTACCGTCCGCGACGCGGTCCGCGGCGCGCAGGTGCTCGGGGACGCCGACGGCCTTGTCGACGCCCTCGGCGGTGACGTAGGGCTGATCGAGCAGTCCCAGCTTCGCCTTCAGCCTGAGGACGCGCAGGATCGACTCGTCGAGCCGGGCCTCGGCCAGCTCGCCGTTCCGCACGGCCTGCAGCACCGCGTTCCACGCGATGTCCAGGGAGGGCGGGTTGAGCAGCTGGTCGACGCCGGCCTTGAGCGCGAGCACGGGCACGCGGTCGTCGCCGTACTTCTGGCGTACGCCGTCCATGCCCAGCGAGTCCGTCACCACGACCCCGTCGTAGCCCAGTTCCTCGCGCAGGATGCCGGTGAGGATCGGGTGCGACAGCGTCGCCGGGTCGCCGGAGTCGTCGAGCGCGGGGACCATGATGTGCGCGGTCATGATCGAGTCGATTCCGGCGCGGATCGCCGCCCGGAAGGGCACCGCGTCGAGCTTGTCCCACACCTCGCGGCTGTGCGTGATGACCGGGAAGCCGAAGTGGCTGTCGACGGCCGTGTCGCCGTGGCCCGGGAAGTGCTTGGCGGTCGCCGCGACGCCGGAGTTCTGGTAGCCGGAGACCTCCGCCGCCACCAGGTCGGCCACCGCGTCCGGGTCGGCGCCGAAGGACCGCACGCCGATCACCGGGTTGGCCGGGTTGACGTTCACATCGGCGTCCGTGCCGTAGTCCTGGAGGATGCCGAGGGCGCGCAGTTCCGCGCCGGAGATCCGGCCGAGCGTACGGGCGCCGGCGCGGGAGCCGGACGCGCCGATCGCCATCGCGCCCGGGAAGAGGCTGGCGGGCTTGCCCACGCGTGCGACTATCCCGTGTTCCTGGTCCGTGGCGATGAGTACGGGCAGTCCGTGGGACTGGCTGAGGGAGGCCCGCTGGATGCCGTTCGACAGGTCCGCGATCTGATGCGGGTTGCGGGTGTTGTGCGCCCAGGCGAAGTAGATGATGCCGCCGACGCGGTACTTGGCGATGAGCTCGGCGGCCGTCCGTACGCCGATCTCCTTCAAGTTGGCGTCGATGTCGGCCTGGTCGGGATCGGTGGCCGAATGGCCGTAGACCCGCATCACGAAGAGTTGGCCGACCTTCTCTTCGAGCGTCATGCGGGAGATGAGGGCCTCGAGCCGCTTGTCGTCGTTCCCGGCGGCCAGGGCGGTGTTCGGGGCGAGGGCGAGGGTCGCGGCCACGCCTGCGGTGGCGGCGAGGACCGTACGTCTGGAGGGGTGTCTGCTGCTTCCCGTGCCGGAGTCGTGCACATGCGCTCCTTCCGGAGGAGATCGCTGAAGGAAACTTCCAAGGGGCAACCAATATCCAGAAAGTTTCTGCCGGTCAAGGCACTGCGCAGTAATGGGCGGGGGACCGCCATCGGCGCTGTGGAGGGGGGCGCGCCGATGGCGGTGGGCTGCCGGCCGCGTGCGGCGGAGAGGGTGGTCAGCGATCGCAGCCGGCAGCGAGGCCGACACCGCACCGCGGAGACTCATCCGGCAGCTTGGCGATGGGACGGCGGGGGACCCGGCCGGGTTCCCCGGAACCGGCCGGTTGCCGGAAGTCGGGACGCGTGGGATCAGCGGGACTCGTGCGCCGCCGCCTCGGGCCAGAACTCCTGCAGGGAGCGTACGGTCTCCGCGATCGTCGGCCGCCGGGCCGCACCCGTGCGCCACAGGGCATACAGCCGGCGTACGGGCATCGGGTCGAGCGGGACCTCGACGACGCCCTCGGACAGCGGGCCCCGGCCGAGGCGGGGGATGAGGGCGATGCCGAGCCCGGCGGCGACGAGCGCGACCAGGGTCGGGTTCTCCTCGGCCTGGTGGACGAGGTCCGGCTTGTGGCCGGCGGCGCGCAGGGTCCGTACGAGCCACTCGTGGCAGACCCGGCCCGGCGGCTGGCAGACCCACCGCTCGCCGCCCAGCTCCTCGCGCCGCACGCAGGAGCGGCCCGCGAAGGGATGCCCCACGGGGACGAGCAGATCGCACAGGTCGTCACCGATGACCGCCTGCTCGATCCCCGGCGGGACGGGCAGTGGCGCGATGTCCCAGTCGTGCACGACCGCGAGGTCGACCATGCCCTTGGTGACGAGGTCGACGGACAGATGCGGGTCGACCTCGGACAACCGGGCGTCCAGGGCGGGGTGGCGTGCGGCGAGGGCGGCGAGGACGGAAGGCAGCAGCCCGCGTGCGGCCGAGGCGAACGCGGCCACGGTCAGCCGGCCGGCGGGCAGCCCGCGCCGCTCTTCCAGCTCGGTCTCGGCCCGCTCCACGATCGCCAGCAACTCCTGTGCGGTGGCGGCGAGTTGATGGGCCTCCGGGGTGAGTCGCACCCCGCGCCCCTCCCGTTCAAGCAGTACGGTCCTGGTCTCCCGCTCCAGTTTGGCGATCTGCTGGGAGACGGCGGACGGGGTATATCCGAGCGCGGTGGCGGCGGCGCCGACCGTGCCGTGGACGGAGACGGCGTGCAGGGCGCGCAGACGCTGGAGATCGAGCATGCGGGGCTCCCATGATTAGCAATGCTTCATCCAACCATGCAGCAATCATCGCTGGTGCTTCACAGTCATGAGGCGTGATCCTCGACGCATGCGACCCGCACACCTCACTCTCGCCGTTCTCGTCGCTGCTGTCTGGGGCGTGAACTTCACGGTCATCGAGGTCGGCCTCGGCCACTTCCCGCCGCTGCTGTTCTCGGCCCTGCGCTTCCTGGCCGCGGCCGTCCCCGCCGTGTTCTTCGTCGGCCGCCCGAAGGTGGCGTGGAAGTGGATCGTGGGCGTGGGGCTCGTCCTCGGCGTCGCCAAGTTCGGGCTGCTGTTCATCGGCATGGACGCGGGCATGCCCGCCGGACTGTCCTCCCTGGTGCTGCAGATCCAGGCCGTCTTCACGGCCCTCATCGCCTTCGTGGCCCTCGGCGAGCGCCCCACGCGCCTGCGCGTGCTGGGCATGGCGGTGGCCCTCGGCGGTGTCGCGCTCGCGGCCGTCGACGAGGGCACGGCCGGCCCGCTCGGCGCGTTCGCCCTGGTGATCGCGGCGGCGGCCTGCTGGGGCGTGTCCAACGTGCTCACCCGCAAGGCGTCCCCGCCGGACTCCCTGAACTTCATGGTGTGGGTGAGCACAGTTCCGGTCCTGCCCCTGCTCGGCCTCTCCCTCCTCACGGAGGGCCCCTCCCGCGACCTGGCCGCGCTGCGCGCCCTCGACTGGCAGGGCGCAGGCATCATCCTCTACGTCGCCTGGATCACCACGGTCTTCGGCTTCGGCGCCTGGGGCTGGCTGCTGCGCCGCCATCCGGCGTCCACGGTCGCCCCGTTCTCGCTCCTCGTCCCGGTCTTCGGCATGTCGTCCGCGGCGCTGTTCCTCGGCGAGTCGGTGAGCCTTCTGCGCTGGGGTGCGGCGGCGCTGCTGGTGGGCGGGGTGGCGCTGACGTCCCTGGCACCGGCGAAGGCCCGGGCGGACACGAGCGTTCCGGTGGCGCCCGGCGGCGGTGAGCACGGCGAAGCGCCGGCTGACGCGCCACGCGGCGATCGTCGGCAGCAGGCCGTTCGGTAACCGCGCGGAGACCAGGCCGGCTGGGAAATCCGTTCGACGCCGTCGGAGGGGTGCGGGAGACTCCGGCCGTGACGTTCATCCTGGAGGGGCCCGTAATGGAGGGCGCGCTCGTGCGCCTGGAACCGCTGGAGCACCGGCATGCGGCCGACCTGGCGGTGGCGGCGGAGGAGGACCGGGGCACGTACGCGTTCACGAGCGTGCCCCGGGTCCATGAGGTCGGCGACTATATCGAGGCACACCTCACCCGTGCCGCCGCGGGACGGCTCGCGCCGTATGCCCAGATCTCCGTCGCCACCGGGCGGGTGGTCGGCACCACCTCGTACTGTGAGCCGCGATGCTGGCTGTCGGAGGACCAACTCGACGCGATCGAGGTGGGGTTCACCTGGCTCGCCCGGTCGGCCCAGGGCACGGGCATCAACGCGGAGTCCAAACTGCTGCTGTTCCGGCACGCGTTCGAGGAGTGGGGCGTCTCCCGCGTCGACCTGCTGAGCGACGCCCGCAACGGCCGCTCCCGCGCGGCCATCGAGAGCGTCGGCGCCCGCCTCGAGGGCGTACTGCGCAACTGGTCCCGCTCCCGGACGCCGGGGGACGAGAACCGCCTCCGGGACACCGCGATCTACTCGATCACGGCGGAGGAGTGGCCGGAGTGCCGCGGCCGACTGGAGGCCAGGGTGAGGAAGTCGGTTCTGGCGGAGAGGGAGACGGTGCGGTAGGTACGGTCATGCCGACTCGTTGAGCAGCCGTGCCAGGTGCCGCCGGCCCGGCCCCAGCAACTCCGGCAGTGGCGCCGCCCTCTCGTACCACCGCTTCTCGTACTCCCAGCACAGCCAGCCGTCCCAGCCGTGCCGGGAGAGGATGTCCACGCACTCGGTGAGCGGAAGGACGCCCGCGCCGAGCGGCAGCGGGGTGGTGTCGTCGGCGGACGCGATGTCCTTGACCTGTACATAGCCGAGATACGGGGCCAGGGCCGTATACGACTCCTGCGGCTGCTCGCGGCCCAGCCAGGTGTGCATCACGTCCCACAGGGCGCCCACGTGCCGGTCGCCGACCGCACCCAGCACGCGGGCCGCGTCGGCGCCGGTGCGGTGCGAGTCGTGGGTCTCCAGCAGGATCCGTACGCCCAGCTCGGCGGCGTACTCGGCGGCGGCGCCCAGGCGCCGTACGGCGTTGGCGTCGGCCGCCTCGGGGCGCTGTTCGGTCCCACCGCCGGGGAAGACGCGGATGTAGGGGGCGCCGACGTCGTGGGCGAGGTCGAGGAGTGCGCGGACCTGGGCGAGCACGGGTCCGTCGTCACCGGGCGCGGCCACCCGCGCGTAGCCCGCAACCGCCAGGATCTCGATCCCGGCACCCCTGAACTCATCAGCCACCTCGGCCCGTTGGGCGGCTCCGATGCCCGGGTGCACCGGCTCCTCCGGGTGCGCGCGCAGTTCGACACCGTGGTAGCCGTGCGTGGCCGCGAGCCGGACCACATCCTGGATGGGCAGGCCGGGGACGCCGAGGGTGGAGAACGCCAGCTTCATGCGCACGGACCCTACGCGCCACCCGTGACTTCCGCCTCTCGGGCACGCCGTGCGGTTCAGCCGCCGATGCGTCCCTCCTTGACGGCGGTCACGAACGACGTCCAGCCATCCGCCGAGAAGATCACAGCCGGGCCCGTGACGGCCTTGCTGTCGCGGACGGGCACGCGGGCGTGACCACGGGCTACCTCGAGGCATTCGCCCTGATCGCCGCCGCTATGGATTGACTTGTACCACCCGGTGAGTGTGGACGAGTCGGAGACGGTGTGCTCACTGCTGACCATGTGCGTGTTCCTCCGCTGCCGCTCTGACGAGGGCCAGTGACTCCTGTTGCGACAACGCGTCGCTCAGGGCCAGAGCGTAGGCCGTGTGACAGGCGCTCACCAGAGCCGGATCGTCCATCAGGTTCCCGGTCAGGAAGCCCTCGACGTAGGCCGCCGGGGCAGAGTCCTCGAAGTTCATAAGCGTGAGCAGACTCTGCATGAGCGCGTGTGCCCCTACGCCGTACGGCAGTACGTGAAGACGCAGTCGTCCCGCCTCGGCCATGCCCGCGATCCGGCGCAACTGCTCCGCCATGACCTGGGGTCCGCCGACGCGGCGCCGGAGAACGGCCTCATCGAGCAGCGTCCAGACGACAGGCTGCGCGGGTCCGTCGAGAATGCGGCGGCGCTTTGTTCGGATGACAACGGCCTCGTCAAGTTCGTCAGCGGTGTGGTTCGGCCGGTAGGCACGGAAAAGGGCACGCGCGTAGTCGTCGGTCTGGAGCACACCGGGAACGAGTGTCAGCGCGAACTGCTGGATGAGCGTCGCATGTTGCTCCAGCTCGGCAACTGCAGCGAAATGGTCGGTGTACTTCGACTCGAGATCCTCAAGCCACCGCGCGAAAAACCCGTCCGTCTCCAGCGCCCGGTCGATCCGTTGTGCGTCGTCGGGCTTCGGAAGCCGCCTGCCCGCCTCGAAGTGACTGATCAACGTGGGCGAGCACACGACCTGATTGCCCAGCTCCTCCTGGGTGAGATGGGCCGCTGTCCGCCGCAGCCTCAGTTCCTCCCCGTACTTCTGACGCGGCGTCCGAGACGTACGGCGTTCCTCCATGCGGCCAACTCCCTGTTCTGACGGGCGCGATGTCAACCCTCGGGTACTGGAAGCGTAGCCACTGTCGACGTCAGTCTGTGAGTGATTCGCTACAGAGCGCAGTGCCACGTCCGTGGAGGCGGTGCACGGTGGCTGTCCGTCGGTAGGGGTATCCACGGATATGACACATTTTCCGGATGTGTCACATCTCGGCCGGTATCCCACCCTGCGCGGACGCGGCCGATGTGATCAACCCGGAGGCGTGGCCAACTTGGAGAAAGCAGGCTGACGTTGGCAGACCGTACGGAGATGGGCGCGTGAGCGACGGACCTTTCGAGCACTTGGCGGCCGGACGCCTGTTGCCCTGGACGAGCGCGGAGGGCAAGCCCTGTTACCTCGTGGGCGGCGGCGCAGGCTACGTATCGCGTGTCGCGGACCAGATCGAGAGTGTGCAGCTCGGCATGGCGGGCGAACTACTCGGCCATGCCGACGCACTCCTGACGGAGCACGGCGTGACCGCGGTGGAGCTGCACTACCTGGCCCGGCGGCTCAGCGAGTCGCTGCGGGACGTCAAGAGAGTCGCGGACAGTCGCGGAGCACGGCTGGCGCGGCTGGTCGTGGCGTCGAACGACGACGCGTGAGTGACGCGCGCTGCGTCCGCGGGGGTGGGGTACCCGCAGGGTGTGACACATTCGGAAGAAGTGTCACACCCTGCGGGTACCCCTACCGGCGAACAGCCGTCGCGGACCACATCCGTGGACGTGGCCCACCCGCGGTGTCCGCACAGCCCGACCGTGGCTTGGCTCCGCAGGGCACGATCCACTCACGTTGCCTGCAGGAGGTCGCCCGTCCCGAGGACGCCGTCGACGCCGACCCGCATTGATGCCCAGCGGGTAATGGCCGAGGGGCGCGGTCCACGGACCGAGCCCCTCGAAGTACGTCAATGAACGCCGCGTCAGAAGAAGACCCCGCAGCGCAGCAGCACGTTCGCGTACGGGCGGGCCTCGCCCGTGCGGACGACCAGACGCGCGCCCGCCGTCATCGCCTTCAGCTCCTCGTGCGCGACCAGCTCCAGGCCCGGGAAGCGGCCGTCCAGCAACGCGGAGGCTTCCGGGTTCGCGTCCCGGACCTCGTGCGCCGCCGTCGCGCCCTCGACCACCAGTTCGTCCAGCAGTCCGTCCAGGACCTCGGCGAACGACGGCACCCCGGCGCGGAACGCCAGGTCCACCACCCGCGGGCCCGCCGGGATCGGCATGCCCGCGTCGCACACCAGCACCCCGTCGCCGTGCCCCAACTCCGCGAGCGCGCCCGCGAGGTGACGGTTCAGAATTCCGGTCTTCCTCACAGCGCCGCGACCTCCTCCGCGGTCGGGTAGGACTCCTGCGCGCCGGGCCGTGTGACCGCCGCCGCGCCCACCCGCGCCGCGTACGCCGCCGCCTCCGGCAGCGAGGCGCCCGCGCCCAGCCGATACGCCAGCGCCGCCGTGAACGCGTCGCCCGCACCCGTGGTGTCCACCGCATCCACCTTCACGGACGGCACCCGGGTCATGGTCTCGCCGGACGCCACCAGGGCGCCCTCCGCGCCCAGGGTCACCACGACGGAGCGGGGGCCGAGGGCCAGCAGCGCCCGCGCCCAGTCCTCGGGCGAACCGCCCAGCTCACCGCCCGCGATGACCTGCGCCTCGTGCTCGTTCACGATCAGCGGGTCGCATGCCGCCAGCACCTCGGAGGGCAGCGGCCTCGGCGGCGACGGGTTCAGTACGAAGCGGGTGCCGGACGGCAGGTTCCGTACGACCTGCAGGACCGTCTCCAGCGGGATCTCCAACTGCGCCGAGACCACGCGCGAGGCGCGTAGCAGCCCGGCCGCGGCCCGGACGTCCTCCGGAGCGAGGCGCCCGTTGGCTCCCGGCGACACCACGATGCTGTTGTCCCCCGACGGATCCACGGTGATCAGAGCCACCCCGGTGGGCGCCCCACCGACCAGGACCCCCACGCTGTCGACGCCGGCCTCGCGCTGCGCGTCCAGCAGCAGCCGGCCGTGCGCGTCGTCGCCGACCCGGGCCAGCAGCGCCGTACGGGCACCGAGGCGCGCGGCGGCCACCGCCTGGTTCGCGCCCTTGCCGCCCGGGTGGACGACCAGGTCGGAGCCGAGCACGGTCTCCCCGGCCGCGGGCCGCCGCTCGACCCCGATCACCAGGTCGGCGTTGGCCGATCCCACGACCAGAAGGTCGAAGTCGTACATGAAGTGTCTCCCTACGGATCCCAACGGACCCCATGGATCAACGGACCCCGAGGATCCCTACAGCGGTCGGAACCGGGGCCATCGCCGCGGGCCGCACGTCGCGCGCGATCCGCGGCCATGGCGACCGGACGGGCGCGGGATCAGCCGGCGAACCCGGCGACGTTGTCCTTGGTGACGACCTTGACCGGGACCTTGACCGTGGCGTCGATCTTCTCGCCCTTGGCGGCCTTGACGGCGTTCTGCACGGCCAGCTCGCCCAGCAGCTTCGGCTGCTGCGCCACCGAGGCCAACAGCGTGCCGTCCTTGACCGCCGTCAGACCGTCCGGGGTGCCGTCGAAGCCGACGACCTTGACCGACTTGCCGGCCTTGCTGCCCAGGGCCTTGATCGCGCCGAGCGCCATCTCGTCGTTCTGCGCGAAGACGCCGTTCACGCCGGGGTGCGCCTGCAGCAGGTTGGTGGTGACGTCCAGGCCCTTGGTGCGGTCGAAGTCGGCCGGCTGCGAGGCGACGACCTTGATGCCCGGGTAGGCCTTCAGACCCTCGGTGAAGCCCTTGCCGCGCTCGTTGGCGGCCGAGGTGCCGGTGGTGCCCTGCAGGACCAGGATGGTGCCCTTGCCGCCGATCGCTTCGGCGATCGTCTTGGCGGCGAGCTTGCCGCCCTCGACGTTGTCCGAGGCGACGGTGGTGGCGACGTCGGCCTTGTTGACGGTGCGGTCGGCGGCGACGACCGGGATGTTCGCGTTGTTGGCGGCCTTGACGGCCGGGCCCGCGGCGTCGGAGTCCACCGGGTTGATGATCATCGACTTCACGTTCTGGCTGGTGAAGTTCTGGATCTGGTTGCTCTGCTGAGAGGCGTCGTTCTGGGCGTCGGTGACGGTGAGGGAGACGCCCTCCTTCTTGGCCTCCGCCTGGGCGCCCGCCTTCAGCTGCACGAAGAAGGGATTGTTAAGGGTGGAGACCGACAGACCCACCTTCATGTCGGAGGAGCCGGACGACCCGGAGTTGCAGGCGGTGGCGGTGAGGGCGAGCGTGGCGACGGCGGCCACGGCGACCGAGAGCTGCTTGGTGCGCATGGTTCTCTTCCTTGCAGGTGGGGGTTGATTCCGTGGGGATGGGGAGCGAGAGACGAGGGGCCGGTTACGCGCGGCGGCGCAGCGTGTCCACGAGGACGGCGAGCGCGATGACGACGCCGATGACGACCTGCTGCCAGAATGCGGAGACCGAGAGCAGGTTGAGGCCGTTGCGGAGCACCGCGAGGATCAGTGCACCGATGAGGGTGCCGGATGCCTTGCCGACGCCGCCGGAGAGGCTGGCGCCGCCGATCACCACGGCGGCGATGGCGTCGAGTTCGTATCCGTACGCCGCCTGCGGCTGCGCCGAGGCCAGCCGGGAGGCGAGGACGATGCCCGCCACGGCCGCGAAGCCGCCGGCCAGGGCGTAGATGACCAGCTTCTGGCGCTTGACGCGGATGCCGGAGAGCCGGGCGGCTTCCTCGTTGCCGCCGATCGCGTACATGGTGCGGCCGGCGTACGTGCGGTTCAGCACCACGGCCGTGATCAGGCCCATCGCGATCATCACCAGGACCGGCACCGGCAGCCAGCCGCCGATGGTGGTGCCCAGCTTGGACACCGAGTCGGGGAACGCGATCGGACTGCCCTGCGAGATCACCAGGGCGAGGCCGCGGCCCACCGACAGCATGGCGAGGGTCGCGATGAAGGGCGGCAGCTTGCCGAAGGAGATGAGCGCGCCGCTGACCAGGCCGCAGGCGATGCCGGTACCGAGGGCGAGCAGGACCGCGACCCAGACCGGGAGGCCCTGGTTGGTGGCGCTCCAGGCCAGAACGGTGGCGGAGAGCGCGGCGACCGAGCCGACCGACAGGTCGATGCCGGCCGAGACGATCACGAAGGTGACACCGAAGGCCAGAATCGCGGTGACGGCCGCCTGGACGCCGACGTTGAGGAGGTTCTGGGTGGCCAGGAAGTCACCGGACAGGAACGACATCGCCACGGCCAGGACGACCAGGGCGGTGAGGGCACCGTTGTCGAGGAGCATGCGGCGCAGTGCGGGGGCCCTGCCCGTGTCCGTACTGCTCTTGAGCGTGTCAGTGGCCACGGGAGACCTCCACATCCTTTGCTGCTGTGTTCGTTGTTGCGGTTGCGCTGACGGCCAGCGCCATGACGGCGTCCTGTGTCGCTTCCTGCGCGGCGAGTTCGCCCGCGATCCGGCCCTGGGACATGACCAGGACGCGGTCGCTCATGCCCAGTACCTCGGGGAGGTCGCTGGAGATCATCAGGACGGCGTGACCGGAGGCGGTCAGTTCGTTGATCAGCTGGTAGATCTCGACCTTGGCGCCCACGTCGATGCCGCGGGTCGGCTCGTCGAGGATCAGCACCTTGGTGTCGGCCAGGAGCCACTTGCCGATGACGACCTTCTGCTGGTTGCCGCCGGACAGTGTCCGTACGTGCTGGTGCAGTCCGGCCATACGGACCTTGAGCTGCCCGGAGATCCGGTCGGCGGCCCGCCGCTGCCCGGCCCGGTCGACGAAACCGGCGCGGCTGGAGCGGCCCAGCGTGACCAGGCCGAGGTTCTCCTGCACGGTGGCGTCGAGCACCAGACCCTGGCCCTTGCGGTCCTCGGGGACCAGGCCGATCCCGGCGTCCATGGCCGCGTTGACGTCATACGGGCGAAGCGGGCGGCCCTGCACCTCGACGGTGCCGGAGTCGTACGGATCGGCGCCGAAGACGGCGCGTACGACCTCGGTACGGCCGGCGCCGACCAGGCCCGCCAGGCCGACGACCTCGCCGGCCCGTACCTCGAAGTCGACGTCGTGGAAGGTGCCGGCCCTGGTGAGTCCGCGGACCTTGAGCAACGGCGCCCCCGCGTCCGCGCGTTCGCGCGGGTACTGCTGCTCGATGCTCCGGCCGACCATGAGCCGTACGAGTTCGTCCTCGGGGGTGCTCGCCGGGACCTGGTCGACGCTGCGGCCGTCGCGCAGGACGGTGACGCGGTCGCCGAGGGCGGCGATCTCCTCCAGGTGGTGGGTGATGAAGACGATGCCGACGCCGTCGTCGCGCAGCTTCCGTACGATCCGGAAGAGCTTGTCGACCTCTTCGGTGGTCAGGACGGCGGTGGGCTCGTCCATGATCAGGACGCGGGCGTCGAGGCTCAGCGCCTTGGCGATCTCGACCATCTGAAGCCGGGCGATGCCCAGTTCACGAACCGGGGTGCGCGGGTCGACATCGACACCGACGCGGGCGAGGAGCTCGGCCGCGTCGGCGTTCATCCGCTTGCGGTCGATGAGGCCGAAGCGGCGCGGCTGGCGGCCCAGGAAGATGTTCTCGGCGACGGTCAGATCGGGAACGAGGTTGAACTCCTGGTAGATCGTGGCGATCCCGAGGCGCTCGGAGTCCTGCGCACCGTGGATGCGCACCTCCTCGCCGCCGACCGTGATCCGCCCGGAGTCGGGGCGGTAGGCGCCGGAGAGCATCTTGATGAGCGTGCTCTTGCCCGCGCCGTTCTCACCGAGCAGCACATGCACCTCGCCCCGGCGCAGGTCGAAGTCGACGCTGTCGAGCGCCACCACGCCGGGAAAGGTCTTGCGTATGCCTTCGATGCGCAGCAACTCGTCCGGGTTGCTCACGACTTGCTCCTTTGCAGGGGGGAGGGCTGCGCAGTGGGGGCCTGCGCGACAGGCGGCTCGCCGCACGAGCGGCGTACGACGAGACGGGCGGGGAGGGTGACGGACTCGGGGGGCCGCCCTTCGACACGGTCGACGAGCGCGTGGACGGCGGCCCGCCCCAACTCGGCCGTCGGCTGGGCGATCGCGGTGATCGGCGGGTCGGTGTGCACGAACCACGGGATGTCGTCGAACGCGGCGAGCGCGATGTCGTCCGGAATCCTGAGACCGCGCGCCCGGATGGCGTCCAGTGCGCCGAGTGCCATCAGGTTGTCGGCGGCGAACACCACCTCGGGCGGCTCGGCCAGGTCGAGGAACCGCTCGGTGGCCCGGCGCCCGCTCTCCGCCTGGAAGTCGCCCTGCCCTATGTAGGCGTCCGGGAGCGGAAGCCCGTACTCGCCCATGGCCACGCGGAACGCCTCCACGCGTTCGCTGCCGGTCGTGGTCGCCGCCGGCCCCGCGATGATCGCGAGCCGTCGGTGACCGAGCGCGTACAGGTGGGCGACGAGATCGTGGACGGCGGCCCGTCCGTCGGCGCGTACGACGGGGACGTCGACGCCCGCGATCCACCGGTCGACGAACACCATGGGGGTGCCGGCCCGTGCGGCGTCCAGCATGAGCGGCGACCCGCCGTCGGTGGGGGAGACGAGCAGCCCGTCGATCCGCCGGTCCAGCAGGGTCCGCACATGGTGGTCCTGCAGGTCGGGCCGCTCGTCGGCGTTGCCGATGATCACGCTGTAGCCGAGCGCGCGGGCCTCCTCCTCGACGGAGCGGGCCAGATGTGCGAAGTACGGGTTCAGCACGTCGCTGATGACCAGACCGAGGGTGCGGGTCTCGTGGGTGCGCAGGGAACGGGCGACGGCGTTCGGGCGGTAGCCCAGCGCCTCGACGGCGGCCCGCACGCGGGTGCGCGCGTCGGCGCTGACCGACGGGTGGTCGTTCAGGACACGCGACACCGTGGCGACGGATACGCCTGCCGCGGCGGCAACGTCCTTGATGCTTGCCATCGTCGGAACCACCTCCTTGTGAGTCCGCGTTGATGTGCAGGCCGTGGAATCGATTACACGGCCGACATGAAGGATTGGAATCGATTACACGAGGGTGAAGCAAGGGTGAATCCGGGGTCGAGACCTGATTGTGACCTGATGTGATTGCCTGTGCTCAGATGAGCGGCGGCGAGGCGCCGGTCTCCGAACCACGCGGACCCGCAGGCGCGTTCACCTACCGGTCCCCGGCTTGTCGGACCCTGGCGGTAGCGTCAGATCATGAACAAGGAGGCGGGGCGGCAGGGCGGCGAGCGGCAGTGGGCCGTCCTGGAGGGTGTGCTGGAGCGGATCACCTACGCCAACGAGGAGAACGGATACACGGTCGCCCGCGTCGACACCGGCCGCGGCGCCGGTGACCTGCTCACCGTCGTCGGCGCGCTCCTCGGTGCGCAGGTGGGGGAGTCGCTGCGGATGGAGGGGCGCTGGGGCTCCCATCCCCAGTACGGCAAGCAGTTCACCGTGGAGAACTACACGACCGTCCTCCCCGCCACCGTCCAGGGCATTCGCCGCTACCTCGGCTCCGGTCTCGTCAAGGGCATCGGTCCCGTCTTCGCCGACCGCATCACCCAGCACTTCGGGCTCGACACCCTGGCGATCATCGAGGAGGAGCCCAAGCGGCTCATCGAGGTCCCGGGCCTCGGCCCGAAGCGGACCAAGAAGATCGCCGAGGCATGGGAGGAGCAGAAGGCGATCAAGGAGGTCATGCTCTTCCTGCAGACCGTCCAGGTCTCCACGTCCACCGCCGTGCGCATCTACAAGAAGTACGGCGACGCCTCCATCTCCGTCGTCAAGAACCAGCCCTACCGCCTCGCCGCCGACGTCTGGGGCATCGGCTTCCTCACCGCCGACCGGATCGCCCAGTCCGTCGGCATCCCGCACGACAGCCCCGAGCGCGTCAAGGCCGGCCTCCAGTACGCCCTGTCGCAGTCCGCCGACCAGGGCCACTGCTACCTCCCCGAGGAGCGGCTCATCGCGGACGCGGTCAAGCTCCTCCAGGTGGACACCGGGCTCGTCATCGAGTGCCTGGCCGAGCTGGCCGCGCCCCCGGAGGACGGCTTTGACCCCGGTGTCGTCCGGGAGAAGGTGCCCGCCGTCGACGGCGCGGACCCCGTCACGGCCGTCTACCTCGTCCCCTTCCACCGCGCCGAACTCTCCCTCTCCGCCCAGGTGCTGCGCCTCCTGCGTACGGACAAGGACCGGATGCCCGCCTTCCGGGACGTGGCCTGGGACAAGGCGCTCGGCTGGCTCAAGGCGCGTACGGGCGCCGACCTTGCACCCGAGCAGGAGGAGGCCGTACGGCTGGCGCTGACCGAGAAGGTGGCCGTGCTGACCGGAGGGCCCGGCTGCGGCAAGTCCTTCACCGTGCGCTCCGTGGTCGAGCTGGCCCGGGCCAAACGGGCCAAGGTCGTGCTCGCCGCGCCCACCGGACGGGCGGCCAAGCGGCTGTCCGAGCTGACGGGCGCCGAGGCGTCCACCGTGCACCGGCTGCTGGAGCTGAAACCGGGCGGCGACGCGGCCTACGACCGGGACCGTCCGCTCGACGCCGACCTGGTCGTCGTCGACGAGGCGTCGATGCTCGACCTGCTGCTCGCCAACAAGCTGGTGAAAGCCGTGCCGCCGGGTGCCCACCTCCTCTTCGTCGGCGACGTCGACCAGCTGCCCAGCGTCGGCGCCGGGGAGGTCCTCAGGGACCTCCTCGCCGACGGGAGCCCCGTCCCCGCCGTCCGTCTCACCCGCGTCTTCCGCCAGGCCCAGCAGTCCGGCGTGGTCACCAACGCGCACCGCATCAACGCCGGACAGCACCCGCTCACCGACGGCCTGAAGGACTTCTTCCTCTTCGTCGAGGACGACACCGAGGCGGCCGGCCGGCTCACGGTGGACGTGGCGGCGCGGCGGATCCCGGCCCGGTTCGGCCTCGACCCGCGCCGGGACGTGCAGGTGCTCGCGCCCATGCACCGGGGGCCCGCCGGTGCGGGCACCCTCAACGGCCTGCTCCAGCAGATGATCACCCCCGCCCGCCCCGACCTGCCCGAGAAGCGGTTCGGCGGCCGCGTCTTCCGCGTCGGCGACAAGGTCACCCAGATCCGCAACAACTACGACAAGGGTGAGAACGGCGTCTTCAACGGCACCGTCGGAGTGGTCACCTCGCTCAACCCGGACGACCAGCGCCTGACGGTGCTGACGGACGAGGACGAGGAGGTCGCGTACGACTTCGACGAACTGGACGAGCTGGCGCACGCCTACGCGGTGACCATCCACCGCTCGCAGGGCAGTGAATATCCGGCCGTGGTGATCCCGGTCACCACGGGTGCGTGGATGATGCTCCAGCGCAATCTGCTCTACACGGCGGTCACCCGGGCCAAGAAGCTGGTCGTCCTTGTCGGCTCACGCAGAGCGATCGGTCAGGCGGTGCGCTCCGTGTCGGCGGGACGGCGCTGCACGGCCCTGGACTTCAGGCTCTCGCCCCGGCCCCTCGAAGGCTGAGAGCGCCCCTCCCGCACCCGCTCGGCAGGGCATCCAAAAAAATGATCGATCAAATGAGTCGGAAAGGTCACACAGCACTTCCGGAACCGGGCGCAGGGGGGCAGGATGAGCAGGTTGGCGGCACTCAGTGCCGCCAATGAGCCCAATGGTCGACCCCGAGTGCACTCTTCTGCGCCAAATGGGGGATGGTAGAGACAGTCAGGGCACCTCGAAGATGAGGCACTACGTCGGTGAGGGAAGACGTGAGCGACAACTCTGTAGTACTGCGGTACGACGACGGCGAGTACACCTACCCGGTGGTCGACAGCACCGTCGGTGACAAGGGCTTCGACATCGGGAAGCTGCGCGCCCAGACCGGTCTGGTGACCCTGGACAGCGGCTACGGGAACACGGCCGCCTATAAATCCGCCATCACCTACCTCGACGGTGAGCAGGGCATCCTCCGGTACCGCGGCTACCCGATCGAGCAGCTGGCAGAGCGCTCCACCTTCCTGGAGGTCGCCTACCTGCTGATCAACGGCGAGCTGCCGACTGTCGACGAGCTCTCCACGTTCAAGAACGACGTCACGCAGCACACCCTGCTGCACGAGGACGTCAAGAACTTCTACAAGGGCTTCCCGCGCGACGCGCACCCGATGGCGATGCTGTCCTCGGTGGTCTCCGCGCTGTCCACCTTCTACCAGGACAGCCACAACCCCTTCGACGAGAAGCAGCGCAACCTCTCCACCATCCGCCTGCTCGCGAAGCTGCCGACGATCGCCGCATACGCCTACAAGAAGTCGATCGGCCACCCCTTCGTCTACCCGCGTAACGACCTCGGGTACGTCGAGAACTTCCTGCGCATGACCTTCTCGGTCCCCGCTCAGGAGTTCGAGCCGGACCCGGTCGTCGTCGCCGCGCTCGACAAGCTGCTGATCCTGCACGCCGACCACGAGCAGAACTGCTCGACCTCCACGGTCCGCCTGGTCGGCTCGTCCCAGGCCAACATGTTCGCGTCGATCTCGGCCGGTATCAACGCGCTGTGGGGCCCGCTGCACGGCGGCGCCAACCAGTCCGTGCTGGAGATGCTGGAGGGCATCCGCGACTCCGGCGGCGACGTCGACACCTTCATCCGCAAGGTGAAGAACAAGGAGGACGGCGTCCGCCTGATGGGCTTCGGCCACCGGGTCTACAAGAACTTCGACCCGCGCGCCAGGATCATCAAGGCCGCCGCGCACGATGTGCTCTCGGCCCTGGGCAAGGATGACGAACTCCTCGACATCGCCCTCAAGCTGGAGGAGCACGCGCTGTCCGACGACTACTTCGTCGAGCGCAAGCTCTACCCGAACGTGGACTTCTACACCGGCCTGATCTACCGGGCGATGGGCTTCCCGACCGAGATGTTCACGGTCCTGTTCGCCCTCGGCCGCCTGCCGGGCTGGATCGCCCAGTGGCACGAGATGATCAAGGAGCCGGGTTCCCGCATCGGCCGTCCGCGCCAGATCTACACCGGTGTGGTGGAGCGCGACTTCGTCCCGGTCGAGGAGCGCTGAGCCCGGTCGAGGTGGGCTGAGCGCCGCACCCACCCGAGGCGTACGCCATCACCGCACAGTGGCGTACGCCGGGTTGCTCCACGGTGACAGACGAAAAAAGGAAGGCGCCCTGAGACGCCGGTCCCCCCACGGGCCGACGACCAGGGCGCCTTCCCGTGTCCCGGTGCGGATTCCCCCCACGGGATCCGGCCGGGCGTTTGCGGGACAGCGCCTGAATCGCTGCGAGCAAAACGAGCAGAACTCGGAGTACCACTGCGGCGCGGTCTGCCGGGACGCGTACGGACGGGAGGGCCGCTCAAAGCTCCCCGGTGTACGTGCCCCGGCAACGCCGTTTCCCGGGAACGTCCCCCAAGACATCCCCAGATGTCAGTCACGCCCCCCAAGACGCTTCTGACATCGTCAACTTAGACTCACGAACCCTTCCGTTGGTTACGTTCGCATCACTGTGATCTGCGTCTCTTGCATATGTCCCGAAGATGCGCAAGAGGCCGGATATGACCACCGAGCCCCGGCGTAAGGGAGATGCGCGAGCCTTGTGAAGAGCTTATGTGAGGCCTGCGTTGGACTCCAGAGGGGCTCCTCACTTCTGCCTCACGTGAAGGTCCGCAGCCGCAGACTGTTCGTGACCACGAACACCGACGAGAAGGCCATCGCCGCGCCAGCGATCATCGGGTTGAGAAGCCCGGTAGCGGCCAGCGGCAGCGCGGCCACGTTGTAGCCGAAGGCCCACACCAGGTTCCCCTTGATCGTGGCGAGCGTCCGGCGTGACAGCCGGATCGCGTCCGCGGCCACGCGCAGGTCGCCGCGTACGAGTGTCAGGTCGCTCGCCTCGATGGCCGCGTCCGTCCCCGTACCCATGGCCAGGCCCAGATCGGCGGTGGCGAGCGCGGCCGCGTCGTTGACGCCGTCGCCGACCATGGCGACGGTGCGGCCCTCGGCCTGGAGCCGCCTGATGACATCGACCTTGTCCTCCGGCAGCACCTCGGCGATCACATCACCGGCGTCGATACCGACGGCCCGGGCCACCGCCTCGGCCACCGCCCGGTTGTCCCCGGTCAGCAGGACGGGCGTCAGCCCCAGCGCGCGCAGCTCCCGTACGGCCGTCGCGCTGGTCTCCTTGACCGCGTCGGCGACGGTCAGGACACCGAGTGCCACGCCGTCCCGGGTGACCACGACGGCCGTGCGCCCCTCCGCCTCGGCCTGGGCCTTCGCCCGGGCCGGCTCCTGGGGGAGCGCACCCGGGAATCGGCCCACCGTGATCTCGTGCCCTTCCACGCGCCCACGCACTCCGAGCCCAGGGGCGTTCTCGAAGTGCTCCGGCACCGGAAGGTCACCCGCGCTCCCCCACTCTCGACTTCGCTCGAGCGGGGGGACCCCCATCTGGGCGCCTGCCGCGATCGCGCGGGCGATCGGGTGCTCCGAGGCGTGTTCCAGGGCACCTGCGAGCCGCAGGACCTCCTTCTCGTCGGCGTCCTCGGCGACGTACACCCCCTGGAGGGTCATCCGGCCGGTGGTCACCGTGCCGGTCTTGTCCAGGACCACCGTGTCGACCCGCCGTGTGGACTCCAGCACCTCCGGGCCCTTGATGAGGATGCCGAGCTGGGCGCCGCGGCCCGTACCGACCATCAGTGCCGTCGGGGTGGCCAGGCCCAGTGCGCAGGGGCAGGCGATGATCAGCACCGCGACGGCCGCGGTGAAGGCGGCGACCGTGTCGCCGGTGACGCCGAGCCACATCCCGAAGGTGCCGAGCGCGATCAGCAGCACGACGGGTACGAAGACGCCGGAGATGCGGTCGGCCAGGCGCTGTACCTCGGCCTTGCCGTTCTGGGCGTCCTCGACGAGCCGCGCCATCCGTGCGAGCTGGGTGTCCGCGCCCACTCGGGTGGCCTCCACCACCAGCCGGCCCCCGGCGTTCACGGTCGCGCCGGTCACGGGGTCCCCGACGGTCACGTCGACCGGCATCGACTCGCCGGTGAGCATGGACGCGTCGACTGCCGAGGCGCCCTCGACGACGGTCCCGTCGGTGGCGATCTTCTCGCCGGGCCGGACGACGAACCGGTCGCCCACGGCCAGCCGCGCAACCGGAACGCGTACCTCACGGTCTTCCCGAAGGACCGCGACGTCCTTCGCGCCCAGTTCCAGCAGTGCCTTCAGAGCGGCGCCGGCGCGCCGCTTGGAGCGGGCCTCCAGATAGCGGCCGAGCAGGATGAACGCGACGACGCCCGCGGCCACTTCGAGGTAGATGGCCGACGATCCGTCCGTGCGCGAGACGGTGAGGTCGAAGCCGTGGCGCATGCCCGGCATCCCGGCGTGCCCGAAGAACAGTGCCCACAGGGACCAGCCGAAGGCGGCGAGGGTGCCGACCGAGACGAGCGTGTCCATGGTGGCCGCGCCATGCCGGGCATTGGTGAACGCCGCCTTGTGGAAGGGCAGTCCGCCCCAGACGACGACGGGCGCCGCGAGCGTGAGCGAAAGCCACTGCCAGTTGTCGAACTGCAGGGCCGGCGCCATCGAGAGCAGGACGACGGGCAGGGCGAGCAGGGCGGAGACGGTCAGCCGCTGACGGAGGGCGGCCGATTCCGGGTCCTCTTCGGGCGTACCCCCGGGCTCGTCGGGCTGGGGCGGCGGGGGTTCCTCGGCCGTGTAGCCGGTCTTCACCACCGTGGCGATCAGGTCGGCGACCTCGACCCCGTCGGCGTACGAGATCCTGGCCTTCTCCGTCGCGAAGTTCACGGTGGCGGTGACGCCGTCCATGCGGTTGAGCTTCTTCTCGACGCGGGCCGCGCAGGAGGCGCAGGTCATCCCGCCGATCGTCAGTTCGACCTCGGAGTGCGCGGCCCGGTTCGTCGGAGCTGGTGCTGTCGTGCTGGTCATGTTCGGTCTCCGGGCGACGCACCGGGCCGTGCCGAGCCGGCAGCGGCTGGTCGGCACCGCCCGGTGCGAAGAGTGATGCTGGTGGTTCAGGCCTTGCCGACGAGCTCGTAACCCGCCTCGTCGACGGCGGCGCGGACGGCCTCGTCGTCGAGGGGCGCGGCGGAGACCACCGTGACCTCGCCGGTCGAGGCGACGGCCGTGACCGCGCTGACGCCGGCGATCTCGGAGATCTCGCCGGAGATGGCGCCTTCACAGTGTCCGCAGCTCATCCCGCTCACCTTGTAGACGGTCGTCACGGAACCCGGGGTTTCGGTCTGCGCGGTCATGTCGTTACTCCTCGGGGAGGTGTGTGGCTTACGTCCGTCACCATATACCCCTAGGGGGTATCTGTCCACGAGGGTTCCCGGTGAGTCAGGGACCGAGCCCAGGCGAGGCCGAGCAGACACACGGTGATCAGTTCGCCCGTGGAGAAGAACACGAAGAACTGCCGCTGCTCCGCGGTGGGGGCGGGGATGTGCCCCTGTGCGAAGAACGAGTGGTCGAGCTGCGCGCCCGTCATCAGGGTGGCCAGCCAGATCGCAAGGCCATGTGCCGAGTTCCACAGTGTGTGCAGTAACGAGACACCGAGATAGGTGCCGATCACTGGTCCGGTGCACGGAAAGCGCCCGTTCGGGCGTCGGCGGGAGAGCAGGGCGGCGCCCGCGATCGCCGTCCACAGGCCGTGCCCGAAGGGGGTGAGTACGCCGCGCAGGATCTCGGTCTGGAGCAGTGCGTGCAGATCGATGCCCTCCATGGAGACGGCGGCGTTGAACGCGTACCCCGCACTCTCCAGGGCTGCGAAGCCGAAGCCGACGGTCGCGCCGAGCACCAGCCCGGTGCGCAATCCGCGCAGCCGGGCGTGCCGGCGCAGTACGAACATCAGCGCGGCCAGCTTCGCCGCCTCCTCGATCAGGCCGACGCCCGCGAACATCCACAGGGACGGGTGCAGCAGGTAGTACTCCATCATCGACGCGCCCAGCACACCCAGGGTCCCGCCGGTCAGGAAGCAGCCGAGGATCACGTTCACGCCCAGGTCGCGGCCGTGCCGCTCGTAGGCCCACAGGACGAATGTGACGGGGGTCAGAAAGCTGCCGAGCAGGATCACGGTCGGCAGCAGGGTGGTGTTCTTCGTCGCGTAAGTGACGATCGCGGTCAGTGCCCAGAGGGTCAGGCCGCCCCACAGTGCGCGTTTCCACAGGCCCGCGCGGATCCGCGGGTACGGCGGCGGGGGTTTTGGGGGCGCGGGTACGTGCACGGTCGGGGTGCCGGGTGGCGGAGGCTGGGTCACTGCGGCTCCCTCGGTTCGGGCGGCTTTGTCCGAACTTTAGGTTGGGGGCGAGCGCGTCGCAGTCCGGGATGGTTTCTTCGGGTGGGGGGCTCGGTCGGTCGGCGTGTCCTCTGGCGACAGGGGCGACAGGGGTGGCAGGTGGGGGACTGGCGGCCGTCGAGCCGTGGAGCGGGCGGGGCCGGAGGACCTCCCGGCCCGTCACGACGGGCGAATGGCCCGCCCCGGACGGGACGGGCCACTCGAAGGGAGAGCGGTGGTCAGGTCGTTCCGCGGTTGCGGGGGCGGGAGGCGACCCAGGCGCGGACCGTGTCCGCGTACCAGTACGGTCTTCCGCCCTCCACATGATCGGGCGGCGGTAGCAGTCCGTGTTTGCGGTACGACCTCACGGTGTCGGGCTGCACCCGGATGTGCGCGGCGATCTCCTTGTACGACCAGAGTCGACGGTCGGTCATCAGTAGCACCTCCCCGCGCGCGCCACGGCGTGACCGGGGGTGGTCGTCGGGGGAGCCGGGCGCTGCGCTGGCGATCACGAAGCCTGTGATCGGTCAACGACAGAGAGTGCGCGGGGGGAAGGGCCTGTGAACCGGGTGTGACGGAAGCACTGTGGACACGCGACATCTGTGACACGGGCGAGTTCTTTGTGACACGGATGATGAATTCGGGTGGGCGGGGCTGCCGCTTCTTGCGGCGTGCACAGCCCACGGCGCCGTCCGCAAGTTGCGCGGACGGCGCCGTGGAAGGCCGGACGGGCGCGGCCCAGGGGCGGCGCGCCTCCTGGGCCGCAAGTGGGGGCTCACCGGTGTGCGTGAGCGGCGAGGGTGCCGGGCGCGAGATGTCCGGCACCCGCGGCACTACCAGCGGGATACGGCCCGGGCTCGCCGGTACAGGATGAGCCCGCCGGCCAGCATGGCGACGCTGACGGCCGACGCCGCGAGCATGTCCTCACTGCCGGTCTGGGCCAGCGTGGCCGACTTGTGGGAGGACGGGACGGACGAAGAGCCGATGGGCGTCGTGACCGGCCTGTGGGGCGGCTGGTTCGTGGTTCCGCGCGGTGTGACGTTGTTGTCGGCCGGCACCTGCGGCGGCGTGCTGGAGCCGCCGTGGTCCACGGTGTCGTCGTCCCGGGGCGTGTCGGCCGGGGTGTCCGAGGTAGCCGGCACAGCGGGAGTGTCCGGGGTGTCCGAGGTAGCCGGCACAGCGGGAGTGTCCGGGATCTCCCGGGGTGTGTCGGCCGGGGTGTCCGGGGTGGCCGGAGTGAGCGGAACGGTGGCGGGCCCGGGACTGTCGGACCGGTTGGCGCAGGCGTTGCCGAACGCCGGGTTCAGGGCGCCGACCACGTCAACCGAGTTGCCGCAGAGGTTGATCGGGATGTGCACCGGGATCTGGAGCGTGTTGCCGGACGCGATGCCGGGTGATCCGGTCGTGGCGCCGTCGGCCTGCGAGTCCGCGTACACCGGGTTTCCGCAGAGGGAAAGAATTCCCGTCGCGGCGGCAGCCGCGACCATTCCCCTGCTCAGGGTCTGTCGCAATCTCGTTGTCTTCCTACTAATAGAAGCGGAAAAGCGGGAAAGCCGGCCCTGGAGCCGAAGAGGGCAGTCCAAGGCCGACCGTGACTCAGTCGGGCGGCTGGTGCGAGGACATCAGCCGCTTACGGCCGCAACGTCAGGTGTTCGCGCAGGTGTTACGGCCTGTCGCGTTCAACAGCGAGACGATGCCGATGGAGTTGCCGCACACGTTGACCGGAATGTGTACGGGCACCTGGACGACGTTGCCGGACAGGATGCCCGGGGAACCGGCCGCGGCGCCGTTGGCACCCGCGTCGGCCATCGCCGGGGCAGCCATTCCGAGAGTCATGATGGCGCCGGCGGCAATGGCGGCGCTCTTCTTGTGCTTCACGAACTTTCCCTTCTCTGCAGTCGTGCCCCTGTGGCGGCGGAAACCGAGCGAACACAGCTAGAACTGCTCGCTGCACGACCTGCAGCCTGTGAAACGAGGAAAAGGCGTCTGAAGCAACTCCGGAACGCAAGGAACCGCGTAATTCACTCGAACGCAACGCATCGGCAACAGCTGAGTCAGGCCCACGAGGAGCCGCCAGCCGGGCAGTTCGGCGGGCGGCTCCTCGTGGGTCCCGGAGGTCTGGTGCCGCGGCGGGCGACCCGTCGCGACGCCCGGCACACTCCCCCAAGCTCTTCGAGCAGGGGGTACCCCCACTCGCCGCGCCAGACGAAAGCCCAAGTACGTCCAGTACAAGGGCTTCCGGCCGGCACTCCCCCAAGCTCTTCGAGCAGGGGGACCCCCACTCTCGGCTTCTCTCCCACTCTCGGCTCCGCTCGAGCGGGGGGACCCCCAGAGCGGGAGGTGCCCCCACGACGCCGCTCCTTAACGGGCAAACGTTGCCTGCCGCGGCACTAGGAAACGACGTCCTTGCGTGCGAAACCACGGAAGGCCAGGGCGAACAGCACGATCGCGTAGGTGAGGGACACGGCCGTGCCCTGGATCATGCCGGCCCACTCCGGGTGGGGCTGGACGGCGTCGGCCCAGGCGAACTGCCAGTGCGCGGGAAGGAAGTCGCGCCAGTGGCCGAGGGCCGTGACCGCGTCCAGCACGTTCCCCACGATCGTGAGGCCGACCGCGCCGCCGACCGCGCCCAGCGGTGCGTCCGTTCGGGTCGACAGCCAGAACGCGAGCCCGGCGGTGACCAGTTGGGAAACGAAGATGTAGGCCACCACGACGACGAGCCGCTGGGCGGCCGTGCCCGGGGGAAGGGCGCCGCCGGTGGGGATCTCCAACTGCCCCCAGCCGTAGGCCGCCGTGCCCACCGCGAGGGCGACGACCGGCAGCAGCACCATGGCCGCGAGGCTCAGGCCGAGTCCGACCGCGAGCTTGGACCACAGCAGACGGGCGCGTGGCACCGGTGCCGCGAGCAGATAGCGCAGCGACGACCAGCTCGCTTCGGAGGCGACCGTGTCCCCGCAGAACAGGGCGACCGGGATGACGAGCAGGAACCCGGCAGAGACGAAGAGGTTCACCGCGGCGAAGTTGGCGCCCGACGCGGTGGCCGTGTCCATCAGTGTGACCCGGCCGTTGCGGGAGCTCGGGTCGCCTCCGATGGCGAAGGCGACGACCAGCACGAACGGCAGGAGGGCGAGAACCGAGCCCATGACGAGCGTACGGCGCCGTTTCAACTGCCGGACGAGTTCGACGCGTAGGGGCAGCGTCCGCCGCGCCCGGTATCCGTCGGCCGTCCCCGCCCGTTCGGCGAGCGCGCTCATGCGGAACCTCCGATCAGGGTGAGGAAGGCGTCTTCCAGACGGCGGTGGGGGCCGAGCGAAGCCACCGGGACTCCCAGACGGACGAGTTCGACGAGTAGTCGCGCGGCAGCCGTGGAGCCGGAGGTGACCGCCCCGGCGGGGAGCGCGGATGAACCGGTGCTCGCCCCCGCGGCCGTGCCGATGCCTGCCGCGGCGGTCTCCACCGTGCCGGACGCACCCTGAGGGAGCGGGCCGGCGCCCACGGGCTGCAGGGCGTCCGTGGTCCCGGCCGCCGTGTCCGGTGCCAGGCGTACGAGCAGTCCGCCCTCCGTCCGTGTCACCGACGACACCTCGGGCAGCGCCGCCACCTTCTCCACCATCGGGTCGGCGATGTCGGCCGCCAGCCCGACGAGCACGGTGTCGCCGGAGCCCACGATCTCGTCCACCGGGCCCGCCTGCACCAGCCGGCCGCGGTCCATGACCACCAGGTGGGTGCAGGACTGTTCGACCTCCGCCAGCAGGTGGCTGGAGACGATGACCGTACGGCCCGCCGCCGCGTAGCGGATCATGACCTCGCGCATCTCGCGGATCTGCGGCGGGTCCAGGCCGTTGGTCGGCTCGTCGAGGATGAGCAGGTCCGGCAGGCCGAGCATCGCCTGAGCGATGGCGAGGCGCTGGCGCATGCCCTGGGAGTACGTACGCACCGCACGGGCCAGCGCCTCGCCCAGCCCCGCGATCTCCAGCGCCTCGTCCAGATGCGCGTCCTCGGGCGGGCGGCCCGTCGCCTGCCAGTACAGCTCAAGGTTCTCCCGGCCGGTCAGGTGCGGCAGGAAGCCCGCGCCCTCCACGAAGGCCCCGACCCGCGACAGCACCGGGGCGCCCGGCCGGATGGCGTGGCCGAAGACGCGGATGTCACCGTCGTCCGGGTTGATGAGGCCCATCAACATGCGCAGCGTCGTCGTCTTGCCGGCGCCGTTCGGCCCCAGCAGGCCCAGCACCTGCCCCTTCTCCACACGGAAGGAGAGGTCCCGTACCGCGTACCGGTCCGCCGACTTGGCGTACCGCTTGCTCAGGTCCGTTATCTGCAGGGGGATATCGGCCAGCGCGGGGGCGGGCGCCGGTGTCGTCGTACGGCGCCGGCCCGTCAGCAGCAGGGCCAGGGCGACCACCGCCCCGGCCGGGGGGAGCCACCAGACCCAGGAAGGCAGCGGGGCCGCCGCGGTCCGCACACCCGGTGCGGTCGGCACCTTCAGACCGCTCTTGAGGGAGACGGTGTACGTGGCCGGCGCGGCCGGGGACGCATAGCCGAGGTCCGTCGAGGCGAGGACCAGCCGCAGCCGGTGCCCCTTCTGCACCTCGTGGTCGACGGCCGGCAGAGTCAGGGTGACGTCTGTGCCGTCCTTCGCCCCTGTCACCCGGACGGGGGCGACCAGCTGCGAGGGCAGCACCTGCTGGGTGCCGCCCGGGCCGACGTCGTACACCTTTCCGAAGAGCACGGCGTCGTCGCGCGTCGACGTCACATGGACCGTCACGGTGGGCGAGCCGGTGATCCACAGGTCGTCGCGCACGGGCCGCGAGTCGAAGTGGGCGTACTGCCCGGGGAAGTCGAGCGACACCCCGATGCCGAGCGACGACAGCTGGGACAGGCCGCCCGGACCGCCGAGGCCGGGGAGCGCGGAGACCGCGGGCGGGCTCGCGCCCGCCGGGTTGGCGAAGCTCTGCGCGCGACCGCTGAGCGCGACCGTCCGCTGCCCGTTCTCCAGACCGGGATACGTGTCCCCGCTCGCCCCCCGCAACCGGGCCGCGCCGTCGGTGGAGTCGATGCCCCCGGTGCGGGTGATCCGGAAGGCGGGCCCGGTGTCGACGCTCTTGTCGTTCTTCAGATAGCGGTCGAACCATGCCCGGACGCGCGACTGGACACGGCTCGTCTCCCTGTCCCCGCCGTCGTGCCCGCCCGCGATCCAGTCGACGTCCACGGGCGCGCCGTTGGCCCGGATCGCCCTGGCCGCGGCGTCCGCCTGGCCGAGCGGGAACAGTGAGTCGGACTGGCCCTGCACGAGGAGCGTGGGCACCTTGATGCTCTTGCCGACGGCGGTCGGCGAGCGCGCCTCGAGCAGGGCGCGTGCCTGGGTGTCGGGCGTCCCCGTCTCCGCGACCCGTTCGTACAACCGGCACAAGTCGGCGGTGAAATTCCGGCAGCCGCCGCCCGAGTTCATGAAGACGCCGGCCCACAGCTTCTTGAACACGCCGTTCGGGAACAGGGCGTCCGCCAGGTTCCAGTACGTGATCGCCGGGGCGATCGCATCCACCCGGTGGTCGTACCCCGCGGCCAGCAGAGAGATCGCCCCGCCGTACGAGGCGCCGGTGACGCCCACGCGCGGGTCGCCCGGCCTGTCCAGTTCGACCTCCGGCCGCTCGGCCAGCCAGTCGATGAGCCGGGAGACATCGGCGACCTCGCCCTTGGGGTCGTTCAGCCCGACCTTGCCCGTCGACCGGCCGAAGCCGCGCGCCGACCAGGTCAGCACCGCATACCCGTCGCGGGCGAGCTTCTCCGCCTGTTCCCTGACATCGTCCTTGCTGCCGCCGAAGCCGTGCGCGAGCAGGACCGCCGGGCGGCGGCCGCCGGATGCCGAGACGAAGTACGCCGTGTCGATCCGCACGCCGGCGCCCATGTCCATGACCCTGTCGGTGCGGTGCACGGCAGGGGTGTCGTCCGAGGCCACGGCCGTCCACGTACCGACACAGGCCAGCACCAGGACGACCGCGGCGAGGGCGGCCACGGCGCCTCGGCGCAGCCCTCGGACTGCGGGCAGTCGAAGATCCATGCGTCAACGGTACGGGCCGCCACCGACAACCGGGGCAGTCGTCGGGCTGAACTCGGGCCCCTCCCACGGACGTACGGGCCTGTTGCCGCCTACCGCGTCCGTGGTACGAAACCGCATGGAGATCCGCCGGGCCACCACCGTCGCCGAAGTGGCCGCTGCCGAACACCTCTTCGACCACCCTGTCCGCCCCGAGTGGGCCGAGCGCTTCCTGACCGCGGTCGGGCACCATCTCTTCCAGGCCTACGAGGACGGCGGATCGACGCCCGTCGGCTTCGTCAGCGGTGTCGAGGCGATCCACCCCGACAAGGGCACCGAGATGTTCCTGTACGAGCTGGCCGTCGCGGAGCCGTACCGGCGCAGGGGGATCGGGCGGGCCCTGGTGCAGCGGCTCGCCGCGCTCGGGCGTGAACTCGGCTGCTACGACATGTGGGTGCTCGTCGACACCGGGAACGACGTCGCCCTTGCCGCCTATCGCAGTGCGGGCGGCAAGGACGACGGTACGTGCACGGTGGTGACGTGGGACTTCGGCTGAGCCGGCGCGGATTACTCCTGCGTGTCCTCCGGGATCGACACCAGCCAGCGGGTGTCGCGGCGCGGGCGCAGGTAGAGGACCCAGTACAGGGTGGCCACCGCGGTGATGCCGCCCGTCCACAGCAGGTAGCTCACCTCCTGCAGGGTGAGCACGTACACCAGGACCGCGATCAGCAGGACCGGCATCGCGGGCCACAACGGCATCCGCCACGCGGACTGGTGCCGGTGCGAGCCGCGCCGGGCCAGCAGGGCGGCGATCGCGACGAGCAGGTACATGCCGGTCACCGAGACGCCCGTGACGCCGTAGAGGGTGTCCAGGTTCACGAAGCACAGGAGCGCGCCGGGGACGCCGACGAGGAGGGTGGCGACCCACGGAGAGCCGAACCGGCCGAGCTTGGAGAGGGCGTTGTTGACGGGCTCGGGCCAGGCCTTGTCACGGGCCGAGGCGAACAGCACGCGGGAGTTCTGGATGACCATGACGATGCCCGCGTTGATGATCGCGAGGGCAACGCACAGGCTCACGAAGGTGCCGACGGCGGAGTTGGACCAGGCGGTGACCATGCCGCTGAGGTCGCCGTCGGTCAGGGCCTTGACGTCGGAGGCGCCCATGGTGATCGCGACGACCGGGACCAGGATGATGACCGAGGAGATGGCGAGGGTGGCGAGGACCGTGCGGGCGACGTTGCGGCGCGGGTTCTCCAGTTCCTCGGAGAGGTAGACGGCGGTCGAGAAGCCCTGGGTGGCGAAGAGGGCGATGGCGAGCCCGGAGATCACCAGCATGGCCGTCACGGTGTCCGTGTGGCCGCCGGAGCCGGCCACCTGCATCGTGACCAGACTGTCGACGCCGCGCTCGCTGTGCGCGAAGCCCAGGAGCGCGACGACTCCCGCGGCCACGACCTCCAGGACCAGGAAGATGCCGGTGATCCAGGCGTTGGCGCGCAGGTCCAGCAGGCCGGCGAGCGTGGCCATCAGCATGACGCCGGCGCCGGTCATGGCCGGGTCGAGGTGCACGATCGGCGTGAGGTAGTCCGCCGTGCCCATCGCGATCACCGGCGGCACGACCATGACGACCAGCAGGGACAGTACGAAGACCAGCCAGCCCGCCAGGCGTCCGGCCAGCGTCGAGACCATGGCGTACTCGCCGCCCGCGCTGGGGATGAGGGTGCCCAGCTCCGAGTAGCAGAACGCCACGGCGATGCACAGGAGGCAGCCGATGGCGATCGTGAGGGCGGTGGCGGTGCCGAGCGAGCCGAACAGGTCGGGGACGACCACGAAGAGTGTGGAGGCGGGCGTCACGCAGGACAGCGTGAGCAGAGTGCCGCCGACGACGCCGATGGAACGCTTGAGCTTCTGAGGACGGTCAGATACCTCGATGACGGCGTCCTCGACAGGACGGAGCGTGTCGGTCATGCAGTTGTTCCGATCGACTTGTACGGCAGTGTTAGCGGTCGGGAGCGCTATCGCCTCCGGCGGCTCGTCGTACGTCACTTCGTCCGCTCCCGCGCAGATGGAACCCCGACGAAAACCTTTGCGTCAATGGCCGTTTACCTTCGGAATCCGTACACATGGAGCGACCTGCTCCGCATCGCATTCCCAGGGCCTGACGCCTCGATAGCTCATTCATCAAACCCTTTTGGGAAGTGACCTTGCTTTCAAAGGCAATGGGCGCACTCCACCTCTGGTACCCGTTTCATCCGCGCGCACGAGAACCGCAGGTCGGGCGTCAAAAAAATGTCAGGCCGTCCGATATCCGGACGGCCTGACGGTGGAGTTCGGTCACGCTCAGTGGTTACGCGGGAACCCCAGGTCGACACCCGCCGGAGCGTCGGCCGGGTCGGGCCAGCGGGTGGTGACCACCTTGCCGCGGGTGTAGAAGTGCGTGCCGTCGTTGCCGTAGATGTGGTGGTCGCCGAAGAGCGAGTCCTTCCAGCCACCGAAGGAGTGGTAGCCCACCGGCACCGGGATCGGCACGTTCACGCCGACCATGCCCGCCTCGATCTCCAGCTGGAAGCGGCGGGCGGCGCCGCCGTCCCGGGTGAAGATCGCGGTGCCGTTGCCGAACGGCGAGGCGTTGATGAGGGCGACGCCCTCCTCGTAGGTCTCGGCGCGCAGCACGCACAGCACCGGGCCGAAGATCTCGTCCTGGTACGCCTTCGCCGTGGTCGGCACCTTGTCGAGGAGCGAGATGCCGATCCAGTGGCCGTCCTCGTACCCGTCGACCGTGTAGCCCGTGCCGTCGAGGACGACCTCGGAGCCTTCCGCCGCCGCGCCCGCCACATAGGAGGCCACCTTGTCCCGGTGCACCTTGGTGATCAGCGGGCCCATCTCCGAGGCAGGGTCGTTGCCCGGACCGATCTTGATCTTCTCGGCGCGCTCGCGGATCTTCTCCACCAGCTCGTCGCCGATGGAGCCGACGGCCACGACTGCGGAGATGGCCATGCAGCGTTCGCCCGCGGAGCCGTACGCCGCCGAGACCGCGGCGTCCGCCGCCGCGTCCAGGTCCGCGTCCGGGAGCACCAGCATGTGGTTCTTGGCGCCGCCCAGAGCCTGGACGCGCTTGCCGTTCGCGGAGGCCGTGGTGTGGATGTAGCGCGCGATCGGGGTCGAGCCGACGAAGGAGACCGCCTTGACGTCCGGGTGCTCGAGGAGCCGGTCCACGGCCACCTTGTCGCCGTGGACGACGTTGAAGACACCGTCCGGCAGGCCCGCCTCGGCCAGCAGCTCGGCGAGGCGCATGGCGGCCGACGGGTCCTTCTCGGAGGGCTTCAGCACGAACGTGTTGCCGCACGCGATGGCGATCGGGAACATCCACATCGGGACCATCGCCGGGAAGTTGAACGGCGTGATGCCCGCGACGACGCCCAGCGGCTGCCGGATCGCCGCCACGTCCACGCGGGTCGCCACCTGCGTGGACAGCTCGCCCTTGAGCTGCACGCTGATACCGCAGGCCAGGTCGACGATCTCCAGGCCGCGGGCCACCTCGCCGAGCGCGTCGCTGTGCACCTTGCCGTGCTCGGCGGTGATCAGCTCGGCGATCTCGTCGCGGTGGGCGTCCAGCAGCGCACGGAACTTGAAGAGGATGGACGTGCGCTGCGCGAGCGAGGAATGGCCCCAGGTCCGGTACGCGTCCTTGGCCGTCGCGACGGCCGCGTCCACCTCTTCCACGGACGCGAAGGCGACCTTCGTGGTGACCGCGCCGGTCGCAGGGTCGGTCACCGGCCCGTACGCGCCCGACGCGCCTTCGACGGTCTTGCCGCCGATCCAGTGGTTGACGATCTTCGTCATGCCCAAGAACTCCTTCACAGATGGCGGCGTCGGGTCGAGACGTGCCGGTCGTACTCTTCGCGCGCCTTGACCGCCGACGCTCGGGTCGCGGTCTCGGCCACAGGTACATCCCACCAGGCCTGCGCCGGAGGCGCTCCCGACACTGTGTCTGCGGATTCGGTCTCGACGTAGACACATGTGGGAGTGTCGGCGTCGCGCGCCTCGGCGAGGGCGGCGCGCAGGTCGCGTACGGTCTTCGCGCGCAGCACCCGCATGCCGAGGCTGGCCGCGTTGGCGGCCAGGTCCACGGGCAGCGGCGCCCCTGTGTACGTGCCGTCCGCGGACCGGAAGCGGTAGTCGGTGCCGAACCGCTCGCCGCCCACCGACTCCGACAGGCCGCCGATGGACGCATAGCCGTGGTTCTGCACGAGCAGGATCTTGATCGCGATCCCCTCCTGCACCGCGGTGACGATCTCCGTCGGCATCATCAGATAGGTGCCGTCACCGACCAGCGCCCACACGGGACGGTCGGGCGCGGCCATCTTCACCCCGATCGCGGCCGGGATCTCGTAGCCCATGCACGAGTAGCCGTATTCGAGGTGGTACTGGTCGCGGGAGCGGGTCCGCCACAGCTTGTGCAGATCGCCGGGGAGCGAACCGGCCGCGTTGACGACGATGTCGGATTCGTCCACCACCGCGTCCAGGGCGCCGATGACCTGCGGCTGCGTCGGCCGTACGGCCGGCTCACCGGCCGCGAAGCAGGCGTCGACGCGCTGCTCCCAGCGCTCCTTGCCCTGCGTGTACTCCGTGACGTACGAGGGATCGACGCGGTGTCCGTGCACCGTCAGCGCCTCGGTGAGCGCCCTCAGGCCGCCCCGCGCGTCGGCGACCAGCGGCAGCCCGGAGAGCTTGTGGCCGTCGTAGGAGGCGATGTTGAGGTTGAGGAAGCGGACGCCGGCGCCGGTGAAGAGGGTGCCGGAGGCCGTGGTGAAGTCGGTGTAGCGGGTGCCGACGCCGATCACCAGGTCGGCGGTGCGGGCCAGTTCGTCGGCGGTCGCCGTGCCGGTGTGGCCGATACCGCCGACGTCCTGGGGGTGGTCCCAGCGCAGCGAGCCCTTGCCGGCCTGGGTGGAGGCGACCGGGATGCCGGTGGTTTCGGCGAACCGGGCGAGGGCTTCTTCGGCGCGGCTGTGGTGGACGCCGCCGCCGGCCACGATGAGCGGACGCCGGGCGGCACGGATCGCCCGAACGGCCGCGGCGAGTTCCACCGGGTCGGCGCCCGGACGACGTACGGTCCAGGTCCGCTCGGTGAAGAACTCCTCCGGCCAGTCGAAGCCCTCCGCCTGTACGTCCTGCGGCAGCGCGAGCGTGACCGCGCCCGTGTCGACCGGGTCCGTGAGCACGCGCATCGCCTGCAGGGCGGCCGGGATCAGCGCCTCGGGGCGGGTGATCCGGTCGAAGTACGCCGACACCGGGCGCAGGCAGTCGTTGACGGACAGGTCGCCGGCGCGGGGGACCTCCAGCTGCTGGAGCACCGGGTCCGCCGGGCGGGTGGCGAAGGCGTCGCCGGGCAGCAGCAGGACCGGGAGGTGGTTGACGGTGGCAAGGGCGGCACCGGTGACCAGGTTGGTCGCGCCGGGGCCGATGGACGTCGTCACGGCGTGGGTGGACAGCCGGTTCGACTGCCGGGCGTAGCCGACCGCCGCGTGCACCATCGACTGCTCGTTGCGGCCCTGGTGATACGGCATCACATGGCCGTACTCGACCAGCGCCTGTCCGAGGCCCGCGACGTTGCCGTGGCCGAAGATGCCCCAGGTCGCCGCGATCAGCCGTCGGCGCACACCGTCCCGCTCGGTGTACTGGGCGGCCAGGAAGCGTACGAGCGCCTGAGCGACCGTGAGTCTCGTCGTCGAGGTCATCGGTATCCCCCTGCGCTGTCCAGATGGGCCGGGTGGAAGCAGATCCGCCACTGACGTTCCTCGCCCGGCCCGGCCATGACGTTCAGGTAGTACATGGTGTGCCCGGGCTGCGCGACGGACGGGCCGTGCCAGCCGTCGGGGACGAGGACGGCGTCGCCGGTGCGGACCTCGGCGAGGACGTCGGATCCGCCTTCACGCGAGGGGAAGACGCGCTGGTACCCGAAACCGTTCGGGCCCTCGATCTCGAAGTAGTAGATCTCCTCCAGTTCCGTCTCCTCGCCCGGCCGCGTCTCGTCGTGCTTGTGCGGCGGGTACGAGGACCAGTTGCCGCCGGGGGTGATGACCTCGACGGCGATGAGCTTGTCGCATACGAAGGCGTCGGCCGAGGCGAAGTTGCGCACTTGGCGGGCGCAGGTGCCGCTGCCGCGCTCTTCGACGGGGACCTCCGGCGCGGGGCCGTAGCGGGCGGGGAGTCGGCGCTCGCACTTCGCTCCTGCCAGGGCGAAGCGGCCTCCCGCGCCGGAGGCGATCTGGACCCGGGCGTCGCGGGGCACGTACGCGAAGTCGGAAACCTCCGCGAACACGCCGTCCCTGCCCAGGAGTTGGATTGTCGCGCCTTCAATATGCACGGTGCAGGCACCTTGGAGAGGAAGCACGATCCATTCACTGTCACCGGTGGTGAAGGTGTGCGTGCCGGCCGGAGGGAGCTGCACGATCCGCAGGCTGCTGTGGCGCCAGCCTGCCCGCTCGGGGTCGATGTCGAGGGCGTAGTGCGCGTTCGCGGTGGCACCCCTGGGGACGTACAGCTCCGTGCTCATGCGGCCCTCACTGAAGTTCTACGAGGGTGTCCGCGACCGCGGTGATGCCGCCGTCCGCCGGGTACGGCAGTGAACGGTCGGTCACCAGGCTCCGGACGGCGGGCAGTTGCCCGGGTCGCCCATCGAGGTCGAAGACCGTTGTACGCGCCCGGGCCCGGGGCGCCGGTGCGGTGAGCGTGCCTGTGCGGCCGGGCTCCCCGCTCAGGCCTGCGCCCGTCGATGGGCATCGCCTGCGGCAGGGGCGCGACTGTTCGCGGCGGATACAGGTCCACGCCGACCCGGCCGATCGTGATCAGGTCGAACGGGTCACCGGGACCGTACGGCCCGGGCTCCTTGAACTCCCTCATCGAGTTCCCCTCACATCGGCTGCCCTCAGGTCTAGCCGCGGCGCGGGAGCCCTGTCAATGCTTTGTCCGGACATTCGGACCAGGACTTTGGTATGTCTTCTCCGGTGACCGGGGTCGGCGTCACCTTGTCGACGGGCAGAGTGAGCCGTAACGGTGAAGCCCGGCAATTTAGTAGATCACCCCATTGGGGGCGCAACCAGGGCGTGAGCCGCGCGTTGACTCAACGTCGGGCATTCCGTCCGACTGTTGTGACGAACACCAAGGAGCACCTCTCCATGTTGCGTATCGCCAAGGGCCTGGCCCTGACCACCGTTGCCGCCGCGGTCGTGGCGGGTACCGCCGGCATCGCTGCCGCCGACAGCGGCGCCTCGGGCGCCGCCAGCAACTCTCCGGGCATCCTGTCGGGCAACGTTACGCAGATCCCGATCGACGTCCAGGCCAACGTGTGCGGGAACACGATCGACATCATCGGCCTGCTGAACCCCGCGTTCGGCAACACGTGCGGCAACGCCTGACGTCCGAGCGAAGCCCTGTGCCGGCCGCTCTCCCGCTCGGGAGGCGGCCGGCTGGCGTTGTGCCACCGATCGGGTTCTGCCTCGGTCGGCCCGGGCGGGGCGGGGTACGGCGCCCTCGCGGGATGCCTCACCAGAGACGACGAGCGCGGCAGGGAGGGAACGCGGCCCGCCGCGCGTTCGGTGGCTGCGGGCATCTTTGCCGCCCGCTGGGTTTCCGCGGGCCCGGGGACTCGTTGACCAGGGCGCAGTACTCATTCCTCTGGTGACATGAGTCGCCGAAGAAAGGAACACGATGAAGTCCCTCAAAGCCGCCGCCGTTGTTGCCGGATCCCTGGTCGTCGCCGGTGCCGCGGCTCCTGCCTTCGCCTCGAACGCCTCCGACCTCGCGCCCACCGGCGTCAACGGCGCGCTGCAGACCCTCACCAGCCAGCGGACCCTCGACGTACGCCCCGTTCAGCACCAGTCCGACGCCCTTGACTCCGAGAACAAGAGCTCCGTGCTCAGCACCGTGAAGAGCGCGACGACCCGACTCAACCAGTACGGCGGCACGGGCCGGCTGCTCGGCGGACTGCCCCTCCAGAGCCGATGACCTCACGTCCCCGGGCGGTCGGCCGTACCGGGGCCGGCGGCAGCCCACGGCAGTAGGGGCCCTCCCCGGCAGCCCGCTGTGGCGCCCGGGTCAGCCCCCGAGGCGGCGCACCGGCTCCCCCGCGAGGTACGCGTGGATGTCCTCGACCGCCTGGCCGCCTGCGTCACCCGACTGCCGATCTTCCCGAGCCCGAGCAGCCCGGGCCGTCTCCCGTGCAGATCCGCGCCCACGGTGCTCTGCCAGGGCCCGCCCTCGCGCAGGGCGTTGTTCTCCTCCACGATGCCGCGCGCGAGCCCGAGCAGCAGCGCCCAGGTCAGCTCGACGGGCGGCGTGGAGGAACTCGCGGTGCCGCACACGGTCACACCGTGCGCCTCGGCGGCGGCGTAGTCGATGACGCTGTTCCGCATCCCGGAGGCGATGAGCAGTTTCAGCCGGGGCAGCCGGGCCCGGCAGGATTCGAGCCTGCGGCCAAGCCCTTCAGACGTCGTCTCAAGGCTGTTCCAGTTCGCCCAGACCCATCACCCGCAGCGCATGGTTGGCCATCTCAAGATGACCGGTCGCGTTGGGATGCGCCGCATCGTCCAGCCACGGGATCGGGTCCGCCGTGCCATGGTGCGCGAGCCAGTGCGCTTCGTGGTCGACGAGCAGCGCGCCGGTCTCCGCGGCGAGCTCCCGTACCGCCTGGCAGTACGCAGGCATGGCCGCACGTCGTTCGCGGCCCGAGAAACTGACCAGAACCGGGGTGTGCAGCACGATCTGCGTGCCTTCACCGACGTTGTCGATGATTTTGCGCATCGCGTCGTGGAAGGCGGGCAGCCCGGCCTCGCCGGCGAGGCAGTCGTTCGTGCCGAGCGAGACGGACAGCACATCGGGCTGAAAGCGGCCGATCAGCCAGTCATGTGCTCCGAGCACGTCACCCGCGCTCCACCCGGAGACACCAGAGTTGATCAGGACATCTGTGAGCCTGCCCAGCTGCCACCCCACCCGCTCGTGCACATGCTCGGCCCAGCCACGCGCACCGTGGGTGTGCAGCACGCCCTGGGTGATGCTGTCTCCAGTCGCCACCCAGGTCATGGGCGTGTCGGCCAACCGAATCATGATGCGTTCCCTCCCGTTTCCGCCGCCGCGCGTCCTGCTGGGCGCGGCGTCCCGTCCGTGGGCCATGCTGCCTCCCCAAGATCATGTGCGCAACGCCCGTGCGGGGGCGGGAGAGTTGCCGACGAGCGCGAGGCGCCGGCAGTGCTCCAGCAGGGTCACCGAGAAGGCGAGGGCGCGCTGTGCGGTCCAGCGGTCGGCAGGTCCGGAGACGGTCGCCGAGGTCACGGCGCGACGATCTGCGGGCAGAACAGCCGCGTCGGAAGCTGCGCGCCAGCGAGCCCGATCGTTCGAACCTGCGGCCAAGCGCACTGCTGCTGTTGCGGGTTGTCGAACTCTGCTGTCATCCGCCCTCGTTGCCGCCAGAACTGCCGTCACTGCCGTCAGTACGCGGCTGCAGAGGGGCTTGGCGCCTTCAGTGGTTGCCCCGCTGAGCGGCGTGCGTCGACATCTGTATGGCTCGTGGAACTGCAACGGTGTCCTGGATGTCATGTCCTGTCGTGGACAGAGCCATGTCGGAATCCAACACCTGTCTCCCTTGGGCGGGCTCCGCATTGTTCGGAGCTGCCATGGGCTGCGTCGCGTGGGCCCTGGCTGTCTGGGCTCGTGCGTACTGTGACGCGGGATACGAAGCCGGCGGACGGCTGGAACTCAACTTCCTGCTACCTCTGGTCGTGGTGGCCGAAGCCCTCATGGGGCTCGTGGCGCGGGCCATCGGCCGACGCCTGACGCTTCACGCGCCGGCGGCTGTCCGCGTCCTGATGCCGACGCTGCTGGTGGTCGTGGCGACGGTGTGGCCGGCATGGTGGTTCTTCGCGACGCGAGGGACCTTGGACGGCTATCCGGGCGACTCGGGCCTTTGCCCCGTGAGCAACATCCCGCCGCAGTGGCCTGACTGGATTCCCGCTTGACCAGCCACAACTGATCACCGGCGGCCGTGACCTGCGGTGACCTCACCGAGACATGTCTACCGGCGCACTTTCACAGCGACCGGCAGGCCCGCCGGCCATCGCCCTCCCGAGCGGAGAGAGCAAGGACGCCCCAACCTGTCCCGAATGCAGCCGCCCCATGAGATCCCCCGGCGGAAGGCTTGCAGCGGAAGACCAGGGCGACGACGCCACGGGTCATGTTCTTGTAGACGCCGGTGAGTTCGTCCACCTCGATGTGGATGCCTGTCTCCTCCAGGGCCTCGCGGGCGACGCCGGCCTCGGGGGTCTCGTTGAGTTCGAGGACACCGCCGGGGAGTTCCCAGGTGCCGTTGTCGGCCCGGCGGATCGCCAGGAGGCGCCCGTCCTCACGCACCACCACTCCGGCCACGGACACCGAGGGCATGGCACCGCCACATGAAACAGGCCATGGCAGCCCACGCCCGCCTGACCATCCTGCGCACCCGCGCACTCGATACCGGGAAAGCAGAAACGGATCCTCCCAGCTCATCCACCTCAGCCTCGCCGAGATCCGGCGCCTGATCACGCGTCTCACCGACCGCCGCCCGGCAACGATCGACCACGTCCTGCGCTGGTCGTACTGGCGCCGAAGACGACAACGCCAAGCCCGCATCAGTCACTACACACGCCGCGGACACAGCCCCTGAAACTGGCCAGCAATCAGCACAAACACCGTTGCAGTATTAGGGCCTGTTCTGAGTTCCCCGTCTGCGCCCCGACGCCCGGCACGCACTCCCCCAAGCTCTCGGCTTCGCTCGAGCAGGGGAGACCCCCATGCCGCACGGCGCCGCAGGACAGGTGGCT
>NZ_MLYP01000103.1 GCF_001866645.1 Streptomyces colonosanans
TGCGCAGCGGGTTGATCTCCGAGACGGCGCCGACGAACGTGGTTTTGCCCACGCCGAAGCCGCCCGCCACCACGATCTTCGCGGAGGTCGTGGAGCGGGAAGGACCGCCGCTAGAGCTTGCGAAGTCCACTGAGCACCCTTTCGAGCAGTGTCACGTCTGGCTGGCCGCCGGCGTTCTCGTCGCCGCCGGGCTGATGGATGGCGACCAGGCCCGCCTCCGCCAAGTCGGCGACGAGAATCCTGGCCACACCGAGAGGGATCGTCAGGAGCGCCGAGATCTCGGCCACCGACTTGATCTCCCGGCAGAGGTTGCAGATCCGCTGATGCTCGGGCAGTTGGCCCTGCATCTGGTGCGGCTGCGCGGTGGTGTGCACCAGCGCCTCGATGGCGAGCTGGTAGCGCGGCCTGGTACGGCCGCCCGTCATGGCGTACGGACGCACCAGAGGGTTGTTCAACCCCGCGGGCGCCGGCTCGGGGGCGTGGCGCTGCGGCTGCACGGGCTGGATGCGCGGCGCCGGCGGCTGGTCGTACGGCGACGGACCGGGGCCCTGCGGGCCCTGAGGCGCATACGGCTGACGCCACTGGCCCGGAGCGGAGGGGAAGTTGTGCCGGTTCTGCTCATCCTGCCCGGAGCCCTGGCCATAGGGCCAGTTCCCCGCGGACGAACCACCTGGGAGTGTTGCCACTTTCTCTCCTCCTCCGACCGTGCCGGGTCACCCGTCGCTGTGGAAGACGCGTCCCGAAACCTTACGGTGCCAGGACGCGAATACGCACCGTCCTTCTGCTAGTTGAGAAGGCTCCCCTGGAGCTCCGCACGAAGGTCCGGAGTCAGGACAGTACCGGCACGATCGACCAGAAGCGCCATCTCGTACCCTACGAGGCCGATGTCCGCCTCCGGATGTGCGAGAACCGCGAGGGACGAACCGTCGGAAATGGACATGATGAAGAGGAATCCCCGCTCCATCTCCACAACCGTCTGGTTCACACTGCCGCCCTCGAAGATGCGGGAGGCACCCGCGGTCAGCGAGGTCAGACCGGAGGCGACGGCCGCCAACTGGTCGGCGCGGTCACGCGGGAAGCCTTCGGACATCGCCAGAAGGAGTCCATCGGCGGAGACCACCACGGTGTGGGACACCCCGGGGGTGTTCTCCACGAAGTTGGTGATCAACCAGTTCAGGTTCTGTGCCGCCTGGCTCATCGGGCTCACACTAACGCTCCTGGTTGTAGGTGCTGTCAGGACCGAAGCCCTGGCCGTTCGTATCACTGCCTGCGCTGCGTCCGCGTTGGACGCCCCGACGCAGGTTGCTCAGTCTGCCCCGCACATCCTCGGGGGCACGGGAGACCTGTGGGCCTCCCTGCGGGGTCGTTTCCGCGGCGCCCTCGATCAAGTTCGCCTTGGGTACCCGCCGAGGCAAGCCGGAGGAGGTGACCCCTGCCGACTTCGGTTTCCGCAGCTTCGACGCCTGCTGCCACCGGCCGTCGTTCTCGGAGTGCCCGTCGCCGTCCGCCCCTGCGGACGCCGGTGCATCCTGCGTCACGGGCTGCGGCCGGCCGGCGCCGCCGCGGCGGGGCAGTCCGGCGTCGGTCAGCTCGTGGGTGGCGGAGGAAGCCGGTCCGGGACGGTCGAAGCCTACGCGGTCCTGCTCACTGGCGTCAGCGGCCTGCACGGATTCCGGTTCCGGAGCGTACTGGGAGCCGTAGGCGTTCTGGTAGTCGTCCTGCTTCGGCCAGTCGTCCTGGTAGGACGGCTCGTCGAAGGTGGCGAACGTCTCCGGGGAGGTGGCCGGGGTCGCGGCACCATTGCCCTGGACCGGTTCCGCATAGGCGGGTTCCGGGTAGCCGTCGGCGGGCGGGAAGCCATTGCCTTGCGGCCGGCTGCCGTCAGCCGGGAAGTACGTGTCCGCGTACGCGGGCTGCTGCGGATCCTGGTACGCCGTCTGCTGGTCGTACGCCGCATGCGGCTCCTGGTACGCACCCTGTCCGTTGGTGTACGAGGGCTGGGGAGTCTCGAACTCGTCTCCGTAGGACGGAGCGGCCTGAGAGATCTCTTGCGGATGCTCCGCGCCGTGCGTCTGGGCCTCCAGGGCCGCGCGGCGCTCCTCGCGCATCAGCGAGCGGCCGACGGGGTCCAACCCCCGCATGGATTCCGCATCGCCGTAGCGGCTGTCGTCGAAGCCCAGCTCCGCGGCCGTCCGCATCGGCTGTCCGTCGAGGCTCTCGCCCGCGAAGGGCTGCTGCTCCGGGATGATCTGCGAGACGGTGAACTCGTTGTTGTCCAGCGACTGTTCGCCGCCACCGCCGTGCGTGATGGCGTCGGGGAGCATGACCAGCGAGGTGGTGCCGGCCTGTTCACCGGAGGGACGCAGCTGGACCCGGATGTCGTGCCGGTCGGACAGCCGGCCGACCACGAACAGGCCCATGCGCTGCGAGATCGCGGCATCCACGGTCGGCGGGTTGGCCAGCCTGTGGTTGATGTCCGCGAAGTCCTCGGGCGTCAGACCGATGCCCTTGTCGTGGATCTCGATCATGACCCGGCCGTCGGGCAGCCTGGTGGCGGTCACTCGGACCTTGGTCTGCGGGGAGGAGAACGTCGTGGCGTTCTCCAGCAGCTCGGCGAGCAGATGCACGAGGTCGGTCACGGCGCGGCCGTGGATCTCGGCCTCCGGGACGCCGGACAGTTCGATGCGCTCGTACTGCTCCACCTCGGAGGAGGCGGCGCGCAGTACGTCCACGAGGGGAACCGGCTGGTCCCAGCGACGGCCGGGCTCCTGGCCGGCGAGGACGAGGAGGTTCTCGCCGTTGCGGCGCATACGGGTCGCGAGGTGGTCCAGCTTGAAGAGGTTCTCCAGCTGGTCCGGGTCGGCCTCGTTGTTCTCCAGGTCGGTGATCAGGGTCAGCTGGCCCTCGATCAGCGACTGGTTGCGGCGCGAGAGGTTGGTGAAGATCGCGTTGATGTTGCCCCGCAGCAGCGCCTGTTCGGAGGCGAGCCGGACGGCCTCGCGGTGGATCTGGTCGAAGGCGCGGGCGACCTCGCCGATCTCGTCCGTGGTGGAGATCGGGATGGGGGCGACCCGGGTGTCGATATGGCCGGGGTCGGTGCGCGAGAGCTGGTCGACCAGCATCGGCAGACGCTGCTCGGCGACATCGAAGGCGGCGCTGCGCAGCTGGCGCATCGAGCGGCTCATCTGACGGGCCATGAGAGCGGCCAGGATGAGCGCGGCGAGCAGGGCGAGCACGACGATGGTGCCGTTGACGTAGGCGTCGCGTTGGGCGTTGGTGGCGATCGTGCCGGCGTCGTCGACGGCCCGGTTGATCAGCTCGTTCTCCACCTGGTCGTAGGCCTGGAACTTCAGGGTGGCGGCCGACATCCACGTCTCGGGTGTGATGCCCAGCTGCTTGAGCTCGGCGGGTGACTTGCCGCTGCCGATCGCCTGGATCATCTTGTCCATGGAGGGCGCCGAGGGGGCCTTCTTCTTGCCCTCCTCGGTCTTCTGCCGCATGACCTCGGTCAGACGGGCGACGTCCTCCTCGGCGGCACCGGAGGCGTACTCCTGTTGGGCGACACCCTCCAGGTACCTGTACGAGGTGAAGGCCGTGACCTGCTGCGCGTGGATCGCGCGGTCGGTGCTGGGCTTGACCAGCAGGTGCATGCCGATGGAGCGCTCGAGCGACTCGGCGCCCTTGGCGAGGGCGAGAGCGTACACCGAGCGGCCGTACGCCGTGATGTTGCCGGTTCCGAGGCCCAGCTCGTTCGAGAACTCCATCAGGAGGTGCTCGACGGTGACGTAGCCCTCTTCGGTCTTGACCGGGTCCATGGCGCGGGTGAACGCGGTCCGGCGGATCTGCTCCAGCTGCGGCTCGACCTTCGCCAGCAGGCTCAGTCGGCGTTCCAGGCTGTGCTTGGCGGGACGTCCGACCACTTCCCTGTGGAAGGCGGCGGCCTTCTCGTCGGTGAGGTCCCGGGCCTGCTTGACGACCGCGCTGTTCCGGTCGCCCTCCAGCAGCGGCTGCGCGGAGACGTCACGCTCGTTGAGGAGGGCCTCGGCGTAGACGCTGGCGGCGGCCACGATCTTCGCGACCTTCTCCGCGTCCCGGGCCTGCTGCCAGGTGTCGATCGAGTCCCTGACCTGGAAGCCGCCCATGACGAGGCCCACCAGTACGGGGATGAGCAGGATCGCGTTCAGCCTGGTCCGGACGTGCCAGTTGCGGGGCGAGAAGCGCCCGTGCCCGCGCGGGAGAGCCGTCGGCTCCGGCCCGGGCTCCGCTGCGGGTGCCGCTACGCGCGGCGGCGGGGTGAAGTTGCCCCGGGCAGACGGTTCGGGACCGTTCTTGCTTCGCCTCACTCGACCAACAACCTCTCGGCGACGGCACCTGCGTCGTGCCGCGGTGTCTCCAGAGCCCTGTCGCCGACCAGTACGTCTTTGACCCATGGGCAGTTCAGGCATTCCAGCACGTCAGCCTGCGCGATTCCAAACACTCGGAACCGGGGATCACCTTGGAGAGATGCGCCAGATAAAACGGTCATAAAGAGCGAGCCCCGCCAAAAGGCGGGGCTTTTGTGAGCACAGCGGCACCGAACGACCGCGACGCGTGGCGGTACCCGCCGATTTCTCTGTCGAAACGTTATGAACGCCGGGGGCGACCGTGTCAAACGCCACAGTCGGCCCCCCGGAATCTACGACAACTGCCGTACAGCTGCGTTGATTTGCCCTACCGCAGGCGCGCCATGAGCGCATGTTCGACCAGGGTGATCAGCGCGCTCTTGGCGTCCGCGC
>NZ_MLYP01000104.1 GCF_001866645.1 Streptomyces colonosanans
GGGCCTGTCGATGAATTAGTGGGTCGTGTCGTGCTCGCTGGCCTGGGATGTCGCGTGCATGACGTAGCTGGCGAGGGCGCTGGGGTCGATCAGGCGGGCGGGGATCGGCTTGGGGCGGTGGCCGTGGTCCTCGAGGAGGGGGCGGACCTGTTTGATCAGGGCTCTCATCTGGTTCTCGCCGATGCGGAAGAGGTAGGCGGTCAGTGAGCAGGACAGGCCGCGCTGGTCGAGGACGGTGGCCCAGATGATGTTCTCGGTGGTGAGCTTGCGGTGCCGGGGCCGTTGCTTGGGCGGGAGGGCGTCGAGTCGGTCGCGGATGTCGGCGGCGAGGCGGTCGAGGTCGTGGCGGTCCAGGCCCGTCAGGAGGGGATGGGTGGCCAGCGTCGCGCCGAAAGTGTGCGCGTGGCCGGGATGGGACCGGGGGCCGGGTGGGTGGAGCGGGACGTCGGGAATGCCGGGCTGGGGCGGGATGGTGTAGTTCCACTCGCCGTGGAACGCGTCGGGGTGGATGGCCAGGGCGGCCGCGTGCTGCTGGCTGATGTCGATCCCCGTGGGGTAGCTGCTGGTGTCCAGGCGGGCGGTGACGGTCAGTCCGGTGCGGGTGGTGGAGGAGGAGATCAGGTTGAGGGCGACGTCGTAGCTGGTCAGCGGGCGGGCGCGCCAGTTCATCGAGATGAACGAGAACAGGCGGTGCTCGACCCGGTTCCACTTCGATGTTCCCGGCGGCAGGTGACACACCGTGATCTCAAGGCCGGTCTCGGAGGCCAGGAGGGCGAGGTTGGCCTTCCACGTCTTGGCGCGGGAGCTGTTGGAGCCGCCGCCGTCCGCGGTGATCAGCAGGCGGGTGGCAGAGGGGTAGGCGCTGCGGCCCTCTTCCTTCCACCAGCGGCGAAGGCAGGCCACGGCGAATGCGGCGGTGTCGTGATCGGTGCCGATGACGACGTAGCCGGTGTTACGGGCGACGTCGTAGATCCCGTAGGGGATCGCGGTGCCGGTCGCATGGGTGGGGAAGTCGTGGTCGAGGACCTTCACCGGCGCCCCGGGCGGCCTCCACTCCCGCCCCGCCTGGCCGAACAGGCCGATCTGCTCCTTCTTCTTCGTGTCCACGCTGATCACCGGGTCGCCTCCGTCCAGGAACGTTTTCACCGTGTCGTTGATGTGCCGGAACTGGGCGTCCCGGTCCGGGTGGTGGCTGCCGGCCAGCACCCGGGCGTTGCCGCGCAAGCTGAACCCTGCCGCCTTCAGTAACGCGGCGACGGTGTCGCGACCCACCTTCCGCCCCTGGGCGGCGAGTTCGTCCGCCAGCCGGCGCAGCGACTTCGTCGTCCACGTCAGCGGTCCTATCGGGTCGCCCTGCGTGGTGTCCTCGACCAGCGCCAGCAGGGCCGGACCCAGGCCCGGGTCCTTCTCCGACAGTGCCGGGCGACCGGCCCCCGGGCGCCGCACCCGCCCGTCCGGCGCCCGGCCCGCATCGAGTTCGGCCAGGCCGCGGCTGACGCAGCCCTTCGAGACGCCCGCGGCCCGCGCCACCGCAGCGATCCCGCCGTGCCCGAGCTGCCGAGCCTCCGCCGCGTACAGCACTCAGCGCTGCCGCTCGTCCAGGTACGGCGTCACCGCCCCGAACTTCTCCTCCAACGAACCGATCAACTCATCGAAGCGACCCATACCGCATCAATGAGCCCAACTACCGTGAGAAACCCACTAATTCATCGACAGGCCC
>NZ_MLYP01000105.1 GCF_001866645.1 Streptomyces colonosanans
AGTGGTTGCCGGTGGCGTTGCTGGCGGTGGTAAAGACCGGGGCGGCGTATCTGCCGGTGGACCCGGAGTATCCCGCTGAGCGGATCGCGTACATGCTCGGTGACGCCGACCCGGTGTGCGTACTGGGCTCGGCGCAGACGCTTCAGCAGGTGCCCGAGAAGTGGACGGAGCGTGCTGTAGACGTCCCTGCGCAACCCCTCGACGGCTACTCCGATGGTGAGTTGACGGCCGACGAGCGCGGTGGGGAACTGCTGTCCGAGTATCCGGTATACGTGATCTACACGTCGGGATCGACGGGCCGTCCGAAGGCTGTGGTGTTCCGGGCCGGGGCGATGGCCAACCTCCTTGCCTGGCACAGAGGCGACCGCGCGAGCAGTGGGATCACCGCCCACTTCACGTCCATCAGCTTCGACGTCGCCGCACAGGAGATCTTCTCCACCCTTTGGTCCGGCGGAACCCTCGCCGTGCCCCGTGACGACGTTCGCAGAAATCCCGTGGAACTGGTGCGCTGGCTCGACCGGCACGGCGTGAACCAGCTGCACGCACCCAACCTCGTCATCGAGGCGGTCGCTGAAGCGGCCACCGAACTCGACTTGCCGCTACCGCGGTTGCGCGAGGTCGCACAGGGCGGTGAGACACTGACCGTACGCGACTCGGTGCGCGACTTCTTCGCCAGGGTGCCGGGACGTCGGCTTCACAACCACTACGGACCGACGGAGACCCACGGTGTCACTGCGCTGGCGTTGGAGGGTGATGCTCGCCTGTGGCCGGTGTTGCCGTCGATTGGCCGGCCGTTGGTCAACAGTCGGGTGTATGTGCTTGATGATCGGCTGTGTCCGGTGCCGGTGGGTGTGGCTGGGGAGCTGTATCTGGCCGGTGACCAGGTGGCGCGGGGGTATTTGAAGCAGCCGGGGCTGACGGGTGAGAGGTTCGTGGCCGACCCGTTCGCTCAGTGGGCGGGTGAGCGGATGTATCGGACGGGGGACCTGGCTCGCTGGCGTGCGGATGGGACGGTGGAGTTCCTGGGGCGGGCGGACTTCCAGGTGAAGATCCGTGGTTTCCGGGTGGAGCTGGGTGAGATCGAGGCGGTGGTTGCCGGGCATCCGCTGGTGTCGCAGGTGGCTGTGGTCGCGCGGGAGGACCGGCCCGGGGACAAGCGTCTGGTCGCCTATGTCATACCGTGTGAGGCGGAAGCCTTCGACGCTAGTGAGCTGCGCCGGTATGCGTGGGAGCGGCTGCCCGATTTCATGGTCCCGGCCGCGGTCGTGACGCTCGCGGAGCTGCCCCTGACCGCCAACCGCAAACTCGACCGGCGGGCGTTGCCGGCCCCGGAGTACACCGCCTCGGGGCGCGGCCCGCGGGGCGGGCAGGAAGAGGTCCTGTGCGCGGTCTTCGCCGAGGTGCTGGGCGTGGAGCGGGTCGGTATCGACGACAACTTCTTCGACCTCGGCGGCCACTCTCTGCTCGCCACCCGGGTGATCAGCCGGGTGCGTGCACTGCTCGGCGTGGAGCTGCCCCTTCGTGTCCTGTTCGAGGGGCCGACAGTGGCCCAGCTCGCTGAGCGGGTCGCGGACGCCGGAGCAGCGAGGACGGCGCTGGCCCCGATGGACCGCCCAGCCGAGGTGCCGCTGTCCTTTGCCCAGCGTCGTCTGTGGTTCCTCAACCGCTTCGAAGGTGGTACGGCTTCGGCGTACAACCTGCCCATCGCTCTGCGCGTCACGGGTGCCGTGGACCAGGCCGCGCTGCGTGCGGCGATCCGCGATGTGATCGCCCGGCACGAGTCGCTGCGCACTGTGTTCCCCGAGGGCGCCGACGGCACGCCCTTCCAGCGGGTCCTGAACGTGGACGACGCGTGCCCGACCCTCCTCGCCGTGCCGCTGAGCGAGGCCGAGCTGCCCCATGCCCTGGCCGACGAGACGCAGCGCGGCTTCGATCTGGCATCCGAACCACCGCTGCGTGCCTGCCTGTTCGCGGTGGACAACACCGCACACGTCCTAGTTGTGGTGCTGCACCACATCGCGGGTGACGGCTGGTCGATGGCACCGTTGGCGCGGGATGTGGCCAGGGCGTATGCGGCCCGCACCGAGGGGCGCGCCCCTGCGTGGGAGCCGCTGCCGGTGCAGTACGCGGACTACGCGATGTGGCAGCGGGAGCTGCTCGGCGACGAGACCGACCCGGACAGCGTGCTCAGCCGCCAGGTCGCGTACTGGAAGAACCACCTCGCCGAGCTGCCCGAACAGCTTCAGCTGCCCGTCGACCGGGCCCGCTCCGCGACGGCGTCGTACCGGGGCGACCATGTGGCCTTCACCCTCGATGCGGACACCCACGCGGGCCTGGCGGAGCTGGCCCGGGAGTCGGGCGCGAGCATGTTCATGGTGGTGCAGGCGGCGTTCGCAGCCCTGCTGTCCCGGATGGGTGCGGGTACGGACATCCCGATCGGTTCGCCGGTTGCGGGCCGTACGGACGAGGCGCTGGACGACCTCGTCGGCTTCTTCGTGAACACGCTAGTGCTGCGCACGGACCTGTCCGGTGACCCGACCTTCCGCGAACTCGTCGGCCGGGTGAGGGAAGTGGACCTGGCCGCATACGCGCACCAGGATGTGCCGTTCGAGTATCTCGTTGAGGTGCTGAACCCTGCCCGCTCCACATCGCGGCACCCGCTGTTCCAGGTCATGCTGACCTTCCAGAACACGGAACAGGCCGAGGTACGGCTCGACGGCCTAGCGGTCGCCGCGGAAGCGACACGCGCAACCACGGCGAAGTTCGATCTGTCACTGAGCGTCCGCGAGACGCGCGGCCCGGACGGCACGCCCGCGGGGCTCGTCGGAACCTTCGAGTTCGCGATGGACCTGTTCGACCGGGTGACGGCCGAGCAGATCTCCGAGCGGCTCGGGCGACTGCTCGCCGCCGCCGTGGCCAACGCCGACCGGCCCGTCAGCGGCCTGGACATCTTGTCCGCGCACGAGTACGAGGAACTGGTCGGCGGCGCGCAGAGTCCGGACGCCGGCACCGACGCGCGGACACTGCCGGACCTCTTCGAGGAGCAGGCGGCCCGCGTCCCGGAGGCGACGGCCGTCGTCCTCGATGGAGCGGAACTTACCTACGCCGAGTTGAACGCGCGGGCCAACCGCCTCGCCCGGTACCTGATCGGACACGGCGCAGGTCCCGAGACCACGGTGGCCCTGGTGCTGCCGCGCTCTGCGGACGCGGTGGTGGCGATGCTCGCGGTCCTGAAGACCGGCGCCGCCTATGTGCCGGTGGACCCGCGGTACCCGGCCGAGCGGATCGCCCACATGCTGGAGGACGCCCGGCCCACCGCGGTGCTCACGAGCGCGGCACAGGGGGAGTCCATGCCGCAGGGCAGGGTCATCGTGCTCGAGGACGTCGCGGAGGACATCGCCCGGGAGGCCAGCGCAGACGTGCCGGACACGGCGCGGCACCGCCCGCTCCTGCCCGGCCACCCCGCGTATCTGGTCTACACCTCGGGCTCCACGGGCCGGCCGAAGGGCGTCGTCGTCGCCCACGAGACGGTCACCGGCCATCTGTGGTGGATGGCCCGGACCTACCCCCTCGACGCCACGGACAAGGTGCTCGCCCGCACCTCGTTCAGCTTCGACGCCGCCGTCTGGGAGATCTGGCTGCCGCTACTCACCGGCGCCGCCATGCACTTGGTGAGCGCCGATGTGGCCGCCGACCCGCACCAACTGGCCGACCAGCTCGCCCGGCACGGCGTTACAGTCGTCCAGGTCGTGCCGTCACTGCTGTCCGAGTTGTGTGCGGCCGCAGTGGCGGCGGGTACCACGCAGACGTCCTTGCGGCGGCTCTTTGTCGGCGGTGAACCGCTGCCCGCCGCCCTGGCCGAACTCGCCCGGGACACCTGGGGTGTGCCGTGCGTCAACCTGTACGGACCCACCGAGTCCACCGTCCAGGTCACCCACCATCAGGTTAGGGACGACCGCACCGGAACCGACGCCTGTGTGCCGGTCGGCCGTCCGGTGCCCGGAGTGCGTGCATACGTTCTCGACGACGGGCTGCGGCCGGTGCCCGCAGGCATTCCCGGCGAGCTGTACCTCGCCGGCGGCCAGCTGGCCCGCGGATACGCGGGCCGCCCAGGCCTGACTGCCGACCGCTTCGTCGCCGACCCCTACGGGCCTCCCGGAGCGCGCATGTATCGCACCGGTGACCTCATGCGGCGGCGCCGCGGCAGCGAGCTGGAGTTCCTGGGCCGGGTTGACGAGCAGGTCAAGCTGCGTGGTTTCCGCGTCGAACTGGGCGAGATCGAGGCGGCGTTGACGGCGCAGTGGCAGATCTCCCAGGCCGCCGTCGTGCTCCGTGAGGACCGGCCCGGCGACCAGCGGCTCGTCGCCTATGTGATTCCCGCCGACGGCGCATTGCTCGACCTCGACGAGCTGCGTGGCTGCCTGGCGGGGCTGCTGCCCGACTTCATGGTGCCCACGGTCTTTGCGGTCCTGGAGGCCTTCCCTCTCAGCCCGAACGGCAAGCTGGACCGGCGGGCTCTGCCACGGCCCGACGTGACCGCCCGCAGCGCTGGGCGTGCGCCGCGCAACCCGCAGGAGGAGGCCTTGTGCGGCCTGTTCGCGGAAGTACTCGGCACTACCGGGGTCGGCATCGACGACGACTTCTTCGCTCTCGGCGGCCACTCCCTGCTCGCGACGCGCCTGATCAGCAGGATCAAGACTGTCTTCGGTGTGCGGGTCTCCCTGCGGGCGCTATTCGAGGCCCCTACGGTGGCGCGCCTACTACAGAGGTTCGACGGCGAGGACCCGGGCGACGGCCTGGCCCAGCTCATGCCACTCCGACCGGACGGCGACCGGCCCCCGCTCTTCTGCGTACACCCCGCCAGCGGCCTGAGCTGGGCCTACGTCGGCATGCTGCAGCACCTCCACCCTGACCAGCCGGTGTACGGGCTGCAGGCGCGCGGCATCGCCGAGGAACGGGCACTGCCCTGCTCCCTGGCGGAGATGGCCGCCGACTACGCGGCCCAGATGCGCGCGGTACAGCCGACCGGCCCGTACCACCTTCTCGGCTGGTCGTTCGGAGCCATCGCCGCGCACGCCGTCGCGACCACGCTCCAGGAGCAGGGGGAGAGCGTCGCATTCCTGGGGCTCCTCGACGGCTACCCGCCCAGCGGCATCGACATGGACGAAACAGATATTCCGGATGAGGCGGGTATCCTGCAGGCGCTGCTGCGCGACATGGGCATCCAAGATGAACTGCGCGGCGCAGCCGTCCCTCCGCTCGTCAAGGCGGCGGAATTGCTGCGACACCAGGGCGGAGCCCTCACCGGGCTCGACGAGAAGACGCTCGCCCGGGTCGTGGCCGTCTGCGCCAACGGCATGCGGATCTCGGCAAATCACCGACCCGAGGTGTTCCGTGGCGACGTGGAGTTCTTCACCGCCACCGCGGGCCGACCGGACCGGCAAGGCGCCCACACCCTGTGGGCGCCCTACGTGGAGGGACACATCACCGACCACCCGGTCGACTGTGCCCACGCCGACATGACCACCGGGGAGCCCCTCAAGGAGATCTCCGAGGTGGTCACCGCGAAGCTCACCGGGAACGGAGGCGTTCAGTGACGCCTTCCGCCTGGCGGCGCGGGCCGCGCCGTACTGGCGGGCCTGGCCCGTCCGCCTCTCCGATGCGGCGCCTCCTCGGCTGCTGCCGTCGCTACCCCCGCACCATCGCGCTCACCCTGGCGGCAGCCGTGGTGGCCATCGCTGCCGCGGCCGCGATGCCGCTGATCAGCCGGGCCATCGTGGACCGGGTCATCGTCGCGGGCGATCTGCCCCTGCTGCCCTGCCTGATGGCGCTCGCCGGCGCCGGACTCGTCCGCTTCGGCGCCGGCGCCGCGCAACGCTGTCTCGCGGCGCGCCTGTCCTGCGACGTCCAGCATGATCTGCGGATACGCACGTTCCGCGCGCTGTCCCAGCTCGACGGCGCGGGCCAGGACGCCCTGCGGACCGGGCAGCTGGTCAGCCGGTCGATCTACGACCTGTCCATGGCCCAAGGTTTGGTCACCCTGCTGCCCAACGTCCTCGCCAGCGTCCTGCTGCTGATCCTGTCCCTTGCGGTCATGGTCGCCCTTTCGCCGCTGCTTACCCTGGTGATGCTGATCGTGCTGCCCCCACTGCTGCTGACCGCCTGGCACAGCAGTCGGCACCTGTACCCTGCCACCCTGGAGGCGCGGGAGCGCGAGGCCGCCGTCGCCTCCGTTGTCGACGGCGCGGTCGCGGGCGTCCGAGTGGTGAAGGGGTTCGCCCAGGAGCAACGGGAGTTGCGGGGGCTGGGCGCCGCCGCGCACGAGCTGTTCACGGCACGGCGCCGTGTCGTCCGCCTCAACTCCCTGTACAGCTCGACCCTCCAGGCTCTGCCGCTCCTCGGTCAGGTGGGCATCCTCGCCACCGGCGGCTGGCTGGCCTCGCGGGGCTCCATCTCCCTCGGCACGTTCGTGGCGTTCTCCACGTATGTCGCGCAGATCATCTCCCCGCTGCGCGGTCTGGCCACCGTCGTCACCGGTGCCCACCAGGCGCGCGCCAGCGTCGTGCGGGTCTTCGAGCTGATTGACATCAGGCCGCTGGTGACCGACCGGCCCGGCGCGGCGCATCTGCCGCCCGGGCCGGTCGGTATCGAACTGGAGCACGTGACCTTCGGCTACGGCACGGACGACGATGCCCCTTTGGCCCTCGACGGGGTCTCGCTCATCGTGCGGCCCGGCGAAACACTCGCGCTCGTGGGCGCGGCCGGATCCGGCAAGTCGACGCTGGCACAGCTGCTCCTGCGGTTCTACGACGTGCGGGGCGGCGCCGTGCGCGTGGGCGGCCACGACATCCGGGACCTGACCGCTGACTCGCTGCGCTCCGCGATCGGCCTGGTAGCGGAACACAGCTTCCTCTTCACCGGAACCGTACGCGACAACATCGCCTATGGCCGCCCGGACGCCACCCCGGCCGAAGTGACCGCGGCAGCCGCGGCGGCCGGAGCCGACGGGTTCATCCGTGAAATGTCCGACGGCTACGACACCCGGGTCGGCGAGAGGGGCTTCACCCTCTCCGGCGGGCAGCGGCAGCGCATCGCACTGGCCCGCGCGCTGCTCACTGACCCGCGTGTCCTGTTGCTCGACGACGCCACCTCGGCCGTCGACCCCCGCACCGAGAAGGAGATCCATGCCACGCTCCGGCAGGTTAGGAGCGGCCGGGCCACCCTGCTCATCGCCCGCAGCTGGGCCACCCTGCAACTCGCCGACCGGATTGCTTTCCTGGACGGCGGCAGGGTTGTCGACAGCGGCACCCACGCTGAACTCGTCGCCCGCTGTCCCGCGTACCAGGCCCTGCTGGCTGGACCGGCACGGGAACCGGACGGCGAGGACAGGGCAGCGGTGGTCCGGCAGCCGGAGCACCGGGACGTGTCCGTGCCGTTGGCGGCCCCGGCCGCCGCCGGCGACCTCGCCGCCCCGGACCCGGCCGCCCCCGAGGCACTCGCCGACCTGGCCCCGGCCGCCATCGCGCCGGCTTCCGATGCGGAACCCGGTTTCGGTCTGCGTCGCCTGCTGCGCCCCTTCCGCGGTGCCCTTGCGCTAGGGGCCATTCTGGTCCTCCTCGACGCGCTGGGCAGCGTGTTCGTGCCGCTGCTCATCCGCACCGGCATCGACGACGGCATCCAGCGGTCCGCGTCGCCCGTGCTGCTCGGGACGTCGATCGCCGCCGTCACCGTCGTACTGGCGGGCTGGGCGGTCAGCCTGGCCCAGATCCGGACGAACGGCCTGCTCGGCGAGCGGATCCGCTACCTGCTGCGGCTGCGTGGCTTCGCCCACCTCCAGCGTCTCGACCTGTCCTACTACGAGCGGGAGCTGTCGGGGCGCATCATGACCAGACTGACCGCCGACGTGGACGCGGTCGCCGCGTTCAGCCAGACCGGTTTCGCCATGGCGCTCGTCAGCCTCGTCTCCACCGTCACCGTCCTCACCGTGCTGCTCGCCCTGGACTGGCGGCTGGGCCTGGTGGTGTGTGCGGCGCTGCCCGTCCTGGCCGTGGCCACCGTTGTCTTCCGGGTGACGTCCGTCAAGGCTTACGATGCCGCCCGCGACAGCTCGGGCGCCCTCAACGCCGCACTGCAGGAATACGTCGCGGGCCTGCGCATCGCCCAGACGTTCCGGCAGACGGAGCGCGTCGCCGAGTGGTTCGCCCGCAAGAGCGCCACCTACCGCACCGCTCGACTGCGCGCCCAGCGCTACGCCGCCGGCTACTTCGGGATAGTGGAGCTACTGCCCACGGCCTGCGCCGCGTGCGTGCTGGCCTTCGGGGCGGAGCGGGTCCGCTCCGGCGTTTCGACCATCGCGCTGCTCGTGGTGTTCCTGCTCTATGTGGACGTGCTCTTCGCCTCGGTGCTCCAGCTCTCGCAGGTCTTCGACAGCTATCAGCAGGCCTCCGTCGGGCTCCGCCGGATGCTGGACCTCTTCCGTACCCCGAGCGGCACGCCGAGTGCCGAACGTCCCCTGCCGGTACGGAAGGTGGTCGGCGCCATCGACCTCATGGACGTCCGCTACCGTTATCCGGGCACCACCCGGGACGCGGTCCACGACGTACGACTGAGCATCCTGGCCGGGCAGACGGTCGCGCTGGTCGGCAAGACCGGCGCGGGTAAGTCCACGCTCGTCAAACTGGTCGGGCGGTTCTACGACGTGTCATCCGGTGCTGTCCGGGTCGACGGGCTCGACCTGCGCACCCTGGAACTCGGGGACTACCGGCGCCGGCTCGGCATCGTCCCGCAGGAGACACACCTCTCGGGCGGCACGGTGCACGACGCCATTGCCTATGGCCGTCCCGCCGCGACGGAGGCCGAGGTGATCGCCGCAGCCCGCGCCGTCGGCGCCCACGAGCTGCTATCCCGGCTGCCCGGCGGCTACCGGCACCCGGTCTGGGAGGGCGGCCGGAACCTCTCCGCAGGGCAGCGTCAGCTCGTCGCTCTCGCGCGCGCCTGGCTCGTCGACCCGGACGTCTTCCTGCTCGACGAGGCCACCTCGGTGCTCGATCCGGCGACCGAGGCGGCCGTGTCCGGTGGCGTTGCCCGGCTGACCGTCGGCCGCACCTCACTGCTCGTGGCGCACCGCCTGGCCACCGCCGCCCGCGCGGATCGCATCATCGTGATGGACGACGGCACCGTCGTGGAGGACGGCAGCCACGATGAACTCCTCTCCCGGGGTGGTTACTACGCGGGACTGTGGAAAGCCGCCGTACCAGGACACGACAGGGAGGGTTCTCCGGTCACCCGGTGACTTGGCCGATGACGGACGACGCGAAGAACGCGGTCAGTTGAACACGGAAAGGTCCTCCGATTCCGTCGACGGGCCGTCACCCAAGATCGAAATTAATCTGAAGATCGTTGGGGCGAAGCAGCGTGTCCTGGATAGACCCAGGCCACGCCTACTTGGTTGTGCTGGCGACGGAAACGGGAGGCATCGTGGTCGCGTCTGGTCAGGCAGCTACGAAAGCTGCGCGAAGCGGTAACACTCCGGTTAGGGCGGCTGCAGAAGAGGCGACGCCCTTTGGCAGTAAGGAATCAAGCGACGTCTTGTATTTCGGCTTGGATATTTCGGCCGAGCGAACCAGGCTGCAGATCCCGCAGAATCTCTCCCTGGAGGCCTGGTGCCGCCTAGGGGGAAGGATCCTCACGGTATCCGATTCGTCAGCCTGGTGGATCGGTGATTGGCTGATATTCGGTCAGAACCAGTACGGCGACCGATATCGCCGGGCGATGAAGGAGACCAAGCTCGACTATCAAACGCTGCGGAACTATGCTTGGGTGGCGAGAAAATTCGAACCGCCTCGTCGGCGAGGCAGTCTCACATTTCAACATCACATGGAAGTTGCTGCCCTTTCGGAAGTCGAACAGGACCACTGGCTCGACTTTGCCGTCCGACTGAACTGGTCGAGGAACGAGCTGCGCAAACAGATCCGGGCCAGCACGTCGGGCGAAGAACATGCTGAATGCCGACGCCAGGTTCAGCTCAGCCTCCAGTTAGATGAGACGCGTCTCGAACGATGGAGGGAAGCTGCACGACGGAGTAACCTGACTCTGACGGATTGGATCTCATCCATCGTCGATGGGGCCATTTGATCGGATGCGCATCGCCGAAGTGGTCGGTGCTGGGACGGCCGAGGAAACCCCAGGAAGGTGGACCTGGCGGTGGTCGCCGTGCCGTCGGCCTGAGGGGCACCGGTCGTCGCGTCTCACCATTCGAGGGGCACCGCTCGCTATTACGTCCAGGCGTGAACTCGAAGAACTGGGTTGTGACCTCGCCACCTTGGAGACACTCAGAACTGCCGCGGACCAAAAGTCGCTCGCCTGCGGAGGCTGACGGTCATCTGCTGGAGTTCATCCAGTGTGGCAGCGACGGCTGCCACCACATCCCCGGCAGGTGCGTGATCACCATGGAGACCGAACTGCGGACATCGACGTCTTCGTCGAAGACCGGCCGACCGAGTTGGTTCGCCTCTTCAGCGAGGTGGCCAACGTCGGCGTGGTGATACACAGCATCGACATCTCGCAGCGGCCTGACAACCTCGACCGTGCGGCCACCATTTCGGTTACTCCGAGCAGGGCTGCAGGCCTCTTGCACGAACTACACCGCAGAAAGTGGCCCACGGACGCCTGATCGGGGGAACGGAGGGGAGGTCACAGGTCGCGGGCGACTGGCAGGGCCTCCTCAGCGATGCGCTCGAGGCTGTCGGAGGGCGCGGCGTAGACACCTTCCGCGCGAGGGCAGTGCACGACAAGATGGGTGATGCCGACCTTCGCATAACTCTCGGACAGATGTAGGAAGGCGTCTGGGGATTCCAGGAAGTTGCCCGCGGGATCGGTGGCCACGAAGATCCGGTCGATGGTCTCCGGATCGCGATCGACGCGCTCGCACGCCTTACGGAGGGCAGTGATCTGGTCCGTCACCGCGGCCAGACACTCCTGAGGAGTGAACCCCGCGGCCCAGTTGGCGGGGCCCGTCGTCACCCACGCGTCGCCGTGCCGGGCGGTCAGTGCCATGCCACGCCGCCCGGCTGACGCGACAGCGAGGGGAAGACGCGGGCGTTGCAGGCAGCCTGGGTACATACGGGCGCCGTTCGCGCGGAAGTACTTGCCCTCGTACGTGGTGACCGGTTGACGGAGCAGGAGGTTGGTCAGCTCGACGAATTCCTCGAATCTGGCGGTCCGTTCACCGCCCGGCACGACCCTGCTGGTGAGCACTTGCGCATCACCGGCGGTTACGGAACCGGCACCGACGCCCAGGACGAACCGTCCGCCGGATATGTCATCGAGGGCAATTGCGTCCTTCGCCGTGGTGACGGGATGGCGGAAGTTGGGCGACGTGACGAGCGTTCCCAGGAAGATCCGGCTGGTGGCGCACGCGGCCGCGGTAAGAACCGGAAAGGCAGAGAACCAGGGGCCGTCAGCGAGACTGGACCAGGACAGATGGTCGTACGTCCACGCCGAATCGAACCCGAGCTTCTCGACCGCGCGCCACTCCCGGGCGGCCTGCGCCCAGCGTTTCTCCGGAAGGACGAGTACTCCGACACGCATGGTCACTCCCCGGCCAGGTCGTTGGTGATCGCATCGGCCTCGGCCTCGACCAGCAACGAGGGGTGAGCCAGGGCCGCCTCGACAATCGTGCTCGCCGGGCGCACCTGGGTGAAGGACTCGACATGCACAACGCCGTAGGCCTCCAGAGGGCTAATGGCGCTGGCGTAGAACCGGGCGCGCACGACGCCTTCGAGGGATGCGCCGGTTTCCTTCCGCGCGCTCTCGATCCGGCGCAGACACTCGGTGTTCTGCGCCGCGATGTTTGCGCCCCCGTCGGGGCCTGCGGCCGTACAGCCCGCGACGGTCACCCAGGGCTCGACCCGCACGGCACGGGAGTAGCCGAAGAACTTTTCGAAACGCGTTCCCGTGGCAATGAGCCGGCGCTCGCTCATGGTCAGTTCTCCGTTCCGGGCCGGCCGTTCGGGAGATGGGTGAACTCAAACTCCACACCGTTGGTGTCGTAGGCGTAGAAGCTCTCCACGCCGTCACTATCCACGACGATATCGGTCGCCGGGATGTTGCGGGTGAAGGTGTACTTCCCGGAGTTGCGGATGGAGTGCCACCTGGCGTGCCAGCTGCGCAGTTCCTCGGAGCTCGCCACCTCGACGCACACGTGCTGGAACTGGTTCGTGTCGGCGGGCGGCGGCGCACCATGTTCAGAGCCTCGTGTGAAGAGGTGGAACCGGAGTTCGCCGGCGGTGAGTTCGGCCAGACCTGAGAGGCCGGGCAGCCGCTCCATGCTCAGGTCCGAGAACCGGTCGAGAGTCCAGGCGACCTCAGCCCCGAAGAACTCTTCGTACCAGCTGATGCTGCCATCGAGATCACCTGTCTGTACTGCTATGTGGTGAACCCGGAGCCGTGCTGGGTCAGCATCGTCGGCGCGTGTCAGGATCGGGTTCGTCGTCGTGCGTGTATCGGCCACGTGGTCATCCCATCTCGTCGGAGTCATCGGCACATGGCGTAGGTCTGGCGGCCGCGTGGGCTGGCCGCGGCCATCAACACGTCCTTGTCGTGATCGATGCCCACCGCGCACACCTTGCCCAGTGAGTACTCGTCCACAAGCTCCACCTCGTGTCCTCGGCGGACGAGTTCTTCGACGACCTCGGGCGCGCAGTTGCGTTCCACGGTGAGCACCTTTGGACGCGATTCGTGTGGGGTGAACGAGGCCGAGAAATGGTCGGTGTGGAAGGCGAGCGTTTCCGTGGCGGACTGCAGGTCCAGGCCGAAGTCGGCCACCGCGAGAAAGAACTCCAGGGTCCACTGGTCCTGCCGGTCGCCACCTGGAGTACCGAAGGCCAGAACGGGCTTGCCCTCTTTGAGGACGAGGCTGGGGCTGAGGGTGGTCCGCGGCCGACGGCCCGGCGCGAGAGAGTTCGGATGACCTTCCTGCAAGGTCATGGTCTGCCCCCGAGTGCCCAGGGAGAAGCCAAGCCCTGGTATGACCGGCGAGCTCTTCAGCCAGCCGCCGCTTGGCACTGCGGCCACCATGTTGCCGAGACGGTCGGCCACGACGACCGTGCAGGTGTCGTTGCGGGCGGCGGTGGCCTTCACGATGGTGGGCAGTCCGTTGTGGATCTGTCCCATCCAGTAATCGCCATCGGCCGGTGCCTCGTCGGACAGCAATTCGGGTATAACGGGTGTGCGGTCGCCGGGAGAACCGGGACGCAGCGTCTCGGCGGCCTTCTCCTCGATCAGGGCGCGTCGGGCTTCCGAGTACGGGGCGCTCAGTAGGATGTCGAGAGGTACGTCGCTGTGCTCGGGGTCTCCGTACCACGCCTCTCGGTCGGCGAAGGCGAGCTTGGCGCACTCCGTGACCGTATGCAGGTACTCCGCGCTGTCGAGGCCCATACCCGCCAAGTCGAATCCGTCCAGGAGGGCGAGCTGCTGGAGGAAGACCGGGCTCTGCGACCAAGCCCCGGGTTTGTGCACGGTGTATTCGCCGTACTGGAGCCGGACCGAACTCTCCACGGTGGCCCGCCAGTCGGCCAGGTCCTGGCCCGTCAGCAGCCCGCGATGCCGCCGCCCTGTCGAGTCGAGCAGCTCATGGCCCGGGACGAACGCGTCGATAGCCTCGGCGACGAAGCCCTGGTAAAAGGCCTTCTCCGCCGCTGCCAGCTGCGCTTCCCGGTGGCCGGAGGCGGTGGTCGCCTCCCTGAGTAGACGCTTGTAGGTGTTGGCCAGCGCGGGATTACGGAAGCGCTGCCCGGCCTTAGGGGGGCGTCCGTGCGGCAGGTATGTGCGGCCCGACTCCTTCCACTCCGTCGCGAAGAGGGGAGCGAGCAGTTCGATGGTGTCCGCTGTTCCAGCCAACAGCGGGAAGCCGTTCTCGGCGTACCCGATCGCATGCTCCAAGACATCGGCCAGGGGCAGGGTGCCGTGCTCGGCGAGGAGCCGCATCCAGGTTCCGAACGCCCCGGGCACCACGGCGGGCAGTAGCCCGGATCCCGGTATCTGCCGCAGACCCAGGGAGGTGAAGTGTTCGATGGTGGCGGCCTGCGGCATGGGGCCCTGCCCACAGACGACCTGGACTCGGTCGGTCTCCGCAGTATAGGCGACGATGGGCACGTCTCCGCCGAGGCCGTTGAAGTGCGGTTCGACGACCTGCAGCACAAAACCGGCGGCCGCTGCCGCGTCAAAGGCGTTTCCACCTCGTTCCAGGACCGCCATCGCGGCTGCTGAGGGCAGCCAGTGGGTGGCGGAAACAGCACCGAATGTGCCAACCAGTTGCGGCCTTCCAAAACGCACGTGAACACCCGTCCTCTGGCTCTATATTTGCCTGGCAGGAAATTGAGGTAATCGGCTCGGTCGTCTCGTCGGCGAGACGTGATGATAGCACCGATCCACCAATATCTTGCTGCTCGAACAAGTAGAGTCGGTCAATATCGAATGGTGCTGTACGCGGCGCCTGACCGGTGTGCCCTTTGGTGCGGTTTCCACTGAGCATATGGTGACGGTACGGTGCCGTGAGGAAAAGGGATGGGCGACGCGGCGATCAAGCCCTTAGGTACCCTGCCTCCGTCGCCCGCTACCACGGCGTTTCATTAGGTCAAGCGGCCTTCGAAGTGTACCGGACGCCGAGCGGAAAAATCCAGCCCTTCCGTCCTCGGGAGAAGGCTCGGAAAATTCATAATTAGCCGCGCGTCTTGCGATGCCGGTGGTGCCCGAGGAGATCTTTCTGGTATCTCTGCGCGAGTTGGACCGTGCAGACCGTGATTGGATACCCGAGGACCCGGGGGCCAGCGTTTACATCCGGCCGTATCTGGTGGCTACGGAGGAATTCCTGGGTGTGCGCCCGGCTGCGCCCATCCTCTGTCGATATGGGTCTCGGAGGACATCACGCGCGTGGCTCCAGGCGGTAGTGGTGCGGCGACGCGCGTCGGCAACTACGCGGTGGAGCGCCGTTAACTCGGAGGCATGAACGTCTTTTCGTCCTTGACGACGGAACTCTCGTCACGCCCCCGCTCAAGCCCATATCGGGGGTAGCGACGGTGCGGTCGGCATCGAGCCTAACGATGCGCCTGCTGGAGAGCGCCACGAGCAGTGCCCTCAATACCTCCGAATGCGCGTCGTTGTCGCCGGCGAACCCCTTTGCCACGACACGGCGTGTGGTGGCCAGCTCGTCCAAGCGCCCTGTTTCCCACGCAGCACTGAGGGCTGCTCAGGCGATGGCCGCGTTGAACGTTTGGGCGCAGTGCGCCTCCGCTGACACCTGCTCGTCGGTAGTACTCACGAGAATCCCTTCTGGATCTGCTCGTCACGAGCGGTTTGTGAGTCGGAGTGTGGGGTGAACGCTCCGGGTTCTGCGTCGGCGCACACGATCAGAGCGTGAAGAGTGTCAGTGAAAGAGGCTTTGAGTTCCTTAACGTCAGTGCTGAGGAGCTGAGGGGGGTCCTCGGCGGTGCTGGATGCGCATGAAGGGTAGAGACCGTTGACAGTTATGTCGAGCAGGATCGCCTGAAGCCTGCGAACGAGCTGCTGAACGAGCGTGCGATACCCAATGGGTAACCGGGTGGTCAGGAAGATGCCATCGTAGAGCCATCGAAGCGTCTCGCGGCGCAGCGGTCGAGAGCTACGCCGTTCGTTGGGAGTACGCAGCAGCGACACGCCGGACGGAACGACCCGGACGGCTATGCCTTCGTGGACGGTCTCGTGAAGTTCGCACTCTGCGGCGAGTGCCGACGCCTCGTCTGGGTTGCCCAATCCCGTCTTGCCCCGTATCAGCGGGCGGACGGATGCGTAGTCCCTGGCCCAGGCGCCGGTCAGGTTGGGATGCAGGCGCGCCATCGGCTCCCTGATGATGCGCTCGTACGCCTCCTGAGGAGGTGAGCTGGTGTACAGCAGCATGAGGGAACAGCCACGGACCAGACAGCGCGCCTGGCGAGCGAGTGCGTCGGTGTCCGCGTCCGGCTGCTCGGCCTCGTTCAGAATCGAGGAGAGTATCTGCCACAGAATGAACGTGGCTTGATGCCCGGTGATCCACCGGAACCAGAACAGACGGTCGATGTTGGCCGCGTCGGACGGCGTCAGGGATGCGGAGGCCTCGCGGGGGGGCGGTATGAGCGAAGGCCGGACACCAAGTGCCTCCCGAGGAAGCCAGGAGGGCGGAAGCGCGAGTGGTTCGAGCCCGTAGAGGTGTCCGCCGAACTCCCATTCGTCCGATGTCGGCAGCACGGTGGACAGGGCTTGCTGATCATAGGAGTTCATTGTGTTCCCGGTCGTCGGGGAGTCGGAATGGTTAATCGGCACTGTGGGTACAATTCGAGTGATTACATCTGACGATAATAGCATCTTGAATCGAAATGGATGTCTCGCCGGCGAGACAGTCGGTGAGCCGCACGACAATCATTGCGTGTAATCGTGCCCGAGGTGCGATCGCGAGGGAGGTGCTGGTCGCCGTATGGATCCGGTTTTCACGGGAGGCATCGACGGCCAATCCGTTCGAAGACGAAGACGGCACATGCTATGTGTCCGTGAACGAAGAGGGACAGCACTCTCCATGACCGACTTTTAGGGATGTCCCCGCTGGGTGGACGAACGTTCATGGAGAGGTGTCGCGGAAAGACTGCCTGGACCATGTGGAATCCCGCTGGACGGGCATGCGTCGACGGTAATGTTCGGGCAGCGCCACGAGGGCTGGTCCGTTCTCTACGACCCGCAGCGGGTCGCGGGACCAGGTACTTTTCGCTGTCGCCGTTTACAGCGGCGACATGTAAGTAGACAGGCCGGCTCGCTGGAGGCGGCACGGCGCGTTCACGGTCTGAAGGTCTCGGAGGTCGGCGCCTCTGACGAAGACACGCTTCGGCCTGATTCTTGACCGTTGTTGCACATCGTAAGGAAGGCGTGAGATGAGCAGTCCGTTCCGGATCATGCACCACGTGTGCATAGTCGTCCACGATATTGAGAAGGCCGTCGAATACTACACCGAGCTCGGTATAGGTCCTTGGTTCGACTTTCCTGACCTCTCCGGCTTCGGTGATCTGGATATGCCTAATCGGCAAGCTTTCATGGCGATGACCTACAAGTACGCCGACATAGGAAACGTACAGTTTCAGCTGTGCCAGCCACCGGAGCTGGACTGTCCGCAGCGCAGGTTTTTAGATGACTACGGTCCGGGAGTCTTCCATATCGGGTTCGCAGCCGAGGATGTCGACTCCAGTGAACACGTCGGCCGGGAACTGGGTTTGGGCGTGGTGATGCGGGGTCGCCGGGAGGACGGTACGGGGTTCACCTACTTCGACACCAGCGATTCGGCAGGGGTGACCCTCATGGTACGTTCCGTTCCGCCGCCTCGGAGCGAGGTGTGACGTGCGGTTTCTGATCGTGCTGGCGCATCCCGAACCCGCATCGTTCAACGCGGCGCTGACCCGCGTTGCCACGGAGACGCTCCAGGGGGCCGGGCACTCCGTCGAAATCAGTGATCTCTACGCGATGAAGTTTCACGCCGTCGTGGGGCCGGACGACTTCCAGGACAGGCCGAGGGCGGCCGGTGTCCTGGACATCGCACGTGAGCAGGGAACCGCGTTCGAGGCCGGCTCCCTCTCCCCGGACATACGTGCGGAGCAGGACAAACTCGCGGGCGCCGATGTACTCATCCTGCAGTTCCCCATGTGGTGGTTCACGATGCCGGCCATTATGAAAGGATGGGTTGATCGCGTCATGGCCAAAGGGTTCGCGTACAAGGCCGGGCGAAAATACGATACGGGGATGTTCCAGGGGAAGTCCGCCATGGTGTCGGTGACCACTGGGACATCCGCAGCCACTTACGCCCCGAACGGCATTGACGGTGACATCCTGAATGTCCTCTGGCCGATCCACAACGGAATCCTTCGGTACACCGGGTTCGACGTCATCACCCCCTTCATCGCCTATGAACCGGGCCGTCGTTCGCGGGAGGAACGGGTGTCGATGCTGAGGGCGTATCGAGACCGGCTGCGCGGGCTCGACCGGACACCCAGGCTGTTCTTCCACTCGCGTGAGGAATACGGCCCGGACGAGCGGCTGAGAGCTGGGGTGACAGCGCGTACTATCGCGCAGCGAAACCCCTGACGAGAGTCACGACGATGGCCCCTTGGGCCTCGCGGCGCTGTGGACGACCCACGGGCGCCAAGTCGAGCGCCCCTCCCGCGCCGTCCGCCCTGCGGAGCACACGTCGGACGGCGGTGACCTGGTCGAGGCAGGTGCCGAGGCGGGCGGGGAGGTCGGCGGTGACGCCGTAGCGTTCGCGGCCGGACTTGGCGTAGGCGGGTCGGATGTGGAAGGGGACGGAGTCCCGTGGCGAGGACGTGACATTGCCACCACTGCAGCAAGGCGAAGGCCGAAGGGCGGTCGGCGGCTGCGTCGGCGCGGGCCAGGCGGAGGGCGTCCAGGAGGCGTGTCAAGCGTTTCGGTGAGCGGGCGGAGTGGGCGCGGTGCTGATTCCCTGCTGACTTGGTGCTGACTACGCTGCGTAGACCTCGGGTAATAGCCGCAGATCGGGTGCCGTTGCGCCAGGCAATCGGCCGCGGAGTTGTCTAGCCTCGCGCTTTCATGAGCATGCCCGTCCATGCCTTGATCAAATAATCGGAGAGTGCTCCTGACCTGCAACGATGGGACTTGTCTAGGGTCCTGTTGGCTGCACGGGAAGAAGCACTCTCCAGGTGAGCAAGCGTATCGGGTTGTACCCGCGTGTCCGCGTCGAGGGCGGTGGCACAGGGGCGGTCTCGCAGGCCGGGGCGGTGCTGCTGGCTGAGACGGTCCGCAAGTCCGGCCTGGACATCGCGATATCGGGCGTCTTGGCGCCGTGGCGCAAGCCGCGGGCGGTGCACGACCCGGGCAAAGTCCTGCTGGATGTCGCGCTCGGTGTCGCTCTGGGCGGGGACTGCCTCGCCGATGTCGCCATGCTGCGGGCCGAGCCCGACGTGTTCGGCCCGGTGGCATCCGACCCCACGGTCTCCCGGCTCATCGACGCCCTCGCCGCAGCCGGACCGAAGGCCCTCACCGCGATCCGGTCGGCACGGGCCGAAGTACGCTCACGGGTCTGGGGGGCTGGCCGGGCGAACGGTCCGGCCGCCGACGGGCAGGTGATCGTGGACATGGACGGCGTGCTGGTCCTTGCACATTCCGAGAAACAGGACGCCACCGCGACCTGGAAGAAGACCTTCGGCCATCATCCGCTCGTCGCGTTCGTCGACCACGGCCAGGCCGGTTCCGGAGAGCCGGTGGCGGCCCTGCTGCGGCCCGGCAATGCAGGCTCCAACACCGCGAGCGATCACATCACCACCACCCAGCTCGCCCTGGCCCAACTCCCCAGACACCTGCGGCGGGACCGGCAGACACTGATCCGCACCGACTCCGCCGGCGGCACTCACGCCTTCCTCGACTGGCTCTCCCGCCGGGGCCGGTGGCTGTCGTATTCCGTCGGAATGACCATCACCGACACCATCCACCAGGCCGTCCTGAAGATCCCGAAGAAGGCGTGGACACCGGCCTACGACGCCGGTGGCACCGAGCGGCCCGGCGCCTGGGTCGCGGAGATCACCGACATGCCCGACCTGAGCACATGGCCGAAGGGCATGCGGCTCCGCGAACATTCACCGCAAAGACCTGGACCCGCTGGATGAAGCTCGTGCCTTGCAGCGGTTGCTCGCCCTGATCGTCCGCAAGGAACGGCCACACCCCGGCGCCCAGTTACGCTTCACCGACCTCGACGGGCTGCGGCTGACCTAATCCGGTATTAGCGGTGCTCGGTGGCTGGGCAGCGTGGGTGAAGACATCTATCCCTAACACGGCCCTACAGGCCTTCTGTGAGAGCGGTGCTTCACGACACATCCTGGTCACCGCAGTGCTGCCGTCGAGCGTTGGCGGTCACGTGGGCGCCGGGCGGATGCCTTCGTCTGACCAGGCGTTGATGCCTCGAAGCAGATCGGTGGCGTTCTGCGTCCTCGTGACCGTCAACACTGTCACCTTGATCACTCGTTGGTGTTGGTGGTGCGAGCCCGCCGCACAGTGACCTCTCGATACGCCCGAGCTGTCTGAGCTCCCGCATAGACCGAGGCCCGTGGGGTGAGCTGGTGCCACGAACGGCTACTGAGGTGGCGGACCGGCCTTCGTGCCGAGTCCTGGGATTAGGTCGCTGCGTGGCCCGCATGTGCTCGTGACCAGTACGAACATCTGCGCCATGGGGAGGAACATCGTGATCTACTGCGGCATCGACTGGGCCGAGCGCACACATGACGTCGCTCTGGTCGACGACAGCGGCCAGTTACTGGCCAAGCGCCACATCACCGACGACGCCGCGGGCTACAAGATCCTGCTGGACCTGCTCGTCGAGTACGGCGACACGGAGGAGAACCCGATCCCGGTCGCAATCGAAACCTCCCGCGGCCTGCTCGTGGCGGTCCTGCGAACCGGCAAGCGCCAGGTGTTCGCGATCAACCCGATGGCCGCCGCCCGCTACCGCGACCGCCATTCGGTCTCGCGCAAGAAGTCCGACCCCGGCGACGCCCTGGTACTCGCGAACATCCTGCGCACCGACATGCACGCCCACCGGCCGCTGCCAGGCGACAGCAACCTCGGCCGGGCCATCGCCGTCCTCGCCCGCGCTCAGCAGGACTCCTTGTGGAACCGCCAACAGCTGTCCAACCAGCTCCGCTCGCTGCTACGGGAGTACTACCCGTCCGCCCTGGCAGCCTTCGAGCCCTGGCGCAACGGCCTGTGCCGGCCGGAGGCCCGAGAGCTCCTCAAGGCGGCCCCGACACCGACCCGGGCCGCGAGGCTGACCCGCACCCAGCTGGAAGCCGCGCTCAAACGGGCTGGCCGCAAGCGAGGCATCGCGGCCGAGGCCGAACGACTCCGTGACGTCTTCCGCTCCGAATGGGCCCACCAACCGCCGCTGGTTGAGGACGCGCTGGGCAAGCAAATGCTCGCGCTCCTACTCCAGTTGGAGGCGGCCTGCACCGCCGCCGACGATCTCGCCGCAGCGGTCGAAGAGGCTTTCCCTCAGCACCCGGACGCTGAGATCATCCTCAGCTTCCCCGGCCTCGGCGTCCAGCTCGGCGCCCGGGTGCTCGCCGAGATCGGAGACGACCGGACCCGCTTCGCGGACGCCCGCGGCCTGAAGGCATACGCCGGCGCCTCGCCCATCACCAGAGCATCCGGCAAGAAGTCGAGCATTACCCGCAGGTGGGTGAAGAACGACCGGCTCAACCATGCCGGCTATCTCTGGGCCTTCGCCTCCATCACCGCCTCGCCCGGCGCCAAGGCCCACTATCGAAGGCGCCGAGACGACCACGGAGACTGGCACGCTGCCGCCCAAAGGAACCTCTTCAACCGCATGATCGGGCAGCTCTACCACTGCCTCCAGCACGGCTGCCGCTTCGACGAGGCCGTGGCCTTTCCCGCCCCGGTCTCTGCGGTCGCGCAGGTGGCCTGAACGCGGAATGTTCACACGACTCCGGCGGCCTGCCGAAGCTTCGCCTGACCGGCAGCGCTGATCAGGCCCTCCGGCAGTGTCGCCACCACACTCGCGTGTTCCGCGAACACAGCCCTGCACTGCTCACGCTCAGGATGATCGCTGTCTCTGCCGAACCACAGCACCATGGCCTCGTTGCTGACCTCGATCGGCTCGGAGAATTCGGCGACCGTGATCAGACGACCCAGCAGTCCGGATCGCTCAGGAACCTGCGGGTCGCCTACGAGACGAAGCAGAAAAGGCAGGACTTCCGGCACGGCCGTGTTCATCTCGGCGATGCTGAACATGGTGTTGGTGAGCACTCGCTGTGCCTCGGCCGCGGCGGCCTGGTCGAGGAGGGCATGCAGCAGTACCGGGATCGCAGCGGGACATCCGGGAAACTCTGACCAGCGGACCTCCTCACAGCCCTGGAGGGCAGGATGCCAACGGCCAGCATCAACTGACCTCGGGTACTCGTCGAGAAATCGAGCGATCGCCGCCTCCTTGGCGGCCAGGTCCATCCTGCACACCTGTCTGTCCCCCAGCCCCCGCCATGAGCCCCGATTTCCACGTCAACTGCACTCTTGCGCGACCGGAGATGCGCACGCAAGCCAAGACGACGAGCCGATCTTGTTCGATTTCCCAGGCGCGCACAGCTGCTCGGGTTGACGAGTTAGGCGCCTGAGGTGTCTGCTTCGCGACCAACACACAAAGCGGCCAGCTCGCCGACCTGGAACTGCGCCCCGCCGCCGGGCCCGCTGCGAGGACCGCATCCGAAACGCCCGCGACACCGTCCTGCGCAACCTGCCCCTGCACGACACCGCGCAGAACCAGATCTGGCTGGAGATCGTCCAGATCGCACTCGACCTCCTCGCCTGGATGCCGATGCTCGCCCTGACCGCAGAAACCCGCCGCTGGGAACCCAAACGGCTTCGCCTGCGGCTGTTCTCCGCCGCCGCCCAGCTGGTCACCACCGGCCGCCGCCCCTGGCTCCGCTTCACCACCCGATGGCCCTGGACGGATGTGATCACCGGGCAATCGACCGCCTCAATGCCTTGCCGAGTCCCGGCTGACCAGCCACACCGACCGCCCCAACGATCCGCACCACCGCACCGGGAAAGTGGAACCCGGCGCCCACCCGACGCGACAGCCGGACCGTCAACCTGCCCCAACCCCGAAAAGACCGCACCTCGCAAACACAGAGTCCCCGTCAGCACCCCGACGAGGACTCATGAACGATCGAGGTTAGGTTCAAGTTCCTCAACCGGGGCGGGCTCAGCCCTCACTGGCTTGGGGAATGCGATGCCGTGCTTCCGGAGATCGTCGCCCCCGATCCGAGTGAGGTGGCCTGGCACGGGTGGCTGACCGAGTCCGAGCTGCGGCGGACTCTGCAGCAGTGGACCTTCACTCCTGATAGCCAGGAGATTTTCGATCGGTATCTCGCCTATCGTGTTGACCCGGCGCCTTCGTAGAAACGGTGCTCATGAGCTGAGTCAGAGGGACGAAGGTGCTGGTCGTTCCGAGGTCCCTCGGGGTTGGGCCGGCGGGGTGGGGGTGTCCGCGAGGCGTTCGGCCAGAGGGCCGGCCCTGGACCTTCGGCAGCGCCGGCTGGGGCGAGGCATGCCTTTCGGGCCGGGCACTGAAGGCGGGAGCGACGCTGTCGAGAACGTCGGCGCGAAGGCAATGGCGTCGAGCGGGTTGTCGGCCACGGCTCTGGCCAGCTGTGAGGCGGCCAGAGGTGCGGATGCGACGACCTCACTGAGCGTCTCCAGTGAGGAACGGCTGCCGGGGACGGCCGTGTACTGGCTGCCGTCGAGCATCGACAGGCGAACCAGGGCGCGCCCGGTCAGCTCATGGATCGCGAGGATCCTGGGGCCGAGCTGCTGTAGCAGCTCGCTGCCTGGCTGGGCGTCCCCGGCGGTGACGGCGGCGTGCAGGGCGGCGAAGTCGTCGCCGAGCTTGCGGAGATGGTCGATCTGCGTGGGCAGGTCGATCTGGCGGATGGCGATGGAGGGGATCCGGTGAATAGGCGTCAGCGTCTGTGTCTCCGTGCTGGGATCGCAGCCGGGCCGGTGGGGACGGTGGCGTGGCGTGCGGTGACGGGGATCGCCGCTGGGGTCGGGATGCCAAGGCCGACGCGGACGCCGAGCCCATGGGCGTAGGCGTGTGATTCCACACCCACAACGGCGTCGAGTAGGCCGCGCTCGTCCAGCCCAGCCGGGGGACGGTGTGAGAACCCGTCGGCAGAAGGGGTGAAGCCGTGCTGCTCCAGCAGCGATCGGGTTGCGGCGGTCTTGGCGGTCGCGGTGACGATGCCGTCGCTGAACTGGACGCGCAGGTCGGGTTCAGGTGGCGGGCCTTGCGGGCTCCAGCGTGTTGTCCAGGAGAGGTCGACGAGGTCGTGGGTGTGTTCCAGCAGCCCGTACATCGCTTGACCGGCTCGCTCGTGCGCCTCCTGGGGTGTTCCCGGCGGCAGCAGGTAGACGGTGCGTCCGTGATGGTCGCGGGCGGTGAACCCGGCGTCGGTCAGCAAGCGGCCGGCGCCGGGCCGCCGGCGGTTGAGGACGACGAAGGTGTATCCGTCGTCGGTGGACCCGATGAAGACGTCGTGGTGGTCCGTGAGGGCCATGGCGGCTCCAGTGAGGTGGTGGGGGGACTGATCAGGCCGCGGGGCCGAAGTCGTCCTGCGCGGGGGCGTGTTTGGCAACGGCGCGGGTGGTGATCGCCTTGGAGGCGCGGGCGGAGGCCGCGGACAACTCGTCGGAGCCGGGCTCCAGGTACCAGGGGCGCAGGTCGAGCATCGCGGCGCGCATGCCGGTGGCGAAGCACAAAGCGGTGCCCTTGGGTAGGGCTCGGATGGCGTCCGCGGCCAGGATGCGTTCCTGTCGCATGGACACGGACGTGGACTTGCCGGACTCGGAATGGGAGGTGGAGGTGGTCTCGACGTCGTGGTCGCCGATCAGCCGGGACAGCTTGTCGGCGAAGTCCGGGTCGTCGATTCCGGAACCGATGACCTTGATGGTGGAGGCGGACCACATGGCGTCCATGCCCGCGTCGCCCCAGACCTTCTGGCCCTGGCGGTAGGACTGCAGGATCGTGATCGGGATGATCCCGCGCGAGCCCAAGTGGCTGTACAGGTCCGGCAGATCCGAGATCTTGCAGACGTTGGCGGCCTCGTCGAGGATCGCGAGCATCGGCGGGTCGAGCCGCCCGCCGGCGCGCTCGGCCTGTGCGGTCGCGGCCCGCATCACGGAGTCCGCGCACGCTGCGATCAGGGCGCTCGCTCCGCCTCCGCCGTCCTTCGACAGGAGGTAGAGCGTGTCGGCGGAGGTGACGAACTCGGCTGGCTTGAACTCGGGGACGCCCTTTTGCGGGGTGACCCACGCTGCGATCTCGGAGTTGAGCAGGGCGGCGGCGTACTGGCGGGCGGTCTCGTAGATGCCGTCGCGGGTCTCGGGTGGGCCTTCGACGGTGCCCTTGAGCTGGGCGGCGACGGCGGTGAAGCCGTGGTCGCGAAGGATGTCCAACGGGGTGCGGTCGGCGGGGAACGCGAGCCACTGCATGACGTCGGTGATGGGCCGGTCATCGAGCGCGGCGGCGAGGAAGAGCTGGGAGAGGATGTTGGATCCGGCCTTGGACCAGAAATCGCCCTGCTGGGAGGCGTCCACCGAGGCGGCGAGGAAGTGCCCGGCCAAGCGGCCGGCACCGTCCAGCGTCTTGGCGTCCGCGAGAGGGTTCCACCACATCTCGCGGGCCGCGTGGGCGATCTGCTGCGGGTCCATCGACCACACCCGCCCCACCGTGGAACGGGCGTCGATCGTCGCGGTGTAGGCATCGCCGGCCGCCTTGTTCGAGGTCAGCAGGACCGGACCAGGCGCGTTGAGGATCGAAGGGATCGCCAGCGACGTGGTCTTGCCGGAGCGCGGAGCCATGATCGCGACGGCGACATCCTCGTATCCCATCCGGACCTCATGCCTCGTTCCTTGGATGTTGCCCAGGAGGACGCCGGTGTCCTTGGGGTCGATGCGCTTGGCGTTCTTCAGACTCGGGCGCAGCGAGCGGGCCTTGTCGGTGATCGCCTTGGCCATCAAGGGCTCGATATCCCGGGCCTTGGCCATCCCGACGATCTTCTTCTTCCGGCCACCGCCGCTGCTCTTGTGCCGGATCCACAACAGGCCGACAGCGGCGCCGAGGGCGAGGAGGGCGGCGACGGGCACGATGCGCGCACCAATCAGCAGCGATGCTTCCCCGGCCTGCGGCCAGAGCTGGGCGGGGTGGAGGAGAGCGGTGGTCGGCTGGTATGGCGCCCAGACGTGTCCGGTGAGATAGGAGGTGACGTTGCCGGACAGCCAGGCGAGATGGGACAGGGGAACGAAGACGGCGAGGACTCCCAGCAGAAGCCGGAAGACGATGTCGTAGCCGTCGGTGCTGTTGGAGGCGTTTCCGGGCAGGGGGCAGTTCCAGTGGTGTGGTAGCGGGGGAGACCGAAGTCAGCGGGTGCGGCCCGGATAGGGGCGCTGCGAGATTTCCGGGGGCGGCACCGACTGAGGAGCGCGTCGAGCGGCGAGTGCGCGGACGCGGCTCCGACATGGCGGATGCGATTTCGGGTGCGTGCACTGCCAGTTGTGTACGGGTGACGAGGTTGGGGTTGAGGATGGGGACGCGGCGCGGGCTGTCGGTGCGGGACTTGGTCACCTTCTAACCGAAGTCGTCCGGCCTGGCGCGGATATCGCTTTCGTGGTGGGTGGTGGTGCTAGGGGCGAAGGCGCATATCGGGCTGCGGTGCTGATGTCACTAATGACGTGGCCGTGGATGGCCCAGTCATCGAGGTAGCTCCAGCACTCGGCGTGATACTCGGCGAGGGCGTCATCGAAGGCGGGAGTACCTAGCTTCGCGTCACCGGGGAAGCTTTCGCGGGTACGCAGCCATTCCTCATGCAGGGCCTCGAGCTGGTCGAGGGCCGCGTGCAGGACGCCGAGCTGGTAGACCCAGCGGGTCTGCGCCCTGTCGGCAGGCACGAGGGCCAGCTGTGTGTCGGCCGTGGCCAGCAGGAGGCGTGCACCGTCGCGAACGGTGTCGAACGCCTCAGCGGTCTCGGCATCGCGCTGGCTCTGACGTAGCCCGTAGGCGTGTTCGTCGTGTGGCCAGCCGTCGAGGTCGGAGTGCTCGTCGGAGTAGGCGTCCCAGGCGTCGAGGATCTTCTTGCTGTCGCGGATGTAGCGGTCGAGGGAGCGCAGGAACTGGCGTTGAACACGCGCGACGTAGGAGATAGGGGCGTCCTTTCCGCGGTCAGCGGCGTGCGGCCGGTCGGGCGGTGCTGGATGTTGCTGGGGTGGTCGTGGGCTTGCTTTGCTGCCGGCGGGCGGTGCGTGCCCGTGCGCGGATCATGTTGAGGCGGGTCTTGTGCGCCTCGACCACTTGCTCCGGCCGGAGCGGGCTGGGCTCCTTTGTGACGCTGTGGTGGGCGGTGCGGTCGTACATGCCGCGCTGCAGCGGGGCGGGGTCGGCGAGCGCGGCGACGAAGGCATTGACCAGATGCTGGGGCGTGCGGGGATCGAATCTGGCGTGCCACAGGCGCGGGCTATGGCGACCACGGTCGGGATCGCGCACCTCCACGTGCCAGAACGCCAGGGAGTCCTCGTGCAGCTCGGCGCGTTGTTCGACGCGGCATGCCGCATCAGGTGAACTGGCCACTCCACGGGCGTTGATGAGCCACCCTGCGGAGCCCAGTACGTCCAGAGGACCGATGTGCCCGGTTACTGAAGGGGCGACGAGGGCGTCGGCCAGGCCGCCGAGGACCTCGGCGGGCACGAGTTCACCAAACTCGGCGTACCAGCCGGGCTCGGTATCGGTGGGCTCAGCCCGCAGCTGCCACCAGGCAGACAAGCCTGACGTCGGGACAAAGGAGAGCCGGTAGCGGTGGTCCGGGCTGGCGAGCACCATCTCGGGACTGAGCGGATCAGAGGCCCGTTTCCATCCGGCGGCGGCCAAGCCGTGGGTGACGTGGCGAGCATCGCCGGGGCCGGCGAGGTGACGCGGGCCGGTATCGAACGGAATCTGCCAGGCGTGCTTCTCGGCAAAGGCATTGACCTGCTGGTCGCTCACCGGCACGAACCGCACCCCGGGTCGCTTGGCGCCGTGCGCGTATACAGGGCCCGGAGGTCGTCGAGGACGTAATGGAGCATGTACTGGTCGGTCTGTTCCCAGGCCGCGGCACGCAACCTCTCTACCAGCGGCTGGACTTCATGAGCAGCCACGGTGTCAGGTCGGTGCTCCAGCAGAGTGCGGGCGAGGGCGCGCAGGGTGTCGGCGAGCTGGATGGGGATCCCGGTGTACTCGTCGAGCAGCGGCTCGACGAGAGCGAGCGCGTCGGCGGGGTCCGGTTCCTCGCGCAGGTATTCGGTGAGGCGGGTCAGGGTCTCGGTGGCTGCGTGGATGGCGTCCGGGGTGAGGTCGGGCACAGGGCTCCTTGGATTTCGGGGTCAGCGGCGGGTACGGAAGGCGCCGGATGCGGCGTGGGGGCGGGGTGTGGTGCGGGGG
>NZ_MLYP01000106.1 GCF_001866645.1 Streptomyces colonosanans
AGGGTGATCAGCGCGCTCTTGGCGTCCGCGCGGTGGCGGGCGTCGGTCGTGATGATCGGGGCGTCGGGACCGATCTGCAGGGCTTCGCGGACCTCGTCCGGGGAGTACGGCTGGTTGCCGTCGAAGCCGTTGAGGGCGATGACGAAGGGCAGGCCGCTGTTCTCGAAGTAGTCGACGGCGGGGAAGCAGTCGGCGAGGCGGCGGGTGTCGACCAGGACGACGGCGCCGATGGCGCCGCGGACCAGGTCGTCCCACATGAACCAGAAGCGGTCCTGGCCGGGGGTGCCGAAGAGGTACAGGATCAGGTCCTGGTCCAGGGTGATGCGGCCGAAGTCCATGGCCACCGTTGTGGTGGTCTTGTCCCCGGTGTGAGTGAGGTCGTCGATGCCCGCCGAAGCAGACGTCATGACGGCCTCCGTGCGCAGCGGGTTGATCTCCGAGACGGCGCC
>NZ_MLYP01000107.1 GCF_001866645.1 Streptomyces colonosanans
GAGTTCGCTACTGATTTGTTTGATCGGGTGTCGGTTGAGGAGTTGGCCGGTCGTTTTGGTCGGTTGTTGTCGGTGGTGGTGGCGGATCCGGATGTGCGGGTGGGTCGGCTGGAGGTTTTGTCGGCGGGTGAGCGTGGGGAGCTGCTGTCGGGTTGGCAGGGTGAGCGGGTTGGGGTGCCGTGGGCGTCGTTGCCTGTGGTGTTCGAGCGGCAGGTGGGCCGTTCTCCGGATGCGGTGGCGGTGAGCTTTGAGGGTGTGGAGCTGTCGTATGCGGAGTTGAATGCGCGGGCGAACCGGTTGGCTCGGTTCTTGGTGGGGTGTGGTGTGGGTCCGGAGGGGCGGGTGGCGTTGGTGCTGCCGCGTTCGCCGGAGTTGGTCACGGTGATGCTGGCGGTGTTGAAGGCGGGTGCGGCGTATGTGCCGGTGGACCCGCAGTATCCGGCCGAGCGGATCGCCTACATGCTTCAGGACGCCACCCCGGCGGTGGTGATCACGTCGGAGGCGGTCCGTGAGACTGTGCCGGATGGTGTGACCGCGCTGGTCCTGGAGGACATCGCCGACGGCGTGGCGGTGGAGTCCGGGGCGGATCTGTCGGACGCGGACCGTCGGTGTGCTCTGTCTCCGCTGCATCCTGCGTATGTGATCTATACGTCGGGTTCGACGGGACGACCGAAGGGTGTGGTCGTTGGGCATGCGGGTGTGGTGAACCTGGCGTTGGACCACGTGGCACGGCTGGGCATTGATGAGCGCAGTCGTCTGCTGCAGTTTGCTTCGCCGAGTTTTGATGCGGCGGTGGCGGATATGTGGCCGGCCTGGTTGGCGGGCGCGACGCTGGTGCTGGGTGCGGCTGAGCGTCTGGTTCCCGGGCCGGAGCTGGTGCGTCTGGTGGGTGAGTGCGGGGTGACGCATGCGACGCTGCCACCGGCGACGCTGCCGGTACTGGCGGAGGCGGGAGGCCTGCCCGAGAGGCTGACGCTGGTGGTGGCGGGTGAGGTGTGTCCGCCGGAGGTGGCCCGTCAGTGGTCGCGTGGCCGTCGGATGGTCAACATCTACGGTCCGACCGAGGCGACGGTGGCGTCCACCGCAAGTGTGCCCCTCTCTGGTGAGGGCGTGCCGCCGATTGGTCTGCCGGTATGGAACACCTGTGCATACGTGCTGGATGCGGGGTTGTGTCCGGTGCCGGTGGGTGTGGCGGGGGAGCTGTATCTGGCGGGTGCGCAGTTGGCGCGTGGCTACCTGAATCGGCCGGGTCTGACGGCTGAGCGGTTTGTCGCTGATCCGTTCGGCGAGCCGGGGGCGCGGATGTATCGCACGGGTGATGTCGTGCGTCGCCGTCGGGATGGGCAGCTTGAGTATGTCGGTCGTGCGGATGAGCAGGTGAAGGTCCGTGGTTTCCGGGTCGAGCTCGGTGAGATCGAGGCGGTGGTTGCCGGGCATCCACAGGTCTCGCAGGTGACGGTGATGGCCCGGGAAGACCAGCCCGGTGAGAAGCGGCTGGTCGCCTATGTCGTGCCGGCCGGTGGACAGGACAGTCTTGAAGGCGCTGACGTGCGCCGTTACGTGGGCTCGGTGCTGCCGGAGTTTATGGTGCCGGCCGCTGTTGTGGTCCTTCCCGAACTCCCATTGACCGCGCACCGCAAGGTCGACCGGCGTGCACTCCCCGCCCCCGACTACACCGCGGCCGTGTCCTCACGTGCCCCGCGTAGCGAGCGTGAGCGAGCCTTGTGTGAAATCTTCGCGGAGGTGCTGGGAGTGGAGCGGGTCGGCATCGACGACAGCTTCTTCGACCTCGGCGGCCACTCGCTCCTCGCCACCCGCGTCATCAGCCGCATCCGCACCGTACTCAATGTTGAACTCCCACTCCGATCCTTCTTCGAAGGACCCACGGTCGAGCGGCTGG
>NZ_MLYP01000108.1 GCF_001866645.1 Streptomyces colonosanans
TTCTTCGAAGGACCCACGGTCGAGCGGCTGGCTGAGAGGCTGGCCGCGGAGGGAGGCACGGCTCAGGCCGCTCTCACCCCGAGGCCCCGCCCCGCCAACCCGCCTCTCTCTCCCGCCCAGCGCGGACTGTGGCTCCTCAACCGCATCCAGGGATCGGCGGCCACCTACAACGTGCCCATTGCCCTGCGGCTCACCGGCCGCTTGGACCGGGCAGCCCTGGCGGCGGCCATCGGTGACGTGGTCGCGCGCCACGAGAGCCTGCGCACGCTGTTCTTGGAGAATGCCGACGGCACCCCGTATCAGAAGGTGCTGGACGCGGAGGAGGCTGTGATCTCCCTGCCCGCGATGGAGATCGCAGAGGAGAGCGTGGCGGCGGCGGTAACGGACATTGTAGCCCAGGGCTTCGACCTGAGCGTTGAAGTCCCGGTGCGGGTGCGGCTGTTCGCGGTGGCGGAGGAGGTGCACGTGCTGGTGGTGGTGTTGCATCACATCGCCGGTGACGGCTGGTCGATGGCTCCGTTGGCGAGGGATGTGGCGTGGGCTTACGAGGCGCGGATCGACGGGAAGGCTCCCGAGTGGGAGCCGCTGCCGGTGCAGTATGCGGACTACGCGCTGTGGCAGCGAGACCTGCTCGGCGACGACTCCGACCCAAACAGCCTGATGAGTAGGCAGGTCGCCTACTGGCAGGAGCAACTTGATTCTCTGCCTGACCAGTTGGAGCTGCCCTTCGACCGGCCTCGCCCGGCCGTCGCCTCTCATCGCGGCGACCACTTGGTGTTCGAGCTCGACGCGGAGGTGCACCGAGGCCTCGTCGCGCTGGCCCGGGAGTCGGGTGCGAGTGTGTTCATGGTGGTGCAGGCGGCGCTGGCGACTTTGCTGTTCCGGATGGGTGCGGGGACAGACGTCCCGATCGGTTCGCCGGTGGCGGGGCGTACGGATGAGGCTCTGGAGGACCTCGTCGGGTTCTTCGTGAACACGCTGGTGTTGCGGACGGATGTGTCGGGTGACCCGACGTTCCGTGAGTTGGTGGAGCGGGTGCGTGAGACGGACCTGGGGGCCTTTGGGAACCAGGATGTTCCGTTCGAGCACCTGGTGGAGGTGCTGAACCCGGTCCGGTCGATGTCCCGGCACCCCCTGTTCCAGGTGATGTTGACCTTCCAGAACAACGCCCAGGCGGACTTTCGGCTGCCCGGACTGTCGTTCACCGGTGAGCCGACCGGCTACGGCACCGCGAAGTTCGACCTCCAGCTGAGCGTGCACGAGCAGCAGGACAGGGAAGGCAGCCCGGCGGGGCTCGTCGGGGTCTTCGAGTTCGCTACTGATTTGTTTGAT
>NZ_MLYP01000109.1 GCF_001866645.1 Streptomyces colonosanans
GGGGCGAACGTTGCCTGCCGCGGCACTAGCGCAGGTCCAGCACGCCCACCGTCTGGTCTCCGCTCATCTCGCCGGTCTTCCGGAAGCCGAGCCCGAGATAGAAGTTCTCCGGACCGTCCGGCCCGGGGTGCCAGGTGACGTGGAGGTGCTCGCCGCCCCGGCGCCGGATCTCGGCGGCCACGGACTCGACGGCGAACCGGCCGTACCCCCGGCCCTGCTCCTCCGCCGCGATGTTCAGCCGCCACAAGCCGGAACGGAAGACGGTGCCGTCGCGGCGCCAGTCGATGTCGAAGAAGGCCATGAGGAAGCCCACCGGGCGTCCGTCGTCGACGATCAGGCGCGGCCAGGCGACGCCTTCGGGATGGGTGTACGCCTCGGCCAGGGAGTACACGACGGGAGAGACCGCGACTTCCTGGTCCGGGCGGACCTTTATGCCGACCGCGGCGTCGAGATTCTCGGGCGTGACTTCTTCGAGGCGAAGGGCGGTCGTCGTTGTCGTCCGGTCTGTCGTTGTCATCCGGGCACGGTAAGCAGGAAGATCCGCGGCGGACCACGGAATTTCCGCTCGCGCCGGGTCCTACCCCAGATGCCGGTAGCGCCCCCGGAAGTACAGCAGGGGTCCGCCGTCCGCGCTCGGCAGCCGGGCCGCGAGGACCCGGCCGATGACCAGCGTGTGGTCGCCGGCGGGCACACGCTGGTCCGTGCGGCACTCCAGGGCCGCCAGGGCGCCGCCGACCAGGAGGGCGCCGCTGGTCTCGCCGCGGACGTACGGGATGTCCTCGAACAGGAGCCGGTCGCTGATGCGGCCCTTCATCGCGAAGCGGCCCGCGATGTGCCGCTGGCTCTCCGAAAGCATGGAGACGGCCCACAGGGGCTGCTCGGCGAGCAGGTCGTCCATCCGGGAGCCTTCGCGCAGGCTGACCAGGACCAGGGGCGGGTCCAGGGACACCGACATGAAGGCGGTCGCCGTCATACCGACGTCCTCACCGCTCGGCCCGTCCGGGGCCAGCGCGGGTTCGTGCGCGGTCACCAGGACCACGCCCGCGGCCAGCCGGGACATGGCAGCGCGGAACTCGTCGTTGCTCACCCCCTCAGGATGCCCGGAGGTGGGCGGGACGGCGGGGACGGAAGGGGCAGGCGGAGTCTTGAGCACGCAAGAACGCTAGTCGCCGCTCCGGGGCCGCCACATCGGCCCCGGGCCCGATATGCGACCTAGGACCAGCGGCGGAGCCCGGGGCGGGCCCGGCAATCGCCGTAAGCCCAACTCGCCCGGCGAGTGCACCAGTTGGCGCGTATGATCACCACGTCTTCAAACCCCTGACGCGCCTTCGGGGAGCGCACCGGCAAATACGGGAATCCCTGCTCAATTGTTCACGCTTCGCTGTGACTTGACTCACAGGAGCCGTTATTTGTTGACCCTGTGTACCTAGTGGACAGCGCGCTGTGATTCAGTGGCGGGGACGCTGCATGACGCTACCTGGGGAGTACGCCGAGTAGTGCGCCGAGACAGACCGAGAGAACCGTAGAACGCCGACACGTCCCTGGAGTTGCTGCGAGACCTCGAGGGGAGGGCGAGTGGAGGCCGAGTCCGAGCCGTACGTCCGTCTTGCGACCCTGCGGCAGCTGCATCAGGTGATGGCGGACATGAACACCGCCCGCAGTCTGGCGGACACGCTGCAGACCGTCGCCGACGGCGTCGTGGGCGGCCTCGGCTACGAGCTCGCGGCCGTCAACCTCGTCCGCTCGGACGGCGACCTCGTCGTGGCCGCGTTCGCCGGCGACCCCGCCGCCGAGGCGCTGATCACCGGCCGCGTCGGCTCCCGCGCCTCCTGGGAGCGCCGGCTGAACATGGGCGAGGCCTGGGGAGACCTGCGGTTCATACCGCACACCGAGGGCTGGGTCCTCGACGAGGACGACGTGCCGCAGTGGTACACCGACGGCCCCGGTCCCCGCTTCGAGGACGAGTGGCACCCCTCCGACCGCCTCTTCGCCCCCATGTATACGCCGAGCGTCCCGGGCGGTGCCTCCGGTGAACTCATCGGGGTCCTCTCCGTGGACCGCCCGCGCAACGGACGGCGGCCCGGGGCGTGGGGGCGCGAGGCACTCCAGATGTACGCGTTCCAGGCCGCCATCGCCATCAGCAACGCCCGCCTGAGAGCCAACATGCAGCGGGCCCTGGTCCGGCTGGAGCGGGAGCAGCAGGCCCTGCGCGCCAGCGAGGAGTCCTTCCGGCAGGCCTTCGAGTACGCCCCCTCCGGCATGGCCATCGCCGAGATGGGCGGCGACCAGCACGGGCGGATCCTGCGGGCCAACGACGCGCTCTGCCGGCTGCTCGGCCGGCCGGCCTCCGCCCTGCGCCGCTACTCGTTCGCCGACCTCGTCCACCCCGAGGACGTCGGCACGCTCCTGCGGACCTCCGCGGAGGGCGGGCGGGCCGAACTCAGGCTCGGGCGCCGGGACGGCACCTATGTGTGGGTGTCCCTGCGCAACTCCGTCGTCGCCGACGCCGCCGACGGGCCCCGCTTCCTGCTCACCCACGTCGAGGACATCGAGGAACGCAAGCGCCGCGAGCTGCAGCTCGCCCACCGCGCCTCCCACGACTCCCTCACCGGCCTGCCCAACTCCGCCGAGCTGCGCTCCCGTCTGTCCGCCCGCCTCTGCCAGCGCCCGTACTCCCGGCCGCCGAGCGTGGCCGACTCCCTGGACGCCGCCTACGGGGATCACGCGGCCGGCCATCCGGCGGTGCACGAAAGTGGCGGGCACATCTTCGACCTCCACACCGGTACGGGCCCGTACGACACCTTCGACCACCATGTGCACGCCGTCGCACCCGACGCCGGCGCCGACGACGGCACCAAGGGGCTCGCGGTGCTCTTCTGCGACCTCGACGGCTTCAAGTCGATCAACGACCGCTTCGGGCACAACGCGGGCGACGCCGTCCTCATCGAGGTCGCCCGGCGGCTCGGCCGCGGTGTGCGCGACGGAGACACGGTCGCCCGGCTCGGCGGCGACGAGTTCGTCGTCCTCGCCGACGGGCTCGGCAAGGCCGACGCCGAGGACCTCGCGGTGCGCCTGCGGAACGAGATCATCCAGCCGATCCGGGTCGACGGCCGCGCCATGCGGGTCGGTGCCAGCTTCGGCATCGGCTGGGCCCATTGCGGCATGACGGCGGACGAAGTGCTGAAGTCGGCTGACGAACGGATGTACGTAGAGAAACGATCTCGTCCCAAACAGCACCGGCGTGCGGGGTAAACCGCAGGTCAGCGAACGGGTGATGGGAAGAACACCTGTGTGGGCTCCGGGGAGCGGGTAGGCTCGCCATTCAGCCACATATGCATCTGGACCCGCACCTGTTGAGGAGACCAAGGGATGACGTCCGGCGACAACGGCGCGAGCACGCCCGAGGACGACGACCCGTTCGGCTACCTCTACGCCGACGGTCAGGCCAACGGCGCACAGCCGCCCACCGGCGGCTATGGCTACCCGGGCTCCGTCAACAGGGTGCGCGCGGTCGGCCAGCGCCAGTACGGCCAGCCGCAGGCCCCGGCGGCCCCCTACGGCCAGGTGCCGCAGCAGCAGGCGTACGGTCAGCCGAACGCGCACTACGCGGCACCCGAGACCATGCCGGGCGGCGCCCCCCCGAGCCGGCAGGCGCCGATGGGTCCGGGCGGCAACGGACGCGGCCGGGGTCCCAACACCAAGGTCCTGCTGATCGCCGCGGTCGCGGTGGTGGCCGCGGTCGTGATCGGCATCAGCGTCGCCATGCTCGGCGGGGACGACAAGAACAACCAGGCCAACAACCAGCCGTCCGACGAACCGACGACCTCCCAGACCGCCTCACCGGGCCAGTCCGCCACCACCCAGCAGCCGACGAACCCCGCCGAACTGCCGAAGTCCGACGCGAAGGCGCTGAAACTGGAGGGCGGTGCCGCCGAGGCGTCCGACGTCAAGGGCGCCAAGGCCGACGGCGGGACCTATGTGGGCGGTTTCAACCAGGTCGGCGCCGCCATGACCTGGACCGTGGACGTCCCCTCGACCGGCAAGTACACACTGCACACCGACTACGGCGTGCCCGGGGCCGATGCCAACGCCACGCTGGCGATCAACGGCACACCGCAGACCAATCCCCTTGCCCTCAAGAACTGGACGAACGCGCCCGAGGGCGACTGGGAGAAGGGTTGGACGAACTCGTTCAACTACATCCAGCTCAACAAGGGCACCAACACGATCCGGATCTCCTGCGAGCAGGGGAACCAGTGCAACGCCAACTTCGACCAGCTGTGGCTGACGAGCGGCTGGTCGAAGTAGTCGAGCCGGCAGGGGCCGGGGAGCGCCGGTGCCCCGGCGGGTTCACGCCGCCGTCGCCTCGCCCGTCACCGCCACCCGCTCCAGCAGTTCCTCGTACGCCCGGCGGTCGAACTCGCCCGCCACGGGCGCCAGGACGGTCGCTGCGGACAGGGCCGCCGCCCGGGCCAGGCGCCCGGGCCAGGGCAGATGTTCCACCAGGCCCGACAGCAGGCCCGCGACCACCGCGTCGCCCGCGCCCGTCGGGTTGCCCCTGACCCGGCACGGCGGAACCGCGCCCCAGCGGCCCTGAGCGTTCACGGCGAGCAGACCCTCCGCGCCCAGCGAGGCGACCACCGTGTGCGCCCCGCGCCGATGCGCGTCTTGAGCGGCCTGCAACGGCTCGTGGGAACCGGTGAGTTCGGCCAGCTCGTCGGCGTTCGGCTTGATGATGTCCGGGCGGGCGGCGACCCCGCGGCGCAGCGGCTCGCCGCTCGTGTCGAGCAGCACGGGCACACCAGCCGCCCGTGCGGAGCGCACCAGTTGGGCGTACGCCCCCACCGGCACCCCCGGCGGCAGGCTGCCGCACAGGGCCACCGCCGTGGCAGAGCGCACCAGGTCCTCGTACGCCTCCAGGAAGGCCGACCACTCGGCGGGCGCTATCACCGGGCCCGGCTCGTTGAGCTGGGTGGTGTCACCGATGGTCTCGTCGACCACCGCGATGGTGCGCCGCGCCGCGCCCCCGACCGGTACGAGCGCGTCCACGATGCCGGGCGCGTCCGCGAGCCCCTCCTTGAGGGAGCGTCCCGTCGCGCCACCCGCGAAGCCCGTGGCGGTCACCTCGTGGCCGAGCGCGGCGAGCACCCGGGCCACGTTCAGACCCTTGCCTCCGGGCCGTTCGCTCACCTCCGTCACCCGGTGCGAGGCGTGCGGCCTCAGCACCCGTACGCGATAGGTGATGTCGAGAGCGGTGTTCAGCGTGACCGTCAGGATCACCCGGTGGACCTCCCTCGCATACGGATCGCGCTTGCCGCCGGCGGCGATGTGCGGTTGCCCGATCATGCCAAAAGAGTCGGCGTCCGGCCCAGTCCCCCTGCGGTCATTCCGTATCAACAAGTGGATGAATCACCTCAGTTGCGGATGGACCACCCACTCGCCACGGCGCATCACGCCCTTGAGGGCGAACTGCTCGTCCAGCAGCACCAGATCGGCGTCCTTGCCGGGCTCCAGGGAACCCACCCGGTCGTAGACGCCCAGCAGCTTCGCCGGGTTGACGGAGATCGCGGCGACGACGTCCTGGACCGGAAGCCCGTCGACCGTGACGGCCCGCTGGAACGCGCGGTCCAGGGTGAGCGTCGACCCCGCGATCGAGCTGCCCTCCACCAGCCGCGCCACGCCCTCGCTGACCTCGACCTCCAGCGGGCCGAGCATGTACCTGCCGTCGCCGATCCCGGCCGCGTCCATCGCGTCCGTGATGAACGCGACCCGCTCCGCGCCGGCGTGATGGAACGCCAACTGCAGCGAGGCCGGGTGCAGATGCGTGCCGTCGTCGATCAGCTCGACCGTGACCCGCTCGTCCTCCAGGAGCGCGGCGACGGGGCCGGGGGCGCGGTGGCCGAGCTGCGGCATCGCGTTGAACAGATGGGTCGCGACCGTGGCGCCCGCATCGATCGCCTGCACGGTCTGCTCGTACGTCGCGTCCGTGTGCCCGATCGCCGCGATCACGCCGTGCTCGGCGAGCAGCCGCACGGAGTCGACACCGCCGGGCAGTTCGGTTGCCAGCGTGACCATCTTCGCCCGGCCGCGGGCCGCGTCGATCAGCTTGCGTACCTCTGCCGGATCCGGGTGACGCAGCAGCTTCTCGGAGTGCGCGCCCTTGCGGCACGGCGAGATGAACGGCCCCTCGAAGTGGATGCCGGCGATGTCGCCCTGCTCGGCCAGCTCGGACAGCAGCCCGGCCTGGCGGGCGAGGACGTCCAGGTCGTCGGTGACGGTCGAGGCGACGAGGGTGGTGGTGCCGTGCGTCCGGTGGGTGCGGAGGGCCGTCAGAGCCTCGTCGACCGTACCCGAGAAGGAGGCACCGCCACCGCCGTGGCTGTGGATGTCGACGAAGCCGGGGACCAGCCAGTGCCCGGTCACGTCGATGATCTCAGTGTTCTCGTAGGTGCGCTCGGCGATCCGTGCGCCCTCCACGACGACGCGGCCGTCGTGCACGATCCCGGTGGGCAGCACCACCCGGGCGCCGGCGAGAACCTTGCTAGCGGTCATCAGGGGGTTACCTCCGGGGAGTCAGCGGTTTCGTCAAGGAGATCCCAGGCGAGGAGTCCCGCGCCCAGGCAGCCGGCCGTGTCGCCGAGGGCCGCGGGGACGACGGACGGCAGCTGCTGGAAGGTGACGCGCCGCCGCACGGCAGCCCGCAGCGGTGTGAACAACGTGTCCCCGGCCTCGGCGAGCCCGCCTCCGATGATCACCGTGCGCGGGTCCAACAGGGTGAGCGCGGTGACGAGCCCGTCCGCGAGGGCGTCCACGGCGTCCTGCCAGACCTTCCGGGCCCGCGGATCCCCTGACTCCACGGCTTTCGCGCAGTCGGCCGCATCCGCCTCCGGGTCGCCGGAGGCCTCGACCCAGGCGTCGCTGACGGCCGCCGCGGACGCGTACCGCTCCAGACAGCCGTGCTGGCCGCACGGACAGGGGAGCCCGCCGGGCCGGACGACGACATGACCGATCTCGCCCGCGAAGCCGTGCGCCCCGGCCTCCACCCGGCCGCCGATGCCGATGGCGCTCGCGATGCCGGTGCCCAGGGGCACGAACAGGAAGCGGTCCGCCCCCCGGCCCGCGCCGATCCGGCCCTCGGCGAGCCCGCCGGTGCGCACATCGTGACCGAGCGCGACGGGCGCGCCGCCGATCCGGCGGCTGAGCAGATCGCGCAGCGGTACGTCGCGCCAGCCGAGGTTGGCCGAGTAGGCGGCGACGCCCTGGTCGGCGTCGACGATGCCGGGGACGGCGACGCCTGCGGCGGCGGCGGGCTCGCCGAGGTGCCGCTCGCCGTACGCGCGCAGATCGGCGGCGAAATCGAGGATCGACTCCACCACGGCGTCGGGCCCGCGCTCGCGCCCGGTCGCCCGGCGCGCCTCGTGCAGCACGGAGGGGCTGGGGGGTGTCCCCCCGGAGGGCGCAGTACCTTCGGCCCCCACCAGGGCGGCCTTCATCCCGGTGCCGCCCACGTCGAGGGCGATGACATGTCTCACGGGTGACAGTGTGGCGCCTCGACCCGAAAGAGGTCTAGTCCACTCATGTGGTGTAGACCTTATGGGGATATTTCAAACGGCAGCCCGGCGGAGGTCCTGGGCCGGCTGCAGCGGGCGGCCGTGATGGCGGACGGCGCGGCGTAACCGCCTGCGGCCGGCCGGGAGCCGTGTCGGCCCCGCCGGTTACCGTTCCCCCATGGACGACCTCACCCCCCGCGAAAAGGCCATCCTCGCCCTGGAGGGGCGCACCTTCTCCGGGCCGGGGGCGAAGGAGCGTGCCATACGCGAGCAGCTGGGCCTGGCGCCCGTCCGCTACTTCCAGCTGCTCAACGCCCTCCTCGACGACCCCAGGGCCCTCGCGCACGCCCCGGTCACCGTCAACCGCCTCCGCCGCATCCGAGAGTCCCGCCGCTCGGAACGCTGAACCGCCTGGCCCATGGGTGCGCTCGCCCCCGCGCCGCTACTGTCGATCCATGGGCAGCCACACGGACTCCTTGCCGACGCCCGCGACCCCCGCCGGGCGTGACGGTCTCGACGCCATCCTCGCGCGGCCCGGCCGGGCCGTCCTCGCGTTCGACTTCGACGGGACACTCGCCCCGATCGTCCCCGACCCCGACCAGGCCCGCGCCCACCCCGACGCGGTCCCCGCCCTCGCGGCCGTCGCTCCGAAGGTCGCCTCGGTCGCGGTGCTCACCGGCCGCCCCGCCGGCGTCGCCGTCCGCCAGGGCGGCTTCGCGGGCGTACCCGGCCTCGAACACCTGGTCGTTCTCGGGCACTACGGGGCAGAACGCTGGGACGCACGTACCGGCACCGTCACCGCCCCGGCCCCGCATCCCGGAGTCGCCGCCGTCCGTGCCGAACTGCCCGGTTTCCTGGACGGGATCGGCGCCTGGCGGGGCACCTGGATCGAGGAGAAGGGGCGCGCGCTCGCCGTCCACACCCGTCGCGCCGAGGACCCGCAAGCCGCCTTCGAGGGCCTGCGTGAACCCCTCGCCGAACTCGCCGCCCGCCACGGTCTGATCGTCGAACCCGGCCGCCTCGTCCTGGAGCTGCGCCCGCCGGGCATGGACAAGGGCGCGGCCCTGCTGGAGTACGTCCGCGAGATTGGTGCCGAAGCGGTCCTGTACGCCGGGGACGACCTCGGCGACCTCGCCGCCTTCGCCGCCGTCGGCAAGCTGCGCTCCGACGGCGTCCGGGGCCTGCTCGTCTGCAGCGGCAGCGACGAGGTCGCCGAACTGGCGAAGCGGGCGGACCTGGTGGTGGACGGCCCGGCAGGGGTCGTCCACTTCCTGAGGACCTTGGCGCACCGGCTCGACTGAGAGCGACCCGGCAGGGGCGCGGGGAACCTGCCGGCCCGCGCCCCGCGTACGGCCCTCAAACCTCCAGCGCGGCCAACTGATCCAGGAACCACCGGCCAGGCGGCAGCGCCGTGGCCCGAGCGGCCAGCGCCTTCGTACGCTCGGCGCGCTCCTTCGCGGGCATCGACAGGGCCTCGTGCAGCGCCGCCGCGGTGCCCCCGATGTCGTACGGGTTCACCGTCACCGCGTCGTCGCCCAGTTCCTCATGCGCCCCCGCCTCCCGCGACAGCACCAGCGCACAGCCCTCGTCGGAGACCACCGGGACCTCCTTGGCCACCAGGTTCATGCCGTCCCGGATCGGGTTGACCAGGGCCACGTCCGCCAGCCGGTAGGCGGCCAGCGAGCGCGCGAAGTCGTCCTTCACATGCAGTTCCACGGGGGTCCAGTCCGGCGTCCCGTAGCGGGAGTTGATCTCCTCCGCGATGCGCCGGACCTCCGCCGTGTACGCACGGTAGACGGCCAGGTCCTGCCGGGACGGGTAGGCGAAGGCGACATGGACGACCCGTTCGCGCCACTCGGGGCGCGACTGGAGCAACTCCTCGTACGCCAGCAGCCCTCGCACGATGTTCTTCGACAGTTCCGTGCGGTCCACCCGCACGATCGTCCTGCGGGGTGTTCCATCGGGCGCCGAGCCGATCTGCTTGCGCAGCACGGCCATCCGCTCGTCCACGTCCGGCCGGTGCGCCCGCTCCCGCAGGAAGTCCGCGTCCGCGCCCAGACCGTGGACACCGACGCGCGTGCCCGAGGGGATACCGGGGCCGAGCACCGCATGGCAGCAGTCCGTGAACGCGTCCGCCCACCGCCGGGTGAGGAACGCCGCCCGGTCCGCGCCCAGGATCCCGCCGAGCACCTGCGCCGCGATGTCGTCCGGCAGCAGCCGGAAGTACTCCGGCGGCGCCCACGGTGTGTGCGAGAAGTGGCCGATCCGCAGGTCGGGCCGCAGGCCGCGGAGCATCCGGGGGGTCAGGGCGAGGTGGTAGTCCTGGACCAGGACCGCCGCGCCCTCGGCCGCCTCCTGGGCCAGCGCCTCGGCGAACGCCCGGTTGTACGCCTCGTACGACGCCCACTGCCGCCGGAACTCCTTGTCGAAGACCGGCTCCAGCGGCGTCTGGTACAGCATGTGGTGCACGAACCACAGCACCGAGTTCGCGATGCCGTTGTACGCGTCCGCGTGCACCCCCGGGTCGATGCCGAGCATCCGGACGCGCTGCCCGCCCGTCTCCGACGGGTCCAGCGCCCCGCCGGTGCGGCGCACGGCCTCGCGGTCGCCGTCGCCCAGGGCCGAGCAGACCCAGACAGCGTCCGCGTCCGGACCGATCGCCGACAGGCCCGAGACCAGCCCGCCCCCGCCGCGCCTGGCCATGAGCGCCCCGGTCTCGGTCCGGGCGTACGAGACCGGGCCGCGGTTGGACGCGACGAGGATGCGAGCGCCTTGCGTGACAGCCATGCCACGAAACCTAGCCCGGCCCTGAAACGCTCAAACGCGCGCTTCGGCCGTCTGCGGAACCGGGACGAGTGCGGCGTATCGGGCGTCGCGGCGGCGCCGTACCGGCGGGAGGCTCAGGCCGCCTTCCGGTCCACGTACTCCTCGATCTCCGTCATCGGCGGACGCTCCTTCGTGTCCACCGCGTACGTGCGCGGCTCGAAGCCCGCCTCGCCCCGTTCGAACTGGGTGAGGGAGGGGCGGATCAAATGACCGCGGGCCAGGCGGAGCTGTGCGGTGCGGTAGATCGCGGCAGCCATACGGCCCAGCGCCTGGCCGTCCTGATGGCGGTGCTTGCGCACACCGACATCGACCTGGGCGAGGGCGTCCAGGCCCACCAGATGCAGGGCGTCGACCAGCATCCCCAGTTCCACCCCGTACCCCACCGGGAAGGGGAGCCGCTCCAGCAGGGAGCGGCGGGCCGCGTACTCACCGCCGAGGGGCTGGACGAAACCGGCCAGCAGCGGCCAGTGCATGTTGAGCAGCGGTCGCGCCATCAACTCGGTGACCCGGCCGCCCTGGCCCGCCGCGGTCGTGCCCGAGGAGTCCTCACCGGACAGGGTCAGCGGCCGGTCGTACATCGCCTTCACGAGGTCCACGCCCGGGTCCGTGAGCAGCGGGCCCACGATCCCGCGGACGAAGTTGGACGAGAACTCCTTCAGGTCCGCGTCGATGAAGCAGATGATGTCACCGCGGGTGACGAGCAGGGAGCGCCACAGGACCTCGCCCTTGCCGGGCACGGCCGGGATGCGCGGCAGGATCGTGTCGCGGTGCACCACCCTCGCCCCGGCCGCCGCGGCCACCTCGGACGTGCGGTCCGTGGAGCCCGAGTCGACGACGACGACCTCGTCGACCAGCGGAACCCGCTGCATGAGGTCACGGCGGATGACGGCGATGATCTCGCCGACCGTCTCCTCCTCGTCGAGTGCGGGCAGCACGACACTGACCGACGAGCCCGAGGCGCGTTTCGCGGCCAGGATCCTGTCGAGCGGGCGATCGGTCACGGACCAGGAGCGAGTGCTCAGCCAGCGCTCGACTTCTTCCAGCACGGTCTGCGGCTCCTCACATTCGTACGACTGGGGTCAGGGAAGGTGTCTCAAACAAGTGTCCGCATGACCCATCTCGCGCTTCGGACGACTATCTCAACTCTCCCGGCCTTCGGTTACAGTCTTGAACATTGCCGGTGACCCTCCCATGGCGGGGGGCCGCGGCATGTACCAGTGAAACAACCGCATACAGCTCATCCAGAGGGGCAGAGGGAAACGGCCCGGTGAAGCCCCGGCAACCCTCCAGTCGGCTCTCGTCGTTCAACGCGAGGCTCCCGGCTAGGGAAGGTGCCAAATCCGTCTCATGGCGAAATGCGTCGTGAGGAAGATGAGGAGAAAGGGCCTCGCCTGTCATGGCTGTGCACACCGTTGCAAGCGTCACCAATCCTGTGGATCTCGGGCCTGCCGCAGCCCTCTCCTGCCGCGAGTGCGGTCACCGTGTGCCCCTCGGCCCGGTCTTCGCCTGCGAGGAGTGCTTCGGCCCGCTGGAGATCGCGTACGACTTCTCGGGCTACGACACCGAGGAACTGCGCAAGCGGATCGAGGCGGGCCCCGCGAACATCTGGCGCTATGCGCCCCTCCTGCCGGTCCCGGCGGACGTCGCCGACAAGCCGAACCTCAACCCCGGCTGGACCAAGCTCGTCAAGGCCGACCACCTGGCGCGCGAGCTGGGCGTCACCGGCGGGCTCTATGTGAAGGACGACTCCGGCAACCCGACGCACTCCTTCAAGGACCGCGTCGTCGCCCAGGCGCTGGAGGCGGCACGCGCCTTCGGCTTCACCACCCTCTCCTGCTCCTCCACCGGCAACCTCGCGGGCGCGGTCGGCGCCGCCGCGGCCCGGGCCGGTCTGCGCTCCTGCGTCTTCATCCCGCACGACCTGGAACAGGGCAAGGTCGTCATGGCCGCGATCTACGGGGGCGACCTGGTCGGCATCGAGGGCACCTACGACGATGTGAACCGCTTCTGCTCGGAGCTGATCGGCGACCCGGCCGGCGAGGGCTGGGGCTTCGTCAACGTCAACCTCCGTCCGTACTACGCGGAGGGGTCGAAGACCCTGGCGTACGAGATCGCCGAGCAGCTGGGCTGGTGGCTGCCCGACCAGATCGTGGTCCCGGTCGCCTCCGGCTCCCAGCTCACGAAGATCGACAAGGGTCTGCAGGAGCTGATCAGGCTCGGGCTCGTCGAAGACAGGCCGTACCGGATCTTCGGTGCGCAGGCCGAGGGCTGCTCGCCGGTGTCCGTCGCGTTCAAGGGCGGCCACGACGTCGTGCGGCCGCAGAAGCCGGACACGATCGCCAAGTCGCTGGCGATCGGCAACCCCGCGGACGGCCCGTACGTCCTCGACATCGCGCGCCGCACGGGCGGCGCGGTGGAGGATGTGACGGACGCGCAGATCGTCGACGCGATCAAGCTGCTCGCCCGCACCGAGGGCATCTTCGCGGAGACCGCGGGCGGTGTGACGGTGGGTGTGACGCGCAAGCTCATCGAGAACGGCGTCCTCGACCCGACGAAGACGACGGTCGTCCTCAACACCGGGGACGGCCTCAAGACCCTCGACGCGGTGGCCGGTACCGGACTGACCGCGACGATCCGTCCGAACCTCGACTCCTTCAAAGAAGCCGGCCTCGTCTGACCGCCCCTGCGCCCACCCGTCACCCGGCCACCACCCCTCAACGAGCCCGCTTCGCGGGCGCGCATCTTGCGCCCATCAGCCCTGCCCAGACCGGAGGTCACACCGCATGAGCGTCACCGTCCGTATCCCCACCATCCTGCGCACCTACACCGGCGGCCAGGCCGAGGTGAGCGCCCAGGGCGCCACCCTCGCCGAGGTCATCGACGACCTGGAGAAGAACCACACCGGGATCTCGGCCCGCGTCCTGGACGACCAGGGCACGCTGCGCCGCTTCGTCAACGTGTACGTGAACGACGACGACGTCCGCTTCGAGCAGGGCCTTCAGACGGCGACGCCGGACGGCGTGGGCGTCTCCATCATCCCGGCCGTCGCCGGTGGCTGACGGGCACTCGGACGCGTGATCACGGCTCTCGGCCGTGCCGGGCACGGAGAGCCCATCACGCGGTAGCCGCGTCATTGATGCAGTGCCCTCTCCGCGAGAGAAGCGGAGGGGGCAATTCTGCGGGATTGAGCACGGTACAGTTGGGGAACGCGCTCACGGCCTTTCCGCCGGGCGCATTGAGTTCCAGCCCTGCACCCGGCAAGAAATAGCCAAAGTCTGCAGGGCTTTTGCGCCATTCGCTCCGTTTGCGAGGCCCGACTTGCCCTGAATTCGGGCGAATTCTCCGTATATTCCCGATCGGCCATGCCCGGATTTCTCGTCCGACTGACCTGTTGCAGACGGCAGTTGGACAGATACATTCAGCCGCGGTCGACGCGTTCCGGCGCACGCCCCCAATCCTTGGGGGGTGAGGTCTGACCCGGATCCGCGAGGTGTGGATCTGCGCAAGGGCCAGTAATAGGGGAGTTAGGCATGGCTCAGGGCACCGTCAAGTGGTTCAACGCGGAGAAGGGGTACGGCTTCATCGCGGTCGACGGTGGTGCGGATGTTTTCGTCCACTACAGCGCCATCCAGATGGACGGCTACCGCACTCTGGAAGAGGGTCAGCGGGTCGAGTTCGAGATCTCGCAGGGTCAGAAGGGGCCGCAGGCGGACATGGTCCGCATGGCCGGCTGAAGTTGCGCGCCGACGACTGAACTGTTCGACGTGTCGAGGGGCTCGTATCCCACCAGGGATACGGGCCCCTCGGTCTGTCGGGAACCTGCCGGCCGGCGGAGCGCGGGCGCCCCCACCTGCGGATCGTGCCGCCGTCGCCCCGTAACCCCGAGAGCTGCCCGAGTCCGTCCGCCGCCTGGTCGCCACGCCTCATCGAGCCCGCTTCGCGGGGCGCGCCCTGCGCCCCCCGTCACCCGACCGCCACCCCCCAACGAGCCCGCTTTCGCGGAAGCGCCTTGCACTCGACGGGGGCGAGTGCTAATCATTGGCGTTAGCACTCTGAAGGTGAGAGTGACAAAGAAGGACCGGGTCGGTGAGGCCGCGGGTCGGGTGGGGCAAGGAACCACCGGCCGGGGCCGTCCGTCGCGGGCGCGGGCGCGGTCCGAAGTCATCACCCCCAGTCCTGGGAGGACCACTTCACATGGCCAAGATCATCGCGTTCGACGAGGAGGCGCGGCGCGGCCTCGAGCGCGGCATGAACCAGCTCGCGGACGCCGTCAAGGTGACGCTCGGCCCCAAGGGTCGCAACGTCGTCCTCGAGAAGAAGTGGGGCGCCCCCACGATCACCAACGACGGTGTCTCCATCGCCAAGGAGATCGAGCTCGAGGACCCGTACGAGAAGATCGGCGCCGAGCTGGTCAAGGAAGTCGCCAAGAAGACGGACGACGTCGCCGGTGACGGTACGACCACGGCGACCGTGCTCGCTCAGGCGCTGGTCCGCGAGGGCCTGCGCAACGTCGCCGCCGGTGCCAACCCGATGGCCCTGAAGCGCGGTATCGAGAAGGCCGTCGAGGCCGTCTCCGCCGCCCTGCTGGAGCAGGCGAAGGACGTCGAGACCAAGGAGCAGATCGCCTCCACGGCCTCCATCTCCGCCGCCGACACCCAGATCGGCGAGCTCATCGCCGAGGCCATGGACAAGGTCGGCAAGGAAGGCGTCATCACCGTCGAGGAGTCGCAGACCTTCGGTCTGGAGCTCGAGCTCACCGAGGGTATGCGCTTCGACAAGGGCTACATCTCGGCGTACTTCGCCACCGACATGGAGCGTATGGAGGCCGTCCTCGACGACCCGTACATCCTGATCGCCAACTCCAAGATCTCCAACGTCAAGGACCTGCTCCCGCTCCTGGAGAAGGTCATGCAGTCGGGCAAGCCGCTGCTGATCATCGCCGAGGACGTCGAGGGCGAGGCCCTGTCGACCCTGGTCGTCAACAAGATCCGCGGCACCTTCAAGTCCGTCGCCGTCAAGGCCCCGGGCTTCGGCGACCGCCGCAAGGCCATGCTCGGCGACATCGCCATCCTCACGGGCGGCGAGGTCATCTCCGAGGAGGTCGGCCTCAAGCTGGAGAACGCGACCCTGGACCTCCTGGGCCGCGCCCGCAAGGTCGTCATCACCAAGGACGAGACCACCATCGTCGACGGTGCCGGCTCCTCCGAGCAGGTCAACGGCCGCGTGAACCAGATCCGCGCCGAGATCGAGAACAGCGACTCCGACTACGACCGCGAGAAGCTGCAGGAGCGTCTGGCGAAGCTGGCCGGCGGCGTGGCCGTCATCAAGGCCGGTGCCGCCACCGAGGTGGAGCTCAAGGAGCGCAAGCACCGCATCGAGGACGCCGTCCGCAACGCGAAGGCGGCCGTCGAGGAGGGCATCGTCGCCGGTGGTGGCGTGGCCCTGCTGCAGGCCTCCCAGGTCTTCGAGAAGCTGGAGCTGGAAGGCGACGAGGCCACCGGTGCCGCCGCCGTCAAGCTGGCGCTCGAGGCCCCGCTGAAGCAGATCGCCGTCAACGCCGGCCTCGAGGGCGGCGTCGTGGTGGAGAAGGTGCGCAACCTGACCCCGGGTCACGGCCTGAACGCCGCGACCGGCGAGTACGTCGACCTGGTCAAGGAAGGCATCATCGACCCGGCGAAGGTGACCCGTTCCGCCCTGCAGAACGCCGCCTCCATCGCCGCGCTGTTCCTCACCACCGAGGCCGTCATCGCCGACAAGCCGGAGAAGGCCGCCGCGGCCGCTCCGGGCGGCATGCCGGGCGGTGACATGGACTTCTGATCCTTCCGAGGATCGGACCCGTCCTTCACGTACCGAGGGCGGCACCCCCTGGAGACAGGGGGTGCCGCCCTCGGGCGTATCAGGGATCACACCGCGGCGGAACCCCGGTACGGAATGTCGCGGTCCGGGAGGTCGTTGGGACACCTGAACATGCATATGCATACACCCGGTGCGTCCCTACCTCGGCAAGGAGTTCCCACGTGACCGTCTCCGCCTCCCCGTCCCGCGCGGCCGAGATCCTCTCCCGCCCCGCCACGATCAACGGCCTGACCGTCCGGAACCGCATCGCGATGGCGCCCATGACCCGCCAGTTCTCGCCCGGCGGCGTCCCGGGCGAGGACGTCGCGTCGTACTACGCACGCCGCGCGGCCGCCGATGTGGGCCTGATCATCACCGAGGGCACGTACGTGGGCCACGCCTCGGCCGGTCAGAGCGACCGCATCCCGCGGTTCCACGGCGAGGAGCAGCTGGCGGGCTGGGCGAAGGTCGCAGAGGCGGTGCACGCGGCGGGCGGCGCGATCGTGCCGCAGCTGTGGCACATCGGCATGGTGCGCAACGCCGGTGACCCGCCGTACGTGGGCGCGCCGGCCGTCGGCCCGTCGGGCATCCGCCTCGACGGCACCGAGGGCGCGGGCCGGGCCATGACGCGGCAGGACCTCGACGATGTGATCGCGGCCTTCGCGGAGGCGGCCGGCGCGGCGGAGCGGGCCGGCTTCGACGGCGTGGAAGTGCACGGCGCGCACGGCTACCTGGTCGACCAGTTCCTGTGGGCGGGCACCAACCGGCGCACGGACGCGTACGGCGGCGACCCCGTGGCCCGTACAAAGTTCGCGGCGGAGATCGTGGCGGCCGTACGGGAGGCAGTCTCGCCCGAGTTCCCGGTCCTCTTCCGCTTCTCGCAGTGGAAGCAGGACGCCTACGACGCCCGGATCGCCGAGACTTCCGAGGAACTGGAGGCAGTCCTCACCCTGCTCGCCGCGGCCGGTGTGGACGCCTTCCACGCCTCCACGCGCCGCTACTGGCTGCCGGAGTTCGACGGCGCCGACCTCAACCTGGCGGGCTGGGCGAAGAAGCTCACGGGCAAGCCGACGCTCACGGTCGGCTCGGTGGGCCTGGACGGCGACTTCATCCGCGCCTTCATGGGCGAGGGCGCCGCGGTCAAGGGCATCGACAACCTCCTGGACCGGATGGAGTCGGAGGAGTTCGACATGGTCGCCGTCGGCCGCGCCCTGCTCCAGGATCCGCAGTGGGCGGCGAAGGTCCTCCAGGGGCGCTTCGACGAACTGAAGCCGTACGACGCGGCGGCGCTGCAGACGCTGAGCTGAGCCCTGCGGGCAGGGGCGGCGCCCTCACGGCACCGGGGCGCCGCCCTCCACGTCAGCCCGCCGCCCTCTCCAGTGCCGTGCGCAGATTCCCTCCGCTCCCCGCGAGGAGCCGCGCGGCCGAGGTGCCGTCCACGCCGCCCAGGATCGTCAGGATCGCGTTCTTGACCTCGCCGCCCGTCTCCGCCAGGGCGCGCTCGATCTCCTCGTTGGGCGCACCCGTCGCCAGCGCCACGATGCGGCGGGAGCGGGCGCGCAGCTTGTCGTTGGAGGCCCGGACGTCGACCATCAGGTTCCCGTACGTCTTGCCCAGGCGGATCATCGTGATCGTCGAGAGCATGTTCAGGACCAGCTTCTGCGCCGTGCCCGCCTTCAGGCGGGTCGAGCCGGTGACCAGTTCGGGGCCGGTCACGATCTCGATGCCGTGTTCGGCGGCCGCCGCGAGAGCGCTGTCCGCGTTGCAGGACAGGCCGACCGTGAGCGCGCCGAGCGAGCGGGCGTGCTCCACCGCGCCGACCGCGTACGGTGTGCGGCCCGAGGCCGAGATGCCGACCACCGTGTCACGGGCCGTCAGCTCCAGCGCGTCGAGGTCCCTCGCCGCCAGTTCCCCGGAGTCCTCCGCGCCCTCGACCGCCGTCACCATCGCGTCCGGGCCGCCCGCGATCAGGCCCATGACCTGGGCGGGGTCCGTGTTGAAGGTCGGCGGGCACTCGGAGGCGTCGAGGACGCCGAGCCGCCCGGCGGTGCCCGCGCCTGCGTAGACGAGCCGGCCGCCGCGGGCCATGCGCTCCGTGATGGCGTCGATCGCCGCGGCGATCTGCGGGAGCCGCGCGGCGACCGCGCCCGGTACGGTCGCGTCCTCGCCGTTCATGATCGTGGCGATCTCCAGTGTCGGCAGCCGGTCGATCTCGGCCAGCTCGGGACGGAACGCCTCGGTGGTCAGAGTCTCCAACTCGGTGCGGAGCTCACGGGGGTCGGACGTGGAGGTCATCGGGGGTCGCTCTTTCCGGTGCGGTGCTGCTCTGAGCAGGGGACGGGCACGGTCAGCGCTTTGCTCCGCCACGTGGGTGATGGCGGTGTGCGAGGGCCTCGTACGAGGCGGACAGTGCGGGCGCGGCGGTCTCGTAGGTCCGCTGTGCCACACCGATGAACAGGCAGTCCACGACGAGGAGTTGACTGGTACGGGACGACATCGCGGCCGGCCGCAGCTCGCTCTCGCGCGCCGTGGACGTGGTGAGGACGTGGTCGGCGTACTGCGTGACGGGCCCGTCGGGGCGGCCGGTGACGGCGACGGTCGTCGCACCGTGCTCGAACGCCGCGCGCAGCGGCTCGATGACGTCGCCGGTGGAGCCCGAGTGCGTGATCGCGATCGCCACGTCCTTGGCGCGCAGTTGCACGGCGTTGGTGACGGCGAGGTGGGGATCGCTGTGCGCATGGGCTATGAGCCCTATGCGCAGCAGCTTCTGTGCGAGGTCCTGGGCGACGAGCCCGGACGCCCCCACGCCGTACACGTCGATACGGCGGGCGGCGGCGAGCGCGGCCACCGCGGCGCCCAGCTGTACGGTGTCGAGCCCGGCCGCCGTGTCGGCGAGGGTCTGCTGTTCGTCGTGGGCGAGCTTGGCGACGACGTCCGCGAGGGAGTCGTCGACCGCGATGTCGGCGGTGACGGCCGGGGCGCTGCCGGACTGCTGCTGGGCGGCGAGGCCCGCGAGCGCGAGTCGCAGGTCCCGGTAGCCGGGGTAGCCGAGGAGACGGGCCGTGCGGACGACGGTGGCCTCGCTGGTGCCGGTCAGCTCGGCGAGCCCGGTGACGGTGAGTGCCGCGCACCCGGCCGGGTCCCCGGCGACGGCCTCGGCGACGCGGTGCATGGACCGGGTCATGGAGGGGGCGAGGGTCCGCACCTTGGCGGCGAGTGCGGCGGGGGCGGGGGGCATGCCGGGGCCCACCGGCGCCTGCCCGAAAATTTCCTTCACGTCCTGGGTCACATTGTGAAAGATATTTTCGAGTGGGACGTGTGGTCAAGAGTGCGCACAATGGGGACATGGATCCCATCAACCCCCTGGAGCAGGCCCTGCACGCGGCCCGCGCGCGCGTGCTCGCCGATCTGGTCACGGGAGAGGTCGCCGAGGCGGACGTCGTCTCGCTCGTCGAGGACTCCGTCGTACAGAGGCGCTGGTGGGTGGAGCAATGGCCCGCGGGTGCGGACTACGTGGCGGGGCTGGTCGCGCAGGACGTCCAGGACGCGTTGCTGGAGCGGTACGGACGCTGGCCGCTGTGCCCGGTCTGCCCCTCCGGCGGCCCGCACGCCCTCGACGTCGAGCCGGAACTCGGGCCCGACCCGTACTGGGTGTGCCACAAGGCCGGGGTGAAGGTCGCGGCGGTGGGGTCGCTGGGGCGGGCGACGGGCGGGATGCCCTCGTCGTGACGACCCGGGCGGTGAAGGCCCGGGGGTCACGCATCGGTCCGCGCGGGTGCAACGGGAACGCCCCGGGGCTCAGCCCTTCAGCGCGTACGCGTAGGTCTCCTCGTCCTCGCCCACCCGGGTGAACCCGGCCCGTGAGACCACGCCTTGCGAGGGGGTGTTCGTCCGGTCGACGGTGGCCGTGAGGGTGCTGACGCCGTCCTTGGCCAGTGCCCATGCGGTGAGCGCGCGCAGCGACTCGGTCGCGTAGCCGTGGCCGCGGGCGCCTTCCACCAGGTCGTAGCCGACCTCCGCCTTCCCCTCCTCGTCCGGGGCGCCGTGGAAGCCCATGGCCCCGACCGCGCGGCCGTCCTCGGAGCGTACGAGCACGAACACGCCCCACTCCGGGCGGTGCACCCCGGCCTGGTACGCCTTCACCAGCATTCCGGCGGCGTCCCGCGTGCCCTCGAAGGGGCCGCCGTCGAGCCACTCGAAGCCACCGGTGCCGCCCCCGGCCAGATCGGCGGCGGCCGCCGGGGTGACGCCCTCCAGGGTGAGACGTTCGGTGGGGATCACCACGTTGTTGCTCCAGCGCCATTCGGTCACCGGTGCGCGTCCGGGCAGGTCGCCGCGGCCCGTGGCCCACAGGAGCGTGCGCCAGTGGTCGGGGCCGGGCCGCACCTGCGGGAAGATCCGGGTCAGGACGTCCTCGCACAGCTCGGCGGCCGGCTCGTAGGCGAGGCCCAGTCCCTCGGCGATGTCGTGCGTGTGCAGCAGCACCTCGACGATGCCCATCGCGGCGAACCCCTCCCGGTTCGCGCTGCGGAAGGGGTACGGGTGGAAGGCGCGCGCCTGACGGGGCGCGGTGGCGACGGCGGCGGCGAGCAGCGCCCCCGTCGTCTCGATCACCTGCAGGGCGCCCCGGTTGTCGGTGCCCTCGTCGAACGTGATCTCGAAGGGGACGTACGCGTCCTGCGCCCGCCCGGCCAACTGCCCCGCGTACGCGATGAGATCGCCCGCGATGTGCTCGGCGGTCCGGCGGCAGCTCCACTCCAGCCGCCCGGCCCGCACCTTGTCCCAGTCCTGGTCCACCGCCGTCCGCAGCACGGACACGCAGCCCGCGACGGCCTCTTCCACCCGTTCCCCACCTATGCTTCGCATGCCGGTGAGAATAGGGGCTGTCAGGCCTCGCTCCGTACCGGGTTTTCCACTGCGGCCGCCGCCCCGGCCACGACCTTGGACGCCTGTCCGCGCCGCTGCAGCCGCAGGGAGAGGGCCACCGCGCCCATGCCGGTCGCGGTGATCGCCGCTCCCGCCCATGCCGTCGAGGAGAAGCCCAGGCCCGCGTCGATGACCGCGCCGCCGAGCCAGGGGCCGCCGGCGTTGCCGAGGTTGAAGGCCGCGGTGGTGGTGGCGCCGGCCAGGGTGGGGGCGGCACCGGCCACGTTGAAGAGGCGGGCGTTGAGGGCCGGCGCGGTGTAGAAGGAGGAGACGCCGAGAAGGAAGGCGAGGATGACGGCCGCGGTGGCGTACTGCCCGAGGAGGGCGAGCGTGACCAGCAGGACCGTCGAGGCGCCGGTGCCGGAGAGCAGGACGCCGAAGAGGTGCGCGTCGGCGACGCGCCCGCCGATCGTCGTACCGACGATTGCGCCGACCCCGAACAGGGCGAGCACGGTGGGCACCCAGCCGGAGTCGAGTCCGGTCACGTCCGTGAGCAGCGGGGCGAGATAGCTGAAGGTGCAGAAGACCCCGCCGGCGGCGAGCATCACGACGGCGATGGCGAGCCAGACCTGGGGATCGCGGTAGATGGTCACCTCCTGCCGGAGGCGGGGCTTCTCATCGGGCAGCGGGATGCGCGGGATGAGGGTGGCGACACCGGCGAGGGCGACGGCCGAGGACGCCGCGACGGCCCAGAACGCGGACCGCCAGCCGAGGTGTTCGCCGAGGAAGGCCCCGGCGGGGACGCCAAGCACGTTCGCGATGGACAGCCCGCCGATCATCACGGCGAGCGCACGGGCCCGGGCGCCGACGGGCGCCATCGCCACGGCGACGGAGGCACCGACCGCCCAGAACCCCGCACAGGCCAGCGCGCTGACGACGCGGGACGCGAACAGCACGGCGTACGACGGCGCGAGCGCACCGGCGACCTGCCCGAGCCCGAACAGCGCGATCAGCGAGACGAGCGTCGTACGCCGGGGCAGCCGCAGGGTGGCCACCGCGAGCAGCGGCGCCCCGACGACCATCCCGATCGCGAACGCGGAGATCAGCAGCCCGGCGCGGGGGATCGAGACACCCATGTCCTCGGCGATGGGCGGCAGCAGCCCGGAGAGCATGAACTCGCTGGTACCGAGTGCGAAGACGGAGAGTCCGAGGACGTAGACGGCCAGGGGCATGCGGGGGCGTGCGGCGGTTGCGGGCATGTCCATGGGCAACACCGACCGGTGTGCCGGCATTCCCGCGTTTCAGGCGCCCAGCCGCGTCAGCTCGGTGCGGAGGTTGCGGCGGGCCGGCTCCTCCCACTCCCGTTCCCCATACGGCGTCCGGAACAGCCGTGGCAGGCGGAGGAGCTGACGTAGGAGGGCCGCGCGGGCCGCGCCGAACGCGTCGTCGGGGACGAAGCCGTACTCCTCGCGGATCGCCGCCGTGTACGCCGCGTACGTCTCGGCGGGTGCCGCCAGGATCGCCAGGTCGGCGTCGCACAGGACCGCGCCGTTGGCGTCGCCGGGCTCGGGCGCGTGTGTGCCGGTGAGCCGGACCAGCCGGGCGACCTCGGCCGTCGTGGCCTGCGGCACCCCGGCCTCGGGGAGCGCCCGCTCGGCGAGACGGGCCGAGCGCTCCTCGTTCTCCGAGCGCTCCGGCAGGTGGACCGCGTCGTGGAACCAGGCGGCGAGGCGTACCGCGTCGGGGTCGTCGGCGCACTCGGCGAGCGCGTCGATGTGGTCCAGGACGGCCGCCAGGTGGTCGGTCGTGTGGTAGCGGCGCTGCGGCTCCGACCAGCGGCGCAGCAGATTGTCGGCGTAGGGGGCGGGGTCGGGTCCCGCCGCGCCCTGCCGCGCCGCCGACAGGGTCCGCAGCCAGCGGGTACGCAACGCGTCGAGGTCGGCCATGCGGGCATTCTTCCGTGGGGACCGAACAACTTCGGCTGCGGAGCCGTCGACGGTCCCCGGTTCAATCGTCCCGGCACCTTCGCCGTCGTACCCTTGGATTGGACTAGACCTGTAGTAGCGCCAGGGGAACACCGACGGAAGGGGTCCTATGAGCACGCGTGCAGTCCTGGAGGTGATCGCCCTCGACGCCGAGGACGCGGTCGCCGCCCAGGCCGGAGGTGCGGACCGCCTCGAGCTGGTCGCCGACATGGCCGCCGACGGGCTCACCCCCGCGGTGGAGACCTTCGCCGCGATCCGCACCGCCGTCGGCATCCCGCTGCGCGTGATGCTCCGTCTGCGGGACGGGTTCGCGGCCGGTGACATCGAGGCGCTCGTACGCACCGCGCGTGAGCTGCGCGCGGCCGGCGCCGACGAGTTCGTGCTCGGGTTCCTCGGTGCGGACGGCGGGCCCGACCTCGGCGCCGTGGAGCGGCTGGTCGCGGAGCTGGACGGCTGCCGCTGGACCTTCCACCGCGCGATCGACCGCGCCGCCGATCGCGACGCCCTGCGCAAGCGGCTCGCCGATCTTCCGGGCCTGGACACCTACCTGACGGCGGGCTCGCGGCACGGCGTGGACGACGGCCTGCCCACCCTCGCCGCCGAGGCGGCCCGGCGCGGCGAGCCCGGCTACACCCAGCAGCTCCTGGTCGGCGGCGGCCTCCGTCTCGACCATGTCCCCCGGCTGCGCGCGGCCGGTGTCGACGCCTTCCATATCGGCGGCGCGGCCCGCCCTCACGGCTGGACCGCTCCGGTCTCACCGGAGGCGGTACGCCAGTGGCGCACGGCCGTCGACGGCTGACCGGCCCGGGTGGCTCTTGCGGTGTGCGGCCGGTCGCCGTTGGCGCCGTTTGCGATGTGACGGCATGTCACGGATTCATATCCGACAGGTAGTTGTTGTGTGCTGACCGTCCCCCGCTGATCACCGTGCGTCCTCCGGCGTGCATAGTAGGGAACTCCGGCCAAGCCGGGGCATGACAAGAATCAGCCACAGGGGGACCAAGCTCCATGCCATTCATACGCCGCCGCGGTGTCGCGGCCGCTGCCGCCGTGATCGCGGCGGTCATGGTGACCGCCACGGCCTGCGACAGCAAGACGAAGGACGAGAGCAAGGCATCGGCCTCGTCGTCGGCCCAGGCGGACCAGGGTGATCCGGGCGTCGACACCGGGCAGGACGGGGGCGGGAACACGCTCGGCGGCTTCAAGCTGCCGGACGGCATCCCCACCGAGCTCAACGGTGACGCACTGCAGAAGTGGAAGGACGGCGGCTGGCAGGACTTCGGCAACTGGAAGTCCAAGGCCGAGGAGTTCGCGAACCCGTACATCAAGGACTTCTGGACCCCGGAGCGGGTCGCGAAGGCCGAGGCGAGCATTCCCGGGGTCGCCACGGCGAGCAGCACCAGCACCGGCGGTGGCAGAACGACGTACATGTACGCCCCTGACGGCGCGGTGAAGCGGAAGGCGGCCACACGGGTCGCGACGACGTACCACCACTACGCGGCGCCGGTCGGCAAGCTGTTCTTCACCACCCCGCAGGGCGGCTCGGAGTGCTCCGCCACGGTCGTCGCCGACCCGGCGCACCCCGGCAAGTCCAACCTGGTGTGGACGGCCGGCCACTGCGTGCACGCGGGCAAGGGCGGTGGCTGGTACCGCAACATCGCCTTCGTGCCGTCGTTCGACAACACCGGCCGGTACAACAGGCAGCAGGCGTCGCAGAACGTCCGCTCCACCGCGGTCTCCCCGTACGGCATCTGGTGGGCCGACTGGGCCACGACGTCGGGTGACTGGATCAAGGGCGGCGCCCACCAGGGCACGGTGGCCAGCGCCTACGACTACGCCGTGCTCCATGTGCGGCCGGAGAAGGGGCGCAAGTCCCTTCAGGAGATGACCGGTTCGGCGCTCCCGGTGTGGTTCAACGCCCCCGCGGCCAACAAGATCAAAGACATGAAGGTCCGCGGCTACCCTGCCGAGGCCCCGTACGACGGCTCGAAGATGTACGACTGCCGTGGCGCGACCAAGCGTGCGGTGCTCGGTTACAGCTACCCGAGCAACTACCCGGCGCAGTACATGATCGGCTGCACGATGAACGGCGGCGCCTCGGGCGGCCCGTGGTTCATGACGCACAACGGCCGTACGTACCTGGTGTCGAACAACTCCCTGAGTGACCGCAGGACCTACATCACCGGACCGCGGCTGGGCGCCAACGCCAAGCAGGTGTACCTGGCGACCAGCAACAAGTTCAAGAAGTCCGGCTGATCTCCGCGTCCGCCGTCTCCTCGCGGCCCCCGGTGCCCTCGTCCCGTCGGCACCGGGGGCCGTGTCGTGCGGGTCAGCCCAGCTGGGGCGGCAGGGGTGCCGCGTGGGTGACGATCAGGCCCGAGACCGCACGGGTCAGGGCCACGTACAGGCGGCGCAGGCCCGTCCGTTCGTCCGGTTCGCCGTCGACGACGGCCTGCGGCTCGTCGAGGACCACGTAGTCGTACTCCAGACCCTTGGCGAGTGACGCCGGGACCAGGGTCAGCCGGGTCTCCCGCGTGGTCTCCTCACCGGGGGCGAGATGGCCGATGCCCGCCGCGGCGAGCGCCGCGGCGAGCGCGGGGATGCGGGCGTCGGCGGCGATCAGGCCGGTCGAGCCCTCCCGCAGCAGCAACTCCTCGCAGGCGGTGATGACATCGCGGTCCGCCGTGGTCGCCCGCACCTCGAAGAACCCCGGGTTCTCACGCACCGACGCGACCGGTGTCAGGCCCGGCGCGATGTGCGGCAGCAGCCTGGAGGCGTACGTGATCACGTCCGTCGGCACGCGGAAACCGGCCGTCAGCTCCTCGACCATCGCGTCCGCCTTCCCGAGATGGGCGAGCGCGTCCTGCCAACTTTGCGTCGCCCAGGGCGTGGTGCCCTGCGCGAGGTCGCCCAGCACGGTCGCCGAACCGGTCGTGCAGCGGCGGCCGACGGCCCGGTACTGCATCGGTGAGAGGTCCTGCGCCTCGTCGAGGACGACGTGCCCGAGCGAGTGCGTGCGCTGGACGAGATCGGTCGCCTCGTCGATCAGCACGGCGTCCGCGGCCGACCACTTGGCGGACTTCACCGACCGCACCGGCTTCGCCCAGAGGATCTCCTTCTGCTCGTCCCCGTCGAGGATCCCGTCCGCGTGCTCGGCGAGGAAGTCGGCGTCGGTGAGCAGCCGCAGGACCAGTTTGGCGGGGTCGACGGGCGGCCAGATCGCCTTGACCGCCGCCTTCACGGCCGAGTTGCGGGCGACGGCGTCCTGAACGCGGTCGTCCGGCGCCTCTCCGGACCGCTCCATCTGGACCAGCACGGCGTGCGCGATCCGCTGGGGAAGGGCCTCGCGGGCGGCGCCGTAGCGGATGTCCCGGTCGAGCAACTCCCTGACAGTATCGTCCAGTTCGTATGCGGGCACCCGCCAGCGCCGCGAGCCGCGCACCACCACGACCGGCTCGGTGGGCGGCGTGACATGCGAGCGGACGGCCCTGCGCAGGACCTCCGCCATGCGTGCGTCGCCCTTGACGACGGCGGCGGCCGCGGTGTCGCTCCCGCGCACCTCGACGTGCGCGACGAGGTCGTCGACCGTCGCCTGCTTGACCTCCAGCTCGCCGAGGGCGGGCAGCACCTGCTCGATGTAGTGCAGGAAGGACTTGTTGGGGCCGATGACGAGGGTGCCGGTGCGGGCGAGCCGCTCGCGGTGGGCGTAGAGGAGGTACGCGACCCGGTGCAGGCCCACCGCGGTCTTCCCCGTCCCCGGGCCTCCCTGCACGCAGACGGTGCCGGACAGCCCGCTGCGGACGATCTCGTCCTGCTCGGGCTGGATGGTGGCGACGATGTCGCGCATCGGGCCGACGCGCGGGCGCTCGATCTCCTGCTGGAGCAGCTTGCTGGTGGTCGCCGCCTCGGCGGGGTCCGAGAGGTGCTCGTCCTCGTACGCGGTGAGGTCGCCGCCGGTGTAGCCGAAGCGGCGGCGCAGCGCGACGTCCATCGGGTCCTTCTTCGAGGCCCGGTAGAACGGCTGGGAGACGGGCGCGCGCCAGTCGATCACCATCGGGTCGCCGTCCGCGTCGTGGACGTGCCGCCGCCCGATGTAGAAGTGCTCGCCCTCCGCGCCCTCCGCCCGGTCGGCGCCGGGAGCGTGCAGGTAGTCGAGGCGGCCGAAGAAGAGGGGGGTGTGGCTGAGGTCGGCGAGTGCCTTGATGCGGTCGTCGATCTGGCGGGCGAGGACCTCGGCGTTGACCCAGTTCGCGGTGACGTCGCTGATGTCGAGGTTCTCCACGTCCTCACGCATCGCGCGCAGCGCGGCCCGGGAGGCGGTGAGATGGGAGCGCTCGCGCGAGAGGGGACCGGGGTCGGACGGGGCGGACGGCGTGGACACGGAAAGGTGCCTCCGGGGCGGTGGGTCCCCTTGTTCGAACGAAGCCGGGAACGCGGGGGAGGCGGGCCGGTCGGGGCGCGTACGCGCTGGGCCGGCTGCCGCGGTGACGGGTGGCGGTCTTGGCCGTCCGGTTTCCGTCCGGACGACGGCTCTCCGTGAAGGGAGGCGGGCAAGGGAGGAATTGTAATGACGGACGGATGCGGTGGCCAACGGATTTCTGGGCGGTCTCGGGCCCCGGACCGGTGGTACGGACCCCGCGCTCTCAGGGGCGTCACCCCAGGTGCCCTAGGGGATGACGTCCCTCCGGAGTACGAGACGTGTGTGACCGGAGAAGGACGAGGACGCCGCGCAGGTTACGCCCTTGGTCCGACGCCATCCGGGTCAGGTGGTTCCACCATGGAGACATGAGTGCAGCAACCATCCCGTCGGCCCCGTTGCCTGGTGCGACCGTCCTCGACGGCACACACCACCGCCACCGCCTCGGTGACGCCCTGCGCGCCGTCAAGGTGTTCGCGGGCGCCGCGGTCGACGTGCTTCTCCTCGGTGAGTACAGCGAGGAGACGGGCGTCCGCCGCCCCCGGTAGCGGCCCTGCGGTGCTCAGGTCTCCTCGGCCAGCAGTTCGTCCGCGTCCATGATCCGGTACGCGTACCCCTGTTCCGCCAGGAAGCGCTGGCGGTGGGCGGCGAAGTCCTGGTCGATGGTGTCGCGCGCCACGACCGAGTAGAAGTGCGCCTGATGCCCGTCGGCCTTGGGCCGCAGTACCCGCCCCAGCCGCTGGGCCTCCTCCTGCCGCGACCCGAACGTCCCCGACACCTGGATGGCGACGGTCGCCTCCGGCAGGTCGATGGAGAAGTTCGCCACCTTGGAGACGACGAGCACGCTGATCTCGCCCTCGCGGAAGGCGTCGAAGAGCTTCTCGCGCTGGGCGTTGGAGGTCTCGCCCTTGATGACGGGCGCGCCCAGGTGCTCACCCAGCTCGTCCAGCTGGTCGATGTACTGCCCGATGACGAGGATCTGCTGCCCGGCGAAGCGCCGCACCAGCGCCTCGGTCACCTTCCGCTTGGTGTCGGTGGTGGCGCAGAACCGGTACTTCTCCTCGGTCTCGGCGGTGGCGTACGCGAGCCGCTCGGAGGCGGTGAGGTTCACCCGCACCTCCACGCAGTCGGCGGGCGCGATGTACCCCTGGGCCTCGATCTCCTTCCAGGGCGCGTCGAACCGCTTGGGGCCGATGAGGGAGAACACGTCCGACTCGCGGCCGTCCTCGCGCACCAGGGTCGCCGTCAGCCCGAGCCGCCGGCGCGCCTGCAGGTCCGCCGTGAACTTGAAGACGGGCGCAGGCAGCAGGTGCACCTCGTCGTAGACGATGAGCCCCCAGTCGCGGGAGTCGAACAGCTCCAGGTGCGGATAGACACCCTTCCGCTTGGTGGTGAGCACCTGGTAGGTGGCGATGGTGACCGGGCGGATCTCCTTGCGTGTGCCGGAGTACTCGCCGATCTCGTCCTCGGTGAGCGACGTGCGCTTGACCAGCTCGTGCTTCCACTGCCGGGCGGAGACGGTGTTGGTGACGAGGATGAGGGTGGTGGCCTTGGCCTGGGCCATGGAGCCCGCGCCGACGAGCGTCTTGCCCGCACCACAGGGCAGGACGACGACCCCGCTGCCGCCGTGCCAGAAGTTCTCCACGGCCTGCTTCTGGTAGGCCCGCAGGGCCCAGCCGTCCTCGCGCAGCTCGATGGGGTGCGCCTCGCCGTCGACGTACCCGGCCAGGTCCTCGGCGGGCCAGCCCAGCTTGAGCAGCGTCTGCTTGATCTGCCCACGCTCGGAGGGATGGACGGCGACGCTGTCCTGGTCGATCCGGGCCCCGACCAGCGGGGCGATCCGCTTGGACCGCAGCACCTCTTCGAGGACGGGCCGGTCGGTGCTGGTGAGCACCAGCCCGTGGGCGGGGTGCTTGGTGAGGGTCAGCCGCCCGTAGCGGTCCATGGTCTCGGCGATGTCGACGAGCAGCGCGTGCGGCACCGGGTACCGGCTGTACTGCACGAGCGCGTCCACGACCTGCTCGGCGTCGTGCCCGGCCGCTCGTGCGTTCCACAGCCCGAGCGGGGTCACCCGATAGGTGTGGATGTGCTCCGGCGCCCGCTCCAGCTCGGCGAACGGCGCGATGGCCCGACGGCAGTCGTCGGCCTGCTCGTGGTCCACTTCGAGCAGCAGGGTCTTGTCCGACTGGACGATTAGGCAGGACACGCATACCTCCGCGGATAGGATTGTCACCGTGACAGACGCCACACCTGCCACGGCTCGGGCCATGCCCCGTGCCCGCCGCCGGAAGGGCGTACCGGCCGACGCGCCGGGGATGCGCGCCGCTATCTATGTTCGCCTATCGCGTGAAACGGACGAGACGACTTCTCCTGAGCGCCAGAGAGCGGCGTGCGAGGCGCTGTGTGAGGCACGTGGCTGGGACGTCATAGCTGTCGAGGAAGACATCGATGTCTCCGGCTTCTCGCGGGGCCTCGACCGGCCGGGTCTGCAACGCATTCTGACCAGGCTCGCCGAGCTGGACGTGATCGTGTTCTTCAAGATCGACCGGCTCGCACGCTCGACGGTCGACTTCGCGGAGATCATGCGACTCGCGGAGCACCAGGGCGTCGCGCTCGCGTCGGCTACGGAGCCGCTCGACCTCACGTCGTCCATGGGGCGAGCCATGGCGAAGGTCATCGCGGTCTTTGCGGAGCTGGAATCCGACACCATCGGCATGCGGGTGTCCAGCGCGCATGAGCACCTGCGCCGCGAGGGTCGCTACACCGGCGGTCGGGTCCCGTACGGGTACATGGTCGTCCTCAATCCCACCGGGGCGGGCAAGGTCCTCGCGGTCAACGAGGACGAGGCCAAGACGATCAGGAAGATCGTGGAACGGGTCCTGGCCAAGGACTCCCTCATGCAGATCATCAACGACCTCAACAAGGAGGGCGTCCCGTCGCCCGGCCACACCTCACGCCAGACCACGGGCAAGCGCAGCGACTCCAAGCAGTGGTACACGACGACGCTGCGCAGTCTGCTGGGCAATCCCCAGTTGCTCGGCCAGGTCATCGAGGACGGAAAGCCGATCCTGCGGACGGACGGTCTGCCGCTGGTCAACCGCCCGCCGATCCTCGACACGGACACCTGGCAGGCGCTCCAGGGTGAGTTGGAGCGCCGGGCCAATCCCGGCGAGAAGCGCCGGGAGGGGACGTCGCTGCTGCGCGGCATCATGCACTGCGGAGTCTGCGGCGAGCGCATGTACACCTTCAGCGGGCGCAACGGTCAGCTTCGGTACCGGTGCATCGGCCCCCTGAAGTACCGCCAGCGGGCGGCCAAGGGGGAGGAGAAGCCGGGCGTGAAGTGCTACGGGCCGACCGTGGCAGGGGTGACCACCGAGGAGCACGTCACCGAGCAGTTCCTCACGAAGTACGGGCACCTCTCCGTGATGCGGATGGTCCAGGAGGCGGGCGAGGATTTCCGCCCGCAGATCAGGCAGGCCGAGGAAGCGTTGGCCGATCTGCAAAAGGATCGCTACGACCGGGGCCTGTTCAGGGGCGACGACGGAGCGATCCGGTACGCGGAGCAGTACGCCAAGCTGGAAGAGCGACTGGCGACGCTGAAGGAGAGGCAGCGAACGGCGAAGCCGGGCGGCGTGAAGGCGGAGCCGACCGGAGAGACGCACGCCGAGCAGTGGAAGCGCTCGGACGTGGCCGGTAAGCGAGATTTGCTGTTGAACGCGGGCGGCTACGTGGAGGTGGCGCCCGCGCGGCGTGGCGGCAAGAAGCTGGACACGTCGCGTCTGTCGGTGCACTTCGGCGAAGAGGGGCACATGCGGCGGGCGGCAGCCGCGAAGGAGAGCGAACAGGAGACCGAGGCGGCTGACAGCCAGGGCTGACGCCGACGTCACCGGACACACGCAGCGGCGCCCCCACCTGACGGACGAGGTGGGGGCGCCGCTGTGTGTGTTCAGGGAGTCTTCGCCATCTTCGAACATGCAGGTCGGAGGCTCTGGCGTGGGGCTCGCTCGGGACACTCATGCTGATCTCGGGCGGGAGTCTGCGATCTTGATCATCCGTCATATCATCGGTCGAGGCTGTCACCCGCAGCCAGGTCTCCGTTGTCTGTAGTGTGCGGAAATGACAAGAAGCGAGCGGCTCGCGGAGCAGTTGGACTGGCACTGGCGCACCAACCTGCGGCCACGGCTGGCGGGTCTTACCGATGAGGAGTACTTCTGGGAGCCGGTGCGCGGCTGCTGGAGCGTCCGCCCGCGTGGCACGTCGGCCGCACCGATGTCGGAGGGTTCGGGGGAGTGGACGATGGACTTTGCGTCCCCTGGCCCGGTGCCGGCGCCGGTGACCACGATTGCCTGGCGGCTGGCGCACATCATTGTCTCGTGCCTGGGCTATCGGGTCGGATGGTACTTCGGCGGCCAGGACGTCGACTCCGAGACATTCGCCTACGCGGGGACCGCTGACGAGGCGCTGAAACAGCTCGATGAGATGTACGGGAGATGGAACGAGGGGGTCCGCTCGCTCTCGGACGCTGACCTGGAGAATCCACCCCCGGTGGGTCCCGAGCGGTTTCCCATGGAGAACAGGGTCCTGCACGTCAATAGGGAGCTGATCCATCACGGCGCTGAGATTTCCCTGCTGCGGGACCTCTACCGCTGGCAGGACGGAGCCGTACCGCGCCGAATATGACCTTTCGGTAACCGGCGATCGAGCTTCGGGAGCCACGTGGACTCCGTGACGCTCCTGCGAGCTTCAGGTGGCGTGCTGGTCGGGGTTGTGCCAGGGCCCGATGACCTTGATAGAGGGGCGGCAATACGACAGCGCGACACCATTTGCGGCAGCTCGATTTCGATGGCGAGCGCGCCGAGCGCTTCCTTCTCCGCCGGGTAGATATCGCGGATGTTGGCGAGCTGTTGCTCGCGGGAGGAGGCCGGATTGACGTTCAACGGGCCTTCCCCGTCCAGCAGTTCCTCGAACGACTTGTACTCCGTGACCCGTTTCACCAGGACGTCACACGTCTCGTCGGTGCCCTTGATGCGGAAGCGGATGCTGTCTCCAGCGGCCAGGTCTTCGAGGTGGGGATACTTCACCCGCACCTCGATCGTCTTCTGACCAGCGGCGACGAGTTCGAAGTACCGGCGGTAGAGGTTCAGTTCGCGGACGCGTGCGGCGGCAGTCTCCGTCATGGGGCGGGAACGCTCCTTGCTGTTGCAGCGGACATGAGCCGGCCGAGTTCACCGGCCGAGTACGAGCGGAAGAAATGGCGTGGGTCGGCGAGTAGCACGTCGGTCAGACCGAGAAGGCGATCGACGTGCTCTGCCGGCGAGCCGGGCCGCTCGCGGGTGTCGTGCGTCCTCGGGGCCGCGCCGTCGGGCAAGGGCGCGCGCCCCTCGCGGATGAGGGACTTGGACAGCTTCGCGCCCGTGTCCGTGACGACCTGGGGGCAGGAGAGGCGGGCGGTCATCTGTCCGCGTGTGAGGCCCACGGCCTGTAGGGCGCCGTCGACGAGAAGGCACCCAGGCATCCAGTCGCCGCCCTTGGCCATGACGTACAGCGTGCCTTGCGCTCCAACGATCGCCAGTTCCTTGACGAGGTTCCGGTACAGCGTGGCGAGGTCGAGGTACCCACCGGTCGCGGGTTCGATGACGACCTCGTATTCGCCGTGGTGCAGGCACACAGCCGCGATGGTTGCCCGTTCGAAGCCGTCGTCACGGACGCGGGTGCGCTCGGCGTACTTCTCGGCCCATCCGCATCCCGGGCGCGGGCAGGGAACGCGAACGTGTGGCACGTCGGACGACGGAGACAGGTGCCAGCGTGCGGCGTCCAGGCGGGGCAGCAGGCGCAGCCAGGTACGGCGGAAGTGCTCGCCTGCCTGCTGCTGGCTGTAGGTCTCGACGGAGTACGGCACGTCCAGGCGCTCGGACAGCGCGGTGAACAGCGGGTGGTACAGCTTGTCGACCTGGTCAGCGATGCCCATCTCGCTCAGGGCGTGCGCGTAGGCCCGTTGGTAGCGGTGACCGGTCTCCTTGTCGGTCACGATGGCGTACGGGGCGTTGTCGAGTGCGCCGAACTGGACTTCAGCCGGTACACCGAACCTGTCCCGGATCCGGGCCGCCGTGGCGAACGTGAGCGACTGAACCAGCGACGTGCCGACGTGCGATGCTCCGTTGATCTGCGTTCCCACCACGAACACGATGCGCTCCGGAGCCACCTGGGCGATGTGCGGCCTCAGCAGGTCCTCAGCATTCGTCAGCGCGTTGGCGAGCACGGTGTTCGGCGATACGGGATAGATGGTCACCGCGTCTTCCCCTCGGTAGATGGGCAGGACAGCGCCGCAGAGCGGCGGGTGTGCGTTCAGCGGTTCAGCTGCGATTGGGTGGTGGACCCGCCCCCGCGCCGGGGGGAACCGGAAAAGACGCGGGGGCAGGAGTCATCGGGTCGGACGACGCCCGCGGGGACGTCGGTGACGGCCCGCCCTCACCGAGGGGTGGGGTAGCCCCCCGGCCAGGGCAGGATGCTGCGGAAGGCGAGGCCGGCGAGTCGGCAACGGGTACACGCGGAGGCAGTACCGAGCGTCGTGGTCCGTCACGGTGAACACGAAGACGCGGCCTGCGGCGAGGGCTCGAAGGGCTTGCTCGTACGCCGGATCGCTGTCCGCCCACGCTCGCAACTCGACATCAGGGCGCGGGACTTCCGGGCCCGCAAGGATGAGCATCGCGTCACGGAGGCCCAGGGCCCCGACGTCCGGGGACAGCAGCCGCGCGAAACGGTGCGCGGACGCTCTCAGCCACCGTGCCGCAAGGCGTGGGGAAAGACCGCGATAGGTGGCGAGCAGGACTTCGCGGGAGCCGCTGAGGTCGTGGGCAGTGGCTTCACACCGGAATGCGACGGGCGGTCGCACAAAGGCACGTGCAGAGGTCGGTGGGGCGATCATCAGCACGTCCGGGCTCACCGCCGACGATCCTGGGCCGATTCCCTCGCCTTGATCATGCGGCCGAGCTGGTTGTAGTACAGCTCGACTTGCGCAGGGGTGAGGACGAGCAACGACTCACAGACGCCGCCGTCCTCGTAGTGGACGGTTACCGCCATGGCGGCTTGCTGCGCACGCGGGTCGTACACGGCGTCGCGCTTCACGGGCGTGACGTGCGTGACCGGAACCGGCACGGGGCGGAGGGTGCTTCCGTCGGACCTTGCGCGCCAGTCCGCGCCACCGCCAGGCGGACGGAGTTGGTACGACGCCGAGTTGTCGCTGGGCAGGGCGACGACGACCCCGATGGTCCCCGCCTTGGCCAGATCGATGGCGAGGTCGCCAAGGCTGGGATGGAAGGGGCTGCCTGCGCTCAAAGCGGTCTGGGACGCGGGAAGTTGCTGCGAGGTTCGATCGGCCATGCCCCGAAGCTAGGTGGGTGCTCGGGGCCCAATATGAATCACAGGAATACGTCCATCAGCCGTCGAGGTGGAAGCGGTCTGACATGCGGCGCAGCTTCTCCCGAGTGCTTGCCCGTTCGGCATACACGATGCTGCGCAGGGTTGACCGGGCGATGGGGTGATTGCGAACGAGTTGGGGCGCGATCTCCTCAGCCTTCTCCAGTTCCTTCAGCGCCTTGTCGCGGTTCCCATCCCACAGCCACGCGCGGGCAAGGTCCATGTGGTGGTGACCCTGACGGGAGTTGGGAAGCGACTCGATCAACTCCTTGCTCGTGCGCCGGTTTATCGAGAGCGCCTCACGTTGCTGATGCATCTCCAAGGCGACGCTGATCGCGTGGATCTGCACGTTGCCCGGCGAGAAGGTCAGACTGTGGCGGTCGTAGATCGGAGGGCCGGCGGCCTCAGCCATCCGCTTGGCCGCGCTCCGTGCATGCTTGATCCGATCCTTCGCTTCGGCCTTACGGCCACCCCGCGCCGCCGAGACTGCCGCGCGCAGTTGCAGTGACCCCCACGCCCGCACGGCCAACGGCTCACCGCGGTCGTAGTCCCGCTGCACGCTGCGAATCGCCTTGTCGGACAGGGCAACAGAGTCGTCCCAGTCCGCCGTGGCCCACATGTCCCACACGCGCATCCAATCGGCGACGGCAGGCATCACCGGGTCGCCGGACAGCCGCGCAGACCATGCGGCCCGTTCGCACGCCATGGCGACCAGTTCCGGGTGTCCAAGGGCGTGCGCGGCGGTGTGCGCGAACTTGCAGCACACCGCGTAGATGGCGTACGCCTCTTCCTGCTCGTGGCCCGTGGCGACTTCGGCCAGGGCGCGCGCCTCACGGAACAGGTCGGGGAGCACCTGCACGATCGCCACGTTCGCAGCAGCGTCGCGAAGGCGGCGCAGGCGGGTGGTTTCCTGCCACAGTTGACCGGCTGGGCGGGGAGTTCCGTCGAAGACGGGAGCGAGGTCGTAACGGCGCAGCTCACGCATGATCGCGGCGGCAGACACCTGCCACTGGTTCTCGGCCGGGGTGGTGCTGTTGTACGGACGCCCGATCAGGTCGTTCGGGTGTACGTGCAGTTCCGAGGCGAGCAGGTTGAGCAGGCCGACGCGGTCGAGTTCGATGTGCCCGCGTTCCATCTTGGACACCCAGCCCTGTGTCTTGCCCAGGGCGGCAGCGAGGTCGGCTTGCGTCATGCCGAGGCGGAGCCGTGCGCGACGTGCGCGACGGCCGATCTCTTCGGCTTCTTCCAGCATCAGCGCGCCCCCCTAGGGGTGAGGCGCTGGCAGTCCAGCGGGCGGCGAGGCATCGTGCTCCATCCATCAGGGCTTCTGTCTTGACGGTACCCAGGCCGCGTGGCGCATGTGCAGTGGTACAGGTCAGGAAGTCCGTCTCATGCTTGTACGGTACCGGCGGTGCAAGGCGGCGGAGGGGGAGAAGGGCCTTCCCTCGTGAAGGTGGGCACGTCGTTCGTCACGAAACGATCTTGAGCACCCTCGTTCTCGTCTCCGCAGGCGCCCCTTGAACCGCATCACCAGGAGGAACCAGTGTCATATCCGCATCTGCTCACCCCCGAGGAGAAGCTCGCCGACGCGAAGAAGCTGTTGAGCCTCCCGCGTATCGTCGTGATCTGCGGCTCCACCCGGTTCATGACCGAGATGAACGAGGCCGATCTGCGGGAGACCAAAGCCGGAAAGATCGTCGTCAAACCGGGCTTTGACATGAAGTCGCCGCATGAACTTTGGTCCGATCCCGTCGAGGTCGAGGCGCTGAAGGTTCGACTCGGCGATCTGCACCGGGCGAAGATCCGGCTCGCTGATGAGGTGCTCGTAGTCGGCGACTACATCGGAGACAGCACCCGAGCCGAAATCGCCTACGCCCGGTCGCTGGGCAAGCCCGTGCGGTTCACGCACCCCGAAGTCGACCCTGACGCCTGACCGCCCGCTGCCACCTCGACAACCAAGGCCAGCAGCCCGCCGCCTGACGGTCTCGCGGTGGCTTCGGCCGCCGCCCACCCCACAGCTCGGATCTATCCGCTAGTGTGTGCATCGCGCCTGATCGTTTGGACGATCAGCGGTCCGTTCACCTACCCACTTTCCTTCCGTACGGCCAAATCTCCGGTGTGCCCTATCAGCGGATGATCACGGGGGGCGCTGCAACCATGTGCCTGCGACGCCGGGTCTTGACGGGCGGGTGCGGCGCGGGGGCGCCGCCCGGGGAGGAGTTCGGGCGATGCGGGTACGCAGGTGGTGGTTCGGGCTGGGAGCCGTGGCGGTGCTGGTGGCGACGGGGGCGTGGGTGGTGTGGCCGGCGGGCGTCGACGGGTACCTGTGGAGCGAGGTGCGTCCGGTGATCGAGGCCCGGCTGGTGGCTGACGCGAAGGGCAGCGGGTACGGGGAGACGGAACCCGCTCTCCGGGCTCGGTGGTTCTGCGGGGCGAAGGCACGGGACCTCGACGAGAAGGACGGCGTCGTACGGGCGGGCGTGACCACGTTGTGCGTGGAGTACGGCGTGCGGAACGGCGCGCTCGTGGAGTGCTCCGGCGTCGACGTCCCGCAGGTGGTGCGCCTGAAGCGGGATGCGGACGGCGCCTATCGCGTGGTGTCCCGGGAGGAGGCGCCGGACGGCGAGGGGTACGGGAAGTGGGTGGAGGACCACTTCAGCTTCTTCGCCGAGCCCGGCCCGGCGGACTCTGTGTCGTCCGCTGGCCTGGAGGCCGCCGCCCGTGACCACTTCGGCCTGCCCGCGGACGCTCCCGTCGGCGACTGCTGACCGGACGCCTCAGGCCGTGCCCGGTGGGCCGGGGCCCTAGTCCTCCGCCAGCTCCGCCACCCCCGTCACCCGGTGCAGTGCATACGTGCGGACCTCGTCCGCCGTGTGGTCGTAGGCCGTGACGAAGCCTCCCTCGACCCGGACGGGCGCGATGAGGCGTTGGGTGGCGGCCCCCTCGGCGTTGACGTAGCCGATCCAGACGGAGCCGCCGGTGAGGACCGCGGCCTGCATGGTGGCCAGGGTCTCGGCGGAGGTGGTGCGGGGGAGGTCGCTGCTCTCGGCGGGTGCTCCGCCGGTCTTGTGGGGGGTCGTGGAGGCCAGGTCGCCGGCGCGGATGGCGCGGAGGGCCGCCGTGAGGAGTGCGGTGTCCGGGGCCGGGGGCCCGTCCGGGACCGGCGTCGGCGGAGTACGCGGCGGGGTGCGGTGGGCGTGCGCGCGGGCGATCAGGACGTCGCCCTCGGCGGACTCCGCGGCCGGGGCGAACCCCAGCGCCCGCAGTCCGTCCAGGAGCGTCGCCGGGTCGGTCTGGGCCGCCACGACCGTTGGGGCCAGCCGTCGCAGACGCAGGGAGGCCGCGCGCTTGTCGGCAAGGATCTCGTTCAGCAGGGCGTCGTCGTCGCAGCGCACATACGCCGAGGCCGCCCCGACGCGCAGATGCCCGTGCCTGCGGGCCACGTCGTCGATCAGATAGGTGAGCGGCTGCGGAACCGGGGTGCGGGAGTGCGTGGCGAGGAACGCGTGCAGGTCCGAGGCCGAACGGCCCGCGTCCAGGGCGCGGCGCACGGACGCGGGTGTGAAGCGGTAGACCGTCGCACCGCCCTTCGACTCGACGTCCGCGAGCACGCCGAGCACCTCGGCCAGCGGGCGCTCCAGCGGGCCGGGGGCCACCGCCGTCAGGTCCGCCTGGAGCAGCACATGGTCCAGGGGCTCGGGGAGCAGCGGGGCGAGGAGGTGTGCGGCGCGGGAGGCGGCCGCCGTCCGCTCCGCGGCGGTGACGGGTTCGCCGTGGACGGGCCGGTGGTGCTGCCGGTGCACGGGGAGCTTGTCGCCCGGTCCGGTCGGGGCCGGCGGGTGGTCCGGGAGCTCGCCGAGCAGGGCGCGGCCGTGCGTGGACAGGGCGCCGCGGCCCGTGACGCCCAACGCCTCGGCCTCGGACAGAGTCCACCCGGCGAGGCGAGTCCGCAGATCGTCGGCCGTCGGCCGGTCACCGCGCGAGGGGCGCTCCCAGCTCAGACGGGACAGGAGCGAGTCGGTGGTGGCCGAGACACCCTCGGGCAGACCGGCGAGCAGGGTCAGGACGCGATGGCGGACCTCCGGCGCGGCCGAGCGGTCGAGGCCGGGGCCGAGCGCGGAGAGCGTACGGTCCTTGGCGTCCCGGCCGCCGACCAGGCCCGGGGTGCGGGTCGCCGTGAGCCAGGCAGTGGCGAGGCAAGTCCACTGCTCGGTGGCGGGCAGGTCCCGCCACTCGTCGTACGCGGGGGTCGCCGCGTACCGCTCGTCGGCCTCGCTGTCCGACGCCAACAGGCCTGCCGCGTAGGCCAGTTCGACCCAGAAGGTGGCGGCGGGCTCGGACAGGTCGAGCGCCACGGCCGTCCGTTTGAGGTCGCGCACGCTCAGGCCGCCCGCGCGCAGCACCAGCGGACCGCCCTCGTCCCAGTCCTTGAGCAGCTCCTCGATCGTCGCGAGCGCCGTGTACGCCTGGGCGGCAGCCGTCGCGTCCACCACCTGTGGACGGTGCGTCGCACCGGTCTCCACGGGCGGCGGGAGCGGCTCTGTGTGGCGGTGCGCGCGGCCGGAGCGCAGATGCAGGGCGACCTCGCGGGGGAGTACGACCGTGCCCGGCGCCGTCGGCAGCAGCAGGCCCCGGTCGAGGAGCCAGCGCAGGCGCGGGGCGGGGTCCGGGGTGACCTGGCCGTACGGCGGGCCCCACACCAGCCGGGACAGTACGTCGAGGGATTCGGCGGGGGCCGTCGCAAGGAGCGCGGAGATGCGGGCGCGGTCGGTGAACAGGGCGGTGAGCGAGGCCACGGCGGACACGGCGTCGTGGGTGGTGGGCAGCCCGGTGGCGGTCAGGATCTCCTGGATCCGGCCGGGGGACATTCCCGCGGTGGCCTCGGCGACGGTGGGGCCGAGGCCGGTGGGCGAAGGGTGCTGCGGGGAGGGGGCGAGCAGTTCGCGGGCCTGGCGGACGAGACGGAGGCGCTCGTCGGTGCCCCAGACGAGGGCCTGTTCACGGAGGGCGCCCAGGGTGTGGGGGAGGGCCTCGGTGACGACGGGGTCGGCCTGCTGGCCGCCGTCGCCGGCCAGCAGGCCGAGGAGTTCGTCGTACGACGCCGGGTCCGCGGCCACGGCCAGGGCCTGCGCGGTCTGCAGGGCGAACCGGTCGAGGCGCTCCAGCGCGCGGACGACGCTCGCACGGGTGGCGGCGCGGGCGGCGAGCTGGGCGAGGTCGGTGGGGACGGGCGTGATGAGGTCCGGGCGGGCACGGAGGAGGGCCGACAGGGAGGCGTCGTCCCGCGCGCGCAGGGACTCGGCCAGCGAGCGGGGGGCCGTGGTGCCGCCGCCGGTGGCCGGGGGTTCCTTGCGCGAGCGCTCCTCGGGGGTCATCCGGTCAACGGTAGCGGGTGAGGCGGGACGGTGCGGGGGGCGGCGCCGTTCGGCACGGTCCGAGCCCGCGCGGCGTGCGAGGAGGAGGCCGCCGGTGCCGACACGGGGGTCTGAGGCCGGAGCCCCCGGGGGCGGCGTGCCCGGGATACGGTACGGGTGAACGCGGCGTACCCCGGAGGGACTTCGTGGGGATCGAGAGCGACCAGCTGGTCTTCGACTATCTGAGCAGGGTCGGAGACGTGGCCCAGCAGCGCCAGCTGCCGTCGGGCGCGCGCATGCGGCTCGTCTCCGGGCTGCGCCACGAGATCGACCGGAGCCGGGCGCAGTCCCCGGCCGACAACCCGGCCGCCGTGCGCCGCATCCTCGCCCGCCTCGGCACTCCCGACGAAGTCGTGGCCGCCGCGTCCGCCGACGCTCCCGGCGGCTCCCCGGGCAGCTTCACCGCGGACGTACCCGCCCAGCGCACGGGCGCGGCGGACGACCGCCCCAAGGGCCTGCGCCGCGTCGTACCCCGTCCCCGCCCCGCCGAGCC
>NZ_MLYP01000011.1 GCF_001866645.1 Streptomyces colonosanans
CCCAAGTACGTCCAGTACGAGGGCTTCCGTCCGGCGCGCCGAGAGCACGCTCCCCCACTCTCGGCTTCTCCCCCACTCTCGGCTCCGCTCGAGCGGGGGGACCCCCAGAGCGGGAGGTGCCCCCACGACGCCGCTCCTTAACGGGTAAACGTTGCCTGCCACGGCACTAGCGCGTGCCGATCAGCGGGCGGGCGCCGCGCCCGCCCGTGGCCGTATCCTGCCCCGGCGCGAGAGCGGACGACGTGCGTCGTCCGGGCACCGGCGGGGAGCCCCTCAGCCCTCCTCCCGCTCCTTCTCCGCCAGGTGGATCACGCACACCGCCACTGCGATCACCAGCGCCGGATCCGCGTCGTCGCGCACGATGTCGACACCGTAGGTCTCCCGCACGTGAAGCCAGCGGCGCGAGATCTGCGCGAGCAGTTCCCCGTCGAGGTCGACGGCGAACTCGCGGTCGAGGATCTTGCCGCTGACATCGAGGTCCGTGCCGTCCGCCAGCGATACGCGGTAGTGGTTGCGAAGCAGGGAAAGGCGTTTGCGTTTGATGGTGGCCAGCCGGTCGCCGTCGCGCTCGATGATCATCGTGTCGCGCAGGGCGAACATCTTCTGGTGGATGTGGATGAGGACGCGTCCCCGCCTGTCCTTGATCTCGAACGTGTCCCGCAGCCGCATCGCCTTGCCGTCGACGAGGAACACCTTGTTGCCGTGCTGGTCCTCGATCCAGTAGTCGTCACCGAAGCCGAGGAGCCGGTCGCGTACCAGGAATCTCATAAGGTCAGAGCTTCCCCCGCAGCGGGTCCGAAACGCCGCCGGCAGGCCGACGGGCCGAGTCCCCCGCCGCTCGGCGGGGGACTCGCGCACGGACCGTGAAGGGGCCACAGGCGCCCCGCCTAGCGGTAGCCCTCCTGCTCGTCCTCGTCGTCCGACGTCGAACGCCGGTCGGGGTCTCGCGCCTCCGGGTCGCGGATCTCCTCGCCGGTGATCTCGCCGGGCCGGCGCTCACGGTCCGGGCGGCGTACCTGGTCGTCGATGTCTCGTGGCATGGAACCGCTCCCTTGCAGTGGCCCCCCTGCATGCGTCGAGCATCTCCCCGCGACAGCCTGTGCGCATCCTGTAGGCGTTCCTGCGCGCAGAGTCATCGGGGGCGGGCCGTCGCCGGAGCCGAGTGGTGCCGTCAGCCCTCCAGGAAGGCCGTCAACGCGTTCGCCAGCAGGTACGGGTCCTGCGCGCCGCACAGTTCGCGGGCGCTGTGCATCGACAGGATCGCCGTGCCGATGTCGACCGTCTTGATGCCGTGGCGGGCCGCGGTGATGGGGCCGATGGTCGTGCCGCAGGGCATCGCGTTGTTCGAGACGAAGGACTGGAAGGGCACGTTCGCCTTCTCGCAGGCCGCCGCGAAGATCGCACGGCCCGAACCGTCCGTGGCGTAGCGGTTGTTGACGTTGACCTTGAGGATCGGCCCGCCGTTGACGCGCGGGTGGTGCGTCGGGTCGTGCCGCTCCGGGTAGTTGGGGTGGACGGCGTGACCGGTGTCCGAGGACAGGCAGACCGTGCCCGCGAAGGCGCGCGCCCGGTCCTCGTAGGAGCCGCCCCGGGCGAACACCGAGCGTTCCAGTACCGAGCCGAGCAGGGGACCGTCGGCGCCGGTGTCCGACTGGGAGCCGTTCTCCTCGTGATCGAAGGCCGCGAGCACGGGGATGGCGGAGAGGGCGGCGTCGGAGGAGGCCACGGCCGCGAGCGCCGCGGTGGCCGCGTGCACCGACAGCAGGTTGTCCATGCGCGGGCCCGCCACCAGCTCCTTGTCCCGGCCCAGGTAGGACGGCGGCTCGATGGAGTGGGTCATCAGGTCCCAGCCCGTGACCTCACCGGCGGGCAGGCCCAGCTCCTCCTCCAGGAACGCGATCAGGTCGCCGTCCCGGACGTCGTTGCCCAGTCCCCAGATCGGCTGCAGATGACGCTGCTTGTCGAGCTTCAGGCCCTCGGACGAGACCGAGCGGTCCAGGTGGATGGCCAGCTGCGGCACACGCAGCAGCGCCCTGTCGATGTTCACCAGGCATGACGAGCCGTCGCGCAGGGACAGCCGGCCGGACAGGCCCAGATCGCGGTCCAGCCAGGAGTTGAGCAGCGGGCCGCCGTAGATCTCCACCGCGATCTGCCGCCAGCCGTGCGTGCCGCTGTCCGGCCGCGGCTTCACCCGCAGGTTCGGGGAGTCGGTGTGCGTGCCCGTGATCCGGAACGGCGTGTGCGGGTCGGCGCCCTCGGGGACGTACCACGCCACGATCGCGCCACCGCGCAGCACATACTTGCCGCCGCTCGTCCCGTCCCACGCATCCGTCTCCGTGACCTGCCGGAAGCCGGCCTTCTCCAGTCGCTCGGCGGCGTTCGCCACCGCGTGGTAAGGCGACGGGCTTGCCGCAAGGAAGGACATGAGGTCGTCCGTGTGACCGCGATCGAAGCGGGGGCTTGTGCTCATGGATTCACCTTAACGACGGACGAGGGCCCGCTCCCCGTGGTGGGAGCAGGCCCTCGTAAGGAGGATGTGGAGGAGCATGGAGGGCTGACCGGACGGATAGATTCCGGTTGGTCGTCCACGCGCGCCCGCGGACGCCGGGTACACCGGCGCCCACGGTCGGGCGGGTCCTAGAACGCGGCCTCGTCCAACTCCATGAGGTCCAGGTCCACGCCCTGGGCCACCTTGCGGGCCAGGGTCACGCCCGGCAGGACGTTGGCCGCGAAGAACTTCGCCGCCGCGATCTTGCCCTGGTAGAAGGCCTGGTCCTTGGCCGAGGCGGTCTCGAGCTTCTCGGCGGCGATCGCGGCACCCTTCAGCAGCAGGTACCCGACGATCACGTCACCGGAGGCCAGCAGCAGGCGGGTGGCGTTCAGGCCCACCTTGTAGATGTTCTTGACGTCCTGCTCGGTGCCCGCGAGGTCGGTCAGCATCACGCCGACGATCGCCTCCAGCTCCGAGGCGGCCTTGGCCAGGTGCTCGCGAGCGCCCGCCAGCCGCTCGCCGCCGGTGCCGAGCGCCAGGAACTCCTTGATGTCCTCGGCGACCGAGTTCAGCGCGGCGCCCTGGTTGCGGACGATCTTCCGGAAGAAGAAGTCCTGACCCTGGATCGCGGTCGTGCCCTCGTACAGGGTGTCGATCTTGGCGTCGCGGATGTACTGCTCGATCGGGTACTCCTGCAGGAAGCCGGAGCCACCGAAGGTCTGCAGGGACTGGGCGAGCTGCTCATAGCCCTTCTCGGAGCCGTAGCCCTTGACGATCGGCAGGAGCAGGTCGTTGAGCGCGTGCTCGGTGGCGGCGTCCTCGCCGTTCGCCTCCTTGACCGCGATCGCGTCCTGGACGGAGGCGGTGTAGAGGACGAGGGCGCGCATGCCCTCGGCGTACGCCTTCTGCGTCATCAGCGAGCGGCGGACGTCGGGGTGGTGCGTGATGGTGACCTTGGGCGCGGACTTGTCCATGAAGTTCGCCAGGTCCGGACCCTGGACGCGCTCCTTGGCGTACTCCAGCGCGTTCAGGTAGCCGGTGGACAGCGTGGAGATCGCCTTCGTGCCGACCATCATGCGGGCGAACTCGATGATGCGGAACATCTGGCGGATGCCGTCGTGCTTGTCGCCGATCAGCCAGCCCTTGGCCGGGTGGCGGTCGCCGAAGGTCATCTCGCAGGTGTTGGAGGCCTTCAGGCCCATCTTGTGCTCGACGTTCGTGGCGTAGACGCCGTTGCGCTCGCCCAGCTCGCCGGTCTCGAAGTCGAAGAGGTACTTCGGGACGAGGAAGAGGGACAGGCCCTTGGTGCCGGGGCCGGCGCCCTCGGGACGGGCGAGGACGTAGTGGAGGATGTTCTCCTCCATGTCGTGCTCACCGGACGTGATGAAGCGCTTCACGCCCTCGATGTGCCAGGAGCCGTCCTCCTGCTGGATGGCCTTGGTGCGGCCGGCGCCGACGTCCGAGCCGGCGTCCGGCTCGGTGAGCACCATGGTGGAGCCCCAGGTCTTCTCGACCGCTATCCCGGCGACCTTCTTCTGCCACTCGGTGCCCTCCTCGAAGAGGATGCGGGCGAACGCCGGGCCGGAGGAGTACATCCAGATCGCCGGGTTCGCGCCGAGGACCAGCTCCGCGTACGCCCAGATCAGGGACGGCGGGGCAGTGGTGCCACCGATCTCCTCGGGCAGGCCGAGGCGCCAGTACTCGGAGTCCATGAAGGCCTTGTAGCTCTTCTTGAAGGACTCGGGGATCGGGGCGGTGTTCGTCGCGGGGTCGAAGACCGGCGGGTTGCGGTCCGCGTCGGTGAAGGACTCCGCCAGCTCGTTCTCCGCGAGGCGGGTCAGCTCTTCGAGGATGCTCTTGGCGGTGTCCGGGTCCATCTCCGCGAACGGGCCGTTGCCGTACAGCTTGTCGCGCCCGAGTACTTCGAAGAGGTTGAACTCGATGTCGCGGAGGTTCGACTTGTAGTGCCCCATGGTGACGGCTCCGTAGAAGGATCGGCGAGGCACTGTCTCCTCGCAACTGGTTCACGTACCAACTAGTAGCTCCGATGATGCTACCCGCCGGTAATAAGAAGCAACCCTGGTGGCCCATATGTGGCCCACTACTCTTTGCGGTATGTACGGCTACCAGAACGCTGGCGCGCAGCAGTACGACTCGTCGCAGCAGATGCCCGGGCCCATGCCGGGCGGGCAGATGCCCGGTGGATACGGTCAGCAGCCGCCGCTCTACCCCGAGCCGTCGCCGCCGTCGCTCGCGGACGCGGTCCGCGCGTTCACCACGGGGTCGATGACCGCCGAGGACTTCCAGCAGGCCTTCGCCACGTCCAAGGTGTACTGCCCGCGCGGCGACAACCCCGGGTTCCTCGCCCTGCACAACACCCAGCAGCCGGTGATCCCGATGTTCACCTCGCTGAAGGAGCTGCGGCGGTACGCGGGCAAGGAGTCGAAGTACTTCGTGATCACCGGGGCGGAGGTGATCGACCTGCTGCCGACGGGGTACGGCTTCGTGCTCGACATGGAGGGGGAGCACCGCATGGTCTTCGACGCGAAGGCCGTGGAGCAGATGGTCGAGTTCGCGATGCGCCGGATGTATGGCTAGACGCCATTGCTTCGCAGATGGCTGGACGCCGTGCTTCGCGGACGGCTGAACGGTCGCCGCGCACACCAAGGGGCCGGGCCGACCGGTCAGCGGGGCAGCCGCAGGGCCAGGCCGTCGAGGACGATCTCCAGGCCGTAGGTGAACTTCTCGTCCCGAACAGCCACCGGGTCCGTGGTCGACGCGGCGGTGTCGGCGTAGCCGTCGGCGAGATGGTCGTGGCCGGCGGCGGCCTGCTGCGCGGCGGGCAGGAGGCGGGCGACGAAGTCGGCCTCGGTCTCGCCGGAGCGCGCGATGGTGGTGAGCCAGGCCGCCTCCGTGGTGCTCACCCCGATGACGTACGACAGCACCGCCTCGATCGCCCTGGACGGGTGCGGGAAGCCGGCCGCCGCGAACAGGGCGGCGAGGCGCTCGGAGAAGTTCATCAGGTTGGGGCCCAGGTAGGCGAGCCCCGCCTGGCCGAGGACAGAGGACAGCCACGGATGCCGTAGGGCCGTCGCGCGGAAGGACCGCGCGGCCTCGGTGATATCGGCGCGCCAGTCGGGGCCGCCGGCGGGCGGTACGTGGATCTCGGCGGCGACCTCGTCCACGGCGAGTTCCATCAGCTCGTCCTTGGTGGCCACGTGCCGGTAGAGCGAGGTCGCGCCGGCGTTCAGACGGGCGCCGAGCTTGCGCATGCTCAGGGCGTCGATGCCGTCCGCGTCCAGCATCGCGATCGCCTCGCGGACGATGGCGGCCCGGCTGAGGGCGGGCTGGTCGGGCTTGGGCTGGGGGCGGGCCCACACGGAGGGGATCGGGTTCGGGCCCTGGTCCGGTTTCGTCGCCCTTGCGGCCATGGTGCGTGCTCCTCCGCTGTTCCGATGCTTCCGCTTCCTTGCGTACATCGTTCGCATCCAGCGTACAGACATCAAGGGTTGCGAACACTGTTCGGTGTTGCGTACGGTGTGCGCAACGAAGGAACGGTGTTCGCAAGTCGGGCGTCAACGGGCGTACGACGGAAGCAAGTCGGAGGGAAGCAGCCATGGAAGCCCAAGCTCGCAATCCACGCCGCTGGTGGATCCTGGTCGTGCTCTGTCTGAGCACGCTGGTCCTGGTGGTCGACAACATGGCGCTCACCGTGGCGGTACCGGCGATGACCGAGGACATCGGCGCGAGCGCCCAGCAGACCCAGTGGATCCTGGACTCCTACATCCTGGTTTTCGCCGGCCTGCTTCTCACCTCCGGCAGCCTGGGTGACCGGTTCGGGCGCCGGAAGGTGATGCTGATCGGTCTGCTGCTGTTCGGGGCGGCCTCACTGGCGGCGACCTGGTGTACCAGTCCCGGCGAGGTGATCGCCGTACGTGTCGCGATGGGTGTCGGCGGCGCGCTGATCATGCCCTCGACGCTCTCGATCCTCATCACCGTCTTCGACGAGGAGGAGCGCGGCAAGGCGATGGCGGCCTGGGGCTCGGTGTCGATGCTCGGCCTGGTCGGCAGCCCGGTGCTGGGCGGCGTCCTGATCGACCACTTCTCCTGGCAGGCGATCTTCTTCATCAACGTCCCGATCGTGGTGCTGGCCCTGCTGGCCGGCGTGACCCTGATGCCGGAGTCGAAGGCCCCCTGGCAGAAGCCGGACCCGCTCGGCGCGGTGCTGTCCTCGGCCGGTATGACGGCCCTGGTCTGGTGGATCATCGACTTGCCGCAGCACGGCGCATTCGGCGGCCGCTCGACCATCACTCTGGCCGCCGCGATCGTCTCGCTGGCCGGGTTCGTGATCTGGGAGAACGTCACCGCCTCCCCGATGGTCCCGCTGGTCCTGTTCAAGCACCGCAACTTCAGCGGCGGTTCGCTCTCGCTGGCCCTGGTGCAGATCGGCAACGGCGGTCTGATGCTGGTCCTGACCCAGTACCTCCAGTTCGTCCTCGGCTACTCGCCGGTCAGGGCCGGCCTGGCGTTCCTGCCGCTCGCCGTCACCGCGCTGATCGGCAACGGGGTGGGCGTCAAGCTCGCCGCGAAGATCGGCAACCGGTTCGTCATCCTGACCGGAATGCTCGTCATGGTCGCCTGCTTCGCCCTGCTGACCACGGTGAAGGCCGACTCCGGGTTCACCGTCCCGGCGGTGGCGCTCGGCCTGCTCGGGCTCGGTGCGGGTCTGGCGATGCCGGCCGCGGTGGGTGCGCTGATGGGCACGATTCCCGAGGACAAGGCGGGCGTCGGCTCGGCCCTGAACGACACCATCCAGCAGGCCGGTGCGGCGCTGGGCATCGCGATCCTGGGCTCGCTGCTCTCCAGTGGCTTCGCGGCCGAGATGCCGGCCGGGGCGCCGGACGAGGCGAAGCACTCGATCGCCGGGGCGCTGGCGGTGGCACAGGGCGACAGCGGCCTGGTGCGGTCGGCGCGGGAGGCCTTCGTCACCTCGATGTCGACGACCTTCATGGTCAGCGCGATCGGTGTCCTGGCGGCGGCCGTCCTGGCCACGCTGGTGATGCGGGACCGCAGGACGGAGGAGCGGGCGGGGGTGGAGCCGGACCTGAAGTCGGCTGCTGACGCCGAGAAGCGGGAGGAGCTCGCCGTCTGATCCTCTCGGGTCCTTGCGGGTGAAGGCCGGTGCCCTGTGTGCGGGGTGCCGGCCTTCCGTCGTCACCGGAGGGAATGTCCTCGGGGTTCTTTCTGTTGGAGGTGGCAGAAAGTTCAATGCTCAACTAAAGTGGGAGCACAAGGAGGTACCGACATGCCTGCAGTGACCGTCGAGAACCCGCTGACCCTGCCCCGTGTGGCCGCGCCCGCCGACGCGGTGGCCCGTCCCGTGCTCGGTGTGACGACCGCGCCCAGCGGTTTCGAGGGCGAGGGCTTCCCGGTGCGCCGTGCGTTCGCCGGGATCAACTACCGCCACCTCGACCCGTTCATCATGATGGACCAGATGGGCGAGGTGGAGTACGCGCCGGGCGAGCCCAAGGGCACCCCCTGGCACCCGCACCGCGGCTTCGAAACCGTCACCTACATCATTGACGGCACCTTCGACCACCAGGACTCCCACGGTGGTGGCGGCACCATCACCAACGGCGACACCCAGTGGATGACCGCGGGCTCGGGCCTTCTGCACATCGAGGCCCCGCCGGAGTCGCTCGTCGTGTCCGGCGGTCTGTTCCACGGCATCCAGCTGTGGGTCAACCTGCCCGCCAAGGACAAGATGATGGCCCCGCGCTACCAGGACATCCGCGGTGGCCAGGTCCAGCTGCTGACCACCCCCGACGGCGGCGCGCTGCTGCGTGTCATCGCCGGTGAGCTGGACGGCCACAAGGGTCCCGGTATCACGCACACGCCGATCACCCTGGTCCACGCGACCGTGGCACCGGGCGCGGAGATCACTCTGCCCTGGCGCGAGGACTTCAACGCCCTCGCGTACGTCCTGGCCGGCCGCGGCACCGTCGGCACGCAGCGGCGGCCGATCCACCTCGGCCAGACGGCCGTCTTCGGCGCAGGCTCCTCGCTGACCATCCGCGCGGACGAGAAGCAGGACTCCCACACGCCGGACCTGGAGGTCGTGCTCCTGGGTGGGCAGCCCATCCGTGAGCCGATGGTCCACTACGGCCCGTTCGTGATGAACACCCGTGAGGAGCTGCAGCAGGCCTTCGAGGACTTCCAGAAGGGGCGGCTCGGGACGATCCCGGCGGTGCACGGGATGACCGAGAGCGGCCCGCAGGGCGCCTGACCAGGGGCTTCCCCGGCGCTCGGAGTCTGACGCGGCGCACTCGGGCGGGCCGTCCGTACAGGACGGCCCGCCCTTCGCGTCCTACCCCTCCCCGTCCCCCTTCGCGGGGTCCTCGTACAGCTCGAACCAGATGCTCTTGCCGTCGCCCCGCGGGTCCACCCCCCAGGCGTCCGCGAGCAACTCCACCAGGACCAGTCCGCGCCCGGAGGAGGCGAGCTCGCCGGGGCGACGCGGGTGCGGCAGGTCGTCGCTGGTGTCCGTCACCTCCACGCGCATCCGGCGTCCGCCGGAGCCGTCCTTGTCGCCGGAGACCTCGGCGACGAGGAGTGCGTCGGAGTCGGTGTGCACGAGGACGTTCGTGAGCATCTCCGAGGCCAGGAGCACGGCCGAGTCGACCTGGTCCGCGGAGGACCAGTCGTGCAGCAGCTCGCGCAGCTGCTGCCGGGCGCCCGCGATCCGCTCGGGTTCGGCCTGCGCGACCGTCAGCGCCGAGCGGCGCACGGCCGACCGTCTCCGGGTGGCCGTGTCCGCGCAGCACCCCTCGCCCACCCGGCACAGCAGCAGGAGCGCTATGTCGTCCTCGCGCCGGTCGGTCAGCGGCCCGGTGGCATGGTGCGATGAGGGCCCGTGGACGGCCTGGACCAGCGCGTCCGCCAGCATCTCCAGGTCGCCGTCGTGCTCCTCCAGGGTCCGCCGCAGCCGCAGCCAGCCGGTGTCCAGGTCGTGCCCACCGGTCTCGATCAGGCCGTCCGTGCAGATCAGCATGGTCTCGCCGGGTTCCAGAACGAGACGCGTGGTCGGATAGTCGGAGTCCGGGTCGATACCGAGCGGCAGCCCGCCCGCGGTCGGCCGCGTCAGCACCGTCCCGTCCGCCATGAGGACCGCGGGGTCGGGGTGGCCGGCCCGGGCGATCTCCAGCGTGCCGGTCGCCGGGTCCACCTCGACGTAGAGGCAGGTCGCGAAGCGCAGGTCGGTGCCGTCCTCGCCGTACGTCATCCCGTGCAGGAAGCGCGAGGCGCGGGAGAGGACCGCGTCCGGGCGGTGGCCCTCGGACGCGTACGCGCGCAGGGCTATCCGCAGCTGGCCCATGAGTCCCGCGGCGCGTACGTCGTGGCCCTGGACGTCGCCGATGGTGAGCGCGAACCGGCCTCCCTCGGACGCGCCCCCGGGCAGCTGGATCATGTCGTACCAGTCACCGCCCACCTGGAGCCCGCCGCCGGTGGGGACGTAGCGCGCGGCCACGGTCATCCCGGGTATCTGCGGGCCCAGGGTGGGCAGCATCGAGCGCTGGAGCCCGTCCGTCAGCTCGCGCTCCGTCTCGGCGGCGCCGGCGCGGGAGAGCGCCTGGGCGAGCATCCGGGCGACCGTGGTGAGTACCGAGCGTTCGTCGGGCGAGAAGGCGACGGGGTGCTTGAACGCCGCCATCCACGCGCCCATGGTGCGCCCCGCCACGGTGAGCGGCAGGAACGCCCACGACTGGTGGCCGAACCGCGCGGCGAGCGGCCAGGAGGCCGGGTAGCGGTTCTTGTACTCCGCCGGTGAGGACAGATAGACGGCGCGGCCGGTGCCGACGACCTCGGCGGCCGGGTAGTCCGAGCCCAGCGACATGTCGGTGAAGGGGCCCTCGTCCCCCGGCCTGTGCCCGTGGTGGCCGAGCACGGTCAGCCGCTCGCCCTCGGCGCCGAAGACCGCGAGCCCGTCCGGCGAGAACCCGGGCATCGAGAGGCCGGCCGCGACCCGCAGTACCTCCTCGGTGGACCGTGCCTCGGCCAGCGCGCGCCCCGCGTCCAGCAGGAACGCCTCGCGCGAGCGGCGCCAGTCGCCGATGACGGCGGAGCGCGCGGTGGCGCCCGGGGAGGGGTCGGTGACCTCCTGGAGGGTGCCGACCAGCTCGTACTCCCCGGTCTGCGGGTGCAGCGACGGCTTGGAACGGCTGCGCACGACACGGACCACGCGCCCCTGCGCGTCCATGATCCGCATCCGGGCCTCGGCGAGGGTGCCCTCGGCGAGGGCGAGCTGGACGACCCCGTCGACCTCGTTCCAGTCGACGGGGTGGAAACGGGACCGCATTCCGGCCTCGGTGAGCGTCGTCGGCTCCGCGGGCAACCCGACCAGCCGCGCGGACTCGGCGTCGAGAGTGACGAGCCCCGCGGTGGTGTCGTAGTGCCACAGTCCGGTCGCAAGAGTGGCCAGGACGTCCCCCACGGCGGGCAGGGGCTCATCGGTACGCATCGCCCCACTGTAGGAAGAGGTGATCGCGGAGTGCCACCGAAGGTAAGAAAAGGGTGAGCTTGAGAGTGTTTCAGGTGATTTAGGTCGCATTCAGTCGCATCCAGGGTGTACCGCCCTCTGTGTTCGATCAGTCGTTCGATCACTCGGGGGCGGCCTCGATTCCCGGAGGGGGGACGGCAGCGAGTGAGGAGGCCTCGACGGCGGCATCCATCGAGGGCGGCATCAAAGGAGGGGAGGCGATCTCGGGGCGGCCGGTACGCTTGGTAGGTCCGGGCCTTGTGCGCCCGGAGGCACCGGGGTGAGCGACCCCGGAAAGACCCCGATCCGCGAAGACTGGATGAACGACGATGCATCGGTACAGGTCCCACACCTGCGGCGAGCTCCGCGCCTCTGACGTCGGCAGCGACGTCCGGCTGAGTGGCTGGCTGCACAATCGGCGCGACCTGGGCGGCATCCTCTTCATCGATCTGCGCGACCACTACGGCATCACGCAGCTCGTCGCCCGTCCCGGCACGCCGGCGTACGAGGAGCTGGACAAGCTGTCCAAGGAGACGGTGGTGCGGGTCGACGGCTCGGTCGTCTCCCGCGGTGCGGAGAATGTGAACCCGGACCTGCCGACCGGTGAGGTCGAGGTCGAGGTTGGCGAGGTGGAGGTGCTGGGCGCGGCCGCCCCGCTCCCCTTCACGATCAACGCCGAAGACGGGGTCAACGAGGAGCGGCGCCTGGAGTACCGCTTCCTGGACCTGCGCCGCGAGCGCATGCACCGCAACATCATGCTGCGTACGGCCGTGATCTCGGCCATCCGCCACAAGATGGTGGCCATGGGCTTCAACGAGATGGCGACGCCGATCCTGTCCGCCACCTCCCCCGAGGGCGCCCGCGACTTCGTCGTGCCCTCCCGGCTGAGCCCGGGCAGGTTCTACGCCCTGCCGCAGGCCCCGCAGCAGTTCAAGCAGCTGCTGATGATCTCCGGCTTCGACCGCTACTTCCAGATCGCGCCCTGCTTCCGCGACGAGGACGCCCGCGCCGACCGCTCGCCGGGCGAGTTCTACCAGCTCGACGTCGAGATGAGCTTCGTCGAGCAGGAGGACGTCTTCCAGCCGATCGAGAAGCTGATGACGGAACTGTTCGAGGAGTTCGGCGGTGGCCGTCACGTCACCTCCCCGTTCCCCCGCATCCCGTTCCGCGAGGCGATGCTGAAGTACGGCTCCGACAAGCCGGACCTGCGGGCCAAGCTCGAACTGGTCGACATCACCGACATCTTCGAGGGCTCGGAGTTCAAGGCCTTCGCGGGCAAGCACGTGCGCGCCCTGCCGGTGCCGGACGTCTCCGCGCAGCCCCGCAAGTTCTTCGACCAGCTCGGTGACTTCGCCGTCTCGCTGGGCGCCAAGGGCCTTGCCTGGGTCCGCGTGGCCGAGGACGGCTCGCTGACCGGCCCGATCGCGAAGTTCCTGACCGAGGAGAACGTCGCCGAGCTGACCAAGCGCCTGTCGCTGGCCGCCGGGCACGCGGTCTTCTTCGGCGCGGGCGAGTTCGAAGAGGTCTCGAAGATCATGGGCGCGGTGCGGGTCGAGGCCGCCAAGCGCGCCGGTCATTTCGAGGAGAACGTCTTCCGCTTCTGCTGGATCGTCGACTTCCCGATGTACGAGAGGGACGAGGAGACCGGCAAGATCGACTTCTCGCACAACCCGTTCTCGATGCCGCAGGGTGGTCTGGAGGCCCTGGAGACCCAGGACCCGCTGGACATCCTGGGCTGGCAGTACGACATCGTCTGCAACGGCGTCGAGCTGTCCTCCGGCGCGATCCGGAACCACGAGCCGGAGATCATGCTCAAGGCGTTCGAGATCGCGGGCTACGACCGGGACACGGTCGAGGAGAAGTTCGCGGGCATGCTGCGCGCCTTCCGCTTCGGCGCCCCGCCGCACGGCGGCATCGCGCCCGGCGTCGACCGCATCGTCATGCTGCTCGCCGACGAGCCGAGCATCCGCGAGACGATCGCCTTCCCGCTCAACGGCAATGCCCAGGACCTGATGATGGGCGCGCCGACCGAGCTGGAGGAGGCCCGTCTGCGGGAGCTGCACCTCTCGGTGCGCAAGCCGCAGCCCAAGTAGGACCCGATTGCGAGGGCCCCTGCGCCCGGACGGGTGCGCATTCCGCTTCCGTGAAGTGAAGGGCGCGGCCTCGCGGTAGGACTACGGCAAGGGACCTGGAAGCGACGTCGATTCCAGGTCCCTTTTCGTTGCCGGAACGGGTCCGCCGGGGTCGGCTGGATTCCAGAATTCCGATCTCCGGATGTCCCGGAAATCCTTCGGTAATCTGTGAAATCCCCGTCGAAGGAGTCGCGTTGCCCGCTCGGATACTCGTCGCCGAGGATGACGTGAAACAGGCGCAGCTCATTCGGATCTATCTGGAACGCGAAGGCAACGACGTCCAGGTGGTGGCCGACGGGCGCTCCGCGATCGACCGGGCCCGCAGCACGCGGCCCGACCTCATCGTGCTCGACGTGATGATGCCGCACGTCGACGGCCTCGACGTCTGCCGGATCCTGCGTGCCGAGTCCCAGGTACCGATCCTGCTGCTCACCGCGCGCACCACGGAGGAGGACATGCTGCTCGGCCTCGACCTCGGGGCCGACGACTACATGACCAAGCCTTACAGCCCGCGGGAGTTGACCGCCCGGGTCAGGGCTCTGCTGCGCCGGTCGCGGGCCGCCGAGGGCGCGCAAGCGGACGTACTGACCGTGGGCGACCTGGAGATCGACACGGCTCGTTTCGAGGTACGGGTGACGGGAAGTCATATACCCCTCACCGGCAAGGAGTTCGCGATCCTGACGGTGCTCGCGGGGGAACCAGGACGGGTCTTCACTCGGGCACAGATCATCGACCGGGTCTTCGGCTTCGACCAGAACGTGCTGGAGCGCACCGTCGACGCCCATGTCATGAATCTGCGCAGGAAGTTGGGGCAGGGGCGGCCGGGCGCGCACTACGTCGAGACCGTGTACGGGCGCGGTTACCGGCTCGCGGCGGGGGGCGAGCGGTGAGCTTCCGGTTACGTGTGCTCGGCCTGCTCGCGCTGATCGCCCTGGCCGCCACGGCCGCCACTGCGTGGCTGACGCTGCGGCAGGTCACCAGCCAGGTACAGGACTCCGTCACGGCCGGACGCCAGGAGGTCTCCCGGATCACCGGCGAACTGCACGCATACGGCTTCGCGCACGGCACCTGGACCGGGCTCTCCCCCACGGTGAGCGAACTGGCCGAGGACACCGGCCAGCGCATCCGCGTCACCACCGAGACCGATGTGCTCCTCGCCGACTCCGACGCTCTGGCGGGCCGTACCCCGCGTGCCGTCAGCGGGCAGCCCCCCGTCCTGGTCGACCCGCGGCCCGTGCTGCGGCTGCCGGCCGGTCTGGTGCCGATGGCCTCCATCAAGCGCACGGTGACCGCGATCGGCGAGTACCGTTCCACCGCCGTGTACGCCGCCTGCCTGACCCGGGCCGGGGCCCGGGTGACCGCCCGGACCGATTCCCTCGGCCTGCCCGTGGTGAGCGCCGCCCCGCGCTCGGCGCAGTGCGTGAAGCCGGACCTGTGGGTCGAGCCGCAGGGGAGGCAGGACGCCGCGGCCGCATTCAAGTGCGAGAAGGAACCAGACCTCACCGCCTGCCTGCAACGTGTCTTCACCGAGCGGACCGCCTCGGTCGCGCCGCCCCGGCTCACCGTGCGCCTCGGCGTCCGCGACGAGTCACCGGCCACCCTCGCCGCCGCCCCCACCGTGGCCGTCGCGGCCGGGGTCGCTCTCGTCGCCCTGCTCGGCGCACTGCTGCTGAGCCGGGCCGTTCTGCGCCCCGTCCGCGCTCTGACCTCGGCCGCCCGGGGGCTGGGCGAGGGGGAGTTGGAGCGGCGCGTCTCCGTGTCCGGCCGGGACGAGATCGCCGAGCTGGGCCGCGCCTTCAACCGGATGGCGGACTCCCTGCAGGCCGCCGAGCAGCAGCAACGCAGACTCACCGGCGACATAGCCCACGAACTGCGCACTCCGCTCGCCAATCTGCGCGGCTACCTGGAGGCGCTACGGGACGGTGTCGTGGAGCCGACCCCCGAACTGCTCGACTCCCTGCACGAGGAGGCCCTGCTCCAGCAGCGGATCGTGGACGACCTCCGGGACCTGGCCCTGGCCGAGGCGGGCGCGCTCACCTACCACCGGGCCACGGTCGATCTCGGCGACCTGCTGGAGGCGTGCCGCACCGCGCACCGTGCCCAGGCCCACACCGCAGGCGTGACGCTCCGCGTGGACATCGAGGGCCCGGTGCACGTCGACGCGGACGCCGACCGGCTGCGGCAGGTCCTCGGCAACCTGGTCGGCAACGCGCTGCGCGCCACCGGGCAGGGCGGCACCGTCACCCTGGCGGCCGTCCGGCGCGGCGCCTTCGCCGTCGTCGAGGTCCGTGACACCGGCAAGGGGATATCCGCCGAGGACCTGCCCCGCCTCTTCGACCGCTTCTGGCGGGCGGACCCCTCCCGGGGCCGCGCCACCGGGGGCAGCGGCCTCGGCCTGTCGATCGCCCGTCAGATCGTGACCGACCACGGGGGGACGATCGCGGCGCGCAGCACGGTGGGGGCGGGGACGACGTTCACGGTCACGCTCATGGCTACCGGGGAGCCGGTGGTCGATGGCTGACCCGGTGCCCCGACAGGCAGCTCAGGGTCCCGCCAGGGCCTGCGTCGGGGCCAGACGGCCTGCCCGCACCGCCGGATACAGGCCCGCCAGTGCCCCGATGGCCAGGGTGACGGCGACACCGGCGGCCATCGCCCACACCGGTACCTCGGTCGGCCAGCCCCGTACCGAGGCGAACGCCGCGGTGATGGCCGTGTCCAGGACCGTGCCGCCCAGGCCGCCCAGCGCGGACAGCAGCAGTGACTCGGAGACGAACTGGCCCCTGATCTGGCCGCTGGTGGCGCCGAGCGCGCGCCGCAGACCGATCTCGGGGCGCCGTTCCAGCACCGAGATGACCATGGTGTTGCCGACCCCCACCCCGCCCACCAGCAGCGCGACGGAGCCGAGGCCGAGCAGCAGCCCGGTCAGCGTGGACTCGGTGGCGTCGCGCGCGGCCAGCGCGTCGGAGGGCCAGGAGACCAGCACCCCGCTCGGCTTCTCCGGATTGGCCGTGGCGGCGAGGACGTCGCGGACCGCCCCGACCCGGTCGTCCCGGGCCCGGACGTACACGGTGGACGGATGGCCGTCGAAGCCCAGGTACGTCCGGGCCGTCTGCCGGCCGACCAGCGCCGAGCTGTCGATCTCCGGGGCGAGCGGCACCGGTTCGAGGACGCCCACCAGGGAGAACCACTGCCCGCCCAGCCACAGCCGGGTCCCCGGCGTGTAGACGTCGAGCCTGCGGGCCGCCTGGGCGCCGAGCACCACGGCCGGGCATGTCTGTGTGGCCCGGTCCAGCCAGCGGGTAGATCACGAAACTGCACTGGAGTACTAGTCAACCCACATGTCTGGGGCCAGCCGGCCAGCGCCAACCCTCTGCTCCATCTCAAGAGGGTTGATGCTGCAGGGTGGTTCGACAACTACGCTCAGCGACCTCTACCCGGGCTAGGCCAAGACCGACGCGAAGGACGCCGCGGTCATCGCGGACGCGAGCAGGCTTCAACGACAAGGCATACGCCGCCGATGAGACCTCACCGAGCATTCAACTCGTCGACCTGACAAGCCTCTACGGCCAGGCGTGAGCAAGCCGGCATGGCAGTCGGTACCGGAGCGAGCGGTACCGACGGTCGCGGGTATGACCGGCGCCCTGGTCTCAGTTCTGTTCCCGAACGCGGCGGCGCCCGGGGATCCGGAAGAGCTGCAGTGCGCATGATCGGCTGACAGGTTCTTCAAAGGTTCTTCATCATCTCCGGCTTACGGTCGGCCTGCCCGCCGTGTCCGCGGCCGGGCCCGACAGGAGGAGCGGGGAAAGGAAAGCGATGAGGACGAACTGGGTACTGCTGGCCTCGGCGGCGTCGGTCATGGTCTTCGCGCTGACCGGCTGCGGGAGCGACGACGGCGGTTCGAAGCTCCCGACGGCCGGTGGTGGCGGCTCGGCCGCATCGGCTGGTAAAACGGGCGGTCAGGGTGGCGGGAACGATGTGGCGGCGTACGTCGAGAGCCAGCGCAAGTGGGTCGCGTGCATGCGGACGAACGGGGTCGACCTCCCCGACCCGGACTCCAAGGGACAGGTCGACATGTCCGGCCAGGGCCTTGCCCTGAAGAAGGACCCGAAGTTCATGAACGCGAGCAAGAAGTGTGCCAAGTTCAACGCTACGGTCCCCCAGGACCTGGAGCCCAGCGGGCCCAAACTCACTCCCGCGCAGATGAAGAAGCAGCGGGACTATGCCGCCTGCATGCAGAAGAACGGCGCCCCCGATTTCCCGGACCCGGATCCGAACGGGAGCCGCAACGACAACTCCGGTGAACCCGGATGGGATCAGACCTCGGCCGGCGCCCGGCGAGCCACCCGCGTCTGCGCCCCGATCATCGGTGAACCGACCAACCCGCCGGCCGGCAAGGGCTGATCATGGCCGAGACGGTGACGCACATCGATGACGCGCACGGGACGGCCCCCCTGCCGCCTCCGCCGCGCCGCCGGCACCGCCGGCGTACGGCGCTGATCGCCTCGGCCGTGGTCGGCGTGGCGGCGGTCGCCGTGATCGGCGCACTGGGGCTCGGCGGCGGCCAGGGCAAGGGCCCGAGCGCGCCGCCCCGCTCCGGTTCCGTCGTCCCGGTGACCCGGACCACACTGGCCGAACGGACCGCGGTGGACGGCAAGTTGAGCTACGGAACGGAGGTCCCGCTGCCGGTCAAGGCGACGGGTACCGTGACCTGGCTGCCCGAGCAGGGCGCGACGGTCGAGCGCGGCGGCACGCTGCTGCGCGTCGACGACCGGCCGGTCGTGCTCATGTACGGGACGCTGCCGATGTACCGGGACCTCGGCCTGACCGCCCAGGAGGGTGACCAGGGCTCGGACGCCCAGCAGCAGAAGGGCTCCGTCGACCAGCAGCAGAAGAACGCGGACGGCACGTCCCCGAGCCCCTCCGGGTCACCGGCGCCGGGGGGCGCCGGAACCGGCGGGGACACCGGCTCGACTCAGGCCCCGCGTGAGCTCAGAGGCATGGACGTCATGCAGTTCGAGTCCAACCTGGCGGCTCTGGGCTACACCGGCTTCACCGTGGACGAGAGGTTCACCGCCGCCACCGCCCAGGCGGTCAAGCGCTGGCAGAAGTCGCTCGGGCTGCCCCAGACCGGGACCGTCGGCGTCGGGGACGTCATCTCTTCCTCCGGCAAGGTGCGGATCGGCCATGCGGGGGCACGCCTGGGCTCCGCGGCCGGCGAGAACACCCTGGCCTACACCGGTACGTCGCGGAAGGTCGTCGTGAGCGCCTCGGCCGCGGACGCCGCCTGGGCGGTGCGCGGCACGAACGTCCGGGTCAAGCTGCCCAATGGCAAGTCCGTGCAGGCCAAGGTGGCGTCGGTGGGGAAGCAGGCGAGCACGCCCGAGGGGGGTGGCAGCGAGGGCGGATCGGGAGAGGCCGACGCGACGATCCCCGTGACCATCACCGTCCAGGACCAGAAGGCCCTGGGGCGGCTGGAGAGCGGCCCTGTGACGGTCGAGTACGTGGGACGCGAGGCCAAGGACGTACTGAGCGTTCCGGTCTCCGCGCTGGTCGCCCTCGCCGAGGGCGGGTACGGCCTGGAAACCGAGGACGGCCGGTTCCTCGCCGTGAAGACGGGGCTGTTCGCGGACGGCAACGTGGAAGTGAGCGGCACAGCGATCCGCGAGGGCATGAAGGTGAGGATCGCGTGAGCGGTGTGTCCCCGGCGGTTCTGGAGTTCGACGCGGTCTGCAAGACGTATCCGGGCGGCGTTGCCGCGGTCCGCGACGTGAGTCTGCGGATCGGGCGCGGGGAACTCGTCGCCGTCGTCGGCCCGTCGGGCTCAGGAAAGTCCAGCATGCTGAACCTGATGGGCAGCCTCGACCGCCCCTCCTCGGGGCGGGTGCTGGTCGACGGCCACGACGTGGCGAAGCTGTCCGACCGGGAGGTGTCCGCGCTGCGGGCCACGCGGATCGGTTTCGTCTTCCAGCAGTTCCACCTGGCGGTCGGCGTGCCCGTGCTGGACGCGGTGGCAGACGGGCTGCTCTACGCGGGCGTCCCGATGCGCCGCCGCCGGGCCAGGGCGGCCGCCGCGCTGGCCCGGGTCGGGCTCAGCCACCGTGTCCACCACCTGCCGCAGCAGCTTTCCGGCGGCGAGCGGCAGCGGGTCGCGGTCGCTCGCGCGGTGGTCGGCGAACCGTCCGTCCTGCTGGCGGACGAGCCGACCGGCAACCTCGACTCCGCGTCGGGTGCCGCCGTACTGACCCTGCTACGCGAGTTGCACGCGGCCGGCACCACGGTCGTGATCATCACCCACGACCGCGAGATCGCGGCCGAACTCCCCCGCCGTATCGAGATGCGCGACGGACGCCTGGTCGCCGACACGGCCCGCAGCACGACGATCGGGGCACCCCGGTGAAGGACCGTACGACGAACTCCTCCTGGCAGACCCCGGACTCCCGTCCCACAGCGGCTGGCTCCCTGGACGCCCGGGGTCCGGCCCCGGAGACCCCGCCGTTCCGTTCCCCGGGCCCCGAGTCCTCGGACGCCGGGGCTCCGGTCCCGGAGCGGTCACGGTCACGGCTGCGCGCCGCACGCCTCGGGCCCGCCGACGTCGTACGCCTCGGCGGCACCGGACTGCGGACCCGGCCCCTGCGGGTCTTTCTCTCCGCGCTCGGCATCGCCATCGGCGTCGCCGCCATGATCGCGGTGGTCGGCATCTCCGGCTCCGGGCAGGCCGAGGTAAACCGCCGCCTCGACGCGCTCGGCACCAACCTCCTGCGGGTCGCACCGGGCCAGAGCCTGGCCGGCGAGAAAGCCAGACTCCCCTACGAGGCCGTGCCGATGATCCGCCGGATCCCGCCCGCGCAGCAGGTCGCCGCCACCGGCGCGACCGGCGCGCACATCTACCGCAACGACCACATCGCCATCGGCCGCACCGGCTCCCTCGACGTCCTCGCGGCCGACCAGGACCTGCTCCCGGCCGTCGGCGGCAAGGTCCGCGAGGGCCGCTGGCTGGACGCGGCGACGGAGAAGTACCCGGCTGTCGTGCTCGGTGCCACGGCCGCCCAGCGGCTCGACGTGTACACCTCCGGAACCCGGGTCCTGATCGGCGGCCGCTGGTTCTCGCTGATCGGCGTCCTCGATCCCGTACCGCTCGCGCCGGAACTCGACAGCGCGGCACTGGTCGGCTGGTCGGCGGCCCGGACATACCTCCGCTTCGACGGCCACCCCTCCATGGTCTACGTCCGCACCGAGGACAGTGAGGTCGCGGCGGTACGGGCGGTGCTGCCGACCACGGCATACCCCGAGAAGCCGAGCGAGGTCCGGGTCTCGCGGCCCTCCGACGCCCTCGCGGCCCGCGAAGCCACCGAGTCGGCGCTCACCGGCCTGCTGCTGGGCCTCGGCGCAGTGGCTCTGCTGGTCGGCGGGGTCGGTGTGGGCAACACGATGGTCATCTCGGTCCTGGAGCGCCGGCCGGAGATCGGTCTGCGCCGGGCCCTGGGGGCGACCCGGGGTCAGATCCGCACGCAGTTCGTGACGGAGTCGCTGCTGCTGTCCCTCATCGGTGGGCTCGGCGGTACGGTGCTCGGAACCCTGATCACGGCGGGGTACGCCGTCGGCCGCGGCTGGCCGACGGTCGTCCCGGCCTGGGCGAGCGCGGCCGGCATCGGATCGACCCTGCTCATCGGCATGGCCGCCGGACTGTATCCGGCGGTGCGGGCCAGCAAGCTGTCGCCGACGGAGGCGCTGTCCAGCTCCTGAGCCGTACGGCCACGGGAACGCCGGCCACAGGCCCGGCCGCGGCGGGTGGGGAGAGAGGTGAGGCGTGCGGCCGTGGTTGATCCTTACCCGGGTGGAGCAGGCGACGGCCAGAACATACCCGGTCCCGCGTGCTTCCAGTGCGGCACGAAGCTGCGGGTCCTGCCCGTAGGCTTCGTCGCCGGTCACCCACGGTGCCTCCGCCCCGGCGTCCAGCGCGGCGCTGATCATCTCCCAAGCCAGGCGGGGCTTGGTCGCGAACCGCACCTGGAGGTGGGGGTGACAGGAGACCGCGTGGCACAGGTGTGCGGATACGGCGAGTGGAGGCGTTCGTGGTGTGGCAGGAGTAGACGGACGGTGGCTCGATCCCGGGGTCGGGCTCTCAGTTTCCCGACTCAGCCGCGTACTGCCTTCATGGCTTCGTCCAGGACGGCGCTCAGCTCGCGCAGCGCTTCCCGAGCGGTGGCGGGGTCTTCGTGTTCCAACCTGTTCTGCGCGTGAGCGAAGCGGGAGGACAAGTCGGGGCGGCGGGCGATCTCGATGTCCCTGGCCCAGGTGAGGATCCAGCTTCGCACGGGGCTCAGAGACTGCCACTCGACCGCTTTGGTAAAGGCGTCGTCCTTCGTGGCCTGCATCTCGTCCAGGCGGCCCGGGGCGACGATGGCGAGGGCGGCGCGCAAGGCATCAGGAGTCCGCTCGGGGCGGGCGAACAGCTCATGCCCTTGACCGACGTACTCGCGTGTCGCGGCGAGGAAGACCACCCTATGCTCGGCTTCGATCTCCGCGTCGTCCCGTTCCTCTGTGCCCAGTTCGGTGAGAAGATCCGCGGCCCTCTCGGCAGCCGCAGGGTCGTCCCTCAGGAGCGCGCGTCTGCGCTCCCGCCAGCTCTCGCCGTTCACCGCCCTACCTCCAGGCCTCCGCGTACCGGGTCGGCCCACTGGCGAGGACCGAGGGATGCGTCAAGCAGCTGAACCGCTTCTCTCGCTGTCAGGCCGCCTGGGGGGTGAACGTCACCGAAAGGTCGCTGTTGGGTGCGATGTCCAGGTGCAGGGTGGAGTCGAGAGCCGTGGCCAGACGTTCGAGGAGGGGGATGGTGGGAGTGGAACCCCCGTGTTCCAGGCGTGAGATGGCGGCCTGAGTCATGCCGGCTCGCGTGGCGAGCTGGGTTTGTGTCATGCCCAGGGCGGTACGGCGGTCACGGACGGCTTTGCCGAACAGATAGGCGCGGCGGGCCTCCTGGTACCCCTCCTGCGCCCGGTCGGCATCGGTGATGTCCCAACGGGTGTGGCTCATGGCGTCGCCGGGAAGCGGTCGTAGACGGTGTGGGCGGGCGGGTGTTGGGCTTCGCACTCCTTCTGGGCGGCGAGAGCGCGCTGCACTTCGGCGGTTTCCTGTCGCTGTGTCTTGGCGAAGACGGTGAGAAGCACGATGCGCCGGTTCGACGCGAGCCAGTAGGCAATGCGGTAGTGCCGCTGTTCGAGCCGGAACCGGAGCTCTCGCACCTTGCCACCGAGGTGACGGCTGTAGGGCTCGTCGAGTATGCCGTCGAAGTCGGCGAGGAGGTCGGCGTAGAACATCACGCGGCCGTGTTCGTGTGGCGTCAGGTCGGAAGATTCTGTTTGTGCCGCTACCGCGCGGCTGTCGGAGAACGTCGTCACATCGGTCGGGGCTGGGGCGGAACGGGTCCTCCCGCCGGGGCGGCTTCGAGGCCGCCGACGGTTCCGGAGAACTGCTCCGTCGACGCGCATCCCTGGCAGTTGCGTGGGTCGGGGCCGCGGTAGCCGCGGTCGCAGGTGTCGCAGTTGCGGAGTGGGTGCCTGACGGGCGGAGGTGGCTCAGAGGCGCGGAACGGCGGCTGGGGCGGGAGCTGGGCGCTGAGGCGGTGGGCCAGGAAGGCGGCCGGGCGGCGCAGAGGTTCCGGTGGCAGGTCGCTGGTCAGGGCGTGGTGTACGGCGGTGGGGGTGAGCTCCCGCTCCAGCCAGGCGGCGACGCCGGGGGCGAGGTGCTCGGCGTCGGTGGCGGAGAGGAGCAGACGGGGGTCCGTACGGCGGAGGCCGGCGAGGACCTCGGTGGCTGCCTGGAGGAGGGCGGGGGAACTGTACGCGGGCTTCGGTACGGCGGGAAGGGCGCGGCGCGCTGGCTTCTGCTGTGGGGCGGTGGCCGCACGGCGGGCCGGGGGCCTGGGAGGTGTCGTTTCGGACGCGTCGCGGTGGTGGCCCGGCTGGTTGCAGGAGACGGTGCGGGTGACGACCCGGCCGGTCTCGGTGCGTTCGCGGGTGCGGCGCAGATAGCCGTGGGTCTCCAGCTCGCGCAGGGCGGTGGCGATCCGGGTCGGGCCCTCGGGGAAGCGGGCGGCGAGCGACTTGATGTCGACGCGGGCGCCGGTGGGCAACGACTGGATGTGGCAGGCCAGTCCGATCGCGAGGAGGGAGAGATCCCGGTGCTGGGTGAGGTGGTTGCCGATCACCGTGAAGCGGGTGGTGTGGCGGGTGTTGTCGTGGATGACGCCGCCGGGGCGCGTCTTTGCGCGAGTGTGCCGGTGCGGGTGGTTTTCCCCGCTGTTACGGGACTGGGCGTGCGGGCGCACGCTAGTGTTTTGTGTGTCCATCGGGAAGGGCTGACTTCCTTGGTGGTCAGGCCCTCGCAGTGGGATTGCCGTCCCGGCGAGGGCCGTCGTGCGTCTGGGGTTGATGTGCCGTGCTGCGCTGAGCGTAGGGCAGGCAACCCGTCACGAATCCAGCCGAGTTGGCGATGTTCACTCGCGGGAGTGAGCGTGCGCCACGGGCGGGAGGGGTGGGGCTTGGTTCGGTTCCTTTCCCACTCGTGTTCCTTGGGGAAGACCGCCGACGGCACCGGAGCACACGCGGTCGGGTTCCGGTGCGTGGCGTGGGAGACAGCAGCACGCTGAAGTGGTCGGTGGGCGCGAGAAGGTGGGTGGATTTTTCGCTGTTCACGTCACTGAGCGTGGCGGTGCGTGCTTACCGTGAACAGTGACAGCGCTGATGCTCAGCGTGACTGTCCAGGGCTTGTCGGCTGTTGTCCGAGCGGTCGTAACCGGGCCTGCGGGTAGGGGCGTTGCGGTACAGCGGTACGACGGAGGGGTGCGGTATGCCGGTCGACGGAGAGGCGCAGCGGCTCAAGAGCGAGGCGGACGAACCGGGATGGGAGGTGGACCCGGACGACGAGTGGGGCGTGGCGGTCATCGCCACTGTGGGGCGGCAGTTGAGGCTGCGGCGGGAGGCGGTGGGGATGCGGGCCGCCGAGTTCGGGATGGCGGTCGGGTACGGGGAGGACCTTGTCTACAAGGTCGAGGGCGGTAAGCGCATTCCGCGGCAGGAGTACTTGGACAAGGCCGACGAGGTGTTGGACGCGGGCGGGCTCATCTCGGCGACTTGGGAGGACGTGAAGAGGGTCCGGTATCCGAAGAAGGTTCGGGAACTGGCGAAGCTGGAAGCCCAGGCGGTTGAGGTGGCGCTGTACGGCAACCACAACATCCACGGCCTATTGCAGACTGAGGAGCACATGCGGGCGCTCTTCGACGCGTGGCTTCCCAGCTACTCGGAGGAGGAGGCGGAGCGTATGGCCGCAGCGCGGATGGCCCGTCGTTCGATCTTCGAGCGGTTGCCGGCACCGACTCTCAGTTTTGTCCAGGAAGAGGTGACGCTGCGCCGCCCGGTCGGGGGAAGAATGGTCTGGCGGCGGCAACTCGAACGTCTTCTGGAACTGGGGCAGTTGCGGAACGTGTCGATTCAGGTGATGCCCACCGACTGCGAGGATCACTTCGGCACGGGCGGGTTGATCGAGGTGCTCAAGTTTCCGGATGGCACGGCGGTGGGGCGCTCCGAGGGCGCGTTCAACGGCCGCCTGGTGTCCGAGCCGAAGCAGCTCAGGATCCTTGAACTGCGCTATGGCATGATCCGGGCGCAGGCTCTCACGCCCCGAGAGTCGCGGGCCCTCATCGAGCAGATGCTTGGAGAGACATGATCGGCACCTCCACTCACCGCGACACTTCTGCGCTGGTCTGGTTCAAGAGCAGCTACAGCAGCAGCGGTGACGGCAACGACTGCATTGAGGTCGCTACTGCCCCCGGCGTTGTGCACGTCCGCGACTCCAAGAGCATGGAAGGCCCTCAGCTTGCGCTCACGCGCGAAGCGTGGGCGGACTTCGTGACGTACGCCTCGGAACGCTGACCCAGCAGCGGTATCCGCCCCGCGCCTGATCTCAGCAGGGCGGGGCGTGACCGCGGCGGTGTGGGGCCCGGGGCCTGGATCAGGCGCCGTGGCCGCCGAAGCGCTCCTGGGCTACTGGCCTACGGGGCTTGTTCCCTCACGGACGTTGGTCAGGTGTGCGCGGGGTGCCCGTCGCGTCTTCGACGAAGAGGTCTTCCGTCCGTTCGACCGTGCCGGAGCGGTCCAGCCAGTCGGCCAGGCGGTCGAGATCGGTGCAGGAGATGATGCGCTTGCGGGCATCGTCGGAGATGTGAAGAGCGCGCACCTCGAGAACGCGCAGAATCCCTTTGGCCTCGCCTTTGGCCTCGCCTTTGGCCTCGCCTTCGGCCTTGCCTTCGGCCTTGCCTTCGGCCTTGCCCTTCAGGTACGTCTCCTCGAAGAGAGTTCCCCGGCCCGGAAAGTAAGTGGCGACCATCTTCTCCAGTCCTCTCCATGTTTCCTTGGCCGGAGTGTCCTCCAGACCGATTTCCACCAACTCGCACCAGTACATAGCAGTGGGCTTGTCGAAGGACCGCATCCCGCGGGCCAGCATGCCCAGTATGGCGTCGATTCTCTTGCTCTCGCTGTGCACGATGGCCGAGATCGTCGCCAGCGCCGGGCACCTGGTGACCGACGACTCGTCGGTGATCTCCGGGACGTTGTCCGGACCGAGCACGAATGGGCGCGTGATTTGGGTCGACCAGGGGCCGACGCGGCATTCGAAGGGGCCCGCTGCCCAGTTCGCGGTCGGCCGGTTTTTGCAGACCGCGATCAGAAGCACTGGAAGTCCGTACTTCGCGTGCAGGTAGGCCACGTAGTAGGACCAACTGGCGCCTTTGTCCAGGTCCCGCTTCGTCTGGGCCTCGACGGCGACCAGGAAGCGGTCTCCTTCGGAGGGCTCGACCCTCAGCACGGTGTCCACACGGCGTTCCATGGGGCGGATCTCCGTGGCGTCGGGGCTGAGCGCTTCGATGATCGCCTTCGCCGGCGGCGGGAGGCCCAGCATCTCGAAGACGGGAGTGAGGACCTCCGGATGGTCCTGAAAGATCCGGTGTGAGGCCTCGTGTGTGGATGTGACCATGGGCGCAACCTAGGCCGGTCAGGGCGCGGGTTGACTCGGAGATCGGAAGTGTTCACTCGTTCGGGAAGTGAAGAAACGTTCAGAATGCCAGTTCGTGCTCGCGGTTTGGGCGGAGTTCGTGTCGTACGCCTCGGGTGGCCGACGTCCCGAACGACGCGCCCCGCTCCTGGTCGGTCAGGAGCGGGGCGCGCGGTGGAGTTCGGGGCGGGTCAGCCCTCGGAGCCGCCGAAGCGCTCCTTGTAGGCCTCCAGGTCCTCGTCCGTGAGCTTGGCGAACAGGACCGGCGGGACCGTGAAGGGGGTGCCGGAGGGGACCGTGGTCAGGGACTTCGCCTCGTCGGCCGTGACCCAGCTCGCCGTGTCGTCCGGCAGCGTGAACGCCGTGCGCATCGCCGCCGTCGTGGCCGGGATGAACGGCTCGGAGACCACCGCGTACAGGTGGATCAGGTTCATCGCCGTGCGCAGGGTCAGGGCCGCGCCGTCCTTGTTCGTCTTGATCTCGAGCCAGGGGGCCTTCTCCTCCAGGTAGGAGTTGCCCGCCGACCAGAGGGCGCGCAGGGACGCCGCCGCCTTGCGGAACTGGAGCGTCTCCATGTGGTCCTCGTACTCGGCGAGGAGCCTGGCGATCTCCTCGCCCAGCTTCGCCTCCGGCTCGCCCGGTGTACCGCCGTCGGGAACCTCCTCGCCGAAGCGCTTCTTGGAGAAGGACAGGACCCGGTTGACGAAGTTGCCGAGGGTGTCGGCGAGGTCCTTGTTGACCGTGGCCGTGAAGTGTTCCCACGTGAAGGACGAGTCGTCCGACTCCGGCGCGTTCGCGATCAGGAAGTAGCGCCAGTAGTCCGCGGGAAGGATCTCCAGGGCCTGGTCCGTGAAGACACCCCGCTTCTGGGAGGTGGAGAACTTGCCGCCGTAGTAGGTGAGCCAGTTGAAGGCCTTGACGTAGTCGACCTTCTTCCACGGTTCGCGCACGCCCAGCTGCGTGGCCGGGAACATCACCGTGTGGAACGGGACGTTGTCCTTCGCCATGAACTCCGTGTAGCGGACCTCGTCGTCCGCGTCGTACCACCAGGACTTCCAGTCCCGGTTCTCCGGGTCCTGGTCCGACCACTCCTTCGTCGCGCCGATGTACTCGATCGGGGCGTCGAACCAGACGTAGAAGACCTTGCCCTCCGCCGCCAGCGCCGGCCAGGTGTCCGCGGGAACCGGGACACCCCAGTCCAGGTCACGGGTGATCGCCCGGTCGTGCAGGCCTTCGGTCAGCCACTTGCGGGCGATCGACGACGCCAGGTGCGGCCAGTGCCCCTCGTGGCGGGCCACCCACTCCTCCACCTCGTGCTGCAGCTTCGACTGCAGGAGGAACAGGTGCTTGGTCTCCCTGACCTCGAGGTCCGTGGCACCGGAGATGGCACTGCGCGGGTTGATCAGGTCCGTGGGGTCCAGGACCCGGGTGCAGTTCTCGCACTGGTCGCCGCGGGCCTTGTCGTAGCCGCAGTGGGGGCAGGTGCCCTCCACATAGCGGTCGGGGAGGAAACGGCCGTCGGTGGGCGAGTACACCTGCCGGATCGAGCGTTCCTCGACGAAGCCGTTCTCGTTCAGCTTCCGGGCGAAGTGCTGGGTGATCTCGACGTTCTCCCGGCTGGAACTCCGGCCGAAGTAGTCGAAGGAGAGCGCGAAGCCGTCGTAGACCGCCTTCTGGGCGTTGTGGGCCTGCGCGCAGAACGCGTCCACCGGGAGGCCCTGCTCCTTCGCGGCCAGCTCGGCGGGGGTGCCGTGCTCGTCCGTCGCACAGATGTAGAGGACGTCGTGGCCGCGCTGGCGGAGGTACCGGGAGTACACGTCCGCCGGGAGCATGGACCCCACCATGTTGCCCAGGTGCTTGATCCCGTTGATGTACGGAAGGGCGCTGGTGATGAGGTGTCGAGCCATCGCGGGCTGCTCCCAAGTCGCTGCACGGAGTGACGATCGTCGGTTTTCGGGTCGGCTGGATCGTCTACGAACCTTGAAATCGTAGCCGACATGGGTACGCCGCCCGCCTCCCGTTTTATGGGCTGAGAAGCCCGGCTCACCTGAGGGGTTCGTTCGGGTGTCCCCAGGGGCCTTTCGGGACGGGCGCGGGCGGCGTCCGGGTGTGCGTGGGTGTACGGACGGTGTTCGTCCGCGTGTGCGGGCTTACGGGCGCCAGTTCGCCAGTACGCCCTCGTAGACCTCCGTGTCCGTGAGCTCACGGGGGGTGTCGCCGGCCAGGAAGTGCGCCGTGTTGTCCGTCTTGAGCTTGCGGATGTAGTCGAAGGCCTTGTTCTCCGGGTCGCCGAAGGCGATGAAGGAGAAGAAGACGGCGGGGTGGTTCTTCGCGGCGGCTGTGAGCGACTGGGTGGCGGGCGTCTTGGTGTCCGGGGCGCCGTCCGTCTGGAAGAGGACCAGGGCCGGAAGGGCGGGGTCCGAGGACTTCTCATGGTGGGTGACGACCGCCTCCACCGCCGCGTGGTAGCTCGTGCGGCCCATGCGGCCGAGGGCCGAGTGGAGGCCGTCGATCCTGCTCTCGTGCTCGGCGAGGGTCAGTTCGCCGGTGCCGTCCAGCTCGGTGGAGAAGAAGACGACCTGGACCGTGGCCTCGGGGTCGAGGTGCGCGGCGAGGGCCAGGGCCTGTTCGCCGAGGGCCTGGGCGGAGCCGTCCTTGTAGTACGGGCGCATGGAGGCGGAGCGGTCCAGGACGAGGTAGACCTTGGCCCGGGCGCCGGTGAGGCTGCGCTGGTCGAGGACGGCGGCCGCGGCCTTGTAGGCGGTGGTGAGGCCGGGGGCGAGGGACGTCACGCGGGCGAGGGGGACGGCGGGGCCGGCGGCCTGTGCTTCCTCCTCGGCTGCGTCCTCGGCGGATCCGACCCCATCCGCACCGCCCGCGGGGGCGGTGGTGTCGAGGGCGGGTGACTCCTGTGGGGCCTTCTCGTCGTCGGCGGCTGCCGGGGCGTCCGCGGGCTCCTCGGCCGTGACCGGCTCGGCCTGCGGCTCCGATTCCGGCTGGGGCTGAGTTGTCTCCTCGGCCTGCGGCTCCGGCTGGGGCTCCGGTTCCGGCTCCGGTGCAATCTCGGCCGAGGTCTCCGGCCCGGGTTCCGGCGTGATCTCGGCCGAGGGTTCACGCTCCGGCTCGGGCGCCGCAGTTTCGGCGGTGGGCTTCGGTTCCGGCGTCACCTCGGCG
>NZ_MLYP01000110.1 GCF_001866645.1 Streptomyces colonosanans
TCAAAATTTGTTCGGCGGCGTCCTACTCTCCCACAGGGTCCCCCCTGCAGTACCATCGGCGCTGTAAGGCTTAGCTTCCGGGTTCGAAATGTAACCGGGCGTTTCCCTCACGCTATAACCACCGAAACACTATGAAACTGACAGCCGGAAAGCTGTTCGTGGTTTCAGAACCAACACAGTGGACGCGAGCAACTGAGGACAAG
>NZ_MLYP01000111.1 GCF_001866645.1 Streptomyces colonosanans
TTGACGGGCAAACGTTGCCTGCCGGGGCACCAGTTGGCGAGAGAAACCGAGGCGTGGCGCCGTCGCGGATGCCTGGGCGTGGCCCAACCCCTCCACCGGCCGCCGGACCGGCGAGAGCCCTACCGGTCGCCGTCCCGCCCAACCGTCACCCGATCGGCGCGGAAGCGGAATAGCCCGGTCGGTCCGGGAGGTTCGTATTGCCGACCGGCGGGGCCGATGCGGCTCCGCGTGACACCGACCCCCGGAAGGGCAAGGCCAGTCATGAAGATCGGCATCATCGGCGCGGGCAACATCGGCGGCAACCTCACCCGGCGGCTCACCGCCCTCGGTCATGACGTCTCCGTGGCCAACTCCCGCGGTCCGCACACGCTCACCGCGCTGGCCGAGGAGACCGGCGCGACCCCCGTCACGGTCGGGGAGGCGGCCCGCGGTGCCGAGGTCGTGGTGATCACGATCCCGGTCAAGGCGGTCCCGAACCTGCCGACCGGTGTGCTGGACGGCGCGGCGAAGGATGTCGCCGTGATCGACACCAACAACTACTACCCAAAGGAGCGGGACGGAAGAATCGCCGAGATCGAGGACGAGGGCCTGACCGAGAGCCGCTGGACCGAACGGCAGATCGGCCACCCCGTGATCAAGGCGTTCAACGGCACCTACGCCCAGGACATCCTGGAGCGCCCCCGCCCGGCCGGCGACCCCGACCGTATGGCGCTTCCGGTGGCCGGTGACGACGAGGCGGCCAAGGCGAAGGTCCGGGCCCTCATCGACGGACTCGGCTTCGACACGGTGGACGCCGGCGGCATCGACGACTCCTGGCGTCAGCAGCCCGCCACCCCCGTGTACGGCCTGCGGGCGGGGGCCGAGGCCGTCGAGAAGGCGCTGACGGAGGCGTCACGCGAGCGGACGGCGGACTTCCGCGCGTAGGACCGGCCGGTTCAGACGATCTCCAGGGGCAGGTGCGGTCCGTCGGGCAACTCGATCCCGACCGGGTCGCCGGGCCGCACCACACCCCCCGTCACGACGATGCTCATGATCCCGGCCTTGAACCGGGCCTTTCCGCTCTCGTCCTGCCCGACGACCTGCTTCAGCAGCCCCTTTCGGAAGCCGTCGATCTGGGCGCAGGGATTCCGCAGCCCCGTGACCTCCACGATGGCCTCATTCCCGAGGTGCAGCAGGGTTCCCCGCGGCAGGCCGAGCAGATCGATCCCTCGGGTGGTGACGTTCTCCCCGAGCTGTCCGGCGGCCACGTCGAACCCGGACTGCCGCACCTCGTCGAACAGTTCCTCGTGGATGAGGTGCACCTGCCGCAGATTCGGTTGCGTGGGGTCCTTCCGTATCCGGGACCGGTGCTTGACCGTCTCTCCGGCGTGCACGTCGCCCTCCACGCCGAGCCCCGTGAGCAGCCTGATGCTCTCCCGGTTCGGCTTGGTGAACGTATACGCCCCGTTGCTGCTGACCGCGTTGACCGTCCCACCCATGTGCTGAAGTTCCCCTCCTCGATGCGACTGCTGTTCAGCCACGGGTCAAGAGAGTAGACGTGACCCGCCTCAGGCGCCCGTGGCCCACTCCCGCAGCGCGGCCTTGGTCGCGAAGTTCGCGACGTCCTTGTCCACGGGGTCGGAGGAGTACTGGTGGAACCGCCACGCCGCCTTGATACGGGGCTTGCCCGCGGTGACATAGTCGGCGATCCACAGGCCGTCACCGGCGTACGAGGTGGTGTCGACGGTGAGCCAGAAGTTGCGGTTGGTGTAGAGGATCACCCGGTAGCCGGGCCGGAGCTTCTTCACCGCGCGGATGAAGAGGTCCTTCTCCGTGTTGCTCGCATAGGTGCCGTCGCCCGTGGTCTCCCAGTCCACCGCCAGCAGATCGCCCGCCTTCTCAGGGGCCTTGGCGACGAATTGCTCGGCCTGGGCCGTGAGGTCGCCGGGCCACAGGAAGTGGTAGAAGCCGACCACACAGCCGGCGTCCCGGGCGGTCTTCACCTGGGCGGTGAGTCTGGGGTTCACATACGTACGCCCCTCCGTCGCCTTGACGAAGACGAAGGAGAGGCCGTCCGTGTCGTAGGCCGACGACTGGTACGCACTGACGTCGATGCCTCGCAGCATGGCGGTACTCCCTGAAATGCTCGTGGGGAGAAGGGCGTTGGTGCCTGCTACCCCGTGTACGGGTGATACCCGCCTGAGCGCGAAGGGCAGCTCCTGTCAGCCATCGAACTGAGAACCGAGGGAGACTTCACGGCCCGGTCGTCGGCCGTTCCTTTCCGTAGTACCGATCTCGTGTCCAGTGCGCCCGCCCAGGCGGTCCGGAGCTCCGAGTCAGGCCCGCGTCGCGCGCAGCGCCGCGTACTGCAGGGCCGCGAAGCCGCCGACCGTGACGGCCTGCAGCGGGATCCACACGGTGCCGGCCACCGTCGGTGACAGCCAGGTGGCGAGCGCGATCAGGCTGACCACGGCCCAGGCCAGGTTCGCCTCGATGACGGCGCGGACCGGCAGCACCGGCGGGTTCTTGCGCGCGGCGAGCATTGCGACGCCCGCGCCGTAGAGCGTGAGGAAGGCGCCGAGTCCCAGCAGCAGCCCCTGGTCCATGCCGAGGAACCGGCCGAGCGGCCCGGAGGCGGCGAGGTAGGCGAGTCCGTTGCCGGTGGTGGTGACGGCGTCGAGGGCGAGGAAGCGACGCAGCATGGTCTGCGGCTCGGAGGTGCGGGCCAGGGCGGCGAGCTGAAGAGCGGACATGACGGATCGGCCTCCGGGGGCGTCGGGGTCCCGTGGAATGGTCTGCCAGGGCCTCGGGCCGGAGTGCGCCGGCCCGAGGCCTGGTAGGGATCACTTTGCCCGGCCGGCTTCGGACGGTCGATTACGTCAGAGGTAATGCGCGCACGCCGCGGATCGCACGCACGTCGCGGGTCACCCGCAACCGTCGGTATGTCCCTCAGCACTCGATGATGTTGACCGCCAGCCCGCCCCGAGCCGTCTCCTTGTACTTCACGTTCATGCTGGCCCCGGACGCGATCAGTCCCTTGACCGCGAATTCAGGGCCACATCCTTGATCTGCTCGGTTGTTGGGGACTTCTCGGGGACAAGGTCACGCGCGGAGACCGCGCGGTTGACGGTATCTGTTAAATCGTGGCCTCCAGGGACAGGATGCCCGTAAGTCGCACCCACCGCTTGAGTCGCTTACGCACCCGCCTGACCCTGGGGGACCCATGCCACTTGCCGCACTGAAACGCGCCGCCCGGGAAACCATCTCCGGTCTGCCCCGGGAGTTCTGGTGGCTGTGGACCAGCACCCTCGTGAACCGGCTCGGCGCTTTCGTCGTCACGTTCATGGCTCTCTACCTCACGCTCGACCGCGGTTATTCGGCCTCGTACGCCGGTCTCGTCGCCTCCGTGCACGGGCTCGGCGGGGTCGTGTCCGCGCTGGGGAGCGGGGTGATGGCCGACCGGCTCGGCAGGCGGCCCACCCTCCTCATCGCCCAGTCCGCCACCGCCGGCTCCATTGCGCTGCTCGGCTTCATGCGCGGCCCCGTGGCCATCGCCGCCGTCGCCTTCCTCGTCGGCATGGCCTCCAACGCCTCCCGGCCCGCCGTGCAGGCGATGGTGGCCGACATCGTCAGGCCCCAGGACCGGGTGCGGGCCTTCTCGCTGCACTACTGGGCCGTCAACCTCGGCTTCGCCGTCGCCTCCGTGGCCGCCGGGTTCATCGCCGAGTTCAGCTATCTCGCCGGGTTCCTCATGGAGGCGGGGATGACGCTGGCGTGTGCGGTCATCGTCTTCCTCAAGGTGCCCGAGTCCCGGCCCATGCCCAAGGCCGAACAGACAGAGGACGGGGTCAGCCTCGTGACCGTGCTGCGGGACGGGCGGTACATGGCCGTCGTCGGACTGTCCTGCCTTGTCGCCGTCCTCTTCCAGCAGGGCAACGTCGGACTCCCGGTCGCAATGGGCCGCGCCGGGTTCACGTCCGCCGACTACGGCCTGGCCATCGCCGTCAACGGCTTCGTGATCGTCGCCCTGCAGATCCCGGTCACGTACTTCATGGAGCACCGCGATCCGCGCGCATTGATGATCGGTTCCTCGCTCCTCGCGGGGTACGGCCTCGGACTCACCGCCTTCGCCGGGTCGGTCGGCGTCTTCGCGCTCACGGTGTGCGTGTGGACGCTCGCAGAGATCGGCTACACGCCGACGCTGGCGGGGCTCGTCGTCCGGCTCTCACCCGCTCAGGGGCGCGGACGCTACCAAGGCATGAACACGCTGGCGTGGTCGGCCGCCATCCTGATCGCCCCGCTCATGTCCGGCACCGTCATCGACCACCTCGGCCCGGAGTGGCTGTGGGGGGTGTGCGCGGTCGTGGGGACCTTGGCGGGGATCGGGTTCGGCGTCCTCCTGCGGCGACTGCCGGAGGAACACATGCCGACCGCGGCGGTTCCGGACGAGGCCGGGCCGGAGGCCCGTACGGCCTGAGAGCCGGGCCCGACGCCCACCCGGCAACGCGAACGCGCCATGAGAAAGGCTTCCGCCCGGTACTGGGCAGGCGATAGCCGTCGGTGATCAGGTCGTACGGGAGTTGGAACGCGGCACGTTCGGCGTCGATGGCGCGTCAGCCACCACTTTCGGCCGCTGCGGTGAGTGAGTCGTTGCCGCCGGCGCTTCGCAGCAACGGATCGACCAGAGCCCATAACCCGTCAGGAATCAACCGCTCGGAGAGATCACCAGCATGGTCAACTTGCCACGTGATTCACTCCCTTAATATGTTGTAAGCCTATGGCAGGAATAAACGGGAAAGACGGACATGAACCAGCACATCCGTCGCAATAACCCGCCGTATCCAGCGGCGGCAAATCCTGAGCCTGCACAGCGAACGGACTTGAAATCCATTCGTCATCCAATGTGACGACCATCACACGGAGGTATATTTCGTGGGCGCGATCACGATGTTAGGTTACGTCTCGCCGGTCGCATGAAAGACATAAACGACAGGGGGTCTCCTCAGCGTCAGCGAGGGCTTTCATGATCGTTTTCTTGGAGTTCGGCGAATACTCCGTGAGTGTCGCCCGTGTCTGGGCTCCAGGTAAGCAAGTCATCTGATTGTCGAACGCAAGATATCCGAAATTGGGGACCCTGAGTGAAGACCGCCTTTTTTATCGAGAGCAACGGGTTGGACTACGGCTCCGAAGGTATGCGGCTCACCAAGGAAAAGGGTTATCGAGTTCATTTCGTCGCCCGCGATCCATCGGAGTACGAGAAGTTCTCTCCGAACCCGGTCAGCATTGCCGATGCCCACAGCGTGGTCGACACTTATGACCTGGTGAAGCTCATGCATTTCTTCACCGATCACGCGCCGGACGCCGTGATCGCGTTCGACGACTACCGGCTGGTGCAGGCAGCCGTGATCGCGGAGCGGCTCGGCCTGCCGCACGCCCCGGTGGACGGATTGCTCAACTGCCACTTCAAGGACCGTTCCCGCAACTTGACGAAGGGCGTCGGACGCTCCGTGGCGGCCGCACGCGTGCCGCTGGACGAGCCGGGCGACACGTCTCCACTCGGGTACCCGTGCGTGGTGAAACCCGTGGACGACAGTGGCAGTACTGGCGTACGGGTCTGTTCGTCCGACGACGAGTACCGCGGGGCACTGCGTACCATCGCCGCCCACCCGGTCAACCTCCGCGGCTACCGCCGCGCCCGGTACGCCCTGGTGGAAGAGTTCATCGACGGGCCGGAGTTCACGGCCGAGCTGATATGGGACGACCGCACCGACGGCTGGCGGTTCCTCGGATTCACCAAGAAGCTGATGGCCGAGCTCCCCTTCCGGGTCGAGCTCGGGGCCATGTTTCCGTATCATTTCGGGACGGCCGAGGAGGACGCTCGCATAGCGCGGGTGGTCGTCGACTGGCTCGCTGCAGTGGGACACCGCCGGGGAGCCGCCCATGTCGAGTTCAAGATCGTCGATGGTGTGCCGGCGCTGATCGAGATCAATCCGCGGCTGGGCGGCGACCAGATTCGTGAGCTGATGCGGCTCACCATCGGGCATGATGCCGTCGACTTGTATACGCGTCTGCATCTGGGCCTTCCCGCCGGCGAATCGGCCGGCGGCGCCCGCGGCGGCTACGCGGCAAGTCTCTATCTGACGCCCCGGCGCACCGGACTGATCAAGTCCGTGACGCCCCCGTCCATACTGCCTGCCGGAATCGTCCGCAGCACCTTCACCTCGGGACCCATGCAGATCAACGGGGTGGTCGACAACGGCGACCGCCTCGGCCATGCCATCTCCTGGGCCGATGAATTCGATACCTCACTGGCCGTCGCAGAGGAATACCTTTCCCGGGTGGAGGTCAAGTACGCCTGACCCGGGGCGAATAGGAAACCGCCGAAAAATCGGACGGGCAAGTAATTACCTGAGGGGGATTCTTGCTGCACGACTCTATTGTGGGATGTATCGGCAGCACCCCGATGGTCCACTTGAGACGCCTCTTCCCGACGGGACCGCAGGTATTCGCCAAACTCGAAATGCTCAATCCTGCAGGAAGTGTCAAGGACCGTACCGCGCGGCACATCATCGAGACCGGCATACGTGAGGGTCTCTTTCGTCCCGGGGTGCACATCGTCGAGAGCACTTCTGGAAATTTCGGTGTCGCACTGGCCATGATGTCCCGGATCCATGGCCTGCGCCTCACCCTGGTGGTCGATCCGCACATCACATCCAGCAACCATGCGATTCTGAAAAGCTACGGTGCGCAGATCGAGCTGGTTGACGGTGCGGCAACCGGTGGCAGCTATCTACCCGCGCGTATCGCGCGAGTGAAAGAAATACTGGCTGCCGACCCCGCGGCAGTCTGGATCAACCAGTACGCCAACTCCCTGGGGCCTGAAGCGCATTATCGGAGCACCGCGGAGGAAATAGCCAAGGACCTGCCGAGCCACCCTGACTATCTGGTAGTTGCGGTGAGCACAACTGGCACGTTGAACGGCCTGGCACACCGGCTGAAAGAGTACTCCGAAGGGCTCCGGGTGATCGCCGTGGACGCCGTCGGATCGGTGGTGTTCGGCAATCCTCCCGGGCCGCGCCGACTTCCCGGGATCGGCTCGAGCCGGGTGCCGGAGCTGCTCGACGAGAGCCTCGTCGACCGTGTCGTCGAGGTGACGGACGAGGAATCGATCGAGGCCTGCCACGACTTGTTGTCCACAGAGGCGATTTTCGCCGGCGGGTCCTCCGGATCCGTCATCGCAGCCATCCGGAAAATCGTCCCTTCCATATGCCCCGCATCCTCCGTCGTCACCCTCTTCCCCGACCGAGGAGACCGGTACATCGACCTGGTCTACGGCGTGGCAACCGCCGAGCACCCGCTCGTCGGGACGTCGGACGAAGACAGCGAGTCACTCGTCGGCGCGAGGGCGGTTTCGTGACCGCTCCGACGCCGGCCGGTGCCGACGACGACTGTGCCGTCCTCATCGGAGCGAAGCCCCTTCGGTAGCCGGTCCGGGGGGCCGCCGACTCGGCGGAGTGCACTGACACCGGCCGGCTTCCACCAGGACAGGGCCAGGACAGGACCTGGGGTCGGCCAAAAGCCAACGGGACAACGAAATCGCCGACCGGCTGACTTTCCTGAACGCGGTTCTCGAACAGCCGGACACCGTTGGCGCACCGCAGCTCTCGACGTACTTCCACGAGGAAGGGCTCAAGTGAAGCCAGACCGAATCAGGATTCTCGACCGCGCCACAGTGATGCGCTGCCTGGCCGGGATCGATCCCGTCAGCGTGGTCGAGTCCGCGGTGTGCGAGCACACCCTGGGCCGCTCCGACCTGCCCGCCGAGGGGTACATGGCCTGGGAGAACTCCGCCGGCGCGTATTCGCGCGCGGTAGCGATGCTCGGATGCGTACAGCAAGGCCGGAGCATGGCGTACGGCATCAAGCTGATCAACGCCTCGGTGACCAACCCCGCCTTGGGCATCGAGCGCGCCGGCGGCTTCACGGTGCTTTTCGATCCGGAGACCGCCCGCCCGGTCACCCTGGTCGAGGCCGGACACGTCAGCGCGCTGCGCACTGCCGCTTACACGATGTCCAGCCTGCGTACGCTCGGCCCCACGGACTTCGACGCGGTGAGCATCATAGGATGCGGCACCATTGCGGCCATGCACGCGAAGCTGCTCGTCCAGTATTTCCGGGCAGTCCGAGAGCTTCACCTGTACGACATCGACCCCGCCCGGACGGCCGCGCTTCGCCGGGATCTCGCAACACACTGCCCGGATGTGAAAGTCACCGAGCACCCGGACGTCGAGTCGTGCGTGAAGGCGAGCCAGGTGGTTGTCACGCTGACAGTATCGTCCGAACCGTACATTCCGCCCGGCTGGTTCGCCCCGGGGACCTTCATCGCACACGTGTCGCTCGACGACGTGATGCCGGCTGTGTTCCTGGAGGCTGAGGCGATCTACGTCGACGACATCGACCTTGTGCGGGACAACCCTCGTCGTGTCCTCGGATCGGTGATGCAGGCCGGCGACGTGGTAGCCGACACGGAATCCTCGTCCGGGCACGGGCATGCCCTGGCGAGGCGGTACGGAGAGGTACTGCTCGGCCGCGAGGAAGCGATTCGCCCGCAGGACGGCCTTGTCGTGAGCAACCCCTTCGGCATGGCGATCCTCGACGTGGCCGTCTGTCAGGAGGTGGCCGTACGGGCGGAGGTAGCCGGTCTGGGAACGGTCGTCGATCTCATGGGTGATCCAGAACGGGCAGACAGATGAACCTGTTCCAGCCGGAGCCGGACATCGAAGAAACCGGAGGCGAAGCGATGACGGACCAGACAGCCGTTCGGGCTGATGGGCTGCGCCCTCAGCGCAGTCTCATCTCCCTGCACGACCTGACACCTGAGGAGTTGCAGACGCTCGTCCGTCGCTCCTGCGCCTGGTACGAGAACAGACGCCCCAAGGAGCGCCCCCTGCAGGATCTTGTGGTGGGCACGCTGTTCGGCCACACCTCGACGCGCACCCGGACGGCTTTCACCAGCGGTGCGGTACGGCTCGGCGGTACCGTCATCGCCTTCGGGCCGAACGACCTGCAACTCGCCACAGGTGAGTCGCTGTCGGACACCGGCCGCATCCTGGGGGGAATGCTCGACGCCCTGGTTGTGAGGAGTTCTGTCGGTGAGAATGATCTGCGCGAGCTCGCCGGCACAGCCTCGATACCCGTCGTCAATGCGATGGTGCGCGAAGAGCACCCGACCCAGGGTCTCACGGACATCGCCCTCCTCTCCCATCGTTTCGGTTCGCTGCGGGGGCTCCATCTCGCCTATCTCGGCGAGGGGAACAACACGGCCGCAGCCCTTGCACGAGGTCTTGCACTGGTCCCCGGAGCCGCCCTGACCCTGGCGACGCCTGCCGGGTACGGGCTCGACCCCGCGGTCCTCGTTCGAGCCCAGCAGACGGCGAAGGAGTGGGGCAGCAAGGTCGTCGAGGTGCACCGGGTCGACGATATCGACGGCGACGTGGACGTCGTCTACACGACTCAATGGCAGACCACTGGGACCAGCAAAAGTGATCCGGACTGGCGGACGGCATTCACGCCGTTCACGGTCGACGAGCGTCTGATGGCGCGGTGGCCGGATGCCTTCTTCATGCACGACCTGCCCGCCCGCCGGGGCGAGGAGGTCACGAGCGGCGTACTCGACGGGCCCCGGTCGCTGGCCTGGGACCAGGCGCAGATGAAGCTGGCCAGTGCGATGGCCGTACTCGAATGGTGTCTGACCTAGGGCCTGTTCTGAGTTGAGATCAGGGAAGGGCTGGCAGGCTGCGTAACCAGAGGATGGATCCGCGCAGGTGGAGCCCGGCGGCATAGCTCTCGGGTGTCTTGTCGTAGCGGGTGGCCAGCCCCCGCCATTCCTTGATCTTGTTGATGCCGCGCTCGACGGTGTTGCGATCTTTGTAGAGCGTGGCGTCGTGGCTGACCGGGCGGCCGCCGGAGCGTCCCCTCTTCTTGCGGTTGGCGGCCTGGTCGGCCTTCTCCGGGATCACCGCCTTGATGTTGTGTCTGCGCAGGTGGGCGCGGTTGGCGCGGGAGGAGTAGGCCTTGTCGCCGGCCACTGCGTCCGGCCGGGTCCTGGGGCGGCCGACCGGACCGCGAACCTTGATCTTCTTAAGGACGGGGATGAAGCGCGGGCTGTCCGCGGCCTGGCCGGGGGTCAGGACGATGGACAGCGGGCGGCAGCGCCGCTCGACGGCGGGGTGGACCTTGCTGGTGAGCCCGCCTCGTGAGCGGCCCAGTTCGGCGGCCCGCAGTCGGGCCCTGCGGCGTCGACGCACGGCGCGGCGTTGTTCTCGTTGGGGGTCCTCTCTGTCCGCGGGCCCCTCGCCTGCAGGGTCGTTTTGCCCCTTTGCTGCAGCCCCTTTTCCTCCGCCACGGCCTTCTCCAGGTCCTGAAGGAGCTCCGGGTCGACGACCATGCCCGCCGCGTGGTGATGCGCGCGGGCAACGGTCGAGTCCACGCTGACCAGGCTGAGATCTACGTCGTCGCGGGCCGCCGCCTCAGCAATCATCGCGTCCATGAGGGTCTGGAAAACTTCGTCACGCGCCCACATCCGGAACCGGTCGTAGATCGTCGACCAAGAGCCGTAGCCCTCCGGCACATCCCGCCAGGGGCTGCCGGTCCGGAACCTCCACATCACCGCGTTGAAGTAGCTGCGCAGGTCAGGGATCGGTCCGAACGCCCCCAGCGGCAGGTGCGGCTCGATCAACTCCCACTCGGCATCAGTCAGATCACTACGAGTCACGCGACCGGTCTACCGCAGCCGGCACCCTCCTGAAGCCGGAATCACCGATCCCGAGATCTCAACTCAGAACAGGCCCTAGTGCCGCGGCAGGCAACGTTTGCCCGTTAAGGAGCGGCGTCGTGGGGGCACCTCCCGCTCGAGCGAAGCCGAGAGTGGGGGAGCGTGCTCTCGGCGTGCCGGCCGGAAGCCCTCGTACTGGACGTACT
>NZ_MLYP01000112.1 GCF_001866645.1 Streptomyces colonosanans
CGGAAGCCCTCGTACTGGACGTACTTGGGCTTTCGGTCGGTGCGGCGAGAGGGCGTGCCGGGCGTCGCGACGGGGCAAACGTTGCCTGTTGCGGCACTAGCCTGACGTCATGGACCTGAAACTCTCGCAGTGCTTCATCGCCGTCGACGACCATGACAAGGCGCTCGCCTTCTACCGGGACGTCCTCGGCCTGGAGGTCCGCAACGACGTCGGCTTCGAGGGGATGCGCTGGGTCACGGTCGGCTCACCGCTCCAGCCGGACGTGGAGATCGTCCTGGAACCCCCGGCGGCCAGCCCGGACGCGTCCCCCGCGGATCGCCAGGCGATGGCGGAGCTGCTCGCCAAGGGCATCCTGCGCGGAGTCATCTTCTCCACCGCGGACTGCGACGCCCTCTTCGCGCGCGTGGAGGCGTCGGGCGCGGACGTCCTCCAGGAGCCCATGGACCAGCCGTACGGCGTACGGGACTGTGCCTTCCGCGACCCGGCGGGCAATCTGCTGCGCTTCACGCAGCGCCGCGGCGACTGATGCGGGCCCGGTCCGTGTGAACTCCGGGCAGGGCGCTCTCGACGTGCCAGTCGTCAGCTTCCCGGCTTCGCCGGCGGGGGCGTCCCTTTGTACCCCTGCTTGTACCCCTGCGCCACATATTCCGGACACGAAGGATTGCGACAGGGGCCTGGCCGCCATACGGGGACGAAGGCGCCCAGCGTCTTGCGGCGCCCTACGACCGTGGCTACGGGCTGCCCGCACGAGGGGCAGACTCGATCTTCCCTGCCCATGCCTTCAGGGTAGGACGGTGCGGGGGAAACGGGTACCGAGCAGTGCAGTACGAGTAGGGCGCGGCTCTCGTCCGTCCGCCCTTCCGCGTCAAGGGCAGGCCCCGCACACCGTGGGGATGTGCGGGGCGCGTCCAGGCCCAAGCCGCCGGGTGCCGCGCGGCTGTCGAGGGGCTCCGGAGCCATTCGGCGCTGCCGGTCAGGTGGTCCGCCGGGTCACGAACTCGGCCAGGGCCAGCAGGCCGCCCGCCGCCTGAGGGTCGGGGATCGCACGGGACAGTTCCTGCATCGCCCGGCCCATCCGGTCGGCCGCCTGCAGTTGCGCCCAGTCACGGCCACCCGCCTGCTCGACGGCGAGGACCGTTCGCTCCACCTCGCCTTCAACAGAGGGCCCTTGATACAGCTCGGCCAGATCAGCGGCGGCCGGGGTGCCGGAGGCGAGCGCGGCGACCACGGGCAGCGACTTCTTGCGGGCCATGAGGTCCGCCCCGGCCGGCTTGCCGGTGCGGCTCGGGTCCCCCCAGATCCCGATCACGTCGTCGATGAGCTGGAAGGCGAGCCCGGCCTCACGGCCGAACGCGTCCAGCGCCTCGACGTCCGCCTCGTCCGCTCCCGCGTACAGCGCGCCGAGCGCACAGGCGCAGCCGAGGAGCGCGCCTGTCTTCGCTTCGGCCATGGCGAGCACCTCGTCGAGGGTGACGTCGTGGGGGCCGCGCCGCTCCATGGCCGTGTCCGCGTGCTGCCCGGCGCACAGTTCGACGACGCAGGCCGCGAGCCGGGCGGCGGCCGCTCCGGACGCCGGGTGCGGGTCCTCGGCGAGCAGCTGCTGGGCCAGCGCCTGCAGGGCGTCCCCGGCGAGGATGGCGTCGGCGTCGCCGAACACGGTCCAGGCGGTGGGGCGATGACGGCGGGTGGTGTCCCGGTCCATCACGTCGTCGTGCAGCAGGGTGAAGTTGTGGACGAGTTCCACGGCCGCGGCGGCCCGTACGGCGGTGGACTGCCGTCCGCCGAGCGCACGGGCCGCGGTCAGGACGAGCGCGGGCCGTATGGCCTTGCCCGCGTTGCCGGCCGCCGGGGTGCCGTCCGCCTGCTCCCAGCCGAAGTGGTAGAGCGCGATCCTGCGCATGGAACCGGGCAGTGAGTCCAGCGCCCGGCGCAGCTCCAGGTCGACCAGGGCGCGGGTGCGCTCCAGGAGCACCACGGCCTCGTGCCCGTCGAGCGGTCCCGCCGGGCCCGGGAGCATGCCATGCCGCCCCTGGGGGCCCACAGAACCCCTCCGCGCGAGGCCCTGCTGCGGCTCCGTCATGAACTCACCCATGGGACCGCCTCGGAGAGTCTGCGCCCGGTGCCGTCTCCGCCACCGGGCGAGTACCCCGCGGGTGTTCCCGTCCTGACGGACGGGAACACGGCATGCCGCTGGTGCGCCGGGTCACCTCCAACGGCCGATCTCGACGTTCTCCAGGACACCCAGCGCGTCCGGCACCAGGACGGCGGCCGAGTAGTAGGCCGTCACCAGGTACTTGATGATCGCCTGTTCGTTGATGCCCATGAACCGCACGGACAGGCTGGGCTCGATCTCGTCCGGGATGCCCGCCTGCCGGAGACCGATGACACCCTGCTCTTCCTCGCCCGTACGCATACAGATGATGGAGGTCGTGCGGGCGTCGGTGATGGGGATCTTGCTGCATGGGAAGATCGGTACTCCGCGCCAGGTGGGGATGCGGTTGCCCGCGATGTCGATGCTCTCCGGGACGAGTCCGCGCTTGTTGCACTCGCGGCCGAAGGCGGCGATCGCGCGCGGGTGGGCGAGGAACAGCTTGGAGCCTCGCCTGCGGCTGAGCAGTTCGTCCATGTCGTCGGGGCTGGGCACGCCGTCGTGGGGTTGCAGCCGCTGGTCGTACTCGCAGTTGTGGAGCAGTCCGAAGTCCCTGTTGTTGATGAGTTCGTGCTCCTGGCGCTCCTTCAGCGCCTCGACGGTGAGCCGGAGTTGCTGCTCGGTCTGGTTCATCGGCTGGTTGTAGAGGTCGGCCACGCGCGTGTGGACGCGCAGGACGGTCTGCGCGATGCTCAGTTCGTACTCGCGGGGCGCGGCCTCGTAGTCGACGAAGGTGTGCGGGATGTCCGGCTCTCCGCTGTGGCCCGCGGCGAGATCGATCTCCTTCTCGCCGTACCTGTTGGAACGCTGTTCCGGGACCGGGTTGTACTGCTGGAGGTGATCGCGCAGCGATGCGGCGCGGTCCGCGATCTGTTCGACGTCCCGGCGGGGCAGGGCGAGCACCGTGCAGGCGGTGACCGCGCGGGCCGTGTACTCCCAGATGGCGTCGGGGTCGTGCAGTGCCTGTTCGCCGAAGTAAGCGCCGTCGGCGAGGACTCCGAGCACCGCGTCGGCGCCGTAGGGGCCCGTGCCGATCTTCTGGACCTTGCCGTGTGCCAGCAGGAACACCTCGTCGGCCTGGCTGCCGAACTCGGCGATCACGTCCCCGGGCGCGAACCTCCGCTGCTGGCAGCGCTGGGCGATTTCGCCCAGCACGTCCAGGTCGTCGTACGCGCGCAGGGCCGGCAGCTCGCCCAGCTCCGCGGGGATGACCGCGACCTGGTCTCCGGTCTTCACGAACGTCACGCGGCCGTCGCCCACGGTGTAGGTGAGACGGCGGTTCACCCGGTACGTGCCACCCTGCACGTTCGCCCACGGCAGCATCCGCAGCAGCCACCGCGAGCTGATCTCCTGCATCTGCGGCGCGGACTTGGTGGTGGTGGCCAGGTTTCGTGCGGCCGCTGTGCCGAGACTCTGCTGCGGCTGGTCCTGCTCAGCGCGGACCTCTTCGCCTACCGACATGTGGTATTGCCCTCCCGGTCATGCATGGATCTGCGAGGAAGAGACTTCCAGCACGGAGCGTGTCGGTGCTATTACTCGAAAGAGCGGGAATGGATCACCGCAGGCTTGGGCACACTGGTGCACTTCGCCGGGCCCGGAAGAAGGGTGGCCGCGAGCGGGAACTCCCCGACCCGCCGGGCCGTTTGAGCCGAAGAGGGACGACGAGGGGAGACGGGGATGACAAGCTTCCTGGACCGGGCGAAGGAGCAGGCACAGCGCGGACTGGCGCAGGGCCGGCAGAAACTGGACGAGGTGCAGGCGCAGCGGGCGGGCAACGACCTGCTGAGAAGACTGGGTGCGGCGTACTACGCGGAGCGCCGCGGCAGCGGCTCCCCCGACGCGACCCAGCAGGCGCTCCAGGCACTGGAGAGCCACATCGCGACGAACGGGGACGGCTTCCTGCGCCCCTGACGGCCATCGCGCCTGAGACGGCAGCGGCACCCCTGGCACGGTGCCGATAGCCGGTGGGTCCTCCAGGGCCCGTGACCGCCTGGGGTGACAAGGGCCGCCGCCCGTCCCGGCGCGCCCCTCGGACCGGTGCCCGACAATGGTGGGGTGACCAGCCCTGATGTGCCGCGCCTGCCCGAGGCGCCCGACCCTGCCGTGCTGCAACCGCGCCTGCCGTCGCCGGTGCGGGAGGTCGTGGACGAGCGCTTCGCACGGCACGGCGTCCAGCTGCTGCTCAAGCGGGACGATCTGATCCACCCGGACCTGATCGGCAACAAGTGGCGCAAGCTCGCCCCGAACCTGCGGGCGGCAGGCGGTCGGCCCCTGCTCACCTTCGGCGGCGCCTACTCCAACCATCTGCGGGCCACGGCAGCAGCGGGCCGGCTGCTGGGTCTGGAGACGATCGGTATCGTCCGCGGCGACGAGTTGACCGATCGCCCGCTCAACCCGTCCCTGGCCCGCTGCACGGCCGACGGTATGCGACTGCACTTCGTCGACAGGTCGACCTATCGCCGCAAGTCTGAGCCGGGGACCCTGGCCGGCATCCTGCGCGCGGCGGACGCCGAGGAGGCGTACGTGGTGCCGGAGGGCGGCAGTAACGCCCTCGCCGTACGCGGCTGCCGCACGCTCGGCGAGGAATTGCGCGGCAGGGCGGACGTCGCCGCCGTGGCCTGCGGCACCGGCGGCACGCTGGCGGGTCTGGCTGCGGGCCTGGCAGCGAACCAGCGGGCCCTGGGAATCCCCGTCCTCAAAGGCGACTTCCTGGCCGCCGACACGGCCGCCCTCCAGACCCGGGCCTTCGGCGGCCGCCGCGGCAGCTGGTCCCTGGACACCCGCTTCCACTTCGGCGGATACGCCCGCACGCCGGGCGAACTCGAGGCCTTCGCGGACGACTTCGAATCCCGCCACGCCCTCCCGGTGGAACGTCTCTATGTCGCCAAGCTGCTCTATGGACTTGTCGCCCTGACCGAGGAGGGCGCATTCCCCTGGGGGACGACGCTGGCCGCCGTGATCACGGGGCTGCCCTTCTCCTAGGGCCTGTTCTGAGTTCCCCGTCGTCCGCGCGGAGCGCGGGCGCAGCGGCGTTCGGTGCGTGCGATCGGCGTGCGGTGTCGCAGGTCATGTGGCGGAGCCACCTGTCCTGCGGCGCCGTGCGGCATGGGGGTCCCCCCTGCTCGAGCGAAGCCGAGAGCTTGGGGGAGTGCGCGCCGGGCGTCGGGGCGCAGACGGGGAACTCAGAACAGGCCCTAGTTGCTGTGAACGGAAGGGTTCACCGGCTCGCGACGCCCGGCACGGCTCCCCCACGCTCGGCTTCTCCCCCACTCTCGGCTCCGCTCGAGCGGGGGGACCCCCAGCGCGGGAGGGGCCCCCACCGCCGCGTTGTCGCATCACCCGAGTACATCCAGTACGCGGGTGATGTGCTCCGCCTTGCGATGCTCCCCCACTGCCTGAAGGGCGAGGGAGGTGCCCCCAGCACCGGACGCCCCGAGCTTTCCGGCAGACCTTCCCGGTCACAGCACTAGCGACTCGCCCCAACAGGCAGCGTTCGTTTGCCCGGGCGTGGTCCGCGGGACGGCTCACGTCGTCTCCCGATAGGCCGCCGCCTCCTCCAGGTCGAGCCTTCTGAGCAGGGTGCGGAGCATCTCGTCGTCGATGTAGCGGTGGTCGCGGAGCCGCACGAAGACCTCTCGTTCCGCTCCGATCACCTCGCGGGACAGTCGGCGGTAAGTGTCATCGTGGGACTCGCCGGTCACCGGGTTCACCGAGCCCAGCCGTTCCCAGACCGCGTTGCGCCGGCGTTCCAGGACCGTGCGGAGGCGGTCGGCGAGTGGGGGCGGCAGCGCGTTGCGTTCGTCGCCGAGGAGTTCTTCGAGGCGCCGCTCGGCGGCCCGGGACGCCTGTGCCTGGGCGTTCGCCTCCGCGAGCGTCTGGGCCTGGGCATCGCGCCCCGGCAGCCCCAGCAGACGGATCAGCGGGGGCAGGGTCAGCCCCTGCACCACGAGCGTGCCGATCACCGTCGTGAACGTCAGGAAGAGGATCAGGTTACGGTCGGGGAACGCGCCGCCGCCGTGCACCGTCAGCGGGATCGAGAAAGCGATCGCGAGCGAGACCACACCCCGCATCCCGGCCCAGCCGATGATGAACGGCCCTTTCCACGTGGGGTTCTCCTCACGCTCGCGGATGCGCGCGAACAGCGCGCGCGGCAGGAAGGTCGCCGGATACACCCACAGGAACCGCGCGGCGACGACCACGAGGAACACAGCCAACCCGTACCAGGCCACACGCGTGCCCTCGTACCGGCCGAGTCCCTTCAGGACGACCGGCAACTGCAGTCCGATGAGCGCGAACACCGCCGACTCCAGGAGGAACGCGACCATCTTCCACACCGCCTCCTCCTGGAGCCGGGTCGCGAAGTCGACCTGCCAGTTGCGGTGGCCGAGATAGAGGGCGACGACGACGACGGCGAGCACACCGGAGGCATGCACCCACTCCGCGGCCCCGTACGCGACGAACGGGATCAGCAGGGAGAGGGTGTTCTGCAGCAGCGCCTCCTTCAGGTGCGTGCGCAGCCAGTGGATCGGCACCATCAGCACCAGGCCGACCAGGACGCCGCCGACCGCCGCGAGCAGGAACTCCCGCACCCCGCCCGTCCAGGTCGCGCCCTCCCCGATCGCCGCCGCCATCGCCACCTTGTACGCGGTGATCGCCGTCGCGTCGTTCACCAGCGACTCGCCCTGCAGGATCGTGGTGATCCGCGACGGCAGCCCCACTCGACGGGCGACCGCCGTGGCCGCGACCGCGTCCGGCGGCGCGATCACCGCACCCAGCACCAGCGCCGCGGTCAGCGGCAGATCCGGCACGACCAGATACGCCGCCCAGCCCACGACCAGTGTCGCGAAGAGCACGTACCCGACGGACAGCAGCGCCACCGGCCGCAACTGCGCCCGCAGGTCCAGGTATGAGCTGTCGGTGGCCGCCGTGTACAGCAGCGGCGGCAGCACCAGCGGCAGGACGACACCGGGGTCGAGGGTGTACGCGGGCACACCGGGCACATAGGAGACCGCGAGGCCCGCCGCGACCAGCAGCAGCGGCGCCGGCACGGGAGTGCGGCGTGCGGCACCCGCGACAGCGGCGCTGCCCGCGACCAGCAGCAGCAACGGCAACACGTTCATCGTCCTCAGCCCGCCCTCGTTTTCCCGCCGCTTCCCGCGGACCCGTCGTAACCTGGCAATCATGAAACAGTGCACGCACGCCGATGCGCTGCCGCATCCCGCGCCCGAGCCCCGGAGCGAAACATGCCTGGAGTGCCTCGCCGCCGGCACGGACCCGGTGCAACTGCGGCTGTGTCTGGAGTGCGGGCACGTGGGCTGCTGCGACTCCTCGCCCCTGCGCCACGCGACGGCGCACTACAAGGAGAGCGGCCACCCGGTCATGCGTACCTTCGAACCGGGCGAGAACTGGCGCTGGTGCTTCGTCGATCATGTACTCGTGTGACTCTGGTTCCGTACGGTTCGGGGGTCGGACGCCGGGGTACGTCAATCCGGCGCGCGCTCTTCCGAATTGGGCCCGCAGACCCCTAGCCACTGTGCGTATACATGGGTTTACTATGAGTGATGACAAGGGGTCGGGGTCCCGGGGACAGAAAATCGAGAGCGCGATAGCGTCACCGCTGAACCAGTAGGGCGTTACCCCGGGGGGCAACCCTCGGCCCCGAAAGAGCATGTACCACCTTGGAGGTGAGGGTGTCCCAGATCGCAGGCGAGCCCGCGACCCAGGACTTCGTGGAAGTCCGGCTGCCGGCAGCGGGTGCCTACCTGTCGGTGCTGCGTACGGCCACAGCCGGTCTCGCGGCCCGTTTGGACTTCACCCTTGACGAGATCGAGGACCTGCGCATCGCGGTCGACGAGGCCTGCGCGATCCTGCTGCAACAGGCCGTGCCCGGCTCGGTGCTCAGTTGTGTCTTCCGGCTCATCGACGACTCTCTGGAGGTCACGGTCTCCGCCCCGACCACGGACGGTCACGCCCCGTCGAGGGACACCTTCGCCTGGACCGTCCTCTCGGCCCTGGCGGGCAAGGTCTCCTCGGCCGTCGGCGACGACAAGACCGTGTCCATCAGCCTCTACAAACAGCGCGGCGCGGGACCCGGGCCGGCGTGACGAACGGGGACGGGCCGGTGCGGGACGAAGAGCGAGGCTCACGGGAACTTTCCACCGGGAACACCGGGAACACGGGCGGCCCGAGCGGGCCGCCGCGCGTGGCGGGTGGCGTGGACGGCATCCCCGAGCAGGCCCGTCCGCACCCGGAGGACGACGCTTCGGCGGTCGCGGCCCCCACGACGGCGGAGCCGGCCGCGGAAGGGGCGTTCTCCGTCCGGGGCGACGGACCAGGGGATCCTGACGGTGCCACACGGAACACGTCCTCCGGAGGAAGTGGGGCCTCCCCTGCTCATGGGGGTCCCCCCGCTCGAGCGAAGTCGAGAGCGGGGGAGCAGCCGGGAGCTGGGGGAAGGGTGACGGGCGGGACGATGAGCGAGCACGAGCGAAACGCCGAGCACGGCGTGCCGGCCGGTGCGCAGCACGGCCCACAGGACCGCACTGGAGCGCGGGCCATGTTCGTCGAACTGCGCAAGCTGAAGGAGGGCAGCCAGGAGTACGCGGAGCTGCGCAATCAGCTTGTCCGTATGCACCTGCCGCTCGTCGAGCACCTCGCGCGCCGCTTCCGCAACCGCGGTGAGCCGCTGGACGACCTCACCCAGGTCGCCACCATCGGCCTGATCAAATCGGTCGACCGCTTCGACCCGGAGCGCGGCGTCGAGTTCTCGACATACGCGACCCCGACGGTCGTCGGCGAGATCAAGCGCCACTTCCGCGACAAGGGCTGGGCGGTCCGGGTGCCGCGGCGCCTGCAGGAACTGCGCCTGGCCCTGACGACGGCCACGGCCGAGCTGTCCCAGCAGCACGGCCGCTCCCCGACGGTCCACGAGCTGGCCGAGAAGCTGGCCATCTCGGAGGAGGAGGTCCTGGAGGGCCTGGAGTCCGCCAACGCGTACTCGACGCTGTCCCTGGACGTCCCCGACACCGATGACGAGTCACCGGCGGTCGCGGACACGCTCGGCGCCGAGGACGAGGCGCTGGAGGGCGTCGAGTACCGCGAGTCACTGAAGCCGCTGCTGGAGGATCTGCCGCCGAGGGAGAAGCGGATCTTGCTTCTCCGCTTCTTCGGCAACATGACGCAGTCGCAGATCGCCCAGGAGGTCGGCATCTCGCAGATGCACGTCTCGCGTCTGCTGGCCCGGACCCTGGCGCAGCTGCGGGAGAAGCTGTTGGTCGAGGAGTGACGAAGGGTGACCGGGGACACCGGTCACCCTTCGGGCGCGCAGACTGAGGGCGGGTGCGCCACCTACTTCTGGTCCGGTGGGCCTCCGGGCCCCCGGATGCCCAACGCACGCGTCGTCGCCGGGTTCACCAGGAGCACCAGCGCCGTGAGGGCGACGACCGCGAGCGCGATGCCGCCCGGGATCGCCATGCTGTCGGCCTGGAGCAGGCTGTACGCCACCGGCAGCGCCATGATCTGAGTGATCACGGCGGGCCCGCGGCTCCAGCTGCGGCGCAGCAGCAGTCCACGCGCGGCCAGCAGGGGCAGCAGCGCGAGCACGATCAGGGTGATGCCGCCGGTGACGGCCTGCTGACGGTCGTCCGGCGAACCCGTGAGGCCCAGGACGAGTATCCAGACACCGCCGACGGCCAGGGCGAGCCCCTCCAGGCCGGCCAACGCAGCCGCGACGGTCAGCCGTGCGGGATGGGGCTCGGTATCGGAAGTCCGGGGGGCGGGATTCTGCTCTGCGCTCACCCCTGAAGGGTAGCCGTCGCCTCACGGGCCTCCGCCGGGGCGCCCGCCCCCGCAGCACCGGAGGCCACCCCTTTCTCTTACCGGACCCCTACCTCGGTCTGGGCCGAGTACCACCCAGTAGGTACCCTGCACACCATGCGTGCACTTCTCGTGGTCAACCCGGCGGCAACCACCACAAGCGCACGAACCCGTGACGTCCTGATCCACGCGCTGGCGAGCGAGATGAAGCTCGACGCGATCACCACCGAGTACCGCGGACACGCCCGGGACCTCGCTCAGCAGGCGGCGGAGAGCGGCGACGTCGAACTGGTCGTGTCGCTCGGCGGCGACGGCACCGTCAACGAGATCGTGAACGGCCTGCTGCACCGCGGCCCCGAACCGGACCGTCTCCCCCGCCTCGCCGTCGTTCCCGGCGGCTCGACGAACGTCTTCGCCCGTGCGCTCGGCCTGCCCAACGACCCGGTGGAGGCCACGGGCATGATCCTCGACGCGCTGAGCGAGCGCCGCGAGCGCACAGTCGGCCTCGGGCTCGCCGCGGGCACCCCGGGGACGGAGGACGAGGCGGCGCCCTCCCGTTGGTTCACCTTCAACGCCGGGCTCGGCTTCGACGCGGGCGTGGTCGGCCGGGTCGAGCAGCACCGGGAACAGGGCAAGCGCTCCACCCATGCGTTGTATCTGCGCCAAGCGATGCGGCAGTTTCTGGACGACCCCTATCGCAGACACGGAACGATCACCCTGGAGCGGTCCGGCGAGGAGCCGATCACCGGTCTCGTCATGTCCATAATCTGCAACACCTCGCCCTGGACGTTTCTCGGTAATCGTCCGGTGTACGCGTCACCTAAGGCCTCGTTCGATACCGGACTCGACGTACTCGCCCTCCGCCGCATGTCGACGGCCTCGGTTGCCCGGTATGCGACCCAGTTGCTCACTTCGTCCCCCGAGCGCGGACCCCACGGCAAGCACGCCGTCTCCCTGCATGACCTGACCGACTTCACCTTGCATTCGAAGGTGCCGCTCCCCCTCCAGATGGACGGTGACCACCTCGGCGTGCGTACGAGCGTGACGTTCACAGGCGTACGCCGTGCACTGCGTGTGATTGTGTGAGTAGAAGGGGCCAAAGTCCTTTCAGTCGAACGTTTAGGCCAGGGTCCACCCCTTGGAAGTACGGCTGTGACCTAGTCGACACCAAGGAATCAAAAAAAACTTTCCGGAAGGGGTTGTATCCGTCGCCGAGGTTTGCGAGTCTCTACGTGGCGCTCGGGGCGGACCATCAACCCCCACAGAGAGCCCGAACCCCTCCTCAATCCAAAGGACCACGTCAGCGAGTCTGACGATCGGCCCTTCACTTGTTGAGGGATTCGTGAAAGCGTTCACATTCACAAGCACGTACCAAGGAGAGGTAGCAGCCATGGACTGGCGTCACAACGCCGTTTGCCGCGAGGAAGACCCCGAGCTCTTCTTCCCCATCGGCAACACCGGTCCCGCGCTGCTGCAGATCGAGGAAGCCAAGGCCGTCTGCCGTCGCTGCCCCGTTATCGAGCAGTGCCTGCAGTGGGCGCTCGAGTCCGGCCAGGACTCCGGCGTCTGGGGTGGTCTCAGCGAGGACGAGCGCCGCGCCATGAAGCGCCGCGCCGCTCGCAACCGGGCCCGTCAGGCCTCCGCCTGACACTCCCACCCCGTACGAGCCTGAGCCCGGCGGCGCGTGCGCCCTACGGTATGACGCCGTAGGCAGCGAGTACGCATCTCCCGCCCCCGAGCCGCAGCGCGCAGTACTCCCAACGCGCACAGCACCTAGCTGGCAACAAGCTTTCGGCCCCGGACCACATGTGGTCCGGGGCTCAATGCTGTCATCGCCCCGCTCACTTGTGCGCCCGCACCGGGATGTCCAGGATCACCCGCGTACCACGCTCGGGGGCCGGGACCATGTCGAACGTGCCGCCCAACTCACCCTCCACCAGGGTCCGTACGATCTGCAGGCCGAGGTTGCCCGCGGTGTGAGGGTCGAAGCCCTCGGGCAGGCCGACCCCGTCGTCCTGGACGGTGACCAGGAGGCGGGTCTCCTTCGACGTACCGCCACGGACCGCCGACACCTCGACCGTGCCGGTGGCGCCCTGGCGGAAGCCGTGTTCCACGGCGTTCTGCAGGACCTCGGTCAGCACCATGGAGAGCGGGGTGGCGACCTCGGCGTCCAGGATGCCGAAGTGTCCGCTGCGCCGGCCGGTGACCATTCCGGGTGAGATCTCGGCGACCATCGCGAGGACCCGGTCGGCAATCTCGTCGAACTCCACACGCTCGTCCAGGTTCTGGGACAGCGTCTCATGCACGATCGCGATCGAGCCCACCCGCCGTACGGCCTCCTCGAGCGCTTCCCGGCCCGGCTCGGACCCGATGCGCCGGGCCTGGAGGCGCAGCAGGGCGGCGACGGTCTGGAGGTTGTTCTTCACCCGGTGGTGGATCTCCCGGATGGTCGCGTCCTTGGTTATCAACTCGCGCTCGCGCCTGCGCAGTTCGGTGACGTCCCGGAGCAGGACCAGCGAACCGATGCGCGTGCCCTTGGGCTTGAGGGGGATCGCCCGGAACTGGATCGCCCCGTCGTTCGTCTCGATCTCGAACTCGCGCGGCGCCCAGCCACTGGCGACCTTGGCCAACGCCTCGTCCACCGGGCCCCGCGACGGGGCGAGTTCGGCGGTGCTCTGGCCGAGGTGATGTCCGACGAGGTCGGAGGCCAGACCCAGTCGGTGGTACGCCGACAGGGCGTTCGGCGAGGCGTACTGGACGATGCCGTCCGCGTCCAGCCGGATCAGTCCGTCACCGACGCGCGGCGAGGCGTCCATGTCGACCTGCTGGCCGGGGAACGGGAAGGCGCCGGCAGCGATCATCTGGGCAAGGTCGGAGGCGCTCTGGAGGTAGGTCAGCTCCAGGCGGCTGGGGGTCCGCACGGTCAGCAGGTTGGTGTTGCGCGCGATGACGCCGAGGATGCGTCCCTCCCGTCGTACGGGAATGGACTCGACCCGGACCGGGACCTCCTCACGCCACTCGGGATCGCCCTCGCGCACGATCCGACCCTCGTCCAGGGCGACGTCCAGCATGGGGCGGCGGCCGCGCGGGACGAGGTGGCCGACCATGTCGTTCTGGTACGAGGTGGGGCCGGTGTTCGGGCGCATCTGGGCGACCGACACGTACCGGGTGCCGTCGCGCGTGGGCACCCAGAGCACCAGGTCGGCGAAGGAGAGGTCGGAGAGCAGCTGCCACTCCGACACCAGCAGGTGCAGCCACTCCAGGTCGGAGTCGCTGAGGGTGGTGTGCTGGCGGACCAGCTCGTTCATGGAGGGCACGTGTGCGAGCGTACCCGGGAGTTCGGACAACACTCGAAAACAGCCAGGAGGCGGACGGTTCGGGACGGCCCGGAAACACCCGCGGGCCGCGGCGCCTGGGAGGGACCCTCAACCCTCCTGGCACCGCAGCCCGGAGCAACATCGGCCGCAGGGTGTGCGGTCCCGGACGGCCGAAGGCCGAGGAGCCGGAGCAGTCAGGGCAGAGTGCGCCGGTTCCTCGGTCCGTCTTCCTGTGCGGGGAAGACGGAGGTTCACACGTCACGTACCCCGCCGGGGCGGCGAGGAACGGTTTGCTTACTTTACCTACGCTTTGTGGACTAGACCATGCCCTGCGGACCATGTTCCTGCGTCCGAGCGCGCGTGTCCATGCGTCGACGGGTGTTAATTGTTGTCTCTTTGTCGGAACACCTGACCGACACCCGTCGGCAGCGCAGCCCCCGTGGACTCATACGCGGGACCGGATCGCCAGCGCGACGTCACCGAACGCCTCCGGTTCCCCCGGTTCACGCCGTCGCGCGCCTGCCGGCGCACCCCCTCCGGCAGGCGACTTCGGCTGTGCGTCATGCGTGCCGGACCACACACCGGGGGAAGCCACCTCTGTTAGATTGGTCTAAACCACACAGTGCCCCTCCGGGTCCCAGTTGAGCCCCTCTTCAGATCGGCAGGCCCAGCGTGGAAGTTGTCATCGTTCCGCACGCTCAGGCGGGTGGCGAGCTCATCGCCGAGGCCATGGCGCAGCTGCTCCGGCGCAAGCCCGACGCCTTGCTCGGCGTGGCCACCGGCTCCAGCCCGCTGCCCGTCTACGAGGCTCTGGCGGCCAAGGTGCGCTCCGGTGCCGTGGACACCTCGCGGGCGCGGATCGCGCAGCTCGACGAGTACGTGGGGCTGCCGGCCGAGCATCCGGAGTCCTACCGCTCCGTCCTGCAGCGGGAGGTGCTGGAGCCGCTCGGGATCGGCATGGGCGCGTTCCTGTGGCCCGACGGCACCGCCGAGGACGTGCAGGGCGCCTGCGAGGCGTACGACAAGGCGCTGGCCGCGGCCGGCGGCGTGGACCTCCAGTTGCTCGGGATCGGCACCGACGGGCACATCGGGTTCAACGAGCCGTGCTCCTCTCTCGCCTCGCGGACGCGGATCAAGACGCTGACCCAGCAGACCCGCGTCGACAACGCGCGCTTCTTCGACGGCGACATCGAGCAGGTGCCCCACCATGTGATCACCCAGGGCATAGGGACCATCCTGGAGGCGCGGCACCTCGTGCTCCTCGCGACCGGTGAGGGCAAGGCGGACGCGGTCGCCGCGACCGTCGAGGGCCCGGTCGCCGCGGTCTGCCCAGCCTCCGCGCTCCAGCTCCACCCGCATGCGACGGTAGTCGTCGACGAGGCCGCCGCGTCCAAGCTGAAGCTCGCCGGCTACTTCCGGCACACCTACGCCAACAAGCCCCACTGGCAGGGCATCTAGTGCCGCAACAGGCAACGTTTGCCCCGTCGCGACGCCCGGCACGCCCTCTCGCCGCACCGACCGAAAGCCCAAGTACGTCCAGTACGAGGGCTTCCG
>NZ_MLYP01000113.1 GCF_001866645.1 Streptomyces colonosanans
CGGAAACGCTCCTCGGTACGTGGGGGAGGGACGGAGTGCGTGCGGGGTGGGCGGGGAGGGGGCCGATGCGGTAGAGGACCTCGGGGTCGTGCGGTCCGTCGGGGAACTGGCCCGCCTCGAACAGGACATCGCGCTCGACGCTTGCGCCGTGCCGGGCGGCGAACGAGGTGAAGAGCCGTTCGGAGGCGGTGTTGCCGGGGGTGATCGTCGTCTCGATCCCGGTCACCCCGTGCTCGGTCGTCACTCGCGCCATGAGCACGTCGAGCAGGCGCGCGGCGAGCCCGCGTCCGCGGTGGGCGGTGTCCACCGCCACCTGCCACACCAGGAGGGTGCGCGGGCGGTCGGGCCGCAGGTACGCGGTGACGAACCCGACGGGCCGTCCGTCGCCGGTGCGCGCCACCACCGAGGTGCCGGCGAAGTCACGGCACCACAGCAGGTAGCTGTAGGAGGAGTTGAGGTCGAGGGCTTCGGAGTCTTTGGCGATGCGCCAGAGTGCGGCCCCGTCCGTCACCTCCGGATGGTCGATCCGTACCCCCTCCGGCAATTCGAGGAATTCCGCTTGCAGGTCTGCTTGTGCGGCGGTCATGCAAATGGAATTTACCCAGGTAAATGCGAAATCGCATCGCCGTGCGGGGTTACGGGCGGAGGCCTTGTGTGTTATCGCGCGGGCGCGCACGTTCACGCGAAGGCCGGGGTGGTTGGTGAGATTTTGTCCATGGAATAACGGGCGAAAAGGGGCGTGATGTGGGGTCGATCACACTCCGGCAATCCCTATGGGGCGTGCCCGGATTACGGTGGTTGGCGTCCGTGGGAATCTCTGCGTTTAAGCCGTGGGAAAGCGGGCAGGAGAATGCGGGGAGCTGTTCTGGAGGAATTCGAGAATTATGACGGAAGGGGGCCGTTGAATAATGTCGATTTCAGGCGCCGGTCACCCCGTCGATGCGTTCCCGCACGATGTCCGCGTGGCCGTTGTGACGGGCGTACTCCTCGATCATGTGCACGTACACCCAGCGGAGGCTGACCTCCAGCCCGTTCATGGAGCCACCGCCGGGGATCCGCCCCACATCATCGAGGGAGAGGCCGGCGCACACCTCGCGTCCGCAGGCGATCTCCCGCCGCCACACGGTGAGCGCCTCGTCGAGCCCACGCCCCGGGCTGAGCCGGTACCCCGTCTCCTCCTCGAACACCGGAGGCAGTCCGGCTTCCCCGAACGCCCGCTGGAACCAGTTCCGTTCGACCTCGGCAACGTGCTGGACCAGCCCCAGCAGGGTCAGCGCCGACGGCTCGGCCGACGCGAGCCGCAGCTGGGTGTCATCGAGCCCCGCGCACTTCAGCTCCAGCGTGGCCCGGTGGAAGTCGAGCCAGCTTTCGAGCATGGGCCGCTCCTCGCCGGTCATCAGGGGGACCGGGCGGCCGTCGGGGAGGGTCTGGGGCGCGTTGGTGGTCATGCGGGGAGCATGGCAGAGGGATGTGACGACGGTGCGTTTTCAGCGAGCGGCGATCCGCGACGCGTCACGGCGCCCCCAGGGGGCGGGGACCCTCCGGCCCCGCCCCCGTGCATTGCTGTCCTACTTCCAGGCCGCCGCGGCCGCCTGCCGGGCCGCCTCCACGTCCACCGCCGCCCCGGACGCGCCGAGCGCGGTGCCCAGCGCGGCCAGGCTCGCCTGGACGACCTCCACCGTCGCGTCGGCCCCGTAGTGGTTGACGCGGATCATCTCCTTGGCCAGCGCGCCCCCGCCCGCGGCCAGCGGCAGCGCGGGGTCGGCCTCCAGGGACTTCGCCACCAGCTCCGCCGCGACCACACCGGACGGCGTCCGCAGCGTCGTGGCGACCGGCGCCGCCTGAGCGGCCTCGTACACATACGGCTCCAGGCCCCCGCCCAGCGCGACCGCACCCGCCCGCGTCGCCGCCGCGGCGGACCGGTGCCGGGCCATCACCGTCTCCAGGCCGTCCGCCTCGATCCGCTCCACGCACGCTTCCAGCGCCAGCATCTCCAGCTGTGCCGGCGCGTGCAGCAGTGCCTTCCGGCCGCCGTCGATCCAGCGCTCCTTCCAGTCGAGGAGCGACAGGTACGAGCGGCGCGGCGCCTGCGGGTTGGCCGCCATCCGGGTCCATGCCCGCTCGCTCACCGACACCGCCGACACGCCCGCCGGGCCGCCCATCGCCTTCTGTGCGCCGATCACGCACAGGTCCACGCCCCAGGCGTCCGGCAGCACCGGCTCGGCGCCGACCGAGGCGACGGCGTCCAGGTAGAACAGCGCCCCGTGCTCCTGTACGACCGCACCGATCTCCGTCACCGGGTTCGTGTTCCCGGTCGCCGCCTCCGCGTGCACCAGCGACACGAAGTCGATCTCCGGGTGCTCGGCCAGCGCCTCGCGGATCTGGTCCGCGGTGACCGCCGTGTGGAACGGCACGGCCAGGTCGTGGACCGTCGCGCCACAGTCCCGCAGCCAGTTGCCGAAGGTCTGCCCGTACGGGCCCGTGATCACGTTCAGCGCCGTCGTGCCGGGACCGGCGCACCCGCGGATCGCGCCCTCCAGCGGCAGCAGCGCCTCGCCCTGCATGATCACGACGTCCTGCGCGGTGGAGAGCAGTCGCGCCACCCGGTCCTCGATCGAGGCGAAGCGGTCGGCGCTCAGCGGGGCGAGGTCCAGAAAGGGGTGGGTCACGGCGGTGCTCTCTTCACTCACGGGTTCGACGGAGTCGAGGGTAACCGGCGCCCGTCCCGCCCCTTCACCGGTGGCCGGTCGTCGTGCACGGCCTCGCCGGCTCGGGGCCTCAGCGGGGTGGTGGTGCCGCACAGCACGCACGGCGCAGGGGCGAGCATCTGCGGTCCTAGGGCTGTTCGAGAGGTACGTCCGCCAACGCGTCACGCAGCGCCACCCGGAGAACGCCGACACCCGAGTGCTGGACGTCTACGAGGGCCAGGACGACAACGGCGGCCGCGTCATCATCCGCCAGTCCGACGGCGCCTCCCACCACGCTGCCGACGCTGGCGCCTTGTCCACATCGGTACCGGCGGCAACGAGACGTTCTACCTCCACCCGACCGTCTGATCCGCCGTCCCCCCGGTCCCCGCGCCGGGAACCGGGCGGGCGGACCGCCGCCCCCGCACTGCCATCGCCTTGTCGATCGCGAGCTGCTTGGCGAGGATCATGGGCCGTGACCTTGGCACTTCCCGAGAAGAAGCCCTCCGACAGGTGGACGGGACCGGCCGGGGCCGAATTAAGGTGCGGTACATGAGCGATCACGCGGTGCTGCATGTGAAGGGGCGGGTGCTCGTCGGGCCCGAGGACGTTCGCGACGAGGTGTGGGTGGTCGGCGGCCGGATCGCCTATGAGCGCCCCGTCGGCGCGCGCGACATCCGTACCGTCGAGGGCTGGGCGCTGCCCGGCCTGGTCGACGCGCACTGCCACGTCGGCCTCGATGCCCACGGCCCGGTTTCCGACGACGTCTCCGAGAAGCAGGCACTCACCGATCGTGACGCCGGCACCCTGCTGCTCCGCGACGCGGGTTCTCCGTCCGACACGCGCTGGATCGACGACCGCGACGACCTCCCCAAGATCATCCGGGCCGGCCGGCACATCGCGCGCACCCGCCGCTACATCCGCAACTACGCCTGGGAGATCGAACCCGAGGACCTCGTCGCCTACGTCGCCCAGGAGGCCCGGCGCGGCGACGGCTGGGTCAAGCTGGTCGGCGACTGGATCGACCGGGAGGCCGGGGACCTGTCCGCCTGCTGGCCGCGGGAGGCCGTCGAGGCCGCGATCGCGGAGGCGCACCGCCTGGGCGCGCGCGTCACCGCCCACTGTTTCGCCGAGGACTCGCTGCGGGACCTGGTCGAGGCGGGCATCGACTGCATCGAGCATGCCACCGGCCTGACGGAGGAGACGATCCCGCTGTTCGCCGAGCGAGGTGTGGCGATCGTCCCGACCCTCGTGAACATAGCGACCTTCCCGAAGCTCGCGGACGGCGGGGAGACGAAGTTCCCGCGCTGGTCCGCACATATGCGACGGCTGCACGAGCGGCGGTACGACACCGTGCGGGCCGCGTACGACGCCGGGATCCCGGTGTTCGTGGGCACCGACGCGGGCGGTTCGCTGCCCCACGGGCTGGTGGCGGCGGAGGTGGCGGAGCTGGTGACCGCCGGGATCCCGCCGGTGGCGGCGCTGTCGGCGACCGCGTGGGGCGCCCGGCGGTGGCTGGGCAGGCCCGGCCTGGAGGAGGGGGCACCGGCGGACCTCGTGGTGTACGAGGCGGATCCGCGTGCGGACGTACGGGTGCTGGCGGCGCCGCGGCGGGTGGTGCTGAACGGGCAGGTCGTCGGGTAGGCGCCCGCAACCGCGTGCCTCCGTCACGCCCCCGGTACGGGTGATGCGGTGGCGGCGCCGGGGAACAAGCGTGCCGCGAATTCCGAACATGTACGCGAGAACACCACGATGGAGTGAAGTCGCGCGGTATTGCTGACGGAGCGTTCCGCGGACGGTGATTCTTTCCGGGTCCCAAGCTTGTCCTCACTGGGGGTCCCACCACCTTGAATCGCATCAACTTCCGCATGCCCGCACGCCGTCTGGTCACCGTCGCGGCGGCCACCTCCCTGGCCGCCGCTCCCGCGGCGCTGGCCGGCGCGGGCTCCGCGCACGCGACCACCGACCACGGTCGCGCCGGCGCCGTCGTGCTGCGCACCGGGCTCGACGTGTCCCTGCTCAACAAGACCGTGAACGTTCCCCTCTCGGTCTCCCTCAACGAGGTGCAGGCGCCGCAGAGCGCAGAACGGACCGCGCTGTCGGCCCGCCTCGACGGTGTCGACGGCGGGCGCCCGTTCAGCGTGCTGAGGGCCGACGTCGCCACGTCGAAGGCCACGGTGTCCGCGACGCGCGCGGAGGCCATGACCCGTCTCGCGCACGCCCGCGTCCATGTGCCCGGTCTGCCGTTGCTGTCCCTCATCGAGATCGACGGCGTCACGTCGAAGGCGGTCTGCGAGGCCGGTCAGAAGCCGGTCGCCTCGGCGAACCTGCTGGGCGCGGTGACCGTGCTCGGCAGGAAGGTGACGCTGTCCGCCGGTGGCACCACGGACGTGAAGGTGCCGGGCATCGGGGAGGTACGCCTCGATGTGGCGCCGACGCGCACCACCACGCGCACGGCGGCGGCCTCCGCGCTCGAACTGACGGTGTCCGTGAACCCGCTGAAGCTGAACGTGGCGGAGGTCAAGGGCACGGTGACCCTGGCGGGCGCGACGTGCGAGAGTCCGACGGGCGCACCGGTCGCGTCGTCGTCGCCGGTGGCGTCCTCCGCGCCGGAGAAGGCATCCGCGAAGGACGTGAAGCCGCAGGAAGCACCCGCGGGAGACGCGAAGCCCCAGGGGGCGCCCGCGAAGGAGGTGAACCTCGCGGAGACCGGAGGAAGCTCGGCCACGCCGTACGTCGTGGGCGGGGCGGTCGCGCTGCTGGTCGCCGGTGGGGGAGTGGTGGGGCTGGCGCGTCGTCGTCGTGGGTGACAACAGTCGGTAGACGGCCTGATGGGGGCGGGCACGGCGGTCGCCGTGCCCGCCCCGGCACAGCCGATGCCGCTGGGGCCGGCGGGGGCGGAGGACGCGGCGTCGGCGTTGCTGATGGCGCGCCCGCGGGCGCGGCGGATCGAGGTCACCGGGGAACGGGCCGACTCCACCACGACGCGGGCGGAACCCTGACAGGACCACGACGGTGGGGTCCCGTGCCGGGCCCCTCGCGAGACGTCCGACGGGTGCGGGAGCCTGGCCCGTTCAGCGGCGGATGAGGCCGAGGCTGGTGGCGGTGGCGACGGCGGCGGTGCGTGAGTCGACGCCGAGCTTGGTGTAGATGCGGGCCAGGTGTGACTTGACGGTTCCCTCGGTGAGGTGGAGGCGGTCACCGATGGCCTGGTTGGACAGGCCCTCGGCGACCAGCGCGAGGACTTCGGTCTCACGCCGGGTCAGAGTGGTGCGGGGCGCGCGCAGCCGGTTCATGAGCCTCTCGGCGACCGCGGGGGCCAGGGTGGTGCGGCCGGCGGCGGCAGTGCGCACGGCGGCGGCAAGGTCCTCGGGAGGGGCGTCCTTGAGGAGATAGCCGGTGGCGCCGGCCTCGATGGCGGGCAGGGTGTCGGCGTCGGAGTCGTACGTGGTGACGATCAGAACGCGGGGTGCGCCCGGTCGGGCGGTGATCGCGGCGGTGGCCTCGGCGCCGTTCATGCCCTTGCCGAACTGCAGGTCCATGAGCACGACGTCGATGTCGCCCTCGGCGGCCCGGGCGATGGCGTCCTCGGCGGTCGCGGCCTCGGCCACCACGACGAGGCCGGGTTCGGTCTCCAGCACGGCGCGCAGCCCGGCCCGCACCACGGGATGGTCGTCGGCCAGAAGGAGGCGGATGGGGGTGTCGGTCACGGGCGGGCCTCCGGCTTGGTCTCGGCGGGCGGTGCGAGGGGCAGCTGGGCGGCCAGGGCGGTGCCGTGGCCGAGGGCGGATTCGACTGTCAGGGTGCCGCCGAGCGCATGGATACGGGCGCGCATGGCCGCCAGGCCGAAGCCACCGCTCGCGGGGTCGGGCGCGGGCAGCTGGTCGGGGTCGAAGCCGGTGCCGTCGTCGACCACGGTGAGGGCGACATGGTCGCCGAGGTAGCCGAGGCTGACCTCGGCGGTGGTGGCGTGGGCGTGGCGGACGGTGTTCGCGAGGGCGGACTGGGCGATGCGCAGCAGGGCGACCTCGTGCGCGGTCGGCAGCGGCACCGGGTCGCCGGTCAGCCGGGAGCGTGCGGTGATCCGGTGGCGGGCGCTGGTGGTGGCGCACAGGCGTTCCAGCGCGCCGGCCAGGGTGGTGCCCTCCAACGCCGGGGGAGCGAGGGCGGCGACGAAGCGGCGGGCCTCGGCAAGGTTGTCCACGGCGGCCTGACGGGCTGCCTCCACGTGGCGGGCGGCGGCATCGGGCCGGCCGGGCAGGGCGCGTTCCGCAGCGCGCAGCAGCAGCTGGATGCTTGAGAGGCCCTGAGCGAGAGTGTCGTGGATCTCGCGGGCCAGTCGCTCGCGTTCGGCCAGCACACCGGCGGTGTGCTGGGCCTGGGCCAGGTCGGCGCGGGTGGCGGTGAGCTCCTCGATCAGGCGCCTGCGTTGTTCGTTCTCCCGGTACAGGGCCTGGTATCCCCACACCACCGCCACCGCGACGGCGGCACCGATTGCGGGGCCGATCGCCATGGCCGGGCTGAAGGAGCCCTGGTGGGCGGAGAAGGCGGTGATCGCCGCGAGAGCGGTGGCGGCCACGGCGGGCGGTCCGGCGCGGCGCGGCAGCAGGTGGAGCTGGAGGAAGTACAGGGGGAAGGCCACCCACACCCCGTCGGCGGACAGGGCCAGCAGCACCAGCCATATGGCGCCCATGGCGGCCAGCCACCAGGCGGCGGCCCGCCGGGAGTGGCGGACGGGGGGCAGGAGCGGCCCGGCGGCGTACACCAGAGCGCACGCCGCCGCCACGGCGACGATCGCCCCGGCGTGCGGCTGGCCGTCGATCACGGCCCGGCCGCCGGTCAGGCCGAGCAGGCCGATGACCAGCAGGTGCAGGCACCAGGCCAGGGCCCGGGTGGTCGGGGTCAGGGCGGGGGCAGCGGTGTTCACAGTCCTTCCAGACTAAGGAATCAGGTCCCAAACGGCTTCCATCGAAAGTTAGAACCCGTGTGCCGCCTTCCGATCCGCGAAGTGCTGCCCCACGCCAGATGCGTACGCGGTGGGCCGACGGCGATGGTGGAGGCATACCGCTTCCACCATCGGAAAGGACGGGCCAAGGCCGTGTTCGTCGCCTGGAGAGATCTGAAGTTCGCCAAGGGGCGCTTCGCCCTGATGGGGACCGTCATCGTGCTGATCTCCCTGCTCGTCGGGCTGCTGTCCGGGCTGACCGCCGGGCTGAGCCAGCAGAACATCTCCGCGATCACCGGCCTGCCCGCCGACAAGATCGCCTTCCACGCACCCGGCGACGGACAGGACCTGTCGTACGCCAACTCCACCGTCACCGAGAAGCAGTGGCGGCAGTGGGCCGACAGCCCCGGCGTCACCAGCGCCGAACCGCTGGGCATCACCACCACCAAGGCCACCGCCGGTGAAAACAGCGTCGGGGTCTCCGCCTTCGGTGTCCAGCCCGGTTCCCACCTCGCTCCGGACAGCGGCAAGCTCGACGAGCACGCGGTGGTGTTGTCCACCACGGCCGCCGACGACCTCGGCCTGAGGGTCGGCGGCACCTTCACCCTGGCCGGTCAGAAGCTGACGGTGGCCGCCGTGCGGGGCGACGCCTCCTTCAGTCACACCCCGGTCGTCTGGACCAGTCTCGACGTCTGGCGGAAGACCGGAACCCCCACCGGAGACAGCGACGGCCCGACCGCGACCGTGATCGCCCTGAACACCACCGCCGACGCCGACGTCACAGCCGTCGACAAGGCCGCAGGCACCAGGACGGTCTCCAAGGACGACTCGCTGTCCGCGATCGGCTCCTACACCTCCGAAAACGGTTCCCTGCAACTGATGCGCGGCTTTCTGTTCGCCATCTCCGCCCTGGTCATCGGCGCCTTCTTCACCGTCTGGACCATCCAGCGCAGCGGCGACATCGCCGTCCTCAAGGCCCTCGGTGCCTCCACCGCCCACCTCCTCAAGGACGCCCTGGGCCAAGCCGTCGTCCTGCTTGCCGGCGGTGCCCTGATCGGCACCGGCATCGCCGCCGGAATCGGCGCCATCGTCGCCGGCACGGCGGTGCCCTTCGCCCTGACGCCCGCCACCGTCCTGGTCCCGGCCGCTGTGATGATCCTGCTCGGCGCGCTCGGGGCCGCCCTGTCCATCCGCCGCATCACCTCCGTCGACCCGCTGACCGCGCTGGGGAGCGCCCGATGAGCCTGAAGCTGACCGACATCACCCTCACCTACCCCGACGGCGACTCCCGCCTGACGGCTTTGGACCAGGTCACCCTGGAGGTGCCCAAGGGCAGTCTGACCGCCGTGGTCGGACCGTCCGGCTCCGGCAAGTCAAGCCTGCTGGCCGTCGCCGCCACCCTGATCACCGCCGACGCCGGCACCGTCACCATCGACGGAACCACCACCACCGGCATGACCCGCGGCGAACTCACCGACCTGCGCCGCCACAAGATCGGCATCGTCTTTCAGCAGCCCAACCTGCTGTCTTCTCTCACTACCGCCGAACAACTCCAGGTCATGGCCGAGATCGACGGCCGCTCCGCCGCCAAGGCCCGCGACCGGGCCATGGAACTGCTCGACGCCGTCGGCCTCGCCGACCACGCGCACCGTCGCCCCCACCAGCTCTCCGGCGGCCAACGCCAGCGCGTCAACGTGGCCCGCGCCCTGATGAACGACCCCACCGTCCTCCTGGTCGACGAACCGACCAGCGCCCTCGACCACGAACGCGGCGCCGCCGTCATCGATCTGATCACCCGCCTCACCCGCCAACAGGCCACCGCCACCGTCCTGGTCACCCACGACCGCACCCACCTCACCGCCGTCGACCAGATCGCCGAAGTCCACGACGGACGCCTCAGCCTCCCGACACCAGCGGGCTGACCGACAACCACGAGCACGAGGTCGGCGGCATCGACGCCCGCCCGGGCTGTCGGGATCGGGCAGGCCCTTCGTGCTCGGTCCCGGTGTACGGGCCGGGAGCGGATCTGTACGGGGCGAAGAACGCGCAGGGGGCCATGGTGCATCTAGTGCCGCAACAGGCAACGTTTGCCCCGTCGCGACGCCCGGCACGCCTCCCCCAAGCTCTTCGAGCAGGGGGTACCCCCACTCGCCGCGCCGACCGAAAGCCCAAGTACGTCCAGTACGAGGGCTTCCG
>NZ_MLYP01000114.1 GCF_001866645.1 Streptomyces colonosanans
GGTGCCCCCACGACGCCGCTCCTCAACGGGCTAACGCTGCCTGCCACGGCACTAGCTCTGCGGGACGTCCTTGACGAACACGATCCCGTCGCTGTCCGCCAGGTGGGCCGGGTCGAGCGGGGAGTAGCCGAACCAGGGGGATACGCGGGGCGCGGGCCGCGTGTCGCCGAGGGTCATGGCCAGCCGGGGGGCGTCGATGACGCAATGGTCCTTCGGGAGCGCGTACAGGAGTCCTTCGATGGTGTCCGGCGGCGGCGTGTCCACTCCCTGGTGGCGGATCGTGCCGAGGGCCGTGGCCACGAAGGCGTACCCCTCGCCAAGCTGAGCGCTCAACAGCGCACCGGCGCTCCACCACTCCACCGGCCCCTGCCACATCTGCATCGTGCTCTTCTCCCGCTGGAGATGGGAGTTGTGGGCGTGAACAAGTGTCGGGCCCCGCTGAGCGAGCGCGAGGAGGTTGTGGGCCATCATCTGGGCCCGCAGCGCGCACAGCCGCGTCATGCGGGCCGGTGAGGTGTCGGCCATCCAGTAGTGGTAGCGCAGCACGCCGGTCGCGGTGCGCCCGTACAGGCGCGCCCGGTCCCACTCGTCCCGCGAGGTCGCCGCGAGCAGGTGCGGCGTCTGCACGTCGAGCAGCGCCACCAGATCATCGGCAAGCAGCCGCAACTCCCCGGCCTCGGCCGACTGCCCCACGGACTGGGCCGGGTCCATCATCGCGGCGGAATTGGTCCACCGGTCGTCGCTTCCGAGCAGGCGGTCGAGCGTTTCCCCGGTGCAGGGGAGCAGGTCGGCGTCCACCGAGGTTGAGAGGTAGCGGTGGAGTGCGGTGAGGGCCTGCCGGGGGCTTTCGGCGCAGGTGATTTCCAGCGGGCCGTCGAAACCGGCGAAGTGGACCCGCTCGGACGTGGGCCGGCTCTCGTTGTACGCGCGCATCCAGCGCACGAGTTCGCGGTTGGCCGCGGACACGTTGAACCACCCGTGGCTGAATCCGCGCTCCATGACCTCGTCGAGGGTGCCCTGGCCTGAGGTGACGTAGTCGTCCACGGCCAGCCCCATCAGGCAGTCACTCTCGATCGCGATCGTCCGGTAGCCCTCCTGCTCGACGAGTTGCCGGAACAGTTCGTTGCGCAGGTCGAGCAGTGTGTCCTCGCCGTGGGTGGGCTCGCCCAGGGCGAGCATCTGCGGCCGGGTCGGGAGCAGCCTCATGACGGCGGCAGCCTCGACGGCATGGGCGGTGTCCTTGATGTCAGTCGCCATGCCTTCAACGGTATCGTTGAACTTTCGGTTGAAACTTTCCCGCGCTATCGTCGGAAACATGGGGCAAAACCTTCAAAGCGGTGAACGGCTCAGGCCGGTTGATCTGGCGCGTGGGCACGGTCTGTCCACGCAGGCGATCAGGAACTACGAGGAGGCCGGCATCCTTCCGGCCGCCGGGCGCACACCCCACGGCTACCGCACCTACACCCCGCTGCACGCGCAGGCCCTGCGCGCGTTCCTCGCCCTGGTGCCCGGCCACGGCCACCAGACGGCGACGTCGATCATGCGGGTGGTGAACGAGGGCGCGGCCGAGGAGGCGTTCCGTCTCATCGACGAGAGCCACGCCCGGCTCCTCGACGACCGCCGGACCCTCCAGGCCGTGGAGAGCGCCCTGCGTGACCTGAAGCCCACCGCGGCTTCCCACCCCAACACTGCGTCCAGACCCGACGGCACGTTCATCGGGCCGCTGGCGGAGAAGCTCGGCATCCGGCCCGCGACGCTGCGCAAATGGGAGCGCGCCGGGCTAGTGAGCCCGCGCCGCGACCCGCGGACCGGGTACCGCGTCTACGACGAGGCCGACGTACGGGACGCCCGGCTGGCCCATCAACTCAGGCGCGGTGGCTACCTGCTGGAGCAGATCGCTCCGCTGATCGCCCAGGTACGGGCCGCAGGCGGGCTGGAACCGCTGGAGGCCGCACTGGGCGACTGGCACGGCCGGCTGTCCGCCCGCGGGCGGGCGATGCTGACCGGCGCCGCCGAGCTGGAGGCGTACCTCCGCGAGCGCGGATGACATTTCGGCTGTCAGCCGAAGAGAGACTCCAGGACAGACACACCCGAGCGCGCGACGCGCCCCCCGCGCGTGCCGGTGCCCGTCTGCAACTGCCGCATCGGCTACCTCTCGTTGGAGACGCTGCAGCTGTACGACGTGTTCGCGGGCGGCGTCCTGGAACGGATCCCGGCCACGCCACCCGCGGTTCGACGCTTGCCTCCGACGCCCTTGCCGCGGGGGCGCCCTCGCAGGCCTTGTCAGGCCGGGCGGCCGGGTGCCTGGTCGAAGTCGTCGTTACTCATCCGGTGTTCGTGTCCGTCCCGGCCGAATGCAACACGGCTGCGCTGCCGGCATGTGGATCACGGTGAGGGCGGCGGCGATCACCGCCGCCGAGCCCGACCACCGCAACTCACCCTGGGGCCGGGCTGGGACCGGGCTGTGCTGTGAACGGCCGCGGGCCCGGCTGTAATTCGCTTGACCTGGCCACAAGGCAACGCTGCACTGTGGCAGGGCACCACGAGTGGTGGTGCCGGTATTCTGAGGAGGCAGCGGCAGCAATGGAGATCCGTCCCACGACCGACCAGGACCTCGACGTCTTCGTCGGCGCACTCCATGCCGCGTTCGGGCGCTTCCCGGAAACCCCGACCGAGGGCGGCGGCGGGGTCTGGTGGGCGGCGCTCGAAATGGACCGCAGCCTGTTCGCCATGACGGGGGACGGGCAGCCCGTCGGCACCGCCGGTGCGTACTCCTTCGAGCTCACCCTGCCCGGTGAGATCCTCGTCCCGGCCGCCGGGGTGACCGCCGTCGGCGTCCTGCCCTCGCACCGACGCCAGGGCGTGCTCAGCACGATGATGCGGCATCAACTCACCGAGCTGCGGGCCCGCGGGGAGGTCCTCTCCGTCCTGCTGGCCTCCGAGGCCTCGATCTACGGCAGGTTCGGCTACGGACCGGCGACCTACACGCAGCGGCTGACGGTGCCACGCCACCAGGCCGCCCTCGCCACCCCTCGGGCGGGCGGAACAGCCGACGCCCCGGCGACCGGCTCGGACACCGGCTCGGTCGAGGTACTGCGGCGTGCCGAGTGCGGCAAGATCCTGGAAGAGGTCTACGACCGGTACCGCCGCGCACAGCCCGGCGCGCTGTCCCGGCCGCACCGCTGGTGGGCCATGGGCGCGGGGCAGCCCCCGGTCGCTCCGGCTCC
>NZ_MLYP01000115.1 GCF_001866645.1 Streptomyces colonosanans
GGCTCCTCCCACGCTCCCGAGGCGGCAGACTCGACCACGTCGGCCGGCACACCGGGCAGTACCATCCACGCGCGGATGAGCATCCACACGGTCACCAGCACGACGGCGATCGCCTCCATAGCCCTCGTCCCCCGCGACCCAGCCGACGCGGTGTCCGGCGTGTCCCGGAATCGCTTCCGCCCAGGCCACTGGGGCGTTCGGGTCCCTTCGGACACGGCCCGTGCGCGCCTTGCCGCGCCCCGATCCTCAACGAGTGAAGATGTCGACGCCGTCTGAACGGCAGTCCCCCGCAGGCCGTACCTCCGTACAGACCTGCGAAACATCCGCGGAAGGGAAACGTCAGCATGACCAGCGAACCGCCCCAGTCTTCTGCACCGTCCCGCCGCACGGTCGTGGCGGCGGCCGGCATGACCGGACTCGCCGTCGCGCTGACCGCGTGCGGGGGCTCGAACGGTCAGGCGTCCTCGAACAGTCAGGCGTCGCCGAGTTCGCCCAGCTCACCGAAGAACAGCAGTGCCAGTCCGGGCGAGCGCGACAGCGGAGCGGCCGGCTCCGGCGGCAGGGTCCTCGCGAAGACCTCCGATATCCCCGAGGGCGGTGGCAAGATCTTCGCCGACGAGGGCGTGGTAGTGACCCAGCCGAGCAAGGGACGGTTCAAGGCGTTCTCGTCCAAGTGCACCCACCAGGGCTGCGCGGTGACGAGCATCGCGAACGGCGTGATCGTCTGCCCATGTCACCGCAGCGAGTTCTCGGTGGCCGACGGCAGCGTGGAGACGGGGCCCGCCCCCGAGCCGCTGCCCGCGGCGAACATCACGGTGGACGGTGACTCGATCAGGCTCGCATGATGCCCGCGCCCTTTCCGGCCCGTGCTCGAGCCCGCCTTGGAAATCGCCACATCGGCCGAGATGCCGACGACCGACCCGGCCTCGACGACTACGAGGTCGAGTGGGGGAGAAGCCGGGCACGGCGGAGGGGTGCGGGACGTCACGTCGGACGTTGCCTGTCGGGGGCTAGACGTAACTCCTGACCGGGGCCGGCCCGAGGGCCGCGGCGACCGCGCCCGCCAGCGGTCCCGTCTCCTTGGCGGTCAGCAACGAGACGGTGATCCGGATACCGGGCGGTGTGCCCATCCGGAAGCGGGCGCCGGGCGCGACGGCCCAGCCCGCGTGCAGCAGCCGCGCGACCACTCCGGTCTCGTCGGGTACAGGAACCCATACATTGAGCCCGCTGCGTCCATGGGCCGCGACACCACGCCGTGCGAGCGCGTCGATCAGCGTGGTGCGGCGTGTGTCGTACGCCGCCGCCACCGCCCCGACGTCCACCGCGCCATCGGTCCACAGCCGCACCACGGCGCGCTGCAGGATCCGGCTCACCCACCCGGGTCCCAGCCGCTGCCGCCCCCGGACCCGGTCGACGGTGACGGTGTCTCCGGTGAGTACGGCGAGCCGCAGGTCGGGCCCATACGCCTTGGCGACCGAGCGCACGAAGGCCCAGTGCCGGGTGACCCCGGCGAGCGAGTGGAGGGACACATCGACGAACCCGTCACCGTGGTCGTCCTCGATGAGCAGGGTCCCCGGGTGCTCGCGGAGCACGGATCGCAGGGCGCCGGCGCGCGAAGCGCTCACCGCGGCACCGGTCGGGTTCTGCGCCCGGACCGTCACGATCAAGGCGCGCGCCCCGGCCTTCAGGGCACCACCCACGTCGTCCGGGATCGGTCCTTCGTCGTCGACGCCGACGGGGACCGTGCGCAGCCCGAGCGCCGGCACGAGGTCGAGGGTGCTTCCCCACCCGGGATCCTCGACGGCGACCGCGTCCCCGGGCTTGAGGTGGGCCGCGAGGACGCGCTCGATGGCATCCAGCGTTCCGGAGACCACGGCGAGCGGCCCCGCCGGCACCCCGTCGGCGTCCAGAGCGGCCCGTGCGAGGCGCGCCAGCTCCGGTTCCACCGCGACATCGCCGTACAGGACCGGCTCGCGGTCGCCCTGCGCGGCGGCCGCCGCGAACGCCGTGGCCAGCGGCGGTAGCAGCGCCGGGTCCGGATTGCCGCTCGCCAGGTCCCGCACCCCCTCGGGCACGTCCACACGAATGTGGTCCCGCCCCGTCGTGGCGGGCGCGGACCGTACCCGGCTGCCCCGACGCCCAGCGGTCTCGATGACGCCCCGCTCGCGCAGGATGCGATACGCGGCAGCGACGGTGTTGGGATTCACACCCAGTCCGGCCGCCAACTCCCGCATGGGCGGGAGCAGTTGGCCGGGCTCCAGCTCCCCGTCCCCGACCGCGCTCTCGACGCTCGCCGCAATCTCCGCTGCGCGCCGCCCCTTGATCCGATATCCTCCTAGCACAAAGAAGATTATGCACTAGCGCAATGGAGAACGCCAATGGGGATCCAGCAGCCGACGTCGTCGCCCACCGCCTACACGCCGACCGACCGCACCGTCCCCACGCGCTCCGCGGAACGGGCGTCGTACGACAGGGAGTTGGTGCACGCGATACTCGACGAGGGGTACGTCTGCCACCTCGGCTTCGTCCGCGAGGGAGCGCCGGTCGTGCTGCCCACGCTCTACGGCCGGGTCGGCGAGCGGCTCTATGTGCACGGCTCGACGGGCTCGCGCCCGCTGCGGATGGCGGACGGGGCCGACCCGGGGCTTGCGGTGTGCCTGACGGTCACGCATGTCGACGGTCTGGTCCTGGCCCGCTCGGCCTTCCACCACTCGATCAACTACCGTTCCGTGGTGGTGCACGGCATCGCCCACCAGGTCACCGACCCCGAGGAGAAGCGGACGGCCCTGGACGCGCTCGTCGACCATGTCGTGCCGGGCCGCTCGCGCGACTCCCGTCCCGCCGACAAGAAGGAGTTGGCCGCCACCGCGGTGATCCGCCTCGACCTGGACGAGGTCTCCGCCAAGGCGCGCACCGGCGGCGTGAACGACGAGCCCGAGGACCTGTCCCTCCCCCACTGGGCCGGCGTGGTCCCGGTCCGCAGGGAGTACAGCGCCCCGCTCGCCGACGCGGACCTGGCGCCCGGCATCGGCCTGCCCGACTACCTGGCGACCCTGTGATGCTGATCCACCCCTGGGACGCACCCCGCGACGACGCCGAGTGGCAACACTGGCTCGCCACCCACGACTTCGGGCAACTCGCCGTGAACGGAATGCCGGGCGAGCCGCCCCACGTCCAGCCGCTCCACTTCGCCTATGACGCCGAACGCGGTGAGGCGCTCGCCCATCTGGCACGGCCCAACCCACTGTGGCCCGCTCTGGAGGCGAACCCGGACGTAGTGCTGAGCGTGGTCGACGACTACGTCTACGTCCCCGGCCCCTGGCAGGCTCCGCCGGACACCCCGCCCGAGCACGGGGTGCCGACGAGTTTCTACGCGGCGGTCCAACTCCGGTGCACGGCCCACGTCGTGGACGACCCGGCAGGGAAGGCCGAGTTGCTGAACCGTCTGGTCGGCCACTTCCAGCCGGAGGGCGGCTCCGCGCGGGCAGCGGCGGGCGAGGATCCCTACGGTCGCATGCTGCCCGGTATCCGCGGCCTGAGGCTCGAAGTGACGGGCGTACAAGCGAAGTTCAAGTACGCCGGCAAGAGGACGCAGGAGGTCCGGGACCGCATCGCGGCCGGGCTGGCGGCTCGGGGTGGTCCGCTCGACGCACGGGCGCGCGAGCATCTGCTGCGGCGCGGGCACGAGGCGTGAGTACGGGTGCGGATCCCGCACCCGTACCGCCGAGGCGCCCCGGGCACGAGCCGTCCCGTCACACGAGGACCGGCTCCTCCTCCAGCGTCCGTGCCCCGCGCGCCTCCGTCACCGCGAGCCCCGCGACGGAGCCGAGCATCAGCGCGGTGCCGCCGAGGGTCGCCGTCGTCAGCCGTTCACCGAGCAGGACGACAGCGAGCACCGCGGCGCTGACCGGCTCCAGCAGCATGATCACGGACACGGTGGCCGACCGTACGACGGCGGCGCCCGCGAAGTAGAGGGCGTAGGCCAGGGCTGTGGGAACCGCCGCGATGTACACCACCAGCCATACGATCCGACCGGGTTCGGCGGTGTGCGGCACCAGCCCCTCCACCAGCGCGAACGGCAGCAGGCACAGGCTGGTGATCGCGAACGCCCACAGGGTCGTACCGGACGCATCGGTTCCGCCGTCGCGTCCGAACCACCGTGTGCACAGCGTCATGACGCTGTAGGCCGCCGCCGACACGAGCGCGAGCAGCACGCCCCACGGCCGCACGGTGGTGCCGCCGCTGCCGAGCACGAGCACCCCGAGCCCGGCGAGCGCACCGACAACGGCGGCCACTCCGCCGCGGCCGAGCCGCTCCCCCATCGTGAGCCGGGCGCCGAGCGCGATGAGCACGGGTCCGGCGCCGAGCGTGACGACGGTCGCCACGGCGAGTCCGGTGGCCTCGACGGCCGCGAAGTAGGCGGTCTGGAAGACGGCGAGCCCAAGCCCTGTGGCCCCGGTGCGCAGTGCCTTGCGGCCGAGCGGTTCCGGTACGGCAGTCCGGGCGGGCGAGCGCAGGAGGCGGACGGCGAGCAGCAGGACAAGGCCACCGGCGCAGCGCCAGAAGGAGAGGACGAAGGGCCCCATGTCACTGGTCCGGTAGACCAGTGAGGCGGCCGCGCCCGCGGTGCCCCAGGCGGCACCGGCGACGATCAGATAGAGGAGGCCTCGCCCGACGGGCAGGCCCACAACAGCATTCGACACGAATTGTCTCCGCAGATGTGCAGAAGTACGGGAAGCAACCCCGCATCGGCGGGGTCGGCGGACTTCTTCTGCGGGCAGCACCGTTCCGCCCGGCGCTGTGCCGGGCGTGGATTCCGGAGAGCCCGCCTCAGGCGGCCGGAGGGGGAAGAACGAGTGCGTTTGAATGCATGATCCGCACCCTACGCAGCCGTCTCGCGGGCTGACAACTCCCTGTCCGTGCCGCCGCCGCTCGCCACCGGCTCCGCGGAGCCCTTCGCGGGCGTCGAGGACTGCGCGATGAACGCGCCCACCAGGACGACCGCACCCCCGATGATCTGCGGCGCCGAGAGGTGCTCGCCGAGCAGCACCCAGGCCAGGACGGTCGCGATCACCGCTTCGAGGCAGGCCACAACAACGGCGATCTGGGGCGAGAGCCGGCGCACGGAGAGCACTCCGGTCACGTAGGCGAGGACCGTGGCGACCAGGACGATCCACAGCAGCAGCACGACGGCCGGAACGACGGTCCCGTTCATGTGCACACCGTCCGTGAGTACCTGCCAGTCCATGCTCCAGGGGCGAGCGACGAAGGTGAGCACGGCGGCGCCGACGAGCAGGCCGTAAGCGATCACGCCGAGCGGGTCCGGTGCCTCCTCGCCCGCGTCGCCGCCCTGGTCGGACAGGACGAAGTAGCCGACCTGGCAGCCGGCGGCGCCGAGCGCGAGCAGCAGCCCCAGGGCGTCGAAGCTCAGGCCCGACCACACCTCGACGACACAGGCCAGCCCGCCCACTGCGAGGACCACGCCGACCGCCGCGGCACGGGTCACGGGCCGTCGCTGCACAAACCGCACCCAGCCGAGCACAAGCGCGGGCGAAAGGTACTCGATCAGCAGGGCGACGCCGACGGGTATGCGGGAGATCGCGGCGAAGTAGCAGGCCTGGACACCGGCCACGGCGAGCAGCCCGAACCCGACGAGCAGCGCGGGACGACGGCGCAGCAACGCGCGGTGGCGCACGGCGAGCGGCAGCATCACGAGCGCGGCGCCCGCGACCCGCAGCCACACCACATGGAGGGGGTCGAGCCCCGCCTGGATCAGCGGCTTGGCCGCGACACCCGATCCGCCGAAGGCCAGCGCCGACACGAGGGCGAGCCCCAGTCCGACGCCTCTGCCGTGGTTGCCCTGACTGCCGTTTGACGTATGCACCGGCACATGATGACAGGCAACGACATGAGCGTCACCCCTGATAGCTCCTGTCTCAGAGGGTGGACCTGCGCACCTGTTCGGACCGGGGGTTCCGGCTCAGCGGCCGACGTCCTCCGACTCCGGGCATCCCCCCGCGAACTCCTCGACCGCGGCCGCCGCCTCGATCCGCGAGGGCAGAGCGCGGACGTCGACGCCCGCGCGTTCGAGGACCTCGACGGCCCGCGACTCGGGGTCCGCGACGATCGCGGCGAGCAGGTCGAGCCCGCACGTGCGTGCATGGCCGCGCCGCTCCGCGCGCGCACAGGCCGCGTCCAGGGCGCCGGCCGCCGTGGGCGACCAGCCCTCGGGCTCGCTCAGCACCGGCAGGGCACCGGAGTCCTCGACGCTGCTCTGCCAGCGCAGGCCGTAGCCGATGGCGCGCTGGACAAGGTAGCCGAGCAGCCGTGCGACCTGCGGACCGTCGAAGACGGCACGCACCTCGGGGTCGGACTCCAGCAGCGTGTGCAGCAGATGGGCCGTGTCGATCTGCCGGTCCCCGTCCCGCAGCGCCCTCCGGCGGGCGCCCGCGACCACCGCTGTCAGTGCGGCGGTGAGTCTGGCGTCGAGGTTCACGTGGTGCACGCCGCGCTCGGCGGCCGGTTGCGGGAAATGACGGGGTGGCACGTTCCCTACCCCATCAGCCCCATCGGCTCGGGTCATCCCCGGCGGGCAGCATTTTCACGTCCGACACAGGTTGGGTATCGCTGACCGGGTTCTCCTCCTTACGGATGAGATCGCACCGTTCCCCCCGTAGGGAGCGCGTCTCGTCGCCTCGCGCCACCGCCGGGCGCACCGGTCCAGCCACACCGAATTGGCCTTGGTCCGTCGCTTCCATGAGCGGCTAACTTCGGGCCATGCGCATTCGAATCGTCGACGCATTCACCGACCGCCCCTTCGCCGGCAACCCGGCCGGCGTCCTCCTCCTCGATGCCTTCCCGGACGACGGCCGGCTCCAGGACGTGGCCCGCGAGGTCAACCACGCCGAGACCGCGTTCGCCCACCGCCTGCCCGAGGGCGGCGAGGCCGACTGGGCGCTGCGCTGGTTCACGCCCGCCACCGAGGTCGCCATGTGCGGGCACGCCACCCTGGCCACCGCCCATGTGCTGCGCACCACGGGCGCCCACGAGGGCCCCGTACGGTTCGCCACCCGCAGCGGCGTCCTGAGCGCCACACCGCACGACGACGGCTCCATCACCCTGGACTTCCCCACCGCGAGGCTCACCCCGGTTGCCGTCCCGGAGGGCGTGGCCGAAGCCCTCGGCGCGGAGCCCCTCACCGCCTTCGACACCGGCCCGAACGTCGGCGACCTGCTCCTCGAACTCGCAGACGAGAAAACGGTTCTCGGCCTCTCCCCCGACCTCAAGGCGCTCACCCGCCACTCGCAGCGCGGCATCATCTCCACCGCACAGGCCGAAGACCCCTCCCGGGGGTACGACTTCGTCTCACGCTGCTTCTTCCCGAACGTCGGGATCGACGAGGACCCGGTCACCGGCAGCGCCCACACCGCCCTGGCCCCCTACTGGTCCGAACGCCTCGGCCGCGCCGACCTCACCGGTCTGCAGGCCTCCGCGCGCTCCGGCCGCGTCCGCACGGGACTCCGCGGCGACCGCACCCTGCTCACCGGACGCGCGGTCACCGTCATCGAGGGCGAACTGCTCGCCTGATGGGAGCTACGGAGCTGGGGAATGCTCGGT
>NZ_MLYP01000116.1 GCF_001866645.1 Streptomyces colonosanans
GTTCGTGGAGGTGTCATGCGGCTTTGAGTGGCCTGGCGTCGTAGGTCCAGCGGTAAGGCTTGGCGGTGGTGTTGTGCGCGATCACGTAGGCGTCCATTTTGTCGATGAGATCGTCGCGGCTGGGGAAGTCGCCGTGTCGTAGGACCCGGCGGGTCAGGGCTGAGAAGAACAGTTCGACCTGGTTGAGCCAGGAGGCGTGCGGCGGGGTCCAGTGCACGTGCCAGCGGGGGTGGTCGGCCAGCCATGCCTTGGTTGTCCGTGCGATGTGGGAGGCACCGTTGTCCAGCACGACGTGGATGGCGTGGCACGGGTTGATGGTCCGCTCGAGCATCCGCAGGAAGTCGATGAAGGTCGCTGCGTTGTTGCGGGCGATGGGCTGAGTGAGGACCTCGCCGGTGCGCACGTTGAGTGCGGCGCTGATCGAGACGGTGCCGTGGCGGATGTATTCAAATTCCTGGCGGGGCGGCCGGCCGGTTCCGGCGGGACGGCCGGGGTGCTTGCGGGAGCGGGCGGCGATGGCGGTCTTCTCGTCGATGGACAGCACCATCGCGTCCTTCGGCGGGTTGAGGTAGAGATTGCAGATGTCGGCGGCCCGTTCCCAGAACTGGGGATTGTCGCGGCGGGTGAGCCAGCCGCGGACTTTGTGCGGCTTGAGGTCCAAGCCGGCCAGGATCCGGCCGACCTGGGACGGGGAGATAGCGGCGGACGTGGTGTCCGCGACCTGGGTGGCGATGGCCCGGTGCGTCCATGTCGACTCTGGATGGGGCGGTGCACTGGTTGCCGAAGCCACCACGGCCAGCCGCACCCGGCTGTCGTAAAGGCGTGGCCGCCCTGGGCGTGGAGCGTCCTTGAGTCCCTCCATCCCGGCAGCGGTGAACCTCCCTCGCCACTTGCGGACCGTGTTCACGCTGACTCCCAGCGTGCGGGCGATCGCCGCGTTGGACGCTCCCGCAGCGGCAGCGAGCACAATCTTCGCCCGCAGCACCGCCCGCACTTGCCCGCGCGTGGAGCCGGCAAGGCTTGTCAGCCGCACTCGTAACGCCTCGTCCAGCACCACCGACACTGCCTGCCTGTTCCCACCCATGACAGGTGATCATGGCGCAGCGCAATCGTTGCCGGGCAGGATGGGGACCGTGCCGAAGAACCCGCCCGAGTCCATGCAGCACCACCTCCGCGTCCGCCTGCGCGACCACGCGCGGGAACGCTGGCCCCAACTCTCGGGCGTCCAGGTCCGTTTTCGGACCGGATTCGCCTACGTGGCAGGCGAAATACCGGGCACAGAGGAACCGCTGCCACTGTGCCGTCTGCGCTTCACCGGCGTCCTGCACACCTGGGGCTTTGCCATCTACCTCGCCAGCAGCGGCAAATACCAAGACAACTTCCTGCCCACCGGCCTGCCATTCGGCTCACCCGAAGAAGCGCTCGACTGCGCCTGCGGCCTCTACCTCAACGACCCCACCGCCTGGACCACACCACCCTCCACGAACTAACGCGGAGCAGCACTAG
>NZ_MLYP01000117.1 GCF_001866645.1 Streptomyces colonosanans
ATTGCCGCCGGGCGGGGGCTGATTGCCGCCGTCGCCCCCGGACGGCGGAGGCTGCTGTCTCCTGGACGGGTCGTTGTCCGGGTAGCCCTCTGAGCCGGGGAGCGGCGGTTCGGTGCTCATGGCCCGAGTCGACCGCGAACCCCCCGGCTCCGCATCCGTACAGGGCCGTCCGGGTCAGCCCGCCACGAACGTGTGTGCTGCCTTGTCGTGCCAGCACTGGCGCCAGGGGCGGTCGAACAGGCACCACAGGACACCGACGACGCCGATGAGCAGCAGACCGAGAACGCTGTAGACGAGCCAGCGGACCAGCGCCCGGCCGAAGGCCGGCGGCTCGTGGCCCTCGATGTCCTGCACCTGAAGGCCGCACAGTCTCTTGCCGAGCGTGCGGCCCCACCGGGCGGTGGGCAGCACGTCGTAGAGGACGCCGAAGCCGAGGAACACAGCAAGCACGATGGCGAGGTAGGCCGTGGTGGTGCCGTCGAGCAGCCACACGGTGACGGTCTCCCCGGACAGCTTGGCCGCGTCGATCTTGTCCTGGACGTGGTCGATCGCCTTGGTGCCCAGCGGTACGGCGGCCGCGCCCGTGACCGCCGCCAGGACCAGGGTGTCGAGCAGCCGGGCGGCCAGCCGCTTGCCCAGGCCCGCGGGCCGGGCCGCCGCCTGTGCCCGGGCGGCCGCCTGGAACGGATCCTCCACCGGCGGCTTCCACGGTGCGCCGGGCCGGTCGCCGTCGGTGCCTGGACTCGCGAGCCGCTGCACCTGCTGCGCCCAGGAGGACTGACCGTCGCCTGGAGCGCCGGTCACGGGCTTGTCGGTGGACTGCTGGGGAAGGCCAGGGGCGGCGGACTGCTGCGGAAGCGGGCCGGCCGGACGCTGCGGGGGCAGCCCCGTCGCGGGCGCGGACGGCTGCGCAGGCGGTGGGGCGGTGCGCTGCGGGACGGGGTCCGGCGCCGGGTGGGCCGCCGCCTGAGCGCTCGGCGTACGCGCGGCGGGCTGGCCCGTACCGGAACCGGCCGCCTCCGTGCTTCCGCCCTGCTCCCCCGTGCGCGGGGAGAGCGCACGGATCGTCAGGGTGCCCTCGGTGGGGGCGGGGCCGCTGGTGGCGGAGGTGCCGCGGCTCCCGGTGCCGGCCCCCTCACCCCGCGTCGGCCGGCGGAACACGACCGTGCCGTCCGAGGGCGGGGAGGAGTCGGCGGGCGGGATCGTCGCGGTGCCGTCCGTACGGGGCGCGGTGCCGTCGGGGCCACCCGAGAACGGCAGCCGCGGGTCGGCGCTCTGGGGCGCGCCCCACGACACCCGGCGGTCCTGGTCGCCGCCGAAACCGGACTGCTGGGAGCGCTCGGCGCCCCAGGCCGGGGCGGGCTCCGGGCGGCTGTCGTGCAGGTCTTCGGCCGGGTTCACCCGACCGGGCTCGTCGACCGGGTCCTCGTCGAAGAAGTGCGGCCCGGTCTCCTCGACCGAGGGCTGCGCGGGACGTGCGCCGGGCGGCGGAGGCAGCGGGCGGCCGTCGGTGGGCGCGGGCCGACTGGTGCCCGGCACCCAGGCGGCGCCGTTCCAATACCGGACGTATCCAGGAATGGATGGATCCGGGTAGTACCCCTCGCGGGGCCTGTCGTCACCGGGTGCCGGAGTTGGGGCGCTCATGTCCGTCGTCCCGTATCTGCTCGGGGGGTTGTGTGGGCATCCACATCTATCAGACCCGCGCACCCGCCACGGCCGGTCCGCCCGTACGCGCCCCTTTCCGGGCGACACCGTGCACACTCTCCGCCCGGCCGGAGGACACCGAGTGAGCCGTGGCGGAGGTCAGAAGAGCTTGCCCGGATTGAGGATGCCCAGCGGGTCGAAGACGTGCTTGACCGCCCGCTGCATCTCCACGCCCACCGGCCCGATCTCGCGCGCCAGCCACTCCTTCTTCAGGATGCCCACGCCGTGCTCGCCGGTGATCGTGCCGCCGAGTTCCAGGCCGAGGCCCATGATCTCGTCGAAGGACTCGCGGGCGCGCCGGGACTCGTCGGGGTCCTGCGCGTCGAAGCAGACGACCGGGTGGGTGTTGCCGTCGCCGGCGTGGGCGCAGACGCCGATGGTGAGCCGGTACTTCTCCGCGATGCGCTCGACGCCCTCGATCATCTCGCCGAGTTTCGAGCGTGGCACGCACACATCGTCGATCATCGTCGTGCCGGCGGTCGCCTCCAGCGCGGGCAGCGACAACCGCCGCGCCTGGAGGAGGAGTTCGGATTCGGCCGCGTCGTCGGCCGGTACCACCTGAGTGGCGCCCGCGGCCTCGCACAGCGCGCCGACCGCGGCGAGGTCCGCCGCCGGGTCCGCGGTGTCGAAGGCGGCGAGCAGGAGCGCCTCGGTGGACTCGGGCAGGCCCATGTGCGTCATCTCGTTGACGGCCTTGACGGTCGTACGGTCCATCAGTTCGAGAAGGGACGGCACATGCCCGCCGTCCATGATCCGGCACACGGCCTCGCAGGCAGCGGCCGCGGAGGCGAACTCGGCTGCCAGGACCAGCTGTTGGGGCGGCTGCGGCTTCAGTGCGAGGATCGCGCGTACGACGATGCCGAGCGAGCCCTCGGAGCCGACGAAGAGCCGGGTGAGGTCGTATCCGGCGACGCCCTTGGCCGTACGGCGGCCGGTGGACAGGAGGCGGCCGTCGGCGAGGACGACGTCGAGGCCGAGGACGTACTCGGCCGTCACCCCGTACTTCACGCAGCACAGGCCGCCGGAAGCCGTGCCGATGTTGCCGCCGATGGTGCACGTCTCCCAACTGGAGGGGTCCGGCGGGTAGTACAGGCCGTGTTCGTTCACCGCGCGGGAGAGCGTGGCATTGATGACGCCGGGTTCGACGACGGCGATCCGGTCGACCGGGTTGATCTCCAGGATCCGGTCCATCTTCGTCAGCGAGAGCACGATGCAGCCGTCGGAGGCGTTGGCGGCGCCCGACAGGCCGGTGCGGGCACCCTGCGGGACCACCGGGACGCGCAGTGCGGTGGCGGTCCGCATGACGTGCTGGACCTGTTCGACGGTGCGCGGCAGCACGACCACGGCCGGGGCGCCGGCCGCGCAGAAACTCGCCATGTCGTTCGCGTACGAGGCCGTGACGTCGGGGTCCGTGAGGACGGCCTCGGCGGGCAGACCGTCGCGGAGGCGGTCGAGGAGGTTGCCGGTGACTTCGTCGCGCGGGGCTTCGATACGGCTCATGATCACAGCGTCGCACCCGGGGGCGGCGCTGTGAAGCCCGTCACCGCTAGGGCCGGTTCTGAGTTCCCCGTCGTCCGCGCGGAGCGCGGGCGCAGCGGCGTTCGGTGCGTGCGATCGGCGTGCGGTGTCGCAGGTCATGTGGCGGAGCCACCTGTCCTGCGACACCGTGCGGCATGGGGGTCCCCCTGCTCGAGCGAAGCCGAGAGCTTGGGGGAGTGCGTGCCGGGCGTCGGGGCGCAGACGGGGAACTCAGAACACGCCCTAGAGGCGCCCGCCGGGCGGTGCGGCCAAGTCGCCGCACCGCTGGACGCGCACCGGTGCGCTACAGGTTGCCGCGCTTCTCCTGCTCCCGCTCGATCGCCTCGAACAGGGCCTTGAAGTTGCCCTTGCCGAAGCCCATGGAGCCGTGGCGCTCGATGATCTCGAAGAAGACCGTCGGGCGGTCCTGGACCGGCTTGGTGAAGATCTGCAGCAGATAGCCGTCCTCGTCGCGGTCGGCGAGGATCTTCAGTTCCCGCAGAGTGTCGATGGGGACGCGGGTGTCGCCGACCCATTCGCCGAGGGTGTCGTAGTACGAGTCCGGGGTGTCGAGGAACTGCACCCCGGCCGCCTTCATCGCCCGTACCGTCTCGACGATGTCGTTCGAGTTGAGCGCGATGTGCTGGACGCCCGCGCCGCCGTAGAACTCCAGGTACTCGTCGATCTGGGACTTCTTCTTGGCGACGGCGGGCTCGTTGATCGGGAACTTGACCTTGAGTGTCCCGTCGGCGACGACCTTGGACATCAGCGCGCTGTACTCGGTCGCGATGTCGTCGCCCACGAACTCCTTCATGTTCGTGAAGCCCATGACCTTGTTGTAGAAGCCGACCCACTCGTTCATGCGGCCGAGTTCGACGTTGCCTACGCAGTGGTCGACCGCCTGGAAGGTGCGGCGCGCGGGCGGCTCGACGATCGGGGCGGCGGCGACGTAGCCGGGCAGGTAGGGGCCGTCGTAGCCGGTGCGCTCGACCAGGGTGTGGCGGGTCTTCCCGTAGGTCGCGATCGCGGCCAGGACGACGACGCCGTGTTCGTCCTTCACCTCGTACGGCTCGGTGACCGGGCGGGCGCCGTGCTCGACCGCGTAGGCGAACGCGGCGCGCGCGTCCGGGACCTCGATGGCGAGGTCGATCACGCCGTCGCCGTGCTCGGCCACGTGCTGACCGAGGAAGTCGCCCCAGGCGGTGGTGGCCTTGATGACCGAGGTGAAGACGAAACGGGCGGAGCCGTTCTCCAGCACGTAACTCGCAGTCTCGCGGCTGCCGTTCTCCGGTCCGGAGTAGGCGACCAGTTGCATGCCGAAGGCGGTGGAGTAGTAGTGCGCCGCCTGCTTGGCGTTGCCCACGGCGAAGACGACCGCGTCCATTCCCTTGACCGGGAAGGGGTCTGCCTCGCGCGCGGTGCCGGGGGTGTGCTGTGTGGTCTGCGTCATAGCGGCAGCCTCGCCCGCGTCCGCAAGGTGCGCAACAGTTTGCGTATCGGCTGGACAATCCGTTCAGTCCAATGCCCGAATCGGCGGGCGTTCTGTACAGGATGACCAACAGGGAGCGCGGTATGGCGATCGATCATCTGGATGCCCGGCTCATCGTGCTGCTGGCACAGGAGCCGCGGATCGGCGTACTGGAGATGTCCCGACGGCTCGGGGTCGCGCGCGGCACCGCACAGGCACGCCTGGACCGCCTTCAGTCGAACGGGGTGATCCGCGGCTTCGGGCCGCAGGTGGACCCGGCGGCGCTCGGCTATCCCGTCATGGCGTTCGCGACGCTGGAGATCCGGCAGGGGCAGGGGACGGAGGTACGGGCCCATCTGGCGACCGTCCCGGAGGTGCTCGAGCTGCACACCACCACCGGTACCGGGGACATGCTGTGCCGGCTGGTGGCCCGGTCGAACGCGGATCTGCAACGGGTGATCGACCGGGTCGTCGGCTTCGACGGCATCGTCCGGGCCTCCACGGCGATCGTCATGGAGAACGCCGTTCCGCTGCGGATCATCCCGCTGGTGGAGCAGGCGGCACAGGACCCGGAGAGGGCGTAGCCGGGGCGCCGCGGCACCAATGGGCCGACCGGTCCAAAGAGTTGGTTGCAAAGAAGTAGTTGCAACGAGTCCTTTGCAACGCTATCTTTGTACCCATGAACGAGCCCCAGGCCTCGCCGGTCCGCAGTATCGACGCCCGCTCGCTGCGCGGACTCGCACACCCGCTGCGGATGCGGCTGCTCGACGCCCTGCGCTTCGGCGGACCCGCCACCGCGTCCCAACTCGCCCAGAAACTGGGTGAGTCGAGCGGAGCGACCAGCTACCACCTGCGCCAGCTCGCCGCGCACGGCTTCGTGGAGGACGCGCCGGAACACGGCAAGGGCCGGGAGCGGTGGTGGAAGGCGGCCCACCGGGGCCTGGCCTTGGACGACGCCCTCCTCGAGGACGAGAACCCGGAAGTGCGCGGTGCCGCCGACCTCTACCTCCACGAGACCGCGACCGCGCAGTTGAGAAATCTGTCGACCTGGCTGGGCGACCGCCCCGCCTGGCCGGAGGAATGGAGGCGCACCTGGGACATGAGCAGCGCAACGCTGAAGCTGACGCCGGAACTCACCCGCGAACTCGTCGAGAAGATGCACGCCCTCGTCGACGAGTACCGCGATCTGGCCACCGCGGAGGACGACCCGCAGGCCGCGCAGGTACGGATCCACACGCACGCCTTCCCGATCACCACGGACTGAAAGGCTCCACCGATGCACGCCGAGACCCAGCTCGCCCTGCACCACACCCGCGCCGCCGACCTCCGTGCCCAAGCCGCCGCCCACCGTGCTGCCGACGAGGCCAGGCCCCCTCGCGACCTGCGCGTACGCCTCGGCTTGACCCTCGTCGAGGTCGGGCGGCGGATCGCCGCCGCGCCCCGGCCGGCCACCTGCTGATGCCCGGGCTGCCAGTGCCGGAGCACTGGTGCCGCGGCAGGCAACGTTCGCCCCGTCGCGACGCCCGGCACGCTCCCCCAAGCTCTTCGAGCAGGGGGTACCCCCACTCGCCGCGCCGACCGAAAGCCCAAGTACGTCCAGTACGAGGGCTTCCGTCCGGCACGCCGGTGGGGGCACCGCCCGCGCGAGCGAAGCCGAGCGTGGGGGAACGCAC
>NZ_MLYP01000118.1 GCF_001866645.1 Streptomyces colonosanans
GGCTACGGCTTCCCGGCGCCGGGTTCGCCCCCGCCCCCTCCGGGCGCGGGCGGTCAGTCCGGGGGACGTCCGCCGGTACCCGCCGCGCCGGATTCCGAACCGGAACTGTGCCCGCAGTGCCGCACGCCCCGCGAGGGCGCCGCGCCGTTCTGCGAGGAGTGCCGGTGGAACTTCCTGACCAACAGGGCAACCTCGTACACCCCCGCCGCACCGCGCCCGTCGGCGCCGAACCCGGCGATGCGCTTCGCGCAGGGCGGCCCGACCGGGCCCGACTCGTACGACTACCACGGCTCCCGGCCGTCGCAGATGAACCGTCCCGCGGAGCCGATCCCGCCGGGCCCGCCGTTCGGCAGCGAGCCGTCCGGGCCCACACACTTCGGCGGGGACTCCTCGCGCCCGTCGGTCTTCGGGGCCGATCCCTCACGTCCGGTCCCGCCGCCGCCCGGGCCCACGCCCGGTGGACCCGGCGGTCCCGGGATGCCCGGCGCTCCCCGGAACAGCGCGCCGGCGGCCCCGCAGGCCTTCCAGCAGGGCGGCCCGCCACCCGCGTTCCAGCAGCCCGCTCCGCCTCCCCCGCCGCCGGCCCGGGGCTTCCCACCGCCGGCCGCTCCGCCGCAGTCCGACGGCCCGGCCTTCGGCGGCGACAACGACGACTGGGTGATCTCGCCGCCCTCGTCCTCCCCGGCGGCCGGGGCCCCGGCCGGCCCGGGAGGTCCCGGCGCCGAGCGCCCCGGAGGCGGTCAGGGCGGTGGCTACGGCTACCCGCAGCCCGCCTCCGGTCAGGCCCCCGCGGCGACCTGGACCGCGACCGTCGGCCCGGACCGCGAGTACTTCATGGCGATGATGCAGCGCTCCGGCCCCGAGGCCACGGGCCTGAACCTGCCGGCGTACTCCCCGGAGCAGCAGCGCACGCTCACCGGCGACCAGGTCACCATCGGCCGCCGCCGCCACTCCACCGGCGACACCCCCGACATCGACCTGTCGGTGCCGCCGGAGGACCCGGGCGTCTCGCACCAGCACGCGGCCCTGGTCCAGCAGCCGGACGGCTCCTGGGCAGTCGTCGACCAGAACTCCACGAACGGTACGACGGTCAACGGCGCCGACGAGCCCATCCAGCCCTTCGTACCGGTACCCCTGCAGGACGGCGACCGGGTGCACGTGGGCGCGTGGACGACGATCACCATCCGCCGGGGCTGAGCGGCGCGGCCTGTATCACGGCAGCGGCCAGGTGTACGGGCCCTCCGGGGCGTCCAGCCACGCCCAGGAGCGCTCGCCGCTGACCGTGATCCCGAACCGCTCGCGCGTGGGCTGCTGCTCGCGCTCCCACAGGGTGTACGCCTCGTACGGGTCGAGGCTGTCGGCCGTCAGGGTCAGCAGGAACCGGAACAGTTCGCTGCTGCGGGCCCGACGCGGCAGCCCGCCCGCGTACGGTGGCTCGGGCCGGATGCCGCCGCGCAGCGGTACGAAGTAGGCGGGCGTGTGCAGGAAGTGCCCCTCGGCATGCCCTGCGTCCCGCACCCGTAGGGCGATCAGCCCGGTCGCGAAGGGCGCGAGGATGCGCGCATCCGGACGGCACTGCGCCAGCCACGCGCCCGGGATCGCGTTCAGCGTGCAGGTCGCGATGATCCTGTCGTAGGGGGCGCGTGCCGGTACGCCGCGGGCGCCGTCGCCCGTGACCACGGCCGGGTGGTGGCCCGCGGCCGCCAGGTGCTGCCGCGCGGACTCGGTGATCTCGGGATCGAGGTCGATGGAGGTGACTTGGTCGTCGCCGAGGCGGTGGGCGAGCAGGGCCGCGTTGTATCCGGTGCCTGCGCCGATCTCCAGGACGGTCATCCCGTCCTCGACCCGCAGTTCGGTCAGCATCATCGCCATAAGGGAGGGCTGGCTGCTGGAGGAGAACAGCTCGCCGTCACGCACCCGGGTGGCCAGCGGGGTGTCGGCATACGCGCCGCGCAGCCACTCCTCCCGGCGCCGCGGATCGGGGTCGCCGACCCATCGGCGCTCGTAACCGCCCAGATCGCCGATGTAGTAGTAGGGCACGAAGAGATGGCGCGGCACCGCCGCGAACGCCTCCCGCCAGGCGGGATCGGCGTCCCAGACGCCGCTCGCGTCGATCTCCCGCACGAGTTCCGCCCGCACCGATGTGGCGAGGTTCTCCAGATCGTGATCGAGAGCGTGCGCGGTCATACCTCCACTGTGCTGCGGGCGGCGACGCGGGGCGAGCACCACGGACGACACCATGGATGAATGCGGCATTCCGGGCGCCGCCGGATGGCGGCCTGCCCGGAAGCCCCGGTGTGTGTGACGGCCCTGGTCCTAAGCCTGGAGACCTCGGCCGCGGCGTCTGAGACCATGGGTGATGTGACAGAGATTCGGCGCGGCACGCTTCAGGAGCAGACCTTCTACGAGCAGGTCGGCGGGGAGGAAACCTTCCGGCGCCTCGTTCACCGTTTCTACGAGGGAGTCGCCGAGGACCCGCTTCTGCGGCCCATGTACCCCGAGGAGGACCTGGGTCCGGCCGAGGAGCGTCTCGTGCTGTTCCTGATCCAGTATTGGGGCGGCCCGACGACGTACGGCGAAAAGCGCGGCCATCCCCGGCTGCGTATGCGCCACGTCCCGTTCACCGTGAACAGGGCTGCCCATGACGCCTGGCTGAAGCACATGCGGGTCGCCGTGGACGAGCTCGGCCTCTCGGAGGAGCACGAGCACGTGCTGTGGAACTACCTGACGTACGCGGCCCAGGCGATGGTGAACGCGCCCGACTGAGCCGTCGGCTCAGCGGACGCTGACGTCCAGGGCACCGAGCCCCGCCCGCCGTACGGCGATCGACCCGTACGGCGTGCGCAGCCGGAGCCACGCACCCGACGAGAGCAGCGCCAGCGGTTCCTGGCCGGGTGCCGGTGCGGCGGGGCGCAGGAAGCCCAGGGACTGCGCCGCGTGCACGACCCGCACCGGAAGCCCGGTGTCCCCCACCGTGCGGGACCAGATCTGCCTGCCGATCCGGTCGAGTGCGGCACGTGTCCGCCGCTCGGGGGTCAACTCCTCCGTACGCGACCGGAATTCGGCCACTGCCGCGGCCACGGTCGCCCGCAGGGCGTCGGACACCGGCAGGCCCGGTACGGTCCGCCAGCCGCCGCGCGGCGGGAGGACCCCGGCCCACGGCGGTCCGGTGACGGCGCCCGGCACACTCGCCGTGGCCCCCGCCTCCTCCACGGATTCCAGAAGTTCACCGGCCGAGACGGTCACATCGAGCCGGACGTCCAGCCCGTTCTCGTACGGCTTGGCGAGCCGCACCGCACGGATGGCGAGCACCTCGAAGGACGGCGGGCGCCCGAACACCGCCAGCGTCGTCCCGGCTGCCTGCAGACGCACCGCGGCACCACGGTCGTAGTGGAGCAGCCGGGACAGGAAGGCGGCCAGATCCGCCGCCTCCCCGTCGTCGGCGAGATGGAGCACCGTCATGCGGCGACGGCCTCCTCCTTGTCGTCGGTGTACTCCCGGAGGAACTCGCGCTCCTGCGCGGTGATCCGGCGTGGCCGCTGCGCCGCGAAGTCGAACGGCACTATCACCGTCGAGGCCCGGACGTAGATCTGGTCCGGGTCCTTGACCTCGTAGGCGAGCGTGAAGGACGCGGCCTTGATCTCCGTGACCCACAGCTCGATGTCCACCGGCGCGTGCCGGTGGACCAGCTGCCGCTTGTAGTCGATCTCATGGCGCGCCACCACGGACCCCTGCTGGAACTCCTTGTCCGGGCGGAACAGGAAGTCGATACGGGCCTCCTCCAGATAACGGAGGAACACGACGTTGTTGACGTGGCCGTACGCGTCCATGTCCGCCCAGCGCAGCGGGCAGCGGTAGATGTGCCGCAAGATCAGCCCCGGGTCAGCTTCTTGTAGGTGGCACGGTGCGGACGGGCGGCGTCCGGGCCGAGACGCTCGATCTTGTTCTTCTCGTACGACTCGAAGTTGCCCTCGAACCAGAACCACTTGGAGTCACCCTCGTAGGCGAGGATGTGCGTGGCCACGCGGTCCAGGAACCACCGGTCGTGGGAGACGACGACGGCGCAGCCCGGGAACTCCAGAAGGGCGTTCTCGAGCGAGGACAGCGTCTCCACGTCCAGGTCGTTGGTGGGCTCGTCGAGCAGCAGCAGGTTGCCGCCCTGCTTCAGGGTGAGCGCGAGGTTGAGGCGGTTGCGCTCACCGCCGGACAGGACACCGGCCGGCTTCTGCTGGTCCGGGCCCTTGAAGCCGAACGCGGACACATACGCGCGCGAGGGCATCTCGACGTGGCCGACGTTGATGTAGTCCAGCCCGTCGGAGACGACCTCCCACAGCGTCTTCTTCGGGTCGATGTTCTCGCGGCTCTGGTCGACGTACGAGATCTTGACGGTCTCGCCCACCTTGATCGAACCGGTGTCGGGCTGCTCCATGCCCTGGATCATCTTGAACAGCGTGGTCTTGCCCGCACCGTTCGGGCCGATGATGCCGACGATGCCGTTGCGCGGCAGGGTGAAGCTGAGGTTGTCCACGAGGACCTTCTCGCCGAAGGCCTTGTTGAGCTGGTCCACCTCGACCACGATGTTGCCCAGGCGCGGGCCCGGCGGGATCTGGATCTCCTCGAAGTCCAGCTTCCGCATCTTGTCGGCCTCGGCGGCCATCTCCTCGTAGCGGGCCAGACGCGCCTTGGACTTGGCCTGGCGCCCCTTGGCGTTGGAGCGGACCCACTCCAGCTCGTCCTTGAGGCGCTTCTGCCGCTTGGCGTCCTTCTGGCCCTCGACCTTGAGGCGGGTGGCCTTGGTCTCGAGGTACTTGGAGTAGTTGCCCTCGTAGCCGTGGAGGCGGCCGCGGTCCACCTCGCAGATCCAGCCGGCGACGTTGTCCAGGAAGTACCGGTCGTGGGTGACCGCGACGACGGTACCGTCGTACTTGGCCAGGTGCTGCTCCAGCCAGTTCACGGACTCGGCGTCGAGGTGGTTGGTGGGCTCGTCGAGCAGCAGCAGGTCGGGCTGCTCCAGCAGCAGCTTGCACAGCGCGACGCGGCGCTTCTCACCACCGGAGAGGTTGGTGACCTGCCATTCGCCGGGCGGGCAGCCCAGGGCGTCCATGGCCTGCTCCAGCTGGGAGTCCAGGTCCCACGCGTTGGCGTGGTCGAGGTCCTCCTGGAGCTTGCCCATCTCCTCCATCAGCTCGTCGGTGTACTCGACCGCCATCTGCTCGGCGATCTCGTTGAACCGGTCGAGCTTGCCCTTGATCTCGGCGACACCCTCCTGGACGTTCTCCAGGACGGTCTTCTCCTCGTTCAGCGGGGGCTCCTGGAGCAGGATGCCGACGCTGTAGCCGGGCGTCAGGAACGCGTCGCCGTTCGACGGCTGCTCAAGACCCGCCATGATCTTGAGGACGGTCGACTTACCGGCACCGTTCGGGCCGACGACGCCGATCTTCGCACCCGGCAGGAAGCTCAGGGTGACGTCGTCGAGAATCACCTTGTCGCCGTGCGCCTTGCGCGCCTTGCGCATGGTGTAAATGAACTCAGCCAAGAGAAACCGTCCGGCAGCTTGAAATCTGGCAGTGGGCAGATACACCCCATCTTGCCTGACCGCCACCCCAGGATGGAAACCAGTCCGGCCGGGGGGCCGTGACCTGGAGGTTCGCCGTTGCGGACGGCTGCCCACCTGTCACTGTCGGTCGCCGTTGGTCGGCCTCGGGTGACCTCGGACGGCCCAGGGACGGCCCAGCCGACCCGCGCCCGCCAGAGACCGGAGCCGTACCGCATCATGTGCGTCATGTCACTGACCCGGCCCTGACCGGCAGACCCGCGAGTTCCAGTGCGGCTGCTGCAACGCCCCCATCGAGCGCGCCTGGAACTTCGTCTACGCGGACGGAGCACCGTACGCGGTGTACTTCGCGAACTGCTACCACCACCGGGACCGGGATCACGACGCGTGGATAGACGTGATCTTCGGGACGTGGGGCGTCGGGTCCGACCAGTGGGACGTCCGGGACGTGACGTTCGCCGAGGACGCCTCCCAGCTGCGGACCGGCGCCGCACCCCGCGCCATGGCGACCTGACGCAACCTCGCCATCGGCGCCCTCCGCCTCGCCGGGAAGACCAACATCGCCGCCGGCCTCCGGCACAACGCCCGCTACGCGGGCAGACCGCTCGCCCTCCTCGGACTCACATGATCACGAAACGGACGCCACGCGACTACGCCGAAGCGCTGCGCCCTGAGCCGACTGCACAACCTCAGGGATTGACATGCAGGACGGCGAACGCGAACGCCATCTTCGTGAATCGGGACCGTCAGAGGTGGGCCAGGTTGTACGAGATCGTCGCGGCAAGCCCGAGCTGGGTAAGAAGCCAGGCGATCTGTCCAGAGAGGCCTTGCAGTTGGTAGATGGACAGCAACAGAGCGAAACGGCTGGGCCAGAACTGCCGTTCCTCCCTGAATGTTGCCGTGTCCATCCAGATACCGGTGAGCGTCAGAGTCGCGAGCATCAGCAGGACATACACGAACAGGTAGCCGTAATCCGCGTCGGTCACATGGATCTCCCATGCGATCAAACCGGTGGGGATGACGTAGGCAATACTCAGGCTTCCCGCACGCACGGGGCCGCGGTGCCCGGGCAACAGACGCCACAGCGCACCGAGGACGAAGCCGGCCACGGCCCATGCCGCCTGATAGAGCAAAAAACTCGCGACGGCATCAGGAATACCGGTCGGCGTGTAAAGGATTTGATACCTGGACCAGGACCTGCGCACGTTTAGAAACACGAGGGCGCCACTGGCCGGAAACCCGAAACAGAAGGCCAGGCGAGCAGCATGCAGCGCATTGGACCACCAGTGGCCTTCCGGCCCCCAGGCCAGGGCGACATCCAGCACAGAGATCTGTTCGGGCGGATTCTCCCTCCCGCACCCGGCGACCAGCCACCGGCGCAGCCCATGCATCTGATCTTCCAACTGCTCGCACGTGACGCCACCGGCGCGACCTTGGTCCAACAGGTGCAGTTGGTGGTTCAGATTGCGATACTGGTGGGCTCTTTTCATCAATTCATGGCGTTGCCTCCCGGTGCTCATCCTCTGCTCGTAGAAGTGCTCTCCCATCTGCCCCAGCACAGACCATCGGCGCCCAACGGCGAGAACCACGTACAGCGAGCAGATGCTCAGCAGGAGCCAAACGGATTGTCCGTGGATGTCCGACAACCTGAAACCTCTCAGCCCCACGAAGAGGGCAAACACCGCGGCAATCAGCAGAAGATCAGTCCTTTCCGGACCCAAGGCCATGCGCTCCTCTTTGCTGCCTGTTCGAGGAGGCTGAGCCTGGGCGCGAAAGTGCAGCAGCGCCAAGAGCGCGACACCCGTCACGATCCAACTGTAGGCAAAAATCCACGAGATGTAGGTGAACGAAAAATTCGCCAGGAATTTTCCGACGTCTTCCCTTCGATCAGTCAGCCACGTGACGCGTTTCCACTGACGGTCGTTCACCCACCAGCCACATGCCAGTAGGGCCACGGTGAACGCCCCCAGAAGAGCTCCGACGGCTGCGATCCAGCGGAGCGGTGCCCTGTCCCACTTGGCGGTCCAGGACGCGCGGACCAGTCCTCCTTCCTGTGCGAAGCGCCAAGCCCATGCGACCATCGCAGCCAGCCACAACCACAGCGTCGCCAGGCCCATCAGCACAAGTCCGGCCCCGCGGGCGACGGTGGGCTCCCCTTTCGGCTTGAGGCCCGCCGGCAGGCTGAAGAGTTCAAGGGCCAGCACCATCAGCATGCCGACGCCCCCCACCGTCGAGGCGGTTGCGATGACGGCCCGAGCCTGACGGCGCCGGGAGCCGTCGGCGCTCACGGAGTCGTCAGTGCTGACGGAGTCGCCGGAGTCGTCGGTCCCGACGTCCGGCGCGGCGGGTGACACGCCGCGACACCAAGGGCGGGCAACGAGGACCAGTGCCCACCCCGCAGCAATACAGATGAGGGTGCTCCACCATGTTGGGTGGGGCTGTTTCCAGATGAGCAGAAACAGCATCAGGGCGACCGCCGCGCTGAGCAGGGCCCACTGCAGAACCGCCTGCGCGGGGCTTTCACCGCGCGTACCCGTCCCCTTCGCCGCCCCCGGCGCGACGGACGCACCCGCCCCCTTCGCCGGCCCTGGCGCAGAGGACGGCTCCAGGCGCTGAACACGGAGCGCGGCCAGCGCGATCACAATCGAGGCGGACACCCACCACGAGGCGATACTGGCTTTACCAACGAACGACCGGTCCTCGCTCAGGGACAAGGACCGCTCCCACGGCAGGTCGACTTCGATCCTGATCCGCTCGGGTCGCTGATGGTTCCACACAAGTGTGCTCTTGTTCGCAGACGACGCGAGTTCCGAGCGATCACTGAAATGGAGGTCGTCCAACTGGGCCCGGACGCGCTCCCAGGACGCTTTCTGCAGAGTCGGCGGCCGGAGGAGAACATTCCAGGTCTTTCCCCCGGCGGCGACGAGTTCCCAAGGCCCGACCCGGACGGGTTTGTAACTTTCGATCCAGGTGAACGCGTCGTACTGCACTGTGACCCAGTTGTCCTGGGCGGTCCCCCGCGGCTCATGGGGGCGCAACTCGTCGTTCCGTCGGGCATTGTCCCGTCCGCGCAGCAGGCAGCGCATTGCTTCGCGGTATTGAGAAGTTCTCTCATTGAATGTCAGATGCCGTGCATGACGCCATTGACTAGGCACCTTGACCGTCATTCTGGAAGACACCTTGATGTAATTCTTGTGATGCTGATCGAACCGAATCTCGGCATCGACGATGCTGGAGTCGAGTTGATCCGTCCGGCAGAAGTCACCGGTAACCTGCCGCGCCTCAGCAGGAGAACAGCCCCACCACATCACAGCCACGACCACCAGCGACAGCAGTCGCCACCACCGGACCTCCGCCAATGCGCCGACTCCTCCTCCTTGCCGCGCGTACACCGCACCCTCATCCGTGACGCACGGTCCGGCACGGAACACCATGGAGCATTCAGACACGGCCCTTCACGTGTCATGCACGGACACACAGAGGGAGCCCACACCCCACTCCTTCGGCCGAAGCCGGCGAAATTGCAAGGACACGGTCAGAGACTGATACTGGGGTCAAATGGCCGTCAACCACTTGACGGAGGAGCCATGACCGACGCAAAGGTGTCCGCTCCGAGAAGGCCGCTTCCCCGCTTCGAGGAAGCCGAAGGGCTGGGACCCCAGGATGCGGAATTCGTCCGGGACCTGGTGGCGGTGCTGGAGAGGCACGGTAACTTGAACCGTTTCGGCCTGTGCCTTCTGCACGACCATTTCCCGCTCGCCGCGGACGAGGTCCTGGTGGAAACCAACGATCCCACGGCCCGCGCGCTGCACACCCACGTGGAGAAGGCGGACAGGACGCGGCACATCAAGGCCTCGCAATGGCGGTTCATGCCACACGAGCAGAGCGCAGGGTCCGGGCAAGACCCGTATCAGGCTGTCCTGCTGTGCTCCCCGCTCGACCTGTGCCCGGGGCGCGAGCAGGAAGGTTCCTGAGTCGCCGTCACCTGGGCTGCGTCGGCGACAACGCCCACACCAACTCATCCGCACCGACCGGAGGTTCCCCTCCCCGCGATCGTCTACGTGAGACGGTACAGCCGAGGTCGGCGGAGCGACTCTGGCCTGGAGCTGCTTTGGCGCGAGCAGTCATGGCCCCGTAAGTTTCCGGCGCGTCGGGCAATCTGTGGAACCTGCCCGGTAAAGCACGACGTTGGGGCCATGATCTTCGAGGCTCGCGCCAAAGTGGCTGGCTAAAGTCGTGGAGCCGACCGCCCCAGCCACAGCGGGTTTTCCTCCTCGCCCGCTGCACGTGGAGCGCCGCCGGGCGCGGCCAGCCGGGGCGGGGACAGGAGGCAGGCCGCGCCACTGAGGCGGCGCGTGCCCGCGCTGTGCGCGGGCCTTGATGCCGTCGGCCGGCCTCGGACGCCCCAGCGTGCATGCGGACCGAGCCCCCTGCCGATGCCACTGTCCGTGGTTGCGGTGCGACCGCCATGGAGGGCGACGTTTCAGACATCGGCTGTCCTGAAAGATCAACTGGTGGCCGTTCGTCTGCATAGATCCCTCCCGACGCCCGGGCAAACCCCCGGATCAGATCGAACCCATACGGCACTTCCCAGGACGCAATCCCGCAACGCGAACACAACCCGCCCGCCACGACCGCCCGTCGCCCCCATATGTTCAAGCGAGAATGAGTCGGATGGAATCGCAATAGGGGTAAATCGACCCTGTTTAGAGGTCAATCTCCCATCGCGAGGCTTTGCTCCCCAAGCCTCGATACCCGCGCCATTCCCTCACCACCAGCACGGCTTTGACCGCGGGCCGCACTCTGTGGTGATCGACGCATGACCGGCCCTCCCCTTGCCCCCTTGCCGTGAGGCGCCACGGCCCCGTTCGGTCCCGGGGTCCGGCTTGCCGCGGCGGGGACCAGAAGGCCTCGCGGCCATCCGCATCGCGCCGCGCAGCCCAGACGAACACGCCGCGGACGTTGTATCACCCCGGGCCCGTCCACCCCGTATATGGCACCGGTTCGTTCCCCCGGTGCGTGGCTTGGGGCGACGGACAACCGGAGCACCGCCCGCGGCAGATCGATTCGCTATCAGACAGCGGACACGCAGAAAAGGTTGTACGCCTCGCGTTGCACTTCTGTTTCCATCCGGTACCCACTTCATACCCGAAGTTAATTCGGATGGGAATGTAAGTGACCTGTGAAAAGATCGCGAAGTACTCCGGACCGCTGGGCCGTACCTCGGCCCGCGGCCCGATCCCCATGACCAACTGGAGGACCCACGTGGCCAAAAGCTCCGGCCTGAACACGCGTCGTGCCCTGGCACGTGCCACGGCTGCGGCGCTCACCGCCGCTCTGGTGGCGACCGGCACGAGTGCGGCGGTTGCTGCCGATGGGCCGGGAGGCACCGTGTCCCGGCAGTCCGTCGACCTGAAGGCGTCCGGCACCTCGAAGTTCGCCTCCTCCGCCCTGCCTGGCGACGCCCCGATCAACCCGCTGTCCGGCGTGGACGGCAAGGGTGTCATGTATGACTACTGGCCCAGCGGCAAGGGCGGCCTCGATCCCCGCGAGTGGTCGGGCGATGGCTGGGGGTCCGTCCGCACCATGACGCAGGTGGACCAGGACGCCGACGGCTCCGCGGACGGCATCTGGTACGTCTCCGCAGGCGGACAGCTTTACTACCAGTCGTGGGGTGGCGATCCCACCCTCGTCGGCAACGGCTGGAAGATCTACAACCAGGTGTTCTCGGCCGCGAGCCTCGGCGGCGGCACCGCCGACGACCTGCTCGCCCGCGACACCTCCGGTGTGCTGTGGCTGTACCTCGGCTACGGCAACGGCAAGCTGACCCAGCGCTACAAGGTCGGCAGCGGGTGGAACACGTACACCCACATCACCGGCAAGGGCGACCTGACCGGCGACGGCAAGGCCGACATCGTCGCCAAGGACACCGCGGGTGTGCTGTGGCTCTACAAGGGCACGGGCAACTACAAGGCGCCGTTCGCGCCCCGCACGCGTATCGGCTCCGGGTGGAACACGTACAACAACCTGGTCTCCGTCGGCGACATCGACATCGACGGCATCACCGACCTGATCGCCCGCGACAAGACTGGCGCCCTGTGGCTGTACAAGGGCACCGGCAACGCCGCCGCCCCGTTCAAGTCCCGGGTGAAGATCGGCACTAGCGGCTGGAACACCTACCGCCTCCTCTTCTGAGCCGGCCCCGCGCCTCGGCGAGCGAATCTCGCTGAGGATCGATCTGCGCGACACGAAGGGCCGCGCCCTGGTGGAACCGGGGCGCGGCCCTTCGTGATGCACGGAGGACTGCACCTCATGGCAGCTCGGCTGTCACTGCCGGTCGTCGCCGCCGATCAGTCCCGCGTCGTGGTCTTCTTCACGCGGAGCAGGAGGAGGGCGCCACCGCCGATCACCACCAGGCCGATGGCCGTGCCCGCGATGAGCGGAGTCGTGTTCGAGGCTCCCGTCTCGGCAAGGTTGGATTCCACGGCCGCAGGGCTGCCCGCCGTCACCGGACTGGGCTCACTGAGCGTCTGCGTCGTCAGGCCGACCGCGCTTCCCTCGGTCTTGCAGTCGAGGACGCCCTTGAACCGCTTCTGGTAACCGCCCGGCCCCTTGATCGTGAAGTCGTAGGCCTGACCCTCCTGCAACGGGATAGTCACCGTCTGCGACTTTCCCACCGCTATGGTGTGCTCGGTCCCCATCAGCGCGAACGTGAACGGCTCGTCGCCCTTGTTCACCGCGGTGATGTCCACTCCGCCCTTGGCGCAGTTCTTCTCGCCCGACAGGGCGGGTATCGCGCCCGTCATGGCCCAGTTCGCCGTCGCGGTCGCCGAGACGGTCGACTCGCTGGAACCGGCGAGTATCTGCGTCTGGCTGCGAGTCTCCGAGGCGAAGGCCCGGCCGACCGGAACGGTGGTCGACGCCTGCACGGACAGCTCGACCCAACCGTCCTGCGCATCCTTGGGCACCTGGAAGTAGATCCGGCTGCCGTCGGTCGCGGACGTGACCGTCTTGCCGTCCTTGCCCACGATCTTCACCCCGCTCGCCGTGGCGTCGGCCGGCGGCCTGACCGTGACGCTGTCCGCGTTGGTGTGCACCGTAACCGGGCCGAGCCGCTCACCGGGGTGGCCCGAGACCGCGGGCGGGTCGAGGGTCAGGGAAGCGGCGGGCTCCGGGAGATTCCGTGCGCTCTTCTCCAGGTAGTCCGCGAGCTTCTCCGCCTTCGGGTCGACCGCGTCCACATCGGCGCCGTCCGAGTAGCGCCAGATCGCCACCTGCGTGCCGGCCGCCGCGTCCTGCTCGGTGAGGCTCTTGACTCCGGCCTTGGCTGCCAGCGCCGCAAGATCATTCACTTGCGGGTAGGAGTTCCGCAGGATCCAGCGGATCTTTCCGGCGTTCTTGTTGCCGCTCAGGGAGGTGCCGCTCCAGGGCGTCTCGTGATACCTGGCGTCCTTCTGCGTCGGAGTGTGGATGTCGATGCAGTAGGTCTGCAGGGTGCCGCCGTTGTCGACGGACATCTCGAACAGACCTGCCGGCACCTGCTCGTCCGTGCCGCCGTTGTGGATGACCGCGGCACCGTACGTCTTGAGGCCACCTATGGTCGCGGTCGCACCACCCTCGCTCTGCGGCGCCCCGTCGGCGGCCGCCACGCCCGCGGTGGCCAGCAGGCCCGCCGCGGCGAGTCCCGACACCAGCGTCGCGGCGGCGAGGCGGGCGGCCCCCTGCCTGCGCCGGAACGGCACGGAAAGCGAAGAAAACACAGAATTCCCCTTCGAGCAGGACCCGTTGACATGGGGGGTTGCGGTCCCACCAGCAGAATCAGAAGCCCCGAGAGCTATGCCCGGCATCCTAGGGACGCGGCGCATCCCACTTCCCAATCACATCGTCGGACAACCGATCCGACTCGGAATCGTTATCGCCCTCAAGGCCCGCGAGCTGCACTTATCGACAAATCCACGGGGGCACTTCGGATCTTGGTTGGCATATTCACCCATAGGCGGCAGTCCGGGCAGAAAAGAGCGAACGACCCTGGGCTTGCCTGACATCACGTCATACCGACTGGTTCCGGGCGCGGTTGATCCTCTGTTCCCGGCCGATCCCTTGTCCCGGGCCGACTTGTCGGCCCTGTCTCCCAGTCGGGCTCGGGCTGCGGTGACGCCCCCGGCTGCGCCTCGGACCTGGACGGCCGCCGGAACGCCGATGTCCCGCGCGCCAGATCGTGACCGATCGCTGCCGCGTCGAGGTCCGCGGACAGCCACCCCTGCCCGTCCCGCTGCTCGGTCCGCACCTTCAGCCGCCCCTGCACGATGAGCGGATCACCCACGGAGACGGACGCCGCGACGTTCGTGGCGAGCGCGCGCCGGGCCCACACCGTGAAGAAGTTCGTGTGCCCGTCCGTCCACACGTTCTTCTCACGGTCCAGATACCGTGCTGTCACCGCCAGCCGAAAGCGTGCCGTGGGCCCCGTCGGCGACTCCCGGTACACCGGCTGCGTGGCCACGTTGCCCACCACGCACACCATCGTCTCGTTCATGACCCCTCCCTCACCCCGGCTTCCGTGCCGGGCCAAAACGCGTACGGGCCCGTCCCGTACGGCTGCGTCTGCCGCGGCGGCCACGCCATGTCACTTACCGCCGCCGGTGCGGCGACCGCGATCGCCACGAGGCCAGACTGCCTCCGTCGGTCCGAGCCCGCTGAGCGCTGTGGGCAACCGCCCGGTTGTGGACAACTCCGTCACCTGAACGAGAGCCTCCGCCCCGGTCCGGACTCCCCCAGACGGGACTCACCCCACCCGCGCCCCCGCTCCGGCCCCCGTGACCTTCGCGTACTGCTCCCGAACCTCCTGGTACCGCAGCAGTTCCGCCGCCACCGGATCCAGCACCCGGGCTCGCCCGCATCCGGCGGCCGCCTCCCGCAACCGCCGTTCCGCCTCGAGCCCGTACCGCCGGGCCGGTGCGCGGGCGGCCATCCGGCAGCTCCACTCGATGGCAGGACCGCCGATGACGCCGACCGCCATCAGCAGCATCGGCACCCCCAGGTTCGCCGGCATGAATCCGACGACCTGCCCCAACAGCCACAGCACACCGATGACTTGGAAGAACGTCATCGACGCCTGGGCGAGCACCGAGGCGGGCCACCAGCCGGGCCGGGGCGGCCGCTCCGGCGGCGTGGCGGCCCGCACCGCAAGTTCGTCCAGTGCCTCCGGCAGCTCCTGTGCGCCGCGTACCGCGGCTTCGCGCACCGCCTGGGCCCAGGGCGCGGGCAACCCGCCCGCGGCCCGGTCCGCCACCGTCCGTACGGCCTGCTCGACGCGCTGCCGCGCGGTCGCCTCCTCATCCACGGGCGCAGGCACCGGCAGCCGTCCCGTGGTGGGGGCGCGCCGGTCCCGGCACCACCGCCACAGCCGCAGCCAGGGCGTGCCGCACGCACGGTTGGCGTTGCGCAGCCAGGCGCGTTCGGCAGCCTCGCCCGCGGCAGTCGCGCCCACCGCGTCCGCCAGTCGCCCGGCGAACTCCTCGCGTGCCTCCTCGCTGAGGCCCATACGCTGCCCTGCCGCGTAGACGGGCCGCAGCCGGACGGCAGCCGCGTCCACATCGGCGGAGACGCGACGTGCGGCCGCCCCGCGCTCGGCCACGAACTGTCCGAGCGCCTCGCGCAGTTCGCCCATGCCCTCCCCGGTGAGCGCGGACAGCGCGAGCACGGTCGCGCCCGGCTCTCCGTACTCCCCCAGGGCGATCCCGTCCCCGTCGAGCAGCCGTCGCAGGTCGTCGAGCACATGGTCGGCGGCCTCCCCGGGCAGCCGGTCCACCTGGTTGAGGACGACGAACATGACCTCGGCGTGCCCGGCCAGGGGCCGCAGATAGCGCTCGTGGAGGACGGCGTCGGCGTACTTCTCGGGGTCGACGACCCAGATGATCGCGTCGACGAGTTCGAGGATGCGGTCGACCTGCTCTCGATGCTGCACGACTGCGGAGTCGTGGTCGGGGAGGTCGATCAGGACGAGCCCGTCCAGCCGGGACTCGCCGTCCGCGTTCTGCACGGGGCGCCGGCGCAGCCTCCCCGGGATGCCGAGCCGGTCGATGAGGCCGGCGGCGCCGTCGCTCCAACTGCATGCGATCGGCGCTGCGGTGGTCGGCCTGCGCACGCCGGTCTCCGAAATGGCCACCCCGGCGAGCGCGTTGAAGAGCATCGACTTGCCGCTACCGGTAGCGCCCGCGACGGCGACCACGGTGTGCTCCCCGGAGAGCCTGCGGCGCGTGGTGGCCTCGTCCAGGACCCGGCCCGCCTCGGCGAGCGTGTCGCCGTCCAACCGGGTCCGCGACAGGCCCACCAGCTCGCGCAGCGCGTCCAGCCGCGATCGCAGGGGCCCGTCGTATGCCAGGGGCTCGGGCTGTCGTACGGCCGTGCCGCGGGGCCCCACGATCACGGCCACCTCGTGCGCGGCGGCCGTCTCGGGCAGGCGTCTGGCGATCAGCCCGTCGTCCCAGCCGGTCCCGGTCTCGGTGCCGTCCGCCAAACCGTCGCGCTCCACACACGCGTGGAGATCATCGTCCTGCGCCCGTACCTGCGGGGGCCCGGCCGCCGAGCAGACAGCCGCGGAACCATCCCGCGCACCGGTGTCCGCATCCGCGTCATCCTGCGCACCCGCCTCACCCTTCACACTGGTGCGGTCGGCACGGCGCCCTTCGCGCGCGTGCTCGCCGTCGTCTCCCTCATGGGTGGCGGCGGGCTGTTCGCAGGGAGCGGTCCCGCGCCGCTCGCGCTCGGGCCGCTTCCCGGCCACCAGTACGACCCTGTCCGAGGGCTCGCCCTGGGGATGCTCGGCATGGCCCGTGTGGTCAGTGACGGCAGTCACCGGGTCACCTCTCCTTCTCCAATACGGACAGCGCGGCGATGAGTTCGGCCTGGGGCTCCGCGCGGACGTCTAGGGCGTCGAGGGGGGCGAGACGGCGCTCGCGTTCGGTGCGCAGCGCCCGGTCGAGGTACTCGGAGAGCAGTCGGGCGGCTCGGTCGCGCAACCGCAGCGCCCCCTGCGCGCCGATCCGCTCGGCGAGCCCCTCGCCGGCCGCCTGTGCCCGGTGTCCGCCCAGGAGGGCCGTGGCGACCAGGGCGGACACCGCCTCGGCGTCCGGGGCGATGCTCTTGTCGAGATCGCGCACCTCGTCCTCGGCGTACTCCTCGAGAACGCGCCGCCAGCGTCGTACGGTCATCCCGATCCGATGCTCGGCGCTCTCCAGAATCGGGTCACGGTTCATCACTTCGGGTGCGTTCGCCGCTGGTTCGCGCTGCCAAGCCGAGTCGACACGCTCGTCGGCGGCCGTGACGGCGCACAGCAGCAGCGTGCTCAGATTGTCGACAAGGGCGTCCATCAGTTCACCCGGGCCGCAGTCGAGCGGATAGCTGCGCCACCGCTTCAGCGCGTCGCCGGCAAGAACGGCACCAGCCTGCAAACGGTCCTGTACGCGCGCGTACTCGCCGTCGTACGCGGTGTCGACGGCGGCGGTGAGCCGCAGCGCGGCCGCGTGCTGGGCGGCGGCGGCGCCGGCCAGTTCGGACATACGGGACTTCAGGGAGCCCAGGACGCCCTGTGCCGTACGGGCCATAGCGGCCTGTCGGACGGCGGGGTCCTGCACCTGACCCGTGAGCCACGCACGCAGGGGCGCGACAGCGGTGGCAGGCAGGAGCCCCCCACCCCAGGCGGACTCGGGCAGCTCGGGCACGGTGAAGCGAGGCAACTCGCCAAGCCCGGCCTTGGTGAGCAGGGCGCCGTACTGCCGGGAAACCTCCGTGATCACCTGATGCGGGACCCGGTCGAGCACGGTGACGAAGGTCGCCCGGTGCTCCTTGGCGGTCCGCAGCAGATGCCAGGGCACGGCGTCGGCGTACCGGGCGGCCGTCGTGACCAGGACCCAGATGTCGGCGGCGCAGATCAGCTCGGCGGCGAGGATCCGGTTGCCGACGACCAGGGAGTCGATGTCGGGAGCGTCCAGGAGAGCGAGCCCCTGCGGAATCGTGTCGGCCGTCTCGATGCGCAGCACCCGCTCCTCGCGTCCGGCGACTGCGTGCAGTTCGTCGCCGGACTCCTGGTGGGGCACCCACACGCGGCTGAGGTCGGGCAGGACACGCATGCCGCTGAACCAGTGATGGTCCCGGGGATGGCAGACGAGCACGGGTACACGGGTGGTGGGCCGCAGCACGCCGGCCTCGCTGACCTTGCGGCCCACAAGGGAGTTGACGAGAGTCGACTTGCCGGCCCCGGTGGATCCGCCGACGACGGCCAGCAAGGGTGCTTCGGGTTCTTTCAGCCGGGGCACCACATAGTCATCGAGCTGTGCGAGAAGCTCGTCGCGGTTGGCACGCGCGCGTGGCGCCCCCGCCAGGGGCAGCGGGAAGCGTGCGGCGGCGACATGGTCGCGCAGGGCGGAGAGTGCGTCGAGCAGCTGAGGCCGTACGTCCAAGGTCACCACATGCGAAGAATGCCCAATTTTGGAGGCTTTCTGAAGCATATGAGGCTGCCTGCGCGCCGACAGAACGCAACGGACGGAAGGGACGACTGGGACGCAGGCATAACGAGTACACAACACCCGGGGCGCGAGGCGTCAAAAGCGGTGCACGATTCGCACCTGCCTGCGATTATCGGGATCGCTTCACTGAACCTCCACATCGAGCCACGGAGGTGAAGCAGCAGGGACGAGGAGCCGGGAGCCCTATCCTTGTCCCCGGCAAGGTCACGGATCGGCCCACGCCCGGGCACCGCGACAGGCCACCACACCGGCCCCCGTAGCTCAGTGGATAGAGCAGGCGCCTTCTAAGCGCTTGGCCGCAGGTTCGAGTCCTGCCGGGGGCGCACATAGCCTCTCACCTGCGGAAACGCGTGAGGGGCTCTTTCATGCCCTGATGCACATCGCTCTAGGGGCAGGCACCTTCACCTGTCCACGATCGCGGGTAACGGTGTAGCACCGAGTAGCACACCTTCGCTATCGTGGACAGCATGACAGCGCAGCCGGAGATCACTCAGCGCGATCTGCGCACCCGCTCCAAAGAGATCATGGACGCCGTCCAGGGAGGACAGGCGTTCACCGTCACCCGCGACGGGCATCGTGTCGGCGAGCTGATCCCGCTCCGCCGCCGTCGCCGCTTTGTTCCCCGTGCCGAGTTCGCGGCCATGTCACGTACTGCCCCTGACATCTCGCTGGACGCCTTCCGCGACGACCAGGACGCCGTCGTCGAGCAGGAGTTGGACGACCCGTATGCCCGTTGAGCACGAGCAAGGCCTGCTCGACACCAACATCATGATCCTGCGCAAGTGGATCGACGCCGACGAGCTACCTGCCGAGATGGCCATCAGCGCCATCACCCTCGCGGAACTCTCCGCAGGCCCCCACCAGGTGCGCGGCGGCGAGCAGAGCGACTACGACGAACACGCCGAGCGGGCTCGCCGCATGGACGTCCTGCAGCGCGCCGAAAACGAATTCGACCCCATCCCCTTCGACGTGGAGGCGGCCCGCATCTACGGCAGGATCTGCGCCGCCGTCGTCTCCGCAGGCCGCAAGCCCCGTCGCCGTGTGGCCGACCTGATGATCGCCGCCATCGCGGCCGCCGAGGGACTCCCCCTCTTCACCACCAACCCCGACGACTTCAAGGGCCTCGACGACTTGGTCACCATCGTGCCCGTCACCCGGCCCGAGATCCTGCACGACCGGTAGTGCCCCGTCCCCCCTGCCCTGCGCCGGAAGCCAAGGTGGTTCCACTCCCGGTCGCGGACACCCACCGCCCATCACCAACTCACGCCACGCGAGACCTCGATCGCTGCACGAAAATGGCGCCCGGAGTCTCGGCGCGCGCCCCTACAGTTGCCCGATGACGCCGATCAAGAAGTTCCAAGTCACCTTCGACTGCGCAGGACCTGAGCGGCTCGCTCGTTTCTGGTGCGAGGTGCTGGGGTACGTCATACCGCCGCCACCGGCGGGGTTTGCAAATTGGGACGATTTCAAGCGTTCGCAGCCGCCTGAGCAGCGGGATTCCTGGTTCGCCTGCGTCGATCCCTCAGATGTGGGCCCGCGGCTGTACTTCCAGCGCGTCCCGGAGGGGAAGGCCGCCAAGAACCGGGTGCACCTTGATGTGCGGGTCGGCACCGGACTCGTGGGGGAAGAGCGCCTCGCCACACTCCAGGCCGAGTGCACGCGACTGGTCGCGCTCGGCGCGGTTCACGTGCAAACGCTGCTTGCCGATGGCACCAACGAGTCGTGCATCCCGATGCAGGACATCGAGGGCAACGAGTTCTGCATCGACTGAGAGGCCGCGAACATGCCTTCGCCTTGTACCCATGAGCCAGGGCGAAGGCACGAGGCGCGGTGATCAGCCAAAGGTCTCCCGGAAATGACAGCAAGCGCTTTGACTGCATTCGTTCGCGAGCGACCGGCGAAGACGCAGGTGAGCACATCGCTCGGCCCCTGACACCTTCTAAGCGCTTGGCCGCAGGTTCGAGTCCTGCCGGGGGCGCCATTGAGAGCCCTCCCCAGTGGGAGGGCTTTTTGCTGGTCAGAGCACGTTTCACCAGACACGGCGAAGCCCCGGACACTCCCCCGACGGTCAAGGGGAGGCTCCGGGGCTGTCCGGCTGTCACCGGGTTTTCGCGGATGGCCGTGTCGAACACGTGTCGAAGTCTTCGGCCGGGACCTCAGCCTGCGTCCGGCACCTCGGGAAGATCACCCGCAGCTTCGAGCCGCCTCTTGAGATCAGGAAGCCGCCCCTCGACACACCGGGCGTAGGTGGCCAGCAGCACGGGGACGCTGTTACCGGCCCAGTCCGCCACCTGGGCGGGCGGTACCCCGTCGTTGAGCCACTTCGTCAGGCGCGTGTGACGGTTGTCGTACACGCGCCCAAGAGCTGTCCCGTGAGTCACCGCCGGTGGACTTGAAGTCCACCGGCGGTGACTTTTGCCGAAATCAGAGACCGAAATCAGCTTGGGCCGATGCGCGTCACGCCGATGCGTCGAAGAAGTTGTCCGCCCTGGCGATGCGCCCGTCCTCGACGAGGAGGACCACGCGCCCGGTGGCCACGGGCGTATCGGAGCCCGGCACGCCGAGGGTCCAGGCAGACAGGACCATGCCGCGCTGCGACTGGGCGGCGTCGCGTACGGCGAAGACGAGGTCGCCGAGCTTCTCGTGCGCCACCTTGGTCAGGGAGTCGATACCCTCGTGGCCTTCCATGGCCGCCCAGTCGGGGTCGGTGTAGACGGTGTCGGGGGTGAAGGCAGCGGCGATGGCGGCGCGGCGGCGCTCGTCGTCCCGCTCGTTGAACACCTCGGTGAACTTGAGAGCGAGGTCGTAGGCGGCGGTGGTGTCGGTGCTCATCGGTTGATCTCCTGACGGTCGGTGGGGATGGGGGTGGATACGGCGGTCACCTCCGGCTCGGGCCGTTTCAGTACGAACCCGAGCAGCGCTCCGGCGACGGACGCGACGCCGGCAACGAGTGCGGCCGCATGCAGGCCGTGAACCAGGGCCGCATGCGCGGCGCCACGCGAACTGATGCCGTCCCGGCCAGAGTTGGCGATGGCGACGAGGAAGGCGAGGCCGACCGCGCCGCCGATCTGCTGGGCGGTGGTGGCGAGGGCGGAGGCCACGCCCTGCTCCTCCGCGGGGACACCCGACGACGCGGCCACGAACATCGCGGGGAAGGTGAGGCCGCCGCCGACGCCCCAGACGGCGATGCCGGGCAGCAGCGACCAGAACGAACCGCCTGCGGACATGCCCGCCCCCAGGGCGGCGATGCCGAGGCCGTTGACGGCCATGCCGGTGACGAGCGTCCTGCGGACGCCCCAGCGGGCCACCAGCGGCGGGCCGATCCGCAGGCTCGCCATCAGGGACACCGCGGTGAGCGGCAGGAACACCAGGCCCGCGCGCAGCGCGTCGTAGTGCAGGCCGTCCTGGAGGTAACCGGTGAGGAGGTAGTACGCACCGCCGAGCGCGCTCTGGAAGACGAGGATCACCAGCATCGCCGTGGCCAGACTGCGGTTGCGCAGCAGCCGCAGTGGCACGAGCGGGTCGGCCGTGCGCCGCTCGACGAGGACGAACACCGCGAAGAGCACGGCGCCGGCGGCCACCGCCCCCGCCCCGTGTACCGAGCCCCAGCCCGCTTCGGGCCCGCTGACGAGACCGAAGACGAGGAAGACGGAGGCGGCGGTGACGATGAGCGCGCCGGGCAGGTCGAAACCGCCGCGGCCGCGGTCCAGGCCCACTGCGGCGTCCCGCGCCAGCAGGCGGGGCGCCGCGAGCAGCGCGAGGGCCGCCAGCGGGACCATCACGTACAGCACCCAGCGCCAGCCCGCGAACTCGGTGACGACGCCGCCGAGCAGCGCACCGGCCGCGAGCCCGGCGCTGCCGCCGGCCGCCCAGACCGCGAGCGCCCGCACCCGGGCGGGCCCTTCGGTGAAGCCGGTGTTGACGAGGGAGAGGGTCGCGGGGGTGACCAGCGCGGCCCCGAACCCCTGCACCGCGCGGGCGGCGATCAGCACCCCGGGGCCGGTGGCGCCGCCGCCTGCAAGGCACGCGATACCGAACAGGGCGAGTCCGAGCATGAACATGCGGCGCTGCCCGAGTCGGTCCACGGCCCGGCCGCCGAGCAGCAGGAAGCCGCCGAAGCCGACGGCGTAGCCGCTGACGACCCATTGCAGGGACTGTGCGGTGAAGGCGAGCCCCGCGCCGATATCGGGGAGGGCGACGTAAACGATGTTGTAGTCGAGCGCGATGAGGAACTGGGTGAAGGCGAGCAGGGCCAGGCGCAGCCCTGCACGGGGAGGAGGGGACACGGTACGAGCCTCTCGGAACGAGACGACCACCACACGCCGTAGATTTACTACACAGCGTTCAGTACCGACACGCCGAACAGTAGCGCAACGCTGTAAGGTGTCAAGCGTGGATGATCGGAAACCAAGTCGTCGCGACCGGCTGCGGGCGGCAACCGCCCAGGAAATCAAGGCAGTTGCCCTCAACTTGATGGCCACCGGCGGGCCCGACGCGATCACGCTGCGCGCCATCGCACGGGAGATGGGCATGACCGCCGGTGCGATCTACGGCTACTACGCCACCCGCGACGACCTCATCACCACACTCATCGCCGACGTCTACACGTCCTACGTCGAGGCCGCCGAGGCCGCCGTGGCGAAGCTGCCCGAGGACGACGCGGTCGGCCGCGTGCTCACCTGGGCGGACGCGTTCCGCACCTGGTCGGTCTCCAACCCCGAGGGGTTCCGGCTGATCTACGGCGACCCCGTCCCCGGCTACCAGGAGCCCGAGGGCGGTCCGGCCGCCGACGCCGAACACCGCGCCTGCGCGGGACTCACCGCCCTCGTCGCCGCGGCCTGGCCGCACGCGGAGCCGCTGCACTCGGCCAACGGCGACGAGCCGGATTACGCGTGGGACGACTTCCACCCACAGCTCACCGACGAACTGCGCCGCACCTTCCCCCAGCTGCCCCCCGCGGGCGTGGCCCTCGCCATGCGTGTCTGGGGCCGGATGCACGGACTGGTCTCGCTGGAGGTGTACGGGCATCTGCGCAACCAGACGCGCGACCCGGCGAAGCTGTACCGCACAGAGATGCGGGATCTCGTCCGGTCTTTGGGACTCCGCCCCTACTAGGGCCTGTTCTGAGTTCCCCGTCGTCCGCGCGGAGCACGGGCGCAGCGGCGTT
>NZ_MLYP01000119.1 GCF_001866645.1 Streptomyces colonosanans
CGGGGCGAACGTTGCCTGCCGCGGCACTAGAGCCCCACCAGGGCCCACGACGGAGGGGGTCCGGCCCCTTGAAGGTGGTCGGACTCCGTCCTCTCGATGTCTACGAGGCCGGCCCGGCACGTCGCCGCCGGTCATCACCGCAGGATCCCGGAACGGAATCACGCCCTGCCGTTCCTTCCTCGGCCTTCGCCCCGCCAGGCGGTCCCCCCGGCCCGGGCTCGTCGTGGTCCTCTTGCGACTCCCGGTTCCGGCGCCTCGGCTCAGCGGCCTCGACGATCAGGTGCGCCACATCGGCAGGCAGTGAGAGGTTCTTCTCCAGCCATACGGCGTCCATCCCGCGGACGGCCAGTACCCAGGCGGCATAGAGGCAGTCGACGGACGGCGCGTCGGGGCCCCGCAGGCGTGCGCGGACGGCTTCTTCGGGGAAACCGTCCAGGGTGTGGGCCGTGAACCACGACGCGTCGACCGGCTCGGCAGCCTTGCCCCGCGCGTCCCGGAACCGCCGGAACCGGCCCTGTCGGGCCCTCGTGCCGACGACGAGCGCGACGAAGGCGGCAGCCAGGACGGCGGCGGCCACACCCGGGCGATCGGCGACCGGGAACTGCGTCCACACCGGCGGCATGCCAAGGGCCGCCACCGCCTGCCCGCCGGAGTGAGGGTGAAGCAGGATCCACATCGGCGCCTCCCTTCACACACCACCATCCTCACTCCGCTTCCGGCCGCCGTCGACGAGACTTCGCCACCCCCGCCCCTTATCGAAGATCAGTTAGTCTGACTGCCGCCGTGCCGTGGACAGTGCCCCGGCCTTGTGTTCGGGGGCCTTGCGTTCCGAGGGTCCTTGGCGGACACGTCCGGTGACCGCAAGGGGAGACATGTTCGGGAAGCAGCGACTGGTGGTCGCCGGGGTGACGGCGATCCTCATGTTCGGACTCGGCGCGTGCGGCGGCGGACGGCACGACGCTCCGGGACACGGGGGCGGCACCGGTCACGGCGGCGGGTACGCCCACCAGGAAGCCCAGCCGCACACGGACCGCGTCGTCGGTCTCCGGGACACCGTCCGGCACGTCCCCAGGAGGACCGTCAAGGACACCCGGCCGCACATGGTCAAGAAGTGCACGCCCGCCACCAAGCGGGTCAAGCACACGAAACGTACGGGATCGGGCGCCCACAAGAAGACGCGCACCTGGTACACCACCGAGCGATACCGGGACTGCACGAAGGTCCAAGAGGGCACCGAGACGTACCGGCGGGTCGTCCAGCGCGAACGGTGGTGCGTGAAGCTGGACGATGTCAACGGCGACACCGCGAGGGACGACGTCTGGTACCGGGTCACCCGCACCACGTACAACAAGGCTCTCGGCATGGAAGAGCACACCCGCATCAATTTCGTCCCGGTCGGCATCGGCTGCTGAACCACCCACCGTCGCACCGGATGTGAGCGGGTGTGAGTGGCGGAGTTCATCTGGCTCTGGTCTGCGGGGACTTGGGGCTGGACGGGGAGTTTCCCCCACGCGAGCGCCCGGATCATCACCTCTCGATCACATCGGGGGTGACCATGATCGAAACGCGCGGTCGTGCCAGTAGGCTGGAACCCGCTGCAGTACCCACCGTCACCCGCCCCGGCGGCGTCATGGCAGGCAGCGGTCGAGAGGTCTCACGACATTCGTCTCACGGCATGAGGATGAAACAACAGGTGCTGATCGCGGGCCGGTACGAGCTGAACACCGCCATCGGGCGTGGCGCGATGGGGGAGGTCTGGCGTGCGTACGACCAGATGCTCGGCCGTCCCGTCGCCGTCAAGGTCCTGCTCGCCCAGAACGACGACCGCACCGCCGACTCCCGTTTCCGCCTGGAGGCCCAGACCGCGGGCCGCCTCCACCACCCCCATGTGGTCGGCGTCCTCGATTTCGGGGAGCACGAGGGCCGGCTGTTCCTGGTGATGGAGCTGGTGGAGGGCGACAGCCTCTCCCGGGTACTGTCCGACGACGGGCCGCTGCCCGCCGAACGGGTCGCCCGCATCGCCGCACAGGCGGCGGCCGGGCTCGCCGTCGCCCATGAACAGGGCATCGTGCACCGGGACATCAAGCCCGGCAACCTGCTCCTCGACGCGGACGGCACGGTGAAGATCGGCGACTTCGGCATAGCCCGCTTCATGGACGACCCGTCGGCCGCGCTCACGGCGACCGGGCAGATCGTCGGCACCAGCCTGTACATCGCGCCCGAGCGGGCCCTGGGCAAGCCCGCGGGACCGGCCAGCGACGTGTACTCGCTCGGTTGTGTGCTCTACCAGCTCCTCACCGGGAACCCGCCGTTCCGCGCGGGCACCCCGATCGCGGTCCTGCACCAGCATCTCGACGCGGCTCCCGTGCCGCCGCGCGAGCTGGGCGTCGCCCTGCCACCCGCCTTCGAGAATTATCTGCTCGGTCTGCTCGCCAAGCGGCCCGAGGAGCGGCCCACGGCACTGCAGATCGCCGACTGGTTCGCCTCCGGCTCCTGGCGGGGCCACGCCGAACCGCTCCCGGCCGTGGCCCAGGAACCGCCTCCCGCTCCCGCGCCTGCCCCGCAACCGCCGGCGGTCCCCCGCAGCGTGACGGGCCCGGCGACGACGTACAAACTCCCGCCCTCGGCCGGGGTCCCGGGTCACCGGGCGGCCCACCGCCAGCGGCCTGCCGCTGCGGGCCGACGTGGCCGTTCACCGGCCGGTGGCCGTCAGCCGGCCACGCTCCGCGCCTTCGCCGAGCAACGGCCGCACGTGGTGGCGCTCATCGCCGCGGCGGCGCTGTTCCTCGTGGCGATGTTCGTGGGCATGTCGATGTTCTCGTAGTGCTCCGGCCGCACCGGCACCCTGAACGGTCCCCCACCGGTGGCCTCCCGCATCCCGCGCGCCGAAGCTGGCCCCATGGACGCCCCGCCCCGTGACGGACTGCCGCCCTTCGAGGACCGGACCGACTTCGAGAACGCCGACCGCGGGTTCGTCGCCGCCCTGGTCCCCGGGATGGTGACGGCCGAGGACGGACGGGTGCTGTGGGACGGGGACGCGTACCGCTTCCTCGACGGGGACTGTCCCGGCACCGCGCACCCGAGTCTGTGGCGGCAGTCGCAGCTGTGCGCTCGGCAGGGGCTGTACGAGGTCACCGAGGGCGTCTACCAGGTGCGCGGCCTCGATATCTCCCACATGACCCTCGTCGAGGGCCACGACGGCGTCCTCGTCGTCGATCCGCTCATCTCCGCCGAGTGCGCGGCGGCCGCCCTCGCCCTCTATCGGCACCACCGCGGGCAGCGGCCCGTCACCGGGCTGATCTACACCCACTCCCACGTCGACCACTTCGGCGGCGCCCGCGGTGTGCTGCCGCGCGGCGGGGAGGCGGCCGTGCCGGTCCTCGCGCCCGCCGGCTTCCTGGAGCACGCGGTCAGCGAGAACGTCCTCGCCGGGCCCGCGATGATCCGCCGCGCCGACTTCATGTTCGGCACCCGGCTGGTCAAGGCGCCCGACGGGCACATCGGCACGGGACTCGGCACGGCCAGGTCCACCGGTACGGTCGGCCTCGTCCCGCCGACCGTCGACATCACGCACACCGGGCAGACGGAGACCGTCGACGGCGTCCGCATCCTGTTCCAGCTGACGCCCGGCACCGAGGCGCCCGCCGAGATGAACTTCCTCTTCCCCGAGCAGCGCGCCCTGTGCCTCGCCGAGAACGCCACGCACACCCTGCACAACATCCTGACCCTGCGCGGCGCCCTGGTCCGCGACGCCCGCGTCTGGTCGCGCTACCTCGACGAGGCCATCGACTTCTTCGGCGACGCCTACGACGTGGCCTTCGCCTCGCACCACTGGCCGACCTGGGGGCACGAGAACGTCGTCCGGCTGCTGGCGGAGCAGCGGGACCTGTACGCGTATCTGCACGACCAGACCCTGCGGCTCATGAACAGCGGTCTGACGGGCCCGGAGATCGCGGAGGAACTGCGGCTGCCGCCCGCGCTGGCGAACGCCTGGCACGCGCGGGGCTACTACGGCTCCCTGAGCCACAACGTCAAGGCCGTCTACCAGCGGTACATGGGCTGGTACGACGGCAACCCGGCCCACCTCTGGGAGCATCCGCCGGCCGCGCTCGCCGAGCGGTATGTGGAGATGGCGGGCGGGCCGGAGGCGATGCTCGCGGCGGCCCGCCGGTACGCCGACGCCGGCGACCTGCGCTTCGCCGCCACCCTCCTCAACCACCTGGTGTTCGCCTCCCCGGACGACGAGGAGGCGAAGGAGGCACTGGCCGGCGTGTACGAACGGCTCGGGCACGGCGCCGAGAACGGGCCCTGGCGGAACATCTACCTGACCGGCGCGCTGGAACTGCGCAAGGGCGCGGGCACCGCCTCCGCCACGGACACGGCCGGGATGACGTCGGGGCTCACCGTGAGCATGCTGCTGGACTCGATCGCGGTCCGCATCGACGGGCCGCGCGCGGCCCGGGAGCCGCGGCTCGTCATCGACCTGGTCGTGATCGACGAGCAGTGCCGGCACCGGATCAATCTGCAGCACGGCGCGCTCACCCACCGCAGCCTGCCGCTGCACCGCACGCCGAAACCGGGGGCGGGCCTGACGCTGACCCTGACCCGCGCCGAATTCCTGGGCCTGCTCGCGGGCAGGGGCCTCGCGGGCATCGAGACGGACGGGGACCGGGAGCTGCTCAAGCGGCTGTTCTCGTATGTGACCCAGCCGGACCTCGGCTTCGCCATCGTCACCCCGTGAGCGGGCCGTCGCGCCCCCTCTACAGCGGCGGCTGCGCCGGCGCGGGGCCCAGGGTCGTCGTGCCCGGGGCGGTGCGGTGGCCGAGGCCCGTGCGGTACGCGTCCAGGGCCGCCTCCACCCGGCCCGTGCGGCGCAGCAGATCGCCCAGCAGACGGCACAGGTCCGCCAGGTCGCCCGCCGCGCCCGCCCTCTCCAGCAGGCTCAACGCGCGGACGTAGTGCTCCTCCGCGTCCTCCGTGTCACGGGCGTCCTCCGCGATGATGCCGAGGAGACGGTGGGCGGCGGCGGAGTGCACGGCGCCACGCTCCGGGCCGATGTCGCCGAGGACGCCGTGCAGCAACCGCGCGGCCTCCTGGGACTTCCCGCGCCGGTGCAGCACGTCCGCCAGTTCCACCGCGACCTGGCTGCTGTAGAGGGCGGCCCGCTGCTCGGAGAGCATGGTGAGAGCCTCACGCAACTCGCCTTCCGCGCGCTCCAGTTCGCCGTTCTGCGCGTACAGATAACCGCGCATCCAGTGGCAGTTGGCCAGCTCGGTGCGGATCCGCAGGTGCCGGTACAGCTCGGCGGCCTTGGCGAGGGAGGCGTCTGCCTCGGCGATCCGGCCCTCGGCGATCAGTGTGCGCGCCACCGACCGGTGCATGCGCGCGACCAGCACCGGGTCGCCCACCTGGGGCGCGAGCGCCAGCGCGAACTCGGCCGCCTGTGCCGCCCTCGCATGGGCGCCCATGTCCATGTACGGGCCGATGGCGCTCGCATAGAGCAGCAGCAGGGCGTCCGGGTCGTGCAGTCCCAGGCGATTCAGTTCGTCGAGGGTCGACTCCAGCAGATAGCAGGCGTAGCGGAGTTCACCGGCGAGGTAGTGGGAGACGGCGCGGCCGCGCAGTGCCGGGACCCGGCTGGTCAGCGGTGCGTCGCCCAGGCGCTCCTCCGAGCGCTCGAAGTACCGCCGCCCGGCCGTCAGATCGCCCCGTTCCAGCGCGCACTCGCCGAGCCCGAGCAGCGCGGCGGCCTGCTCACCGACGAGCCCGTGCGCCTCGGCCTCCGCGAGCAGCGCGTTGTACTGCTCGGCCGCGGCCTCGGCCTCGCCGGTGGCCAGGGTGCGCTGGGCGTCGGTCAGCCTGAGCCGCAGGCCGGTGGCGAGATGGGCCGGACGACCGGTGGCCAGTTCCTCGTAGGCGATGCCGAGCCGCTCGGCGATGTGCCGCAGCGCCGGCTCGGAGGCACGGACGCGGCCCGCCTCCACGGTGGAGATGTACGCGGGCGAGTATGCGGGCTCGGCCAACTGCTTCTGTGTCAGCCCGCGTTCGGTCCGCAGCCGCTGCACCCTGCGCCCGATGGTCTCCGGGTCGTCACGCTCCGCCATGAACCAAGCATGCCATCATGGCGACTTACGTCCGGACACCTCTGATTATTCTTCAACTAAGCATGCCACTGGTCCCGTTGACGCTCATGTGGGCACCCGGGAACCTCAGCGCATCCTCTTGCACCACCCCTCGGGACGGCCTACGTTAAGCCGCGCGTTAAACCCACTTAACAAGCTGCTGATGCGATGCGAAGCGAGGCCGCCGTGCTCCGACGAACAGCCGCCCGCTACATCCGAAGCGTCGCCGCGGCGCTGATCGCCGTGGTCGCCCTGACCATGGCCGCCTACGTGGGTCCGGCCCGGGCCGCGGAACCGGGGACCGCGCCGTACGTACAGGACCTTCCCACCGGCGTGCCGCCCACGACGGCGGGAACGACGTGACCGGGAACGCGTCGGCAGGAACGGCGGGACCGGAGCAGGCGTGACCGGATGACCGCGACGGCGGTACGCCGAGCAGCGCTCACGCACCGTCGGCTGTGGGCGGACGGCGCACCGCGAGGATCGCGGTGTCGTCGTCGAGGCGGCCCCCGCTGTGGCGCAGCGTGCCGTCGTGGACGAGGCGTACCAGCGGGCCCGGCTCGGCGGCATGCGGATCCTCGGCGAGCGCGCCGGCCACCCGGTCCCGCAACGGGAAGAACTCCCCGGCGGCGTCCCGTGCCTCGGACACCCCGTCCGTGACCAGCAGCAGCGTCTCGCCCGGCGCGAGCGGTACGCGCAGCGTCGTCGGCGGCAGTCCGTCGCCCAGGTCGCCGAGGCCCAGCGGCAGGCCGTCCCCCGGCGGCAGGGGCCGTACGCCGCCGGGGGCGACCACCAGCGGCGGTTCGTGCCCGAAGTTGACGACCTCCACGTACGAGGTGTCGGCCGCCGGGAAGCCGACCAGCACGGCGGTGGCGAAGCGGGGGTCGTCGTCGCAGCCGATGCCCACGCGGTAGCGGACGTGCCGCGACATCCGGAGTTCGAGCCGGTGGGCGAGCGTACCGAGGGCGGGCTCGTGGTACGCCGCCTCGCGGAAGGTGCCGAGCAGCGCCAGCGCGGCCGTGACGGCCCCGAGTCCCTTGCCCTGGACGTCGCCGAGCAGGACGCGGGTGCCCTGCGGGCCGGGCTGGATGTCGTAGAAGTCGCCGCCGACGCGGGCGATGCTGTCGGCGGCGAGGTAGACCGCCGCATGATCGAGACCGCCCCAGCCGGCCGGCAGCGGGCGCAGCACCGTGTGCCGGGTTATCTCGACGAGGTCCTGCATGTGCAGCATGCGCCGCTCGCCGCGCACCCGGACCGCGCAGGCCAGCACGGCGATCGCGCCGCCCGCGACGACCAGGATGAAGTCGGGCAGCCCGCTCTGGAACTCGTGCGGCCAGGCATGGTCCTCGATCTCGTAGACGGCGACGGCCAGCACCGCGGCGCTCACCGTGCACCACACCCCGCAGAGCGCGGCGGCGATACCAGGGGCGAGCACCACCCAGGAGAGGGTCCGGAACCCGTCGGCCCTGTCCCAGTCGAGCAGCGCGATGGTGAGGAGCAGCGCGTTCGGCGGTATCCAGGCGATGCTGCGCCCGCGCACACGCAGCAGCTGCGGTCGGCCGCGCAGGGCGCCTTCGTCGGGGAGGGAGCCGTCGCGCGGCGGCCCGGGGGCAGAGGGGGCGGACGGCCGGGGCGAAGCCCCCCAGGCGGCGGGCCGCTTGGGACCACGGCGTGGGCCGTCGGGCAACGGGAGGCCACGCCACCGGCGCGCGGCCCCGCCCTGCGTCCCGCGGTCCTCCTGCGGGTCGTGCGGTCGTCGACTGCTGGGCACGGGCGCCGCCGTCCGTCAGTACGCGACCGACATGCGGGCGCGTGGATGGGCGCCCTGTTCCAGTTCGTCGACGAAGGCGACCGCGTAGTCCTCGGCGCTGATCCGGCTGTTGCCGTCCGCGTCGGTCAGAAGCCGGTCGTCGTCCACCCGGAAGCGGCCCGTGCGCTCGCCGGGGGCGATCTCGGCGGCTGGGGAGACATACGTCCAGTCCAGGTCGCAGTCCGTGCGGAAGTACTCCAGGGCCGCGCGGTGGGCGAGCGCCTCGGCCGCATACGCCTCGGGGAAGCCGGGCTGGTCGCACAGTGCCTGTCCGGGCGCGACCTCCAGGCTGCCGGCGCCGCCGACCACCATGAACCGGCGCACCCCGGCGTCGCGTGTGCCCCGCACGAGAGCGCGGTTGAGGGCGAGGAAGGGTTCCGTCGGGTCCGAGCCGTCCCTGGGCGGTGCGCACGCGCTCGCCACCGCGTCCGCACCCGTCGCCAACGCGGCCACCTTCGCCGGATCCGAGGCGTTCGCCGCCGTGGCCGTCACCCCGGGTACCGGCGACCGGCCGGAGCGGCTCACGGCGATGACCTGGTGCCCGCGCTGCCTCGCCTCCGCGGCGATCCGGCTGCCCACCATTCCCGTCGCCCCGAACAGCACGATCCTCATGAGCCCCAGCCAAACACGGCCCCGGTGGCCACGCATCCCGACTTGCCGACCTCCCTGGCCAGGTGTGCCCTGGAGTGCGGGGACGAGGAGAGAGGAGTGCTCCCATGGCTCATGCGGCACCCGCCTCGGGGACACCACGCACACCCGCCACCAGGCTCCCGGCCACGGTCGCGGCGCAGCGCCCACCCAACCTCTTCGACCGGCGCACGCACGCCGCCGGACGGGTCGCGGTGCCCGTCGTCGTCGGTCTCGTCTACGGCTACTGGGCCGCGACCACCAGGCGCCGCGGCGGCCCCCTCACGGGCTGGAACATCGGGTTCGGCTTCCTGACCGCGCTCGTGTTCGCGGCGGTGTGCATCGGACTGTTCCTCGTGGCACCGCGTCTGCGGCGTGAACAGCACGCGACGCTGTGGGCGGCGTTCGCGGGCATCGCGCTCGGCTTCCTGTTCAGCCAGAGCGGCCACAGCGTGTTCAGCTCGGCGGGCTTGGGGCTCGTGTTCGCCGCGGCGGTGTTCCTGTTCAACTTCTACCGCTACTACACCCACGAGAAGCTGCAGAGACCGCAGGAGCCGGCCGGCTGACCGCCGGTCCGGCTCATCTTGCGGCGCACGAGACCCCGGCTACCGGCCCATGCCGACGCCGGGGCCTCATGCGTCTCCCTCACTCGCCCGCCCCGGGACCCGCTCCCGGGAACCGGCTGCCCGCCCCACCACCAGGTAACACCCGTTCGGGTGAACCCTCCACCGGAGAGCACTGCCACGGCCCTGCCACGGCCGTGAACGCCCCAGGTCGTTGGCCCGCCTCGATCGTCGACACGTACGGTGACGACGGCCGCGCCGGTCCCGGCCGCCACCGCTCTTCCCTTCGGCTCGTCATACCCACCCATTTGCAGGCGATCGGCTCGCCCGTCGGGTGTCGGCACGATTCGCTGAGGGAGTGTCTCGACGTGTCCGGAGATTGGTCTCCGCTGTGCTGGTCGGCCTCGCCTGTCTGCTCGCGCCGCTGGGCGTTCTCACCGTGTGGGCGAAGTACGGCATCGAGGACGGCCCCCGCTATGCCGCCACCACCGACCCGCTCGCCTCCGACGCCGAGGTCCGGGACGCCATAGCCACCGCCGTCACCAACGGCATCATGCGGGAAGTGCACGTCGGGCAGCCCCTGCAGGGCTCCGTGCACACCTTCGTGCACGACGCGGTCCGTTCGTTCACCGACACCAAGGCCTTCCACAGCGCCTGGGACACCGCGAACCTCACCGCCCACGACGCCGTGATCCGCGCCCTGCACGGCGACGGCGACAGCCCGGTCACCATCGACCTCGCCCCCGCCACCGAGCGGCTGAAGCGGCAACTCTCCGACGAACACGTGCCGTTCGCAGGCCGTATCCCGGTCGCGCACATAGAGATCACCCTGCTGCAGGCCGAGGACCTGACGAAGCTCCGAAAGGGGTTCCACGTGCTCGAAGTCACCGGTTTCTGGCTTCCCGGCGCCGCGGTCGGTTTCGCCCTGAGCGGCATCCTCGTGGCCGTGTGCCGGCGCCGGGCGGTGCTCGCGACCGGTCTCGGCACAGCGCTGGGCGCGGGGCTGCTCGTCATCGCGATCGAGGTGGGCCGCCGGATGACGCTCCGGGACCTCCCGGCGGGCATCTCGCAGCCGGCCGCCGGAGCGGTCTACGACGCCCTCACCGATTCGCTGCGCACGGTGTCCTGGCTGCTGCTGGCAGTCGGCCTCACGGTCGCCCTGGCTGCCTGGCTCACGGGCATCGTCATGCGACGCCGCGGGGCGTCCGCAGAGCCCGATCCGGTCACGGCGGAGCGGCCGAAACGGGTCCGGGCCTGACTCGGCTCCCCCCTCGCCGCCCCCTCCTCGCCCCGGCAACCATCTCCTTTCCCTCCCCGTCTTTGAGGGAGGATCCGGACACCCAGCCCACCGAGGAGAAGGCGGCCGGTACATGGAGACTGCGACCGCGGAGTGGACCGAGCCGACCGGGGCCCGGCGCCGGTCCCGGAGAAAGACCGCGGGAGCCTGGCTCGCCGGAATGCTGCTCGCAGGGGTGAGCGTCGTCGTCGGCTGTCGCGCTGCCGACACCGACGCGATCACCCCCGTACCGCAACTGCTCGCCTTCCTGCCCTGGCTGCTCGCCCCGACCGCCCTCGCCCTCCTCCTCTCCCTGCTCGCCCGCTGGCGTACCGGCATGGCCTGGGGCGTCCTCGCGCTCGCCGCGCTCGCCTGGTTCATCGAGCCGTACGGCAAAAGCAGCGAACCCACCGGCACCCCGCTCGCCGAGTTCCGCGTCCTGACGTCCAACGTGCAGTTCGGCCGGGGAACCGACTCCCTTGTACCCGCGATCCGCCGCGAGCGCCCCGACATCGTGTTCGTCGAGGAGTGCGAGCACCACTGCTCCGCCACCCTGGAGCACGCCGTCGGCGGCAAGGACGGCATCTACCCCTACCGGCAGGCCGTCGAGGGCAGCGGCTCCGACGGCTCGGTCGTCCTCAGCCGCTTCCCGCTGAAGGCCGCGCCAGGCCTGCCGGGCACCATGGGCATGCCCGGCGCCGTCGCCGACGTCCACGGTCACGCCGTACGCCTCCAACTCGCGCACCCCATGCCCCCGCTCGCCGGCCAACTGTCCGTCTGGCGCCGCGAACTGGGAGCGCTGCGCACCTACGCGGCAGCCGGCGGCGACGCCCCCACGGTCATCGCGGGCGACTTCAACGCCTCCCAGGACCACGCCGCCTTCCGCCGCATCCTCGACACCGGCCTGCGCGACAGCGCCCGTCTCGCCGACGGCACCCGCACACCCTCCTGGCCCGCCCGCGCCATCCCGCCGCTGGGCGTGCAGATCGATCACGTCCTCGTCTCCCGGGACTTCTCGGTGAACTCCGCCCGCTTCCTGGACATCGCCGCCACCGACCACCGCGCCCTGATCGTCGACGTCACGCTCCATCAGCGCACCTAGAGCGTGGGTCGGCGTCACCGTCGCCCGGCGTTCCGGGACGGCGGTTCAACCCGGCATGTCCGCAGGCGGGTTGAGTCGCAGAAGTGGCAGCGGCGACCGCAGGATCGACCGGGGTGGCCGCGAGGGCGGCAATGGCGGACGCACGGTGTTGGCATGGGGCGCTTCCGATGGTTGGGCCCTACCCAAGATCACTGCCGGTGGCCGCTAACCTTACGTGTCCGTCCTGGCCAGGGATAGACGGGCTTCACCTCATGCGAAGGGTTGCGCACATGGGCATTCTCACTCTCCTGCGGAACGCGTTCGGCCGCTCACGCAAGGGTCGCACCGCCGAGGGGGAGCCCTCGGGGGAGACAACCGCTGCCGAGGTGACGCCCTCGGAGCCGTCGGTGCCGACACCGGCCACGGAGCCGGCACCGGCCGCTGCGGAGCCCGTCGAGCCGACGGCGCCGAACGACATCCCGGCACAGTCGCCGGCCCAGGAGGCGTCCGGGGCGGACGAGCATGAGCTGGTGGCGGCGGCCTTCGACAACGTGACGGTGCCGCGGCAGGTGACGCCCCAGGCGGAGACGGCGATCGCCACGAGCTCGGAGCCGGAGACCGAGGCCGCCGAGGCCAGGGCGGAGGTTGAGCCGGAGGCCACGGAACCCGCGGCTGCGGCAGAGGCTGAGCCGGAGACCGAGGCCGCCGACGCCACGGCGGAGGCCGAGCCGGAGACCGAGGATGAGCCTGAGGCTGAGGCCACCCCGGAACCGGAGGCTGCAGAGCTGGAGTCGGAGGTCACGAAGCCTGAGGCGGAGCCGAAGGCAGGATCCGAGCGGAAGACCTCGGCCGCGATTGCGGGGGGGCCGGAGCCCGAGGTGACAGCGGAGCCGGAGCCCACGGCCGAGGCAACCTCCGAGCCCGCATCGGAACCGGAGGCCGCGAAGGTGTCGGAGACCGGGCCGGAGGTCGAGGTCACGCCGGAGGCTGCGACTGAGGCCGTCGCCGAGGTGACGCCGGAACCGAAGCCCACCGCCGAAACTGCGGCGCCCGAGCCGGAGCGTGAACCCTCGGCCGAGATCACGCCGGAACCCGAGCCGGAGGTCGACGTCGCGCTGGAGGCTGCGACTGAGGCCGCCGCCGAGGTG
>NZ_MLYP01000012.1 GCF_001866645.1 Streptomyces colonosanans
GCATGATGCGGTGCATCCGGAGTTGGGGGCGGTGGAGGATTTCGTCTGGTTCGTGGGGCGGGCGCGGGATGTGGGTCTTGAGGTGGCGCTGGATTTCGCGTTGCAGTGTTCGCCGGATCATCCGTGGGTGTTGAAGCATCCGGAGTGGTTTCGCCATCGTGGGGACGGGTCGGTGGCGTATGCGGAGAATCCGCCGAAGAGGTATCAGGACATCTATCCGGTGTTCTTCGATGCGGACATGGACGGGCTGGTGGCGGAGACGCTGCGGGTGCTGCGGTTCTGGATGGGGCTGGGGGTGCGGATCTTCAGGGTGGACAATCCGCATACCAAGCCGGTGGTGTTCTGGGAGCGGGTGGTGGGGGAGATCAACCGGTCGGATCCGGATGTGATCTTCCTGGCGGAGGCGTTCACCCGGCCGGCGATGCTGCGGACGCTGGCCGCGGTGGGGTTCCAGCAGTCGTACACGTATTTCACGTGGCGAAACACGAAACAGGAACTGACGGAGTATCTGGGTGAGTTGACGCAGGAGACGGCTGCGTTTTTGCGGCCGAACTTCTTCGTGAACACTCCCGACATCCTGCCCGTGTATCTGCAGCGCGGGGGGCGGGCGGCGTTCGAGGTGCGGGCGGTGCTGGCGGCGACGCTGTCGCCGTCGTGGGGGATGTACTCGGGTTTCGAGTTGTGTGAGAACGTGCCACTGGAGGAGGGCGGGGAGGAGTACCGGGACTCGGAGAAGTACCAGCTCAGGCCGAGGGACTGGGAGGGTGCCGAGCGGGAGGGGCGCAGCATTGCCCCGCTGATCACCTCCCTCAATCGCATCCGTCGTGAGCACCGCGCGCTGCGGCAGTTGCGGAATCTGCGTTTTCATCATGCGGACAACGACGCGGTGATCGTCTACTCGAAGTGTTCGGGTGCGGATGCGGTGGTGGTGGTGGTGAACCTGGATCCTCACCACACCCAGGAGGCGACGGTCTCGTTGGACATGCCGCGGCTCGGTCTTGACTGGAACGAGTCGGTGCCGGTGCGTGATGAGCTCACCGGTGTCACCTACCACTGGGGCAGGACCAACTATGTACGTCTTGCGCCACATGAGCATCCCGCGCATGTGCTGAGTGTCCTGCGACCGCGACCGTCGTCACCGCCCATCGGAGGGTCACCCACACGATGATCGTCAACGAGCCCGTCCCGGACACCTTCGAGGACACTCCCGCCGCCGACCGTGATCCGCAGTGGTTCAAACGGGCGGTGTTCTACGAGGTCCTGGTCCGCTCCTTCCAGGACAGCAACGGTGATGGCGTGGGCGATGTGAAGGGGCTGACCGCGAGGCTGGACTATCTGCAGTGGCTGGGCGTCGACTGCCTGTGGCTGCCCCCGTTCTTCACCTCCCCCCTGCGCGACGGCGGCTACGACGTCGCCGACTACACGGCCGTGCTGCCCGAGTTCGGGGATCTGGCGGACTTCGTGGAGTTCGTGGACGCAGCCCACCAGCGGGGCATGCGGGTGATCATCGACTTCGTGATGAACCACACCAGCGACCAGCATCCGTGGTTCAAGGCCTCCCGCACCGACCCGCACGGCCCCTACGGCGACTACTACGTCTGGGCCGACGACGACAAGCAGTACACGGACGCGCGGATCATCTTCGTCGACACCGAGGCCTCCAACTGGACCTTCGACCCGGTCAGGGGCCAGTACTACTTCCACCGGTTCTTCTCCCACCAGCCGGACCTCAACTACGACAACCCGGTGGTGCAGGAGGAGATCCTGGCCGCGCTGCGGTTCTGGCTCGACCTGGGCATCGACGGGTTCCGCCTGGACGCGGTGCCGTATCTGTATGCGCAGGAGGGCACGAACTGCGAGAACCTGCCCGCCACCCACACCTTCCTCAAACGCGTCCGCAAGGAGATCGACGCCCACTACCCCGACACCGTTCTTCTGGCCGAGGCCAACCAGTGGCCCGAGGACGTCGTCGACTACTTCGGCGACTACCAAAGCGGCGGCGACGAATGCCACATGGCCTTCCACTTCCCCGTCATGCCCCGCATCTTCATGGCCGTACGCCGTGAAACCCGCTACCCCGTCTCGGAGATCCTCGCCAAGACCCCCGCCATCCCCGCCGGCTGCCAGTGGGGCATCTTCCTGCGCAACCACGACGAACTCACCCTGGAAATGGTCACCGACGAAGAACGTGACTACATGTGGGCCGAGTACGCCAAAGACCCCAGGATGCGCGCCAACATCGGCATCCGCCGCCGCCTGGCGCCGCTGCTGGACAACGACCGCAACCAGATCGAACTGTTCACCGCCCTGCTGCTGTCCCTGCCCGGCTCCCCGATCCTGTACTACGGCGACGAGATCGGCATGGGCGACAACATCTGGCTCGGCGACCGGGACGCGGTACGCACCCCGATGCAGTGGACCCCGGACCGCAACGCGGGTTTCTCCTCCTGCGATCCCGGCCGCCTCTACCTGCCCACGATCATGGACCCGGTCTACGGCTACCAGGTCACCAACGTGGAGGCGTCGATGTCCTCGCCGTCCTCCCTGCTGCACTGGACCCGGCGGATGATCGAGATCCGCAAGCAGAACCCCGCCTTCGGCCTGGGCTCGTACACCGAACTGTCCTCCTCCAACCCGGCCGTCCTCGCCTTCGTCCGCGAACACGGCGACGACCTCGTGATGTGCGTGCACAACTTCTCCCGCTTCGCCCAGCCCACCGAACTCGGCCTCGGCCGCTTCACCGGCCACCACCCCGTCGAACTGATCGGCCAGGTCCACTTCCCCGCCATCGGTGAACTGCCCTACCTCCTCACCCTCGCAGGCCACGGCTTCTACTGGTTCCGCCTCCGCGACAACGTCGCCTAACGCCCGGAGCGGGGCGGTTTCCCTCCGCCTCGCCACGGCACCCATCGCCGGGGAAAGGACGCACGCCATGTCGGAAGCCGTCACCCGCGCCGCCTCGCAACGCCCCAGCCTGCTCACATCCCTCGGCCCGCCGCTGCGGGAATGGCTGCCGCGGCAGCGCTGGTTCGCGGGCAAGGGACGGCCGGTCACCGGGTTGTCGCTGGTTTCGGCCACCGATCTGCTGCCGCCCGGCGGCACACCGCGCCTCATCCACCTGCTCGTACGGGCCCATCAGCCGGACTCCCCCGCCCGGGGTGCCGTGTCGCACCCCGGGGACTGCTACCAACTGCTGATAGGCGTGCGCGAGGTGCTGCCACCACGGCTGGCGCCCGCGCTCATCGGACGTCCGGAGAAGGGCCCGCTGGCGGGGCGGACCGTCTACGAGGCGCTGTACGACCCCCGGGCCGCCGCTGTGCTCCTGAAGGCGATCCGCACCCGAGCCCGCGTCGGCCGGCTCCGCTTCGAGGGAGACGGACACCAGAGGATACGGGGCGGACTCGTCCCGCGGAGGCTGACTTCGGAGCAGTCCAACTCGTCGGTCATCTATGGAGATACGTTCATCCTAAAGCTGCTGCGGCGCATCGTTCCGGGCATCAACCCTGATCTGGAACTGCCGCTGGTGCTCTCGCGCGAGGGCTGCCCCCGGGTGCCCGCGCCGACCGGCTGGCTGCGCGCCGACCTCGACGGCGTCGACGACCCGTACATCCTGGCCGTACTGCAACCCTATGTACGGGGAGCCACGGACGGCTGGGAACTGGCGCTGCGCGAGCTGGCCAAGAGCGAGGACTTCACGGCGGAGGCGCGGGCACTCGGGCGGGCGACGGCCGAGGTGCACAGAGCACTGGCCCACACACTGCCCACGGTCACCATGGGACATGCCCAGATACGGGCGCTGGCCGACGGCATGGCCCGGCGGCTGGAGGCGGCTGCGCAGGCGGTACCCGCACTGCAGCCCTACGCGCCCGCGCTGCACTCCGTGTTCGAGGAGCTGACCGCCTTCGCCGCCGAGGGGCGCGCCTGGACCGCCCAGCGCATCCACGGCGATCTGCACCTGGGCCAGTGCCTGCGCTCGCCGTCCGGAGAGTGGTCCCTCATCGACTTCGAGGGTGAGCCGTCGAAGTCGCTGGCCGAGCGCCGGATGCCGCAGCCGACGGTGCGAGACGTCGCGGGGATGCTGCGCTCCTTCGACTACGCCGCACACTCCGCCGTCCCCCCGGCACCGGAGTGGGCCACGGCGTGCCGGGCCGCGTTCTGCTCCGGGTACACGGTGTCCGCGGGGCGCGACCCGCGGACCGATCCCGTGCTGCTGCGCGCGTACGAGACGGACAAGGCCGTCTACGAAGTCCTGTACGAGGCCCGCCACCGCCCCGACTGGCTGCCGGTGCCGATGGCGGCCATACGCCGTCTGTCCGCCGGCGTGACGCACTGATCCCCCTGCCGAGGAGGCCCGCCCGTGATGCCCCGCACTCCGTCCGACGACAGCAGGAAGACGAACGACGACGGTCAGGAGAAGACCGGCGCGAAGGCGGCACCGGAGCGGGGCGCGGCGGACATGGCCCTCTCCTCCGCCGTCGGCACCGGTGATCGTGAACGGCTGCTGGCGGGCACCCATCACGACCCGCACGCGGTGCTCGGCGCCCATCCGGTGCCCGACGGGGTCGCCTTCCGGGCCCTCCGCCCCTACGCGCTGTCCGTCACCGTCGTCGCCGGGAGCCTGCGGGCCGAACTGCACGACGACAGGGACGGCTTCTTCTCGGGAGTGCTGCCGCTGCACGACGTCCCCGAGTACCGGCTGCTGGTGACGTACGAGGGAGCCGTGCTGGAGACCGAGGACGCCTACCGCTTCCTTCCCGCCCTCGGCGAACTGGACCTGCACCTGATCGGCGAGGGCCGGCACGAGGAGCTGTGGCAGGCGCTCGGCGCCCACCCGATGACACACCAGGGCGTAAGAGGCACCCGTTTCTCAGTGTGGGCGCCGAACGCACGGGGCGTACGCGTGATCGGTGGCTTCAACTTCTGGGACGGTACGGGCCATCCGATGCGTTCGCTCGGCTCGAGCGGTGTGTGGGAGCTGTTCGTGCCCGGCATCGGTGAGGGCGAACTGTACAAGTTCGACCTCACGCGCCCCGACGGCACGCACACCCTCCGCGCGGATCCGCTGGCCCGCCGTACCGAGGTCCCGCCCGCGACCGCGTCGATCGTGGCCCGGTCGACGTACACGTGGAGTGATGCGGAATGGATGGCCCGGCGCAATGACCGACCGGTCACCGAGGCGCCCGTCTCCGTGTACGAGATCCATCTCCCCTCCTGGCGCCCAGGACTGACCTACCGCCAACTCGCCGAGCAACTCCCCGCATACGTGAACGACCTCGGCTTCACCCACGTGGAACTGATGCCGCTCGCGGAGCACCCCTTCGGCGGCTCCTGGGGCTACCAGGTCACCGGCTTCTACGCGCCCACCGCCCGCCTGGGCACCCCCGACGACTTCAGGTACCTCATCGACGCACTGCACCAGGCAGGCATCGGCGTCCTCATGGACTGGGTACCCGCCCACTTCCCCCGCGACGACTGGGCCCTGGCCGCCTTCGACGGCCGCCCCCTGTACGAACACCCCGACCCCCAGCAAGCCGCCCACCCCGACTGGGGAACCCTCGAGTTCGACTACGGTCGACACGAAGTACGCAACTTCCTGACCGCCAACGCCGTCTACTGGTGCGAGGAGTTCCACATCGACGGACTACGCGTGGACGCCGTCGCCTCCATGCTCTACCTCGACTACTCCCGCCAGAGCGGCCAGTGGACCCCCAACCCCTACGGCGGCAACGAGAACCTCGACGCGATCGCCTTCCTGAAAGAGATGAACGCCACCGTCCACCGCCGCTGCCCCGGCGTCGTCACCATCGCCGAGGAATCCACCGCCTTCGACGGCGTCACCCGCCCCACCCACCACCAGGGCCTGGGCTTCGGCCTGAAATGGAACATGGGCTGGATGCACGACACCCTCGCCTACCTCTCCAAGGACCCCGTGCACCGCAAGCACCACCACAACGAGCTGACCTTCTCGATGATGTACGCCTACAGCGAGAACTACCTCCTGCCGATCTCCCACGACGAAGTCGTGCACGGCAAACGGTCACTGGTGTCGAAGATGCCCGGCGACTGGTGGCAGCAGCGCGCCACCCACCGCGCCTACCTCGCCTACATGTGGGCCCACCCCGGCAAACAACTCCTCTTCATGGGACAGGAATTCGCCCAGGGCGCCGAATGGTCCGAAGCCCACGGCCCCGACTGGTGGCTCCTCGACCCCGCCTACGGAGCCGAACCCGACCACCGCGGCGTACGCGACCTCGTCCGCGACCTCAACACCCACTACCGCCACACCCCTGCCTTGTGGCAACGCGACACCGACCCGTCCGGCTTCCAATGGATCACAGCCGACGCCGCCGACGACAACGTCCTCGCCTTCCTCCGATTCGACACGGAAGGCACGCCCCTGCTGTCCGTCTCGAACTTCTCCCCGGTCGTCCGCCACGACTACCGCCTGGGCGTCCCCGACGACGTCCCCGCCTGGCACGAACTCCTGAACACCGACACCGCACAGTACGGCGGCAGCGACGTCCGCAACCCCGACCCACTGAAACCGGACTCCGCCCCCTGGCACGGCCGCCCGGCCGGCATCCGGCCGACCCTGCCGCCGCTGGCGACGGTGTGGCTGCGGCCGGCTTACGACCTGGGGAGCAATGGGGAGTGAGTGAAGGAGCGGCGTCCGGTGCGGTCGATCGCAAGGCGCCGGAAGGTCCTCGTAGCGGAGCTACCAGGACCTTCCGGCAACGCCGTGAGCGGCCGTGCCGGACGCCGCGACGCCGCTCCCCATTGCTCCCCAGGTCGTTAGGGCGTGGTTGGCAGTCCCGTCCCCCTTCGAACGGACGACGGGACTGCCGGCACCGGCCCTACGCGAGGGCGTCCGCCAGAGCCTTCGGCAGGTCACGGGTGTAGAGCACGCCGAGCCGCTGCGTGGCCCGGCTCAGGGCCACGTACAGGTCGCTCGTGCCGTAGTGGCCGGGCTCGACCACGAGCACGGAGTCGAACTCCAGCCCCTTGGACTGACGCGCGTCGAGCAACACCACGGTCCGGGTCAGATCCGGTTCCGCGCCCGCCGTCACCCCGTCCAGGTGCGCGGCGAGCGACCGGTGCAGTTCGCGCGGCGCGATCACCGCGAGCCGGCCCTCGGAGGGGGTCAGCTCCTCCACCGCCTTGGCCACGGCTCCGGGCAGGTCGTCGGTGGCGCGTACCCAGGGCCGTACGCCCGTGGACCGTACCGAACTCGGTGGTTCGAAGCCGGGGGTCTCCGCGCGCACCACGCTCGCCGCCACGTCCATGATCTCGGCCGGAGTACGGTAGTTGACGCCGAGGCGGGTGTGTTCCCAGCGGTCCTCGACGTACGGCGTGAGGATCTCCGACCACGAGCCGACCCCGGCGGCCTCGGCCGTCTGCGCCGGGTCGCCGACCAGCGTCATCGAACGGGTCGGGCAGCGCCGCATCAGCAGCCGCCACGCCATCGGCGACAGCTCCTGCGCCTCGTCGACGATGATGTGCCCGAACGCCCAGGTGCGGTCGGCCGCCGCGCGTTCGGCGGCGCTGCGGTGGTCGGCCTCCTCGTGCCGCTCGGCGAACCGCTCGGCGTCGATGATGTGGTGTGCGGACAGGACCTCCGACGCGTCGGGATCGTCCTCCTCCTTGTCCTCGAACTCGTAGGTCCGGGACGCGTACGACACGTCCAGCACGCCCTGCGCGAAGGCGACCTGGGCCTCGCGCTCGCGTTCGGCATGGGCGCGGGCCATCCGGTCGTCCTCACCGAGGAGTTCGGCCGCCTCGTCGAGGAGCGGCACATCGGCCGTGGTCCAGGCGCGCGTGACCGGGCGGCGGACGGCGGCCGCGTCCTCGTCGGACACATACCCCTCCGGGTCGGCGAGAAAGTCCGCAACCAGCCGCTGCGGGGTCAACCGGGGCCACAACTGGTCGATTGCCGACCAGACTTCGGAGTTCTCGGCGAGTTCGTCCCGAATCTGGGTGATGTCGCTGGCGTCCAGAAGGTTGGAGCCGTCGTACGGGTCGGTGCCGATCCGCTCGGCGACCATGTCGGTGAGCGTGTTGAGGATGTGGCCCTCGAAGTACTCGCGGGCCGCGTTGTGCGGCAGCTTCGCGCCGCGGGTGCGCTCGCGGGCCACACTCACCAGCCCGTCGTCCAGCATCAGGACCTCGCGGTCGTGCTCGATGGCGATCACCGGGTCGGGCAGTGCCTGCCGGTCCCGTACGACGGCGGCGAGCACGTCCGCCATGTCGGCCCGGCCCTTCACGGCGGCCGCTTCGGGCGTGTCGGTCGCGGTCGCCTTCACTCCGGGGAACAGCTCGCCGACCGTCGCCAGCAGCACGCCCGTCTCACCGAGCGAGGGCAGCACCTCGCCGATGTAGCCGAGGAAGGCCGGGTTGGGGCCGACGATGAGGACGGCCCGCTTGGCGAGCAATTCCCGGTGTTCATAGAGGAGGAACGCCGCCCGGTGCAGGGCGACAGCCGTCTTGCCGGTGCCGGGGCCACCCTCCACCACCAGTACGCCTCGGTGCGGTGCGCGGATGATGCGGTCCTGGTCGGCCTGGATGGTCTGCACGATGTCGCCCATCCGGCCGGTGCGGGCCGAGTTGAGCGCGGCGAGCAGCACGGCGTCACCGGACGGGTCCTCGTGGCCGGTGCGCTCGCGGTCGCCGAGATCGAGGATCTCGTCGTGCAGGGACGTGACCCGGCGCCCGTCGGTGGAGATGTGCCGGCGCCTGCGCAGTCCCATCGGGGTGTGGCCGGTGGCCAGGTAGAAGGGGCGGGCGACCTCGGCCCGCCAGTCGATCAGGATCGGCGTGCGGTCCGGGTCGTCGGCGCGCAGCCCGATGCGGCCGATGTGGTGGGTCTTGCCGGAGGTGAGGTCGATCCGGCCGAAACAGAGCGAACCGTCCACGGCGTTCAGCGCCGCCAGCAGCCCCGACCGTTCGGCGACGAGGATGTCCCGCTCCAGCCGGGCCTGCATGGGCTTGTCGCCCTGCGCCAGCGCGTCCGTGACGGACGTCTCGGTGTCACCGCGCAGCGCGTCCACGCGCGCGTACAACCCGTCGATGAATTCCTGCTCCCTGCGAAATTCATCGTCTGGAAATTCGGTGTTTGACAATTCCGCTCCCGCCCGGATATACTGTGGCTACTGAACATCTTCGCGACCCGATTCAATTGGAGTCGCGAACTATTGAATATACGCAGAAAAATCCCCCGAGCGCAATTGCTCGAGGGATTTATTGCGTTCTGTTTGGATTCAGAGCACGTCGGACAGCTCCTCCAGCAGCCGCCGCTTGGGCCGGGCGCCCACCATCGACTTCACGGGCTCGCCGCCCTGGAACACCATGAGGGTCGGCGTGCCCAGCACGCCGTACGTGATCGTGGTCCGCGGATTCCGGTCCACGTCCAGCTGGACGATCTTCAGCCGGTCGCCCTCCTCGAAGGCGATGGCGCCCAGCACCGGCGCCAGCTGCCTGCACGGTCCGCACCATTCGGCCGTGAACTGCACCAGCACCGGCAGGTCCGCCCCGAGCACTTCCGCTTCGAAATCCTCGTCCGTCACTTCACTCACACCCGCCACCTGCTTGATCACCGCTCATGCCCTCCCAGCTCGCACGCGGGTTCCGGACCGCCCGGAACCAGCGCATCGGCGGCCAGCTCGTCCCTCGCCCTCTCGGCCCGCACCAACTGAGCACCGACCTGCGCCCGCACGGCCTGCAGCTCGCCGATCAGCGCGTCGAGTTCGTCCAGCTTGCGCCGGTAGACCGCGAGCGACGCCGGGCACGAGTCACCTTCCGGATGCCCGGCCCGCAGACACTCCACGAAGGGCCGCGTCTCCTCCAGGTCGAACCCGAAATCCTGCAGCGTGCGGATCTGCCGCAGCAGCGTCAGGTCCCGCTCGTCATAGGTGCGGTGCCCTTGGGCGTCCCGCCGCGCGGGCAGCAGCCCCCGCGACTCGTAGTACCGCAGCGTCCGGGTCGTGGTCCCGACCCGCGCGGCCAGCTCGCCGATTCGCATGGTTACGACCGTAGGCGTTGACGTCGGCGTCAAGGCAAGGCCGGCGAAGGCGGGGCGGGGTCAGGGCAGGGCCGGCGGGAGCAGCGGCTTGCGCGGCACCGGGGAGGACAGCACGATCGACGTGGTCGTACGTCCGAGCGCCGAGGTCTGCTCCAGGACCTCCTCCAGATGGACGGTGTCGGTGACGGCGACCCTGAGGATCCAGCAGTCCTCGCCGACCACGTGGTGGACCTCGGTGATCTCGGGGCGTTCCAGCAGTTCCAGGGTGCGGGGGTGCTTGAGGGTGTAGCCGCCGTGCGGGTTGACCCGGACGAAGGCCTGGATGCCGTAGCCGAGCCGGGCCGGGGCGACCTGCGCGCCGTACCCGGTGATCGCACCCGCGGCCTCCAGCCGCCGCACCCGCTCGGTCACCGCTGCCGGGCTGAGCCGCACCCGGCGCCCCAGCTCGCTCAGCTTGATCCTGCCGTCGGCCTGGAGCAGCTGGAGGATCTGCCGGTCCAACGCGTCGAAGGCCACCGACGTTTCGTTGGTGGCAGCGCGCAGATGCCGTTGTTCTTTCGGTGCCGCAGCCGGAACTCCCATGTCTCCCCCTTCAGGCCTGGCTGGTACGCCGGAAGAATTATGACCATGCACAAGCCACGAGAGGTATTGGTCATCGGCGGCAACCGCTATTTCGGTAAGCGGTTGATCGCGCGACTGCTGGCGGCCGGAGACCGGGTCACGGTCGTCAATCGCGGCTCCGCCGCCCCGCCCGCAGGCGCAATTCACCTCGTGGCGGACCGGAATGACGAGAAGGCGCTGCTGAACGCGCTCGGAACGCGCACCTTCGACGTCGTCGTCGACCAGGTCTGCTACACCCCGCGTCAGGCAGCCGTCGCACGGCGGGCGTTCACCGGACGTACCCAGCGCTATGTGATGACATCGACCGTCGAGGTGTACGAGTACGAGGACTCCGTCGCGCCCGTACGGGAGACGGACCTCGACCCGTGCGACATCACCGTTGACCTCGACCTCCCCTGGGATGACGAGGAGTTCCTCGAGACTCACTACGGCGACGGCAAGCGGCAGGCCGAGGCGGTGTTCGCGGCGGACCCGGCCTTCCCGTACACGGCCGTACGGGTGGCCCATGTGCTGGGCGGGGACGACGACTTCACCGGACGTCTGAAGCACTACGCGGACCGCATCCGCACCGGCGAGCCGATCGCGGTGCCCACGCCGGCCATCCGGCCACGTACATCCACGTCGAGGAGGTCGCCGACCTCCTCTTCTGGGCGGCGGGCGAGACCTTCGACGGCCCGGTGAACGCCGCCTCCCACGGGCTGCTGACCACGGAGGAACTGTGCGCGGAGGTGGCCGCGAACCTGCCGGCCGGCCGGACCGTACTGCAGCCCGTCGAGGTGGGCCGCACTTCTCCGTTCTCCTTCGCCCGCTTCTACGGCATGGACAACTCCCGTGCCATCCAACTCGGTTTCCGCTTCGGGCACGTACGGGACTGGCTGCCGAAGGCCGTGGCCGAGACGCTTGGAAAGGACATCTGACATGCACCACCGCACTCTTGGCGATCTGCGGGTGAGCGCCATCGGACTGGGCGCGATGCCGCTGTCCATCGAGGGCCGGCCGGACGAGCGGCGCGCCCTGGCCACGGTGCACGCCGCGCTGGACGCAGGCGTGACGCTGCTGGACACGGCGGACTCCTACCACCTGCCCGGCACCGAACCCGGCCACAACGAACGCCTGGTGGCCAGGGCACTGGCGACCTACGGCGGCGACACCTCCGGCGTACTCGTCACGACGAAGGGCGGCCGCGGCAGACCGGCGGACGGCCGCTGGACCGTCGCCGGCTCCCCGCAGCATCTCAAGGCGGCCGCCAAGGCCTCGCTGAAGCGGCTCGGCGTCGAGGCGATCGGCCTCTACCAGCTGCACAAGCCGGATCCCGAGGTGCCTTTCGAGGAGTCCGTCGGCGCGCTGCGCGAACTGCTCGACGACGGCACGATCCGCCTGGCGGGCCTGTCCAACACGGACACCGAACAGATCCACCGGGCCCGCGAGATCCTGGGCGACCGCCTGGTCTCGGTGCAGAACCAGTACTCCCCCGCGGTCCGCGCCGCCGAGCCCGAGCTGCGGCTGTGCGCCGAGCTGGGCCTGGCCTTCCTGCCGTGGAGCCCCCTGGGTGGCATCTCCCGCAGCTCGCTGGACGGGCCGTCGGGGCTGCAAGGCGAGGAGCGCTTCGGCGCCTTCCACACGATCGCCCGTGAGCGGGGCGTCAGCCCCCAACAGCTCTGTCTGGCCTGGCTGCTGACGAAGTCGCCCACCGTGATTCCCATTCCGGGCGCGAGCCGCCCGGAGACGATCCGGGACTCGGCGCGGGCCGCGGATCTCACACTGACCGAGGAGGAGACGGCACGCCTCGACGAGGCGGTCGATGGGGCCCAGTGACGAGCGGCACCAGACGGTGACCCCCGCCGACTCCTCCCCCTCGAGGAGGGACGCACTCCGCCACTCCTCCTCGAACACCCGGCGCCGGGCGGCCTCTTCGTGCAGGTCGTCCAGCCGAGCGGCGAGCCGGTCGTGCCGCCGAGCCGTGGCCTTCACGTCGGCGTGAAGGCCACGGCCAGACGCTCCTGCCCAGGGCGCAGGCCCGTCCTGCTCCCGGTGATCGCCCATACCCGCCGGCCGGGCGCTCTGGAGTGAGGTCCGGTCCCACGGTTGCGGAGCGAGGCGGATGACGAAGACGCGGAGGACTGCGCCGTCTCAGAGTGACTGGCGGAGCCCCACCGCTCGCCGAGCGGTGCGGACGTCTCGGTCAGCGCAGGGCACTCCTGGTGCGCCACTGGTCCCAGTCGACGTTCCAGTCGCCGAGGCCGTTGTTCAGGGCCACCTCTCCCTTGGTCTCCGCGCCCTTGACCTCGAAAGGGTCGCCTATCCGGGCCTGTTCATAGAGCCATTTGGCGTCGGCGTCGCTCATGCCGACGCAGCCGTGGCTCTTGTTGGCCCTGCCGAAGTAGGCGGCGTTCCAGGGTGCGGCGTGCGCGTACGTTCCCGACCAGGTCAGACGCATCGAGTAGTCGACCATGTCGTCGTAGGCGTGGCCGAGGCCCACGGTCTCGGAGTTCATCCGGATCGTGCCCTCCTTCGCCATCAGCACCTCTGTGCCGCGCCAGGAGCCCGTGTCGGGGCCGGGGGTGCCGCCGGAGACCGGAAAGGTCCGCAACGTCTTGCCGTTGCGTTCCATGGTGAGCTGCTTGCTGTCGAGGTCGACCTTGACGACCTGCCGCGCGCCGATGGTGAACCCGAGCTTGTAGTCACGCACGAACCAGCCGCCGCTCGCACCCGAGTCGGTGCCGTTCAGTCGGGCGTCCAGGGTCACCTTGGTGCCGGGCTGCCAGTACTCCTTGGGCCGCCAGTCCACCCGGTCCTTGCCGGACCAGTCCTTCATCCAACCCCACGAGCCCTCTGTGTTGTTCGAGCTGGTGACCTTGAGTTGCTTCTCCACCGCGGCCTTGTTCCGCACCGGGAAGTCGAAGACCAGGGAGATCGGCTGGGCCACACCGACCGTGGTAGCGCCGCCCGGCCGCCACTCCACCTTGTTGACCTTGTCGGCCGCGGCCGTGGTGAAGGACTCGTGCGCCTCGTTCGCCGTGCCGTCTTCCCGGTGGGTCGCCGCCTTGACCGTGTACGTGGCGCCGGGCACGGCGTTGCGGTCCGAGGTCCAGGTCCGGCCGTCGTGCGACAGCGTGCCGGTGAGCCTGCCGCCCTGGGCGTCGGTGACGGTGACCGAGGTGAGGGTTCCGTCGTTCGTGGCGACCTTGACCGGCTCACCGGCCTTCGCTCGCGCGCCGTGGGGCGTCACGGTGACCGTCGCCGCCCCGCTGCGGGCGTGTCCGCCACCGGCTTTCGTGTCCGCCTCGGCCGACGTCGAGCCGCCCGCGGAGCAGGCGGAGAGCGCGGCGGTCAGCAGGACGGCGGCCGCCGCGGCGGTGGTGACGGCGCGAACCCGCACGGGGCCCACGCGTATCGGTCCGACACGTGTCTGGCTCAACGGATACCTCCGTGAAAGTCGGGAAGACGTCGGGACGCGGGGACTCTAAGCCGCGAAAACCCCAGGACCGCGGCGTGTCAGCCGTGTGACAGCAACTGCAGGGGAACGGTCATCGTCCGGTCACACGCGCCGCGCGCGACGGTCATGGACGGCCGTGATTCCTCGCCGTCATGTGCCGCCGTCCGGGTCCGACGGGCGCTTCGCCGGACCGGCCACCTGACGGCCACGGCCACACCGGCGGCCGGCCGGAGACCAGGTCAGGCATCCGCCCCGCCCATTGCCACGCATACGGCCAGGGAACCGGTCCCGTGGTCAGGACACAGGCGCGCCGTCGTGTGACAGCCACTGCACAGGAACGGTCATGGTCCGGTCACATTCGTCGCGCGGCACGGTCACGGACGCCTGTGAATCTTCCTCGCGTTCCGTGCTTCACGGCTCGGTTCCTTACTCGACAACGACGGCACCCGAGGAGGCGCAGTGTCAGCGCTGCTTTTGACGGCAAGCCGTGGCCGGCAGGATGCGTGGCTGGGGCCCATCTCCGACGAGGCGTACCGTGCATTCCTGGCATCCCGCCTCGGCTCCGCCCTGGCCCCCGGCTTTCTGCAGTGCCCGTCCTGGGCTGCTGTGAAGGACGGCTGGCAGGCCCGGCTGCTCGGCTGGGGGCCGCAGGACGGCCCCGGGGCGGGGAAGCTGAGCGGAGTGGCGCTGGTGCTGCTGCGCCAGTTCCCCGGCACTCGTAAGTACTTCGCCTACCTGCCCGAGGGTCCCGTCGCAGACTGGACCGACCCGGATCTCGACGGCTGGCTCACCCCGCTGTTGCGCCATCTGCGCGCCGTGGGAGCGTTCGCCGTACGCATCGGGCCGGCGCCCGCCTACCGCCGGTGGAACGCCGCCAGGCTCAAGGCGGGGACCGGCCCCGGGCGACGCCTGACCGACGTGCTCGCTTGTGAGGTCGATCCCTTGGGTGCCGCCGTGGCCGAGCGGCTGCGGGCCCGCGGCTGGCTGCGCTGCGGCGACGACGACGACGGGGACGCACAGCCTCGCTACGTTTTCCGGGTGCCGCTTGCCGGACGTACCTCCGACGACCTGTGGTCCGGGCTCAACCAGGAGTGGCGGCGCAACATCCGCCGGGCGCGCAAGTCGGGCGTGGAGGTGAGGGTGGGCGGGGGCGCCGACCTTCCCGAGTTCTACCGGCTGCTGAGGATCACCGAGGAGCGCGACGGCTTCCGGCTCGGCCGCTCACTCGCGTACTACGAGCGCCAGTACGCGGCCCTCAACGCCGAGGAGCCGGGCCGGATGAGGCTCTATCTCGCCCACCACCAGGGCGAGATCCTGGCCGCCCACACTATGATCACGGTGGGTCGCCGGGTCTGGTACCAGACCGGGGCCTCCGCGGACCACCGGCGCGAGGTCCGCCCCTCCAACGCCCTGCAGTGGCAGATGATGGTCGACGCCCACGCCCGGGGCGCGGAGGTCTACGACATGCGCGGGGTACCGCCCACACTCGACCCCGACGCCCACTCGTTCGGGCTGTTGCGCTGGAAGCTCGGCACCGGGGGTCAGGTCGTGGAGACGCTGGGGGAATGGGAGACACCATTGGGCGGCACCGCCAACCACACGCTGTACCGCGCCTTCCAGATGTATCTGGCCCGCCGATGAGCGCCTCCAGGACTCCGGCTGTTCCAGGCGTCCCGGGTACTCCCGCCGCTTACGACGCTCCGGATGCTTCCGGCGCCTGCGCAGCCCATTCTGCTGCCGCTGCCTCCACGAGCGCCGGCACGTCCACGACGGAGCAGCCGGCCCACCGGCCCGGCTCGGTACTGCGCAGCGGCGCGGCCATGGCCGCAGGGTCCCTCGTCTCCCGCATCACCGGATTCGTACGGTCCGCCGTGGTCGCCGCCGCGCTCGGCGTGGGGCTGACCGCCGACGGCTATGCGGTCGGCAACACCGTCCCCAACATCGTCTACACGCTGCTCCTGGGCGGTGCCCTCAACGCCGTCTTCGTGCCCGAGCTGGTCAGGGCCGCCAAGGAGCACGAGGACGGCGGGGCCGCGTACACGGACCGGCTGCTCACCGCCTGCACGGCGGCCCTGCTGCTGATCACGGCCGGGGCGGTGTTCGCCGCGCCCGCGATCGTCGCGGCCTACACCGACTACACCGGCGCGCAGGCGACGACGACGGTCGCTTTCGCGCGCTACTGCCTGCCGCAGATCTTCTTCCTCGGTCTGTTCACCCTGCTCGGGCAAGTGCTGAACGCGCGGGGCCGGTTCGGCGCCATGATGTGGACCCCGGTCCTCAACAACGTGGTCGTCATCGCCGTCTTCGGTCTGTACCTGGCGACGGTCGGAACCGGGGGCACACTCACCCCCGGTGAGACCGCGCTGCTCGGTTGGGGCACCACGGCCGGGATCGTCGCCCAGGCGTTGGCGCTGCTGCCGTCCCTGCGCGCGGCGCGCTTCAGCTGGCGGCCCAGGTTCGACTGGCGGGGCAGCGGACTGTCCCGGCCGCTGCGCTCGGCCGGCTGGCTGGTGATGCTCGTGTTCACCAACCAGCTCGCGTACTGGGTGGTGACCTGGCTCGCGACGGCGGCGGGGCAGCGTGCGGCGGCCGAGGGGATCGACGGTGGGGCCGGGTTCAGCGCGTACAGCAACGCGTATCTGCTGTGGGCCGTGCCGCACGGGATCGTGACCGTCTCGCTGGTCACCGCGCTGATGCCGCGGATGAGCAGGGCAGCGGCCGACGGCGACACCGCGGGCGTGCGGCGGGACGTCTCGTACGCCCTGCGCAGCAGCACCGCCGTCGTCGTGCCCGCCGCGTGCGCGCTCCTCGTGCTCGCCGGGCCGATCATGGCGATCGCCTTCCAGTACGGCGGGACCGGCGCGGACGACATCACTGTCATGGCGGGGGCGCTCACGGCCTTCGCGCCGGGACTGATCGCCTTCTCCGGGCAGTACGTCCTCTCGCGCGCCTTCTACGCGCTCTCCGACACCCGCACGCCGTTTCTGCTGAACCTCGTGATCGCCGGACTCAACGCGGGCCTGTCCGCAGCCGCTTGCCTGCTACTGCCCGCGCGCTGGGCGGTCACCGGCATGGCCGGGGCGTACTCGGTGGCGCTCTTCGCGGGCTGGGCGGTCACCGCGTACGTGCTGGACCGCAGGCTCTCGGTGACGACGGGCTCTGGGCACGCGCTGCGGCGCTCCCCGTCCGCGACCGCGCTGGGCCGACTGCTGCTGGCCGCGGTCCCGGCCGCCACGCTCGGCCACTTCGCGGCCGCCCGCGCGGGATGTCTCGGTCCGCTCGGGGCGGTGGCGGCGGGCGCGGCGGCCATCCTGGCGACCTTCGCACTGCTGGCGCGTCCCCTGCGCCTGACCGAGCTGGAGGCCGCCCTCAGGGCGGTGCCCCGCACACTCCGCCGCCGGGCCTGACGAGGTGGCCCCGTTACCACCCTCTGCACCCCAACCGACCAGCTCTTCTCCTCACTTGGGGAAGTGGAATACTCCGCACATGCCACGCGTCCTGCTCATAGAAGACGATGCCTCCGTCCGCGAAGGCATCGAGCTCGGCCTGCGCCGCCGCGGGCACGAGGTGCGCTCCGCCCCCACTGGGGAAGCCGGGCTGGCGGTCATCGGTGAATTCCGGCCCGATCTGCTGCTCCTCGACCTCATGCTGCCCGGCATGAACGGGGTCCAGGTCTGCCGTCAGGTGCGCGAGGCAAGCCAACTGCCGGTCATCATGCTCACGGCCCGCGGTGACGACTTCGACGTCGTGGTGGGGCTGGAGGCCGGGGCCGACGACTACATCGTCAAACCCGCTCGCACGGAGGTGATCGAGGCCCGCATCCGGGCCGTGCTGCGCCGCGTCGAGGAGCCGGGCGGGCGCCCCGCTGTGGAGTTCCACGGCGACCTCGCCATCGACCGTGTGGGGCTGAGCGTCACCAAGGCCGGGGAGCGCGTGATGCTCGCCCCCTCCGAGCTCAGGCTCCTGCTGTATCTGACCGCCGCGCCGGAGCAGGTCTTCAGCCGACAGCAACTGCTCGAGCAGGTCTGGGAACACAACTTCCACGGCGACGCCCGCCTGGTCGACGCCTGCGTACGGCGGCTGCGCCACAAGATCGAGGACGTGCCCGGCAGCCCCCGCTACATCCAGACCCTGCGGGGCTTCGGCTACCGCTTCGGACCGCTGTGAGCCGCTGGAAAGCCCGCATCGGGCTGCGTACCCGACTGGTGCTCGCCTTTCTGCTGGTCGCCGCCGTCAGCGCCGGGACCACCGCGGCCCTCACCTACCGCAAGGCGCGCACCACGATCCTCGAACAGGCCCAGGACACGGCCGTCTCCTCCTTCCGCGACCGGGTCCAGGAGCTGTCCACGCCGCTGCCCGTCCAGCGCGAGCCCCTTCAGAACCAGGTCCTTCGACTCGCCGGGCAGGGCAAGCCGCACCCCTGGGTGGTGTTCGCCGAGTACGGATCGCTCCGGGTCTCCTCCGGCGCCAGGCCCGTTTCGACCGTGATCACCCCCGAACTGCGCCGTGCCGCGCTCGCCAACCCCGGCGGCAGCTTCCAGCGGGTCGTCAAGGGCGGCGACCCGTGGCTGACCATCGCCGTTCCGGCCGTTTTCCGCGCCGGGAAGACCACCCGGCCCACCGGGCTGGTGCTGTACGCCGTGATGCCGCTGATCGACGAGGAGGCCAACGTCAGGGCCATGGTCACCGCGGCCCGCGACGGGGCCGTCCCGGGGCTCGCGGTGGCACTCGTCCCCGCGCTGCTGGCGGCGCGCAGCGTGCTGCGCCCGGTCCGCGACCTGCGGAAGGCGGCGCGGAGCATGGGCAACGGTCGCCTCGACACCCGCATCCAGGTCAAGGGCAGCGACGAACTCGCCGACCTGGCCCGAACCTTCAACGAGTCCGCGGTCGAACTGGAGGGCACTGTAGGCGAACTCCGGGAGGCCGAGGCGCGCGCCCGCCGCTTCGCCTCCGACGTCTCCCACGAACTGCGCACCCCGCTGGCCGGGATGCTCGCTGTCACGGAGGTCCTGGACGAGGATGCCGCCCACCTCGCTCCCGACACCGCCGCGGCCGTCCGGCTGATCAGCGCCGAGACGGGCAAACTGGCCGTACTCGTCGAGGACTTGATGGAGATCTCCCGCTTCGACGCCCGGGCCGCCGAGCTGAACCCCGACGAGGTCGACGTCGCACAGACCATCCGCAAGACCCTGACGAGCCGTCACTGGACCGATCCCGCACAGCTCGTCACCGACCTGCCCGACGGCATCCGGGCCCGTCTCGACCCCCGACGCTTCGACATCGTCATCGCCAACCTCGTCGGCAACGCGCTGCGGCACGGAAGCGCGCCCGTCGTGGTACGGCTGCGCACCGAGACGTACGGTGACGGCGCGCCCGGCACGCCCCGGGCGACCGGCGTGAACGGTGCGGCCCGGCTTGTCACCGAGGTCGCGGACAGCGGCCCCGGCATCCCCGAGGACGTGCTGCCGCATATCTTCGAGCGCTTCTACAAGGCGGACGCGGCCCGTACCCGTTCGGCGGGCAGCGGTCTCGGCCTCGCCATCACCCTGGAGAACGTGCGATTGCACGGAGGCACGGTCCGGGCCGCGAACGGCCCGCGCGGTGGCGCCGTCTTCACAGTGGAGATACCCCTCATGGGCGGGGAGACGACCGGATGAAGCGTCCGAGCACCGCCGTGGGGCGTGCCGTCGCCGCGTGCGTCACCGCCGCGGCCCTGCTGACCGGCTGCGGAGTGCAGCAGACCGACGTCATCGAGGCCGGCGGGCCTGCCACCATCGGTGTCTTCCCCGCCCCCGAGAATCGAATGGTCCTCTTCTTCCTCTCGCCTCAGGGCCGCCCGACGCCGGTGATGCGACGGGTCGGAACGAACCTGGATCCCAAGGGGGGCGCCGACTATCCTCCAGCGGGCGCCGGGCCGGTGGACCGCGGGAAGGTCGTCGCCGCACTGTTCGCCGGCCCCTGGGCGAACGAGCGCGAGGCCGGGCTCCACACGGAGCTGCCGCCGCAACTGAATGGACCCGTGGGGATAACGGCGACCTCAGGCAAGCTGATCCTCCGCCTCCCGCTCGCGGTACGGCCCCTCAAGGCGGCCGCGGTGCGTCAGGTGGTGTGCACGGTCGCGTTCGCGGGCGGCGACGGCGGTGCGGAAGTGACCATCATGGGCCCCGACGGCACACTCCCGGCGGCCCACTGCTAGGGCCTGAAGAGCCAAGGTCCCGGGCAGCGGCGACGGAACCGGGGGGGTGCTCAGATCATCACCCCCGCCGACTCCTCCACCTCCAGCAGCGAGGCGCTCCGCCGCTCCTCTTCGAAGGCCTTGCGCCCGCCGCGCAGCCCGAACAGCCGCTTGGCCAGGGCGATGTAGAGGACAGCGATGATGTTGAGGACCAGGGTGGTGATCTTCACGGCGCTGACGTGCTCGGTGAGCTCGTAGATCTCCAGCGGCAGGAAGGCGGCCGTGGCGACCACCGTCAGGTACTCGGCCCAGCGCTTGGCGTGCCAGAGGCCGACCGCCTCGATGACTTCGACCAGCGCGTACGCCAGCAGCAGGGACGCCACCAGCAGCAGCGTGGAGTGCTTGTAGCCGAAGGTCTTCTGAATGGTGCCGATGACCGGGGAGTGGTCCAGGTCGTAGTGGAAGTGCTTGAAGACCGGGCGGAAGACATCCAGGTACTCGTTGAACAGTCTGCGCACCGCGTCCTGGCTGTTGCTGAACTTCCAGACCGCCACGGCGACCAGCACGATGAACACCCCGCGCAGCGCCCGCTCGACCGCCAGGAAGCGCAGGATGAACAGGTCGCGCAACACCTTGCCGCGCGGCACCAGCGGGGCGTCGCCGGCCGGTCCCGAGCCGTGCGGCTCGCCGAGCGCGAAGTCGCCGCAGCGCAGGCAGCGCCACACCTCCCCCAGGGCGGTCTCCGCGTGCAGCCGGATACGCAGCCGGGGGTCGTCCGGCGCGTAGGTCACATGGCCCTTGCGTGCGCAGGTGCGCCGGTCCCAGTCGATCGCCATTCCCCCGTGCCTCCCTAGGTGCGTACGACCGTGCCGCGCCGGTTGATCGGCGCGGCACGGTATCGCATCGCGGTAAGAGACGACCGCCAGGGAGTTTTAGTTCAGGCGACTGCCACCCGTTCGTTCGCCTCCTCCTCGACGGGCTCCGCCACGGCGGCCTTGCCGCGCGGCAGCAGCAGCGCCACGGCGAGCGTACCCACGCCGAGGATCACGGCACCGACCAGGCTGGTGTGGGCGACGGCGTCCGCGAAGGACGAGCCGACCGCGTCCTTCATCTGCCGGGCGCCCTCGGCGAGTTGGCCGGCCTGTGCCTTCAGCTGGGCGGCCTGCTGGGGGTCGACCGCCTGGGCGGCCTGCGCCGCGAGCTGCCGGGCCTTCTCCCCGATGCCCTGCGCGACGGCGTATCCGGCGCCGACCGAGTCCTGGGCGGTGGACAGGGCACTCGCCGTGAGCTTGCTGCCGGCGGTGGCGTCGGAGAGGTGGTCGGAGTACGACGTGGCGAGCAGGGAACCGAGGATCGCGATGCCGAGCGAGCCGCCCAGCTCCAGCGAGGTGTCGTTCACGGCGCCGCCGACGCCCAGTTCGGACTCCGGGAAGGTGCCCATGATCGCGTCGGTGCAGGGCGAGAGGGCGAGGCCGATGGCCAGACCGAGGATCACCAGGGGCGCCACGAAGTCGCCGTACGAGGACGAGCCGTCCACCTGGGTCAGCAGCGCGAGCGCCACGGTGCCGGCGACCATGCCCGCGCTCACCGTCCACTTCATACCGACGCGCGGGGTGAGGTAACCGGTCAGCGCCGAGCCGACGAAGACGGCGCCCGCCAGCGGCAGCATGCGTACGCCGGTGGCCAGGGCGTCGTAGCCCAGGACGAACTGCAGGTGCTGGGTGAGGTAGTAGAAGGCGCCGAAGACGGCCAGGAAGAACAGGGCGACGGCGAGGTTGGACCCGGCGAAACGGCGGTTGGTGAAACGCCGCACATCGAGGATCGGGCGCGGGTGGCGCAGCTCCCACAGGACGAAGGCCACCAGGCCCGCGCCCGCGACGACCGCTGCCGTGACCGCCTTGGCGTCCCAGCCGAAGTGCGGGCCCTCGATGATCATGTAGACGAGCGCGCCGACCCAGACCACCGACAGCAGGCCGCCGACGTAGTCGATGCGGTCGTGGTGACCGGCCCTGGACGGCGGGACCAGGACGAAGGCGGCGACCAGAGCGACGGCGGCGATCGGGACGTTGATCAGGAAGGTCGAGGCCCAGCCGTGGTTCTTGAGCAGCGCGCCCGCGACGACCGGACCGCCGGCGATCGCCAGCCCGGCGGTGGCGGTCCACAGGGTGATCGCCTTGGCGCGCTCGGAGCGCGGGAAGGTCGCGGCGAGGAGGGAGAGCGTGGCCGGCATGATCAGCGCGGCGCCCACGCCCATGATCGCGCGAGCGGCGATGACGGTCGCGGCGCTGCCGGCGAGGTAGCCGAAGACGGATCCGCCGCCGAACACCACCAGCCCGAGGACGAGCGCGCCGCGTCGGCTGTACTTGTCGCCGATCGCGCCGAGCAGGAGCATCAGCGCCGCGTAGGGGACGGTGTAGCCGTCGATGACCCACTGCAGGTCGGCGCTGGTGAGGCCGAGGTCCCGGGTCATGTCGGGCGCGGCGACGGTGAGGGCGGTGTTCGCCATCACGATGATCAGCAGGCTCAGGCAGAGGACGAGCAGCGCCCACCAGCGCCGGGCGTAGGGCCGGCCCGTCCTCTCGACGGGTTCGTTGATCACGAGACGCATGGGTGCGGGCCTTCCTCTTCTGTCCACCGTCCTGAATTGCACAGCACCGTGCAATTGCACAACGATGTGCAATGTACGGCGTTGCACAGTACTGTGCAAATCAAGGAGGTCCAGGCCCCGGGGAGGCGTACGGAAGCTCCGGAGGGCCGTGCAGAATGGCAGCCATGACCACGGGTAACGCCAGCCGGGCCGATGCCAACCGCCGTCGCATCCTGGAGGTCGCGCTCGCCGAACTGCTGCGCGATCCGGACGCGTCCATGGACCAGATCGCACGGGCCGCAAGTGTCGTACGGCGCACGGTCTACGGGCACTTCCCCAGCCGTGAGGCGCTGATCAGCACGCTCGTCGACGGCGCGGTGGAGGCGGTCGCGGCGGCGCACACGGCGGGACGGGAGGGCGTCGCGGACCCGGCGGAGGCGGTCGCCCGCGCGACGCTGGCGGTGTGGGAGGTCGCCGACCGCTACCGGATCCTGGTCGCCCTGGCGCAGCGCAGCGTCACGGTGCAGGGCATCCGCGACCGCCTGGCGCCGGTCCGCGAGGCGTGCGCGGAGAACCTGGCCCGCGGCCTGGAGCAGGGCGTGTTCACCTCGCCGCTGCCGCCGCGGGCGCTTGCGTATGTGCACGAGCAGATGCTGTTCGCGCTGATGGATGCGGTGAACGAGGGCCTGCTGGGAGCGCGGGAAGCGGGCCGCTCCGCCGCGGTCGCCCTGCTGACCACGGCGGGCGTGCCCGTCTCACAGGCCACCGAACTCGTGGCGAAGCTGAGCGACTGAAAGACCCCTCCGGCAGCGGATTCCGCTGTCGGAGGGGTCTTTCAGGGCCGGACACGCTCGGTGTCCATCGGGGGTGTGGCCCGGGCGGCTCGGAGACGGGGGAACATCCCGGCCGCCCGGGGGTATGGGAGAGGCTCAGGCCCTGGCCGGCTCGGGCGCGGGGGCGTGGTCGTCCTCGGAGGCGTCGAGCAGGGTCTTCTCGTCGAACGGCAGCTCACCGGCGAGCACCCGCTGCACGCGCTCCTTGTCGACCTCGCCGGTCCAGGTGCCGATCAGGAGGGTGGCGACCGCGTTGCCCGCGAAGTTCGTCAGGGCACGGGCCTCGCTCATGAAGCGGTCGATGCCGATGATCAGGCCGACGCCGTCGACGAGGGCGGGCTTGTGCGACTGCAGACCGCTGGCCAGGACGGCGATGCCGGAACCGGAGACACCGGCGGCGCCCTTCGAGGCGATCATCATGAAGAGCAGCAGACCGATCTGCTGGCCGATGCTCATCGGCTGGTCCAGCGCGTCCGCGATGAACAGCGAGGCCATGGTCAGGTAGATCATCGTGCCGTCGAGGTTGAAGGAGTAGCCGGTCGGCACGGTGATGCCGACGACCGGACGGCTGACGCCCAGGTGCTCCATCTTCGCGATGAGCCGCGGCAGCGCGGACTCGGAGGAGGAGGTGGACAGGATCAGCAGGAACTCACGGCCGAGGTACTTCAGCAGGTGCCAGAGGTTGACCTTGGCCACCAGGCGCACCAGCGTGCCGAGCACGATCCCGACGAACAGGATGCAGGTGACGTAGAACCCGATCATGATCGTGGCCAGCGCCTTGAGCGCGTCCATACCGGTCTCGCCGATCACTGCCGCCATGGCGCCGAAGGCACCGATCGGGGCCGCCCACATGATCATCGCAAGGATCCGGAAGACCAGCTTCTGGATGTGCTCGACCCCGCGCAGAACCGGCTCGCCGCTGCGGCCCATGGCCTGCAGCGCGAAGCCCGCGAGCAGCGCCACGAGCAGCGTCTGGAGCACCTGGCCCTCGGTGAAGGCCGAGACGAACGTGGTGGGGATGATCCCGAGCACGAAGTCGACCGGACCCTCGGCGGCGGCCTCGGCCTGTGTGTGGCCGACGCCCTTGACCGCCTCGGTCAGGTGCATGCCGCTGCCGGGGTGGACGATGTTGCCGACCACGAGGCCGATGGCGAGCGCGACGCCGGACATCGCGATGAAGTAGCCGAGGGCGAGCCCGCCGACCTTGCCGACCTTGGCGGCCTTCCGCACGGAGCCGACACCGAGCACGATCGTGCAGAAGATGATCGGCGAGATCATCATCTTGATCAGGGCCACGAAGCCCGTGCCGAGCGGCTTCAGCTCCTTGGCGAAGTCCGGCGCGGCGAACCCCACGGCGATTCCGAGCACCACGGCGGCGATCACCGCGATGTAGAGATAGTGGGTGCGGTCCCGCTTGGCTGCGGGCGCGGCAGGTGCCGTTCGGGGTGTGCTGGACACGGCTGACTGCCCTCCTCGACGACGTTGTCGGATCATCCGGCGTGCGGCTCACGCCCGGGGAAACCGGGAGACGAGCTCCCGGGGGACCGGGAGGCATGCTCCCGGCAGACCGGAAGACGTGCTCCCGGCAGACCAGAAGGCGCGTTCTCGGCAGGCGGCCGGGAAGCGGAGCGCTCCTGGGGGGATGCCGCGACTATCTCCTGTCCTGTGAAGACGGTCACCCTTCCGTTCATTTAGTTCACGCTTATCTGGGCAACCGGAACGGCGAGGCAGACTTGAACCCATGCGTGTGCCCCACCCGTCAAGACCCCGCAGCCTGGCCGGCCAGCTGTTCGCGATGCAGGCCGTACTGATCGCGGTGCTCGTCGCCGGGTACTCGCTCTTCACCTTCGTCGACGATCACAACCAGGCCCGGAACGCGGCCGGCCGCCAGGCGATGGCAGTGGCCCGCTCACTCGCCGACTCCCCTTCGGTACAGGCGGCGATCCGCACCTCCGACCCGACGAGGACGCTCCAGCCGTACGCGATGCGGGTGCAGCAGAACACGGGCGTGGACTTCGTCACGATCATGAATCCGAAGGGCATCCGCTGGACCCACCCCAATCCCTCGCTGATCGGCGAGCGCTTCCTCGGCCACACCTCCCGCGCGTTGAAGGGTGAGCCCTTCACCGAGACGTACACCGGGACGCTGGGCCCGTCCGTCCGGGCGGTCGCGCCCATCCGGGACGGCGGCCGGATCGTCGGCCTGGTGAGCGCGGGGATCAAGGTCGAGACGGTGTCGGCCCAGATCCGGGAGCAGCTGACGACCCTGGTCGGCGTCGCGAGCGGCGCCCTGGTCCTGGGCGGTATCGGCACCTATGTGATCAACGCCCGGCTGCGCCGCTCCACGCACGGCATGAACGCGACCGAGCTGAGCCGTATGCACGACTACCACCAGGCCGCGCTGCACGCCGTGCACGAGGGCCTGCTGATGCTGGACGGCCAGTTCCGGGTGGCCCTGATCAACGACGGCGGCCGGGAGCTGCTGGAGGTGACCGGCGAGGTGGTGGGCCGCTCGGTGGCGGACCTTGGCCTGCCGGCGCCGCTGACGAGCGCCCTGCTGTCCTCCGTACCGCGGGTGGACGAGCTCCATCTGACGGCGACGCGCGTCCTGGTGGTCACCACCTCCCCGGTCTCCGGCGGCGAACAGCGGGGCACCGTGGTCACCCTGCGCGACGTGACCAGACTGCAGTCCCTGATGGGCGAGCTGAACTCGGAGCGGGACTTCACACAGGCGCTGCGCTCCCAGGCCCACGAGGCGGCGAACCGCCTCCACACGGTCGTCTCGCTCATCGAGCTGGACCGTGCGGACGAGGCGGTCGAGTTCGCCACCGCCGAGCTTGAGCTGGCGCAGGCCCTCACGGACCAGGTGGTCGCGGCCGTCGACGAACCGGTCCTCGCGGCCCTGCTGCTCGGCAAGGCGGCCCAGGCGAACGAGCGGGGCGTGGAGCTGGTGGTGTCGCCGGACAGCCGGATCGACGACGGCCTGCTGCCGCCGTCCCTCCCCGCCCGTGACCTGGTCACGATCCTCGGCAATCTGATCGACAACGCGATGGACGCGGCGCAGGGCTCGGTGGGGGCCCGGGTGACGGTGACGGCGTACTCGGCGGGGACCGAACTGGTCCTGCGGGTGTCGGACACGGGGGCCGGGGTGGACCCCGCCCACGCCGAGGCGGTGTTCGAACGCGGCTGGTCGACGAAGCCGGCGACCGGCTCCGGCGGCCGCGGCCTGGGCCTCGCCCTGGTCCGCCAGACCGTACGACGCCACGAGGGTGCTCTCACGGTGGCGGAGGCGGCCGGAGGCGGGGCGGAGTTCGAGGCGCGGCTGCCGTTGCCTACGGTGGGGGCGGCCCCCGAGCCGATGTCGCCGGTGGTCGGGGCTGCCCCGCACGGAGGTGACGCATGACCGAGCCCATCCGCGTACTCGTCGTGGAGGACGACCCGGTCGCCGCCGACGCCCATCTGCTGTACGTCGGCCGGGTCCCGGGCTTCAGGACGGTCGGCAAGGCGCACACGGGCGCGGAGGCGCGGCGCATGCTGGACCGGATGCCGGTGGACCTGCTGCTGCTGGACCTGCATCTGCCCGATGTGCACGGTCTGCAGCTGGCGCGGACCCTGCGGGCGGCGGGATATCACGCGGACGTGATCGCGGTGACGTCCGCGCGGGATCTGGCGGTGGTGCGGGAGGGAGTCTCGCTGGGCGTCGTGCAGTACGTGCTGAAGCCGTTCACGTTCCCTACGCTCCGGGACCGGCTGGTGCGGTACGCGGAGTTCCGCGGGACGGCGGGCGAGGCGAGCGGTCAGGACGAGGTGGACCGGGCGCTCGCCACCCTGCGGGCACCGGGTCCCTCGGCCCTACCGAAGGGGCTGAGCGCGCCGACGCTGGCGCGGGTGAGGGAGGCGCTGCGGGGCGCCGAGGAGGGGCTCACTGCCGCGGGGGTCGGCGGGAGTGTGGGCATATCCCGGATCACGGCCCGGCGCTACCTGGAGCACCTGGTCGAGACGGGCAGGGCCGGGCGGAGCCCGCTGTACGGGCAGGTGGGGCGGCCTGAGCTGGTGTACCGGTGGATCAGGAGCCGCTGATACCGGCGGCACGGCCGCCCCTGCCGGCACCACCGCCGTGCTGCCACAAGCCGCCGCACACGCATTGACCTGACTGGACCACTCCTCTTACGTTCACCGAGCAGCCATCTCGGCCACAACGACGTGAGCCCGTAGGAGGTCGTGCCCGTGCGCCCCACCGCCGCCCGCTCCCGCTCAACCGTCCCGCTCACCGGATTCGTCGCCCTCGCCCTCGCCGCAGCCGCCCTCAGTGCCTGCAGTTCCAGTTCCGGCAGCGACGCGAGCACGGTGAAAATCTCCTTCAAACAGTCCACGGACAACTCGATCCACGTCATGGACGACTACCTCGCCGGGATCAAGAAGCAGTTCGAGAAGGAGAACCCCGGCAAGAAGGTCCAGCTGGTCCCCATCAAGGCCCCGGACTCCGAGTACTACACCAAGCTCCAACAGATGCTCCGCTCCCCGAAGACCGCCCCCGACCTGGTCTACGAGGACACCTTCCTCATCAACTCGGACATCACCAGCGGCTACCTCAGACCGCTGGACCCCTACCTTGCCAAGTGGAAGGACTGGGGCCAGTTCATCGACACCGCGAAGGCGGCGGCACGGGCCGAGGACGGGAAGACGTACGGCGTCCCCGACGGCACCGACACCCGCGGCCTCTGGTTCGACAAGGGCATCTTCAAGAAGGCCGGGCTGCCCGCCGACTGGCAGCCGAAGACCTGGGACGACGTCCTGACCGCGGCCCGCACGATCAAGCAGAAGGTCCCCGGCGTCACCCCCCTGAACATCTACACGGGCAAACCTGTCGGCGAGGCCGCCGCCATGCAGGGTTTCGAGATGCTCCTCTACGGCACGAACGACGGCACCTCCGACCCCCTGTACGACAAGACGACCAAGAAGTGGATCGCCAAAAGCCAGGGGTTCAAGGACGCGCTCGGGTTCGTCCGCACCGTCTACCAGGAGAAACTGGGCCCGGACGTCTCCCAGGCCCTCGACCCCAACATCCAGACGATCGTCCGCGGCGAACTGCTCCCCAAGGGCAAACTCGGCATCGCTCTCGACGGATCCTGGCTGCCGCAGGACTGGCTGCCGGGCAGCGGCCATGAATGGCCCGACTGGTCCAAGGAGTTGGGCCTTGCCGCCATGCCCACCCAGCACGGGCAGGCACCCGGCAAGGTGAGCATCTCCGGCGGCTGGACATGGTCGATCCCCGCGAAGGCGGGCAACCCCGACCTGGCCTTCACCTTCATCAAGACGATGCAGACGACAGCGAACGCCCGCAAGTGGTACATCGCCAACTCCGGTATCGCGGTACGCAAGGACGTGTCCCAGGACCCGTCGTACGCGAGCGCGCAGCCCGGCATCAAGTTCTTCACGGACCTGGTGAGCAGTACGCACTACCGGCCGGCGTACCCCGCGTACCCCAAGGTCTCCACGGCCATCCAGGAGGCGATGGAGGGCGTGACGACGGGTGACGCGTCGGTGGAGAAGGCGGCGAGCGGCTACGACGAGGCCCTCAAGACGGCCACCGGCAATCAAGTGACCACAAAGTGAGCGCCGGTACGGGGGCGACCCGGCAGCGGGTGCCGGGCCGCCCGGTCGGCGTGCGGGCCGCCTCGGCGCACCGGGGTGGCCCGCGCCGCTCGTTGACCCGTGCGCTCCCGGTCGCCCCGGCGCTCGTCCTGCTGCTGCTGTTCCTGGCCGGCCCCATCGCGTACTGCGCCTACATCGCCTTCACTGACCTGCAGTTGACCGGCCAGGCCCACTCCTCCTTCGTCGGCTTCGCGAACTTCCGTACGGCGTTCAAGGACGAGGCGTTCCGCAACGCGGTCTGGCTGACCCTGGTGTTCACGGTCCTGTCCTCACTGGTGGGCCAGAACACGCTGGGCCTGGCCCTGGCCGCGCTCATGCAGCGGGCCTCGAAGCCGGTCCGCACCCTGACGGGCGGGATCGTGATCACGTCGTGGGTGCTGCCCGAGGTGGTGGCGGGCTTCCTGCTCTACGCCTTCTTCCGCCGGGAGGGCACCCTGAACGCGATCCTGGACTGGCTCCATCTCCCCCGGCAGAACTGGCTGTTCACGCTTCCGATCCTGGCGGTCTCGTTCGCGAACGTGTGGCGGGGGACGGCGTTCTCGATGCTGGTCTACTCGGCGGCCCTGAACGACATCCCGAAGGAGATCACGGAGGCGGCCGAGGTGGACGGAGCATCAGGCGCGCGCCGCCTGTGGCACATCACACTGCCGATGATCCGCCGCTCGATCGGCACGAACCTGATGCTGAACACGCTGCAGACGCTCTCGGTCTTCGGGCTGATCTGGGTGATGACCCGAGGCGGCCCGGGGAACAGGAGTCAGACGCTGCCGCTGTTCATGTACGAGCAGGCCTTCCAGAACAGCATGATCGGATACGGGACGGCCGTGGCGCTGCTGCTTCTGCTCGTCGGTTCACTGTTCGCACTCGTGTACATGCGCCTGCTGCGCACGGAGGTGTGAGGTGGCGTCCACGCTCACGTCCCGCCGCAGGAGCCGCCGGCTGGCGGCCGATGCCGGGCTCCTCGTGGTGGCGGCCGCGTTCGTCCTGCCGCTGGCCTGGGTGATCCTGTCCTCGGTGGATCCGCATGCGGGTCTGCAGGTGAAGACACCGGACGGGATCACGTTCGGCAACTTCAGCGCCGTGCTGAAGCCGGACATCACGTTCACACCGCTGCTCAACAGCCTGATCCTGTGCGGCGGGGGAACCCTCCTGACGGTGGTGTGCGCGGCGCTGGCCGCCTACCCGCTGTCGCGCTTCACCTCCCGCCTGAACCGGCCGTTCCTGCTGACCATCCTGTTCGCGTCGAGTCTGCCGATCACCGCGATCATGGTGCCGGTGTACGCGCTGTTCGTCCGGGTGAACCTGATCGACACCATGCAGGGGACGATCTTCTTCTTCGCGGCTTCCCAACTGCCCTTCGCCATCTGGCTGATGAAGAACTTCATGGACGGTGTACCGAGGGAGCTGGAGGAGGCGGCGTGGACGGACGGGGCGTCCTCGCTGCAGTCGCTGGTACGGATCGTGCTGCCGCTGATGGCTCCGGGGGTCGCGGTGGTGACGGTCTTCTCGTTCGTGATGATGTGGGGGAACTTCTTCGTCCCCTTCATGCTGCTGCTGACGCCCGATCAGATGCCGGCGTCGGTCAGCATCAACGAGTTCTTCGGGAACCGGGGGATGGTGGCGTACGGGCAGCTGGCCGCGTTCTCGGTCATCTACTCGACGCCGGTGATCCTGTTGTACGTGCTCGTCGCGCGACGGCTGGGCGGGGGGTTCGCGCTGGGCGGGGCCGTCAAGGGGTGAGGCGTGGGGCGGCCCCCGAAGCTCTCTCCGTCGTATATTTCACGCTGGGCCCGGCGGATCTCTCTGACAGTGAGCGCGCCACCAGCGGCTGCCCCGAGGAGCGGTATGTGTTCGCCTTGGTACGGCCGGATGAAGATGAACACCGGTGAACACATCAGGCCAACACCGCAAGGGATTGTGGATGATTCCTCAACGGCCAAGGGCGCTCCGCCTGGCCGGAGCGGCAGCGGCAGTCGTCGTGCCGGTGACTGCATGGGTGCTCATTCGCCAGTGGATGGCACTGCCTGGTGTGCCGACCGACGTGTTCAAGTCTGCTGTATCCGGACATGTACATATCGTGGCCGAAGGGCACGCTTCGAGTCCGGGAAATGATTGGGAGGACTCGTACGCCCTCCTTTCCGTTCCCTCGGGCGGTGATCCTGTCGAGTGGCGCGACTCACGACCGCCGCCGCGGGTGGGCGTCCTTGTGCATGCGGATCTCCACATTGCAGTCCGAGACCTTCGACTGGTCCCCGGCACCTGCGGCCCGCGTGCGTTGCTTGTCCAGCGCTGCGCACACTCGGCAGCCCGGTGCGGGCTGCGGCCACTCCAGCGGCACACCGAGGTGAACGGGTTCGCTCATCGCGTTCGACATCAGGAGTCCTCGACGGAGAGTCGGTAGCCGTCTGGGCCTACCGCCGACTGGCGTTTCGTTCGGCCTGGTTGTTCGCTGGTCCCGGCTACCTGGCCCTCCGCATCGGCCATGCGGTGCCGCTCCTGCCCGAGCTGCACCATCGCCCACACCAAACGCGGATCGCAGAGCTCCCCGGGGGAGTCCATAGGGACGCACCAGTACGCGCGCCCTCGCCAGCACTCGCGTTCGGGCGCGGGGACGCCCAGGTAGCAGTCCTTGCCAAGACGTTCCACGCCGGGCCAGGCCCGCGCGTTCCACCGCCATGCGGTGCTCCCGGGGACCAGGGCGTAGTACACATCGGAGATCCGGTCCCGGAACACCGGGCCGCCCTCCAGGGCGCAGCGGAGGAAGTCGTCCACGGCCTGGTCCTCGTCCGTCTCCGCGGCCACCCGTATGAGGTCCCCCGGAATCCGGATCGCCACGAAGATCCCGCCGGTAGCCAGAAGTGCCACCCCGTACTCTCGCCACTCCGCGCGGGCCCGCTCCCTGTCCCCGGCGGCGGACAGGAGCCAGTGAGCGACCGCGAGGTCCCGCTCCCGCCGCATCACCAGGTCGACGCCGTCCAATGCGCGCCGCTCTTCCGTCCCGTTCACTCGACGTCCTCCACTTCCACAGGGCGCGTCGGGCCGCGGGCCGCTGTCATGCGGCGCGCTCACGTCTCGCTCCCTGGGCCGAGTTGATTCGAACTACTCGCTAGAGGTAACCGCCTGACTACGGTCCGGGGGTACCGTGAAAGACAGGTGGGACCGTGAACGCCGTGAACGCCATGGAGCTGTCGGGAGTTGAGTACATGGCCGCGAGGAACCGCACGCCCAACCCTGCCTTGAACACGCTGCTTGAGCAGGCACGATGGACGCGGACGCAACTGGCACAGCAGGTCAATCGACTCGGCCCGCAAGCCGGGCTGCACCTCACGTACGACCGCACAGCCGTCGCGCATTGGATCGCCGGTACGCCACCAAAGCCCGACGTCAGGCCCTTGATCCTGGAGGCCCTGTCCGCTCGCTTAGGCCGACCAGTGACCCATGAGGAGGCTGGCCTCCAACCCGCCGTATCCGGTGACGGCTCTCAAGCAGTCGACACTGTTGAGGAGCTGATCGACCTAGGAAGGGCGGACATGGATCCATCCCGTCGTGGTGTTCTGGCGGCGACTGTCTTCTCAGCGGCGCTCTCCGTGCCCCTCTTCCAGCAGAACGCGCAAGCCGCCGAAAGTCCGGTCACGCCGAGCAAGGCGACGACGCGGATCGGCGCCTCTCAAGTCGCCTCCGTGCGGTCCATGACCGATCGGATTGCGGACATCCTCGACGAGTTCGGCGCAGGTCACGCCCGCCCCATGGCCGCCGCGTTCCTCGTCAACACCGTTGGGCCATGGTTGCGGGCGCATGCCTCCGAGCCGGTCAAGCGGGACATGCTCGCCGCCGCGTCGGATCTCACGTACCTGACGGGCTGGATGGCCATGTACGAGAAGGTTCACGGCCTGGGACAGACCTACTACGGCAAGGCTCTCAAACTCGCCGCTGAGGCCAGCGATCACGTCACCTACTGCCGCACTCTGCGGGGCATGTCGCTCCAAGCGTCGAACCTCGGGCACGGGCGGATGGCGCTCGAGTTGGCGGACTCTGCGGCCGAGGCAGCGCCTTCCGCCGGCCCTCGTCTGGTTGCTTTCCTCCGTGGACAGCAGGCCCACGGGGCATCCATGGTCGGCGACCGGCGCCAGGCCCATATCCGTCTACGGGAAGCTGAGACGGCGCTGGGCAAAGCCGACAACCGGCGTGACGCGATCGGTGGCTACGACCAGACTGCCTATCTGTTCCATGTCTCTCACGTGCTGATGGAAGAGGGCGATCTCTCCGGCAGTATTGAGGCATTGAAGCAGTCCATCCGGTTTCAGCCGGCTCAGGAGCGGCAAGGCCGCGTACACGCCTACGCGGTCCTCGCACAGCGGCAGCTCCGGTATGGGCACCTGGACGCCGCGTGCCAGTCATGGAGTCGGTTCCTCGACGAGTACGAATCCGTCTCATCCGTCCGAGGTGATGACCACTTCGCCACCCTGCGCACGGACCTCGCCCCGTACTCCAAAGCCCGCGCGGTGAGGGAACTCTCCAGCCGGGTACGGGAAGTGGCAGCGGCCAAGGCATGACCCGAGCGCCTCCGGGGAAGCTGACGCCAAACCCCGGAGGCGGCCGGACACGAGATCCGGCCCGGCCCAACGGCGTTGGGTCTAGAAGACCGACTCCGTCTCGTCCATCCGGCCCTTCGGCACCGTCTTCAGCTCGGTCACCGCCTCCGCCAGCGGCACCATCACCACGTCCGTGCCCCGCAGCGCGGTCATCATGCCGAACTCGCCGCGGTGCGCCGCCTCGACCGCGTGCCAGCCGAAGCGGGTCGCAAGCACCCGGTCGTACGCGGTCGGTGTGCCGCCGCGCTGGACGTGGCCGAGGATGACCGGCTTGGCCTCTTTGCCGAGCCGCTTCTCCAACTCGTAGGCCAGTGCCGTGCCGATGCCCTGGAAGCGCTCGTGGCCGTACTGGTCGATCTCGCCCTTGCCGTAGTCCATCGTGCCCTCGGCGGGGTGCGCTCCCTCGGCGACACAGACGACCGCGAACTTCTTGCCGCGGGCGAAGCGCTCCTCGACCATCTTGACGAGATCGGCGGGATCGAAGGGGCGCTCGGGCAGGCAGATGCCGTGGGCGCCGGCCGCCATGCCCGACTCCAGGGCGATCCAGCCGGCGTGCCGGCCCATGACCTCGACGACCATCACACGCTGATGGGATTCCGCGGTCGTCTTCAGGCGGTCCATGGCCTCGGTGGCCACGGTCACCGCCGTGTCGAAGCCGAAGGTGCGGTCGGTGGACGAGATGTCGTTGTCGATCGTCTTGGGGACACCGACCACGGGCAGACCCGCGTCCGACAGCATCCGCGCCGCCGTGAGCGTGCCCTCGCCGCCGATCGGGATCAGCGCGTCGATGCCGAAGTCGCGGATCATGTCCGAGGCGTTCTCGCAGGCTTCGCGGAGGCGGTCGCGCTCCAGACGGGAGGAGCCGAGAATGGTGCCGCCGCGGGCCAGGATGCCGCCCACCGCGTCGAGGTCGAGGCTTCGGAAATGACTGTCGAGCAGACCCCGGTAGCCGTCCTCGAAGCCGATCACCTCGTCGCCGTACTGCGCGACCGCGCGGTGCACGATTGACCGGATCACTGCGTTCAGGCCCGGGCAGTCGCCGCCTGCGGTGAGTACTCCGATGCGCATCGTGCTGTTTCTCCTGCTCGCTGTCGATATCGGTGAGCCAATCCGATTGTTTCACGCCTCTTGACCGTCGCGTTGCCTCGGTGCCCCCTCCCTGGCGGGCGCCCTATCCACCGTCAAGAGTATTGTCAAGAGGGTTCCGCTCACCCTCACGGAGGAATTTTTAGCGGGACCAATAACCCCACAAAAGCATCCAGATTCGCGTAGAGCGACCCGGGGTCGCCCGGGCCCTGTCGGCCGCCCCCGGGAGACGGAACGGAGATCACGCGTGACGCGCAGCGTGTACGTGACCGGGACCGACCGCGGCGACGGCCGCCAGGTCGTCGAGCTGGGGTTCATGGAGCTCCTGACCCGGCAGGTCGACCGGGTCGGTGTCTTCCGGCCCCTCGTCCACGACGACGGGCCGGACCGTCTCTTCGAGTTGCTGCGCGCCCGCTACCGGCTCTCCCAGGACCCGGCGACCGTCAACGGCATGGGGTACGAGGAAGCGTCCGCGCTCCAGGCGGAGCAGGGCACGGACGAGCTGGTGTCGACACTCGTCGACCGGTTCCACGCCGTGGCCCGCGACTACGACGTCGTCCTGGTCCTCGGCACCGACTTCGCCGACACCCAGCTCCCGGACGAACTGGCCCTCAACGCCCGGCTCGCCAACGAGTTCGGGGCGTCCGTGATACCCGTGGTGGGCGGGCGCGGCCAGAGCGCCGAGTCGGTGCGCGCCGAGACGCGCAACGCCTATCGCGCGTATGCGGGCCTGGGCTGCGACGTCCTCGCCATGATCGTCAACCGGGTCGCCGGCGAGGACCGGGACAAGATCGCCGAGCGCCTCGGCTCCCGGCTCCCCGTGCCCTGCCACGTCCTCCCGGACGAGCCCGCCCTCTCGGCGCCGACGGTCGCCCAGATCACCCACGCGCTGGGCGCCCGGGTCCTGCTCGGTGACGACTCGGGGCTGGCACGGGACGTCCTCGACTTCGTCTTCGGCGGCGCGATGCTGCCGAACCTCCTCAGCGCGCTGACCCCGGGCTCCCTGGTGGTCACCCCGGGCGACCGCGCCGACCTGGTCGTCGGCTCGCTCGCCGCGCACAGCGCCGGTACCCCGCCGATCGCCGGTGTGCTGCTCACCCTGAACGAGGTGCCCAGCGACGAGATCCTCACCCTCGCCGCCCGGCTCGCCCCCGGCACCCCGGTGCTCTCGGTGCCCGGCAACAGTTTCCCCACCGCCGCCCGGCTCTTCTCCCTGGAGGGAAAGCTGAACGCGGCCACCCCGCGCAAGGCGGAGCGGGCGCTCGGGCTCTTCGAGCGGTACGTCGACACCGCCGGCCTCCTCGAGCGGGTGTCCGCTCCGAGCAGCGACCGGGTCACCCCGATGATGTTCGAGCACAAGCTGCTGGAGCGGGCCCGTGCCGACCGGCGCCGGGTCGTGCTCCCGGAGGGCACCGAGGAGCGCGTGCTGCACGCGGCCGAGGTGCTGCTGCGCCGGGGCGTCTGCGACCTCACGCTGCTCGGGCCCGTCGACCAGATCCGCAAGAAGGCCGCCGACCTCGGCATCGACATCGGCGACGCGCAGCTGATCGACCCGGCCGCCTCCGCGCTGCGCGACACCTTCGCCGAGAAGTACGCCCGGCTGCGCGCCCACAAGGGCGTCACGGTCGAGCTGGCGTACGACGTCGTCACCGATGTGAACTACTTCGGCACCCTGATGGTCCAGGAGGGCCTCGCCGACGGCATGGTCTCCGGGTCCGTGCACTCGACGGCCGCCACCATCCGGCCCGCCTTCGAGATCATCAAGACCAAGGGGGCCGCGCGAAGCCCGTCGGATGGGGCGGTGGCGGGAGACGGGCGGGCCAAGCCCGATGCGAAGATCGTCAGCTCGGTCTTCTTCATGTGCCTGGCCGACAAGGTGCTCGTCTACGGCGACTGCGCCGTGAACCCCGACCCGGACGCCGAGCAGCTGGCCGACATCGCCATCCAGTCGGCGGCCACCGCCGAGCAGTTCGGTGTGGAGCCGCGGATCGCGATGCTGTCGTACTCCACCGGCACCTCCGGCTCGGGCGCCGACGTCGACAAGGTCCGCGAGGCCACCGAGCTGGTGCGGCTGCGCCGCAGCGACCTGAAGATCGAGGGTCCGATCCAGTACGACGCCGCCGTCGAGCCCACCGTCGCGGCGACCAAGCTGCCGGGCTCCCAGGTCGCGGGACAGGCGTCCGTGCTGATCTTCCCGGACCTCAACACCGGCAACAACACCTACAAGGCCGTGCAGCGCTCGGCCGGCGCCATCGCCGTCGGCCCGGTCCTGCAGGGCCTGCGCAAGCCCGTGAACGACCTGTCCCGGGGCGCCCTCGTCCAGGACATCGTCAACACGGTCGCCATCACGGCGATCCAGGCCCAGACCCCCCTCGAGAAGGCAGGCGACCAGTGAGCGCGTCCCGCGTCCTCGTTCTCAATTCCGGCTCGTCGTCACTGAAGTACCAGCTGCTGGACATGCGTGACAGCAGCCGGCTGGCCGTGGGCATCGTCGAGCGCATCGGCGAGCAGACGTCCCGGATCAGCCACACGGTGCTCCCCGTGGGCGACACCCGCGAGCAGAACGGGCCGATCGCCGACCATGACGCCGCCCTCAAGGCCGTCGCGGAGGAGCTGGACCAGGACAGGCTCGGGCTCGACTCGCCCGAGCTGGTCGCCATCGGGCACCGCGTGGTGCACGGCGGCATGTTCTTCACCGAGCCCACCGTCATCGACGACGCCGTGATCACTGAGATCGAGCGGCTGATCCCCGTCGCGCCGCTGCACAACCCGGCCAATCTCACCGGCATCCGCACGGCCATGGCGATGCGCCCGGACCTGCCGCAGGTCGCCGTCTTCGACACGGCGTTCCACACGACCATGCCGGAGTCCTCGGCGCGCTACGCGATCGACGCGAGGATCGCGGACCGCTACCGGGTGAGGCGGTACGGGTTCCACGGGACCTCGCACGCCTATGTGTCCCGGGCGACCGCGAAGCTGCTGGGCAAGGAGCCGGAGGACGTCAACGTCATCGTGCTGCACCTGGGCAACGGGGCGTCCGCCTCCGCGATCAGGGGCGGCCGGTGCGTGGACACCTCCATGGGGCTCACCCCCCTGGAAGGGCTCGTGATGGGGACGCGCTCCGGCGACCTGGACCCTGCCGTCATCTTCCATTTGCAGCGTGTCGGCGGAATGTCCATGGACGAGATCGACACTCTTCTCAACAAGACGAGCGGTCTGTTCGGTCTGTGCGGTGACAACGACATGCGGGAGATACGGCGCAGGATCGACGAGGGCGACGAGGAGGCGCGGCTCGCCTTCGACATCTACATCCATCGGCTGAGGAAATACATAGGCGCCTACTACGCGGTACTCGGACGGGTGGACGCGATCGCCTTCACCGCCGGGGTGGGCGAGAACGTGCCCCCGGTACGGGAGGCCGCCATCGCGGGCCTGGAGGAGCTGGGCCTGGCGCTGGACGGTGATCTGAACGCCGTGACCAGCGACGAACCACGGCTGATCTCGCCCGTGTCCGCGCGGGTGGCCATCGCCGTGGTGCCCACCGACGAGGAACTGGAGATCGCCGCACAGACCTATGCACTGACCAGAAAGAGCGGTAACGCCTGAGCGCCTGTCCGCCCATTTGTATTGTCCGCCAGACGGAATATTCCGTAGCGAAACAAACCGATAGGATCGCCCCCATGCGCCGTTCGAAAATCGTCTGCACGCTCGGCCCCGCGGTCGACTCCCACGAAATGCTCGTCGCGCTGATGGAAGCCGGCATGAACGTGGCCCGCTTCAACTTCAGCCACGGTACGCACGAAGAGCACGAGGCACGGTATGTCCGCGTCCGGGCCGCGTCCGCCGAGACCGGCAGGGCCGTCGGCGTCCTCGCCGACCTGCAGGGCCCGAAGATCCGCCTGGAGACCTTCGCCGAGGGCCCGGTGGAGCTGGTGCGCGGTGACGAGTTCACCATCACCACCGAGGACGTGCCGGGCGACAAGTCGATCTGCGGGACGACGTACAAGGGCCTGCCGGGCGATGTCACCAAGGGCGACCAGGTCCTGATCAACGACGGCAACGTCGAGCTGAAGGTGCTGGACGTCGAGGGCCCCCGGGTCAGGACGATCGTCATCGAGGGCGGCATCATCTCCGACCACAAGGGCATCAACCTGCCCGGCGCGGCGGTGAACGTCCCGGCGCTGTCCGAGAAGGACATCGAGGACCTGCGGTTCGCACTGCGCATGGGCTGCGACATGGTCGCGCTCTCCTTCGTGCGGGACGCCGACGACGTCAAGGACGTCCACCGCGTCATGGACGAGGAGGGCCGCCGCGTCCCGGTCATCGCCAAGGTGGAGAAGCCGCAGGCGGTGGCGAACATGCGGGACGTCGTGATGGCGTTCGACGGTGTGATGGTCGCCCGCGGCGACCTGGCGGTCGAGTACCCCCTGGAAAAGGTCCCGCTGGTGCAGAAGCGGCTCATCGAGCTGTGCCGCCGCAACGCCAAGCCGGTGATCGTGGCGACCCAGATGATGGAGTCGATGATCACCAACTCCCGTCCTACGCGCGCCGAGGCGTCCGACGTGGCCAACGCGATCCTGGACGGTGCGGACGCGGTCATGCTGTCGGCCGAGTCCTCCGTGGGCGCGTACCCGGTCGAGACGGTCAAGACGATGTCGAAGATCGTCGTCGCGGCCGAGGGGGAGCTGCTCTCCAAGGGCCTTCAGCCGCTCGTACCGGGCAAGAAGCCGCGCACGCAGGGCGGTTCGGTGGCCCGTGCCGCCTGCGAGATCGCGGACTTCCTCGGCGGCAAGGGCCTGGTGGCCTTCACCAAGTCCGGTGACACCGCCCGCCGGCTCTCCCGCTACCGTGCGGCCCAGCCGGTCCTGGCGTTCACCACGGACGAGTCCACCCGCAACCAGCTGACGCTGAGTTGGGGCGTGGAGCCCCACCACGTGCCGTTCGTGAACAGCACCGACGAGATGGTCAATCAGGTCGACCAGGAACTGGTGAAGCTCAAGCGGTTCAACGTGGGCGACATCGTGGTCATCACGGCCGGTTCCCCGCCCGGCGTCCCCGGCACCACCAACATGGTCCGCGTCCACCACCTGGTCGGCGAGAACCACAGCTGACGCACCGACAACGAGGGCGCTCCCTGCGGGCAGGGGGCGCCCTCGACGGTGTGCGGCTCCCGAACGGGGCTGCGGCGGCTGCTCAGTTCGCGCCGGTGGTGTACTGGTGCATGCCCGGCAGATGCAGCGTCCCGCCGAACTGGCCGGCCTGAACGATCTTCACTTTTGTGAAGTAGATCAGCGGGATGTTCAACGGCGGCGGGTTGTCCGGGGTGAACGTGACCGGGATCAGCCCGAACAGATTGCCGGAGATGCTCTCCGTGTACATCACGGTGTCGCCGTCCCGGATGGTCGACGTCGAGCCCTTGGCGGCCTGGACGTGGTACGTCACGCCGTTCGGGCCGTCGACGATCTGGTGCAGGTCGCCGATGTCGGTCCCGCCGGAGACCACGTACTTCAGGGCCTTCTTGACGGTGCCGTTGGCCGTGCGGACCTGGACGACGCCCTTGTAGTCGGCGCCCTTGAGCAGCAGCGAGCTGGCCTCGAGGTGCCAGGGGTCGTCGGGCAGCGCCACGATGCCCTCGACACCGCCCTGTGCGTCCGTGGCCGCGGGGCAGTCCTCCGGCGACGGGGTCTCACTCGCGGACGGACTCGCACTCTCGGACGGGCTCGTCGTCGCGGGCGCCGACGGCTGCGCAGTGTCGCTCGCCGCCGGGGTGGGCTCGGGGGCCGCCTCCGCTGCCGTGTCCCCCGCGTCCGCCGTGCTCCTCACGGTGTCCGTGACCGTGTCGGTGACCTTCTCGGTCGTGTCCGCGACGGTCTTGGAGGCGGAGCCGGCGCTGTCCTCGGTCGCGGAGGCGGAGGCCGAGGGAGACGGTGTGGCCTCGGCGCTCGCCGGCGATCCCTCGCCGGGCGTGAGGGCGTCCTTCAGCGTGTTGCCGAGGTCGTCGAGCAGGTTGCCACCGCTCGCCGAGGCGGACGGCGACGGCGTGGGCCCGGCCGTCAAGGTGTTCGGGGACCTCGCCAGGGACGAGGACGCCGACGCGGACGGTATGGGCTCGGCCTTGCCGCCCGAACCCGGGTCCGCCGAAGAGGCACCGCCGGATATCTCGTCCGATGTGTTGTCCGACGTCTTGTCCGACGTCTTGTCCGGTGTCGTATCCGCGGTAGCCGACGGTGCCGGCTGCTCGGCGCCCGCGGACTGCGTCGCGTCCGCCGAGGCGGACGGCGACGGCGTGGCCGACGGGTCCGCGGAGTCCTTCGAACCGGTCAGGGCCTCCACGCACTTCTGGTACTCGTCGGCGGTCAGACTCTTGGCCGCCGGCTGGTCCTCGGCGCGGGCGAGCGTGGAGTTGAGTCCCAGGCCCATGAAGACGGCTGTCGGCATCGCCGCCAGCGCCATCGCCTTGCCGGCCGGCATGTGGAACCTGGTGAACAGCGGCTTTCTGGGAGCCGCGTGGCGCGGCCCGGTTCTCGCACGGGACTCCTTCGCATCAGTCCCGTGGTCCACCTCGTCAGCCGGCACTGCGCCTCCCGTTCGCCCCGTTGGCCGGGCTCGTTTCTGACAGATCGTTCGGCCCGCTCACCCCGTCCGCAGGCTCCTCGGGTGCGCTCTGGGGGGCATCGCCCTGAGGGACGTCGCCTTGAGGAACAACGCCCTGAGGGACGTCGCCTTGAGGAACAGCACCCTGGGGAATGCCGCCCTGGGGGGCAACGCCCTGCCCGCTGCCGGTCGGCTCCGTCGGCGCGGCCTCGGGCTCGCCCGGCACCCAGGCCACCGCCATCGCACCGCCGATCAGGGCGAACAGGAATCCGACCAGGAAACCGCCGAAGTTGGAGACCGGGATGGACACCAGCGCCAGGAGGATCGCCGCGACGCCCGCGAAGGTCCGTACATGCCGCTGGAACCAGAGGCTGATGCCCAGCACGATGAGCAGCACGCCGATGATGAGAGACCCGGCCCCCGCGGTGGTGGCCATGGCCAGCGTGAGATGCCCGATCTGCAGGTTCGCATACGGGAAGTACATGATCGGGAAGCCGCCCAGCAGGACGAAGAGTCCGGCCCAGAACGGACGGGTCCCCCTCCAGTCACGGAAGTTCTGCCGGAGGACTCGGAGGTAGTGCTCGTTCTGCCCAGGCGACTCGGCGCTCATGGAAAACAGCTCCCTGGAACGGTGTTGCTGTGAGACGTACTGGTGGTGCTGAAAGAAAAGAGGTGGGGTGGGGCGGGCGAACCGGCCACAGGGCTGCTCGCCCGCCCCGGGAGTGCCTAGTAGCACTCCTTGACACCCGTGGACAGCGACATCTTCAGACCGCTGAGCTTGAAGGTGCCGGCGGTGGTCGCCCACGCCGTCTGCTTCACGTTCTTCAGCGTCACCGAGTCGGCCTGCTGGGCGAACCCGAACGGGTTGGCCTGCTCACCCTTGGCCATGCCCGGACCCTTGGAGGCGTCCTTGACGGCCACACCGATGTCGAGGCCCCTGAACGTCGCGTCGGCGTCGAGGTTGGCGACATCGATGTAGAGGTTGTCGGCCTGGACCGGCGTGCCGTTGCCGCCCGCCTTCAGCGTCAGGCTGACCGATCCGATCAGCGGGATGTCCGGGGTGACCACGGACTGGCACATGTTCTGGATGCTCGCGGACTTGAAGCCCGACACCGCAACCGGGTGCGCCGTCTTCTGGCCGTCGAGGGTGTACCCCGAGTCGATGGCCCCGTACTGCGAAAAGCCCGTGCCGTCGAGCCGGTCCGCCGTCACCTTGAACGACTGGCCCGACACACTGAACGACGCGGCCAGAGCGCCCTGCGCGAGGGCGACACCTATCGCTGCCGTCGCGGCAACGCTGGGCACCATGACCACAGCGAACCGCTTCCATCTGGTCCCGCCACGCACCTGGGACTCCATATTTCCTCCTTCTCGGACGTACATCTCCTGTCACCGGCTCGCTACCGGTCGACGGCTCAGCCGGGCAGGGATGGGAGAAGTGCTACGTCCTCGGGAAGGAGAGCGCCCGCGCTCGAAGGCGCGAACCGCGCCCGAAATCACCGGCGATCACCCCCGAGCGACAACCACTGGTCGCGCCTGACACACATCACGCACAACCTGCCGGACAGGCTCCGCCGCAGCGGAGACCCCCCTGTCCAGGACCCGGCGCCACTGCCGCCGGCTCCTGCTCGGTGGGGACCCACGAAACCCCGTTGCCCCGGCTGGAGGTCGGGTACGGCGATGGACCGAGCGTCGCCGATCGTGGTGCATTCTCGCCGACCCCGCAAGGGGTGTCGTTACTCGCTAGTAACGGCCAGATAACCAAACAACGCCCCATAGGTATCGCCCGGCAACTCTTCGTGGCACAAAGGAAGATGACGAAACGACTGAAGTGCGGACAGAACCCGACAGACCAGCAGCTCGGACTTACTCCAAGTAACAGCGGCCGCGCTTACCAAGATTTGGTAAAGCGCGGCCGCTGTGTGCCTTTGTCGGCGAATCTATTACCCGGGCCTACCAAGCCCGAAGGCGTTTAACGACTGGTCAGAACAGGGCCCGTGCAAGCGCCCGACGTGCCACGGCCACGCGCGGGTCCTCGGCCCCGACCACCTCGAAGAGTTCCAGCAGTCTCAGCCGTGCGGCATTCCGGTCGTCACCCGCCGTACGCTGCACGGTCTCGATGAGCCTGCCGAACGCGTCCTCCACATGACCGCCCACCAGATCCAGGTCCGCGGCAAGGATCTGCGCCTGTACGTCACCGGGCTTGTCCGCGGCGTCCTTGCGCACCTGCTGCGGGTCCAGGTCGCGCACGCGCTGCAGCAACTCGGCCTGGGCGAGGCCAAGTTCGGCCTCCGTGTTGCCCGGATCGTCGCTCAGCACGTTCTTGTACGCCTGGATCGCACCGCCCAAGTCGCCCGCGTCCAGGGCCTGTACAGCGGCCTCCAGCACCGCGTCGTAGGGGCCCGCGGCAGCCTCGGGGGCCGCCTGGGCGCCGGGCTCCGCGTCGGGGTCGACGGTCAGGCCGGTCAGCCCGAAGCGCTGCTCGGCGACCTCGATGAGCTGGTCGAGGGTCGCGCGGATCTGCTCCTCGGGGGTGACGCCCTGGAAGAGGGGCAGCGCCTGCCCGGCGACCACGGCGAAGACCGCCGGGATTCCCTGGACGCCGAACTGCTGCATCAACATCTGGTTGGCGTCGACGTCGATCTTGGCTAGCACGAAGCGGCCGCTGTACTCGGCGGCCAGCCGCTCCAGGACCGGGCTCAGCTGCTTGCAGGGCTGGCACCACTCGGCCCAGAAGTCGATGACGACGGGCACCTCGGTGGAGCGCTGCAGGACATCCCGCTCGAACCCCGCCTCGTCGACGTCGATGACGAGATCGGTCGGGGAGACCGCCCCTCCCCCGCCCTGCCGGGCCGCTTCGGCGCGCGCCTGCTCCGCCTTCGCCTTGGCCTCCTGGGCGGCCTTCACTGCGGCGAGGTCGACGACTCCGCTCATGGACATGTTCCGTGGCTGCATGAGTACATCCTCCCCCTTCCTTGCGCCGCTGTGAAAAGCGCTGTGCCGGCCGTGCCCGACCGGTCCTGATCCGCGCCGGGTCCCCACCCGACGCCCGTGGCTGTCGCTCACGCGTGCGTCACTGTCGGATTGACGCCCACGCTTTCGCTACGAGTCGTAGCGTAACTGTCGACAGGGGTCGCCGCGGCCCGTCCGCTGGTGATCTCCCTCACCACTTCACACCACGCACAGATTCACCCGGCCACACCGACGGATAAGGTCACCGCCATGCAGAGCAGCACTCCCGCCGCCCGAACGGGGCGACCGCGCAGCGCTGCCGCGGACGCCGCGATCCTGGAGGCGACGCGGGAGGCGCTGGTCGAGCTGGGCTGGTCGAAACTCACGCTGTCGGACGTGGCGACACGGGCCGGGGTCGCGAAGACGACGCTCTACCGCCGCTGGTCGGGCAAGAACGAACTCGTGGTGGACGCGGTGGCCGAGCTCTTCGACGAGCTGGAGCTGCCCGACCGGGGCAGTCTCGCCGCCGACATCGAGGGCGTGGTGCTGCAGTTCGCGGCGATCCTGGACCGCCCGGAGGCGCAGAGCGGGCTGATGGCGGTGGTCGCGGAGTCGACCCGGGACGACGCCCTGCGCGAACGCATCCGCACCTCGATCGTGGACCGTCAGAAGCGCCTGGTGCTGGAGGGCCGGGCCCGCGCGGCCGCCCGCGGCGAACTCCCCCCGGAACCGGACCCCGACGCTGCCTCCCACGAGGCGGACCTGATCTTCGACGTGGTGGCGGGAGCTGTGGTGCACCGCACCCTGGTCAGCGCACGCCCGGCGGACGAGGAATGGGTACGCGACCTGACAAGGGTGCTGCTGCTGGGGCTGGCGGGCGCGGCGCACACCTCGTGACCGCGCCGCACCCGCCCGCTCGTCCCTGCCGCGGCACTAGACGCCCGCCGGCTCC
>NZ_MLYP01000120.1 GCF_001866645.1 Streptomyces colonosanans
GACCCTGTGGGAGAGTAGGACGCCGCCGAACTCCTTTTAGAACTCCGGCTCTTGGGCTTTGCCCAGGAGCCGGAGTTTTTTTGTTTCTCCGGCCCTGAACCCCGGCGCAACCCCTCCGTATCCCGGCGTGAACCCGGCGGGTAAGGTCAGGAGGCATCGTTGGCTCGTTTCCCACAGGAGGCCCCCGGGTGGAGGTCCAGGAGACCCGTGTCCAGACGGACCGAGTCCTCACCATCCCGAACATCCTCAGCATGGCGCGGCTCGTCGGCGTGCCCATCTTCCTGTGGCTGATCCTCAGGCCCGAGTTCGGTGGGCCCAAGAGCGACGGCTGGGCGCTCCTCGTGCTCGTGCTGAGCGGCGTCAGTGACTATCTGGACGGCAAACTCGCTCGGCGCTGGAACCAGATCAGCAGCCTCGGCCGGCTCCTAGATCCGGCGGCCGACCGGCTCTACATCGCTTCGACTCTCCTCGGCCTGACCTGGCGCGGGATTCTGCCTATCTGGTTGACCGCTGTACTTGTGGCGCGAGAGCTGGTTCTGCTGGTGATGGTGGGCATCCTCAGGCGCCACGGCTATCCGCCGCCCCAGGTGAACTTCCTTGGGAAGGCCGCGACCTTCAACCTCATGTACGCCTTCCCGCTGCTGCTTCTCAGCGACGGAAGCGGATGGATCGCGTCACTCGCCGCTGTTTTCGGATGGGCGTTCGCCGGGTGGGGTACAACGCTGTACTGGTGGGCAGGACTCCTCTACGTGGTTCAGGTCCGCCGCCTCGTCCGGGCGGACACCACGGCCGATTGAGCCCGCCGATGGGGGCGGCCGTAGCGGCACGATGGCCCGCGCTGGGAAACTGCGGGACAATCTAGACGGGTGAAGTCGGCTGAACCGTCGTCTCTTCGAGGAGGACGCTTCCGACATGAAGGCCGTCGTAATGGCGGGAGGCGAAGGCACGCGCCTTCGCCCCATGACCTCAAGCATGCCCAAGCCGCTCCTGCCGGTGGTCAACCGCCCGATCATGGAGCACGTGCTGCGGTTGCTGAAGAGGCACGGGCTCAACGAGACCGTCGTCACAGTCCAGTTCCTGGCCTCGCTGGTCAAGAACTACTTCGGTGACGGCGAGGAGCTCGGGATGGAGCTCACGTATGCCAATGAGGAGAAGCCACTCGGTACCGCCGGGAGCGTCAAGAACGCCGAGGAGGCACTCAAGGACGACGCCTTCCTCGTGATCTCTGGCGATGCCCTGACCGACTTCGACCTGACCGAGCTGATCAATTTCCACAAGGAAAAGGGCGCGCTGGTCACCGTCTGCCTGACGCGTGTGCCCAATCCGCTGGAATTCGGCATCACCATCGTCGACGAAGAAGGAAAGGTCGAGCGCTTCCTGGAGAAGCCGACCTGGGGCCAGGTGTTCTCCGACACCGTGAACACCGGCATTTATGTCATGGAGCCCGAAGTCTTCGACTACGTCGAGCCCGACGTGCCCGTCGACTGGTCCGGTGATGTCTTCCCACAGCTGATGAAGGAGGGCAAGCCGGTCTACGGCTATGTCGCCGAGGGCTACTGGGAGGATGTCGGTACCCACGAAAGCTATGTGAAGGCGCAGGCCGACGTCCTGGAGGGCAAGGTCGACGTCGAGATCGACGGCTTCGAGATCTCCCCGGGCGTATGGGTGGCAGAGGGCACAGAGGTACACCCTGACGCCGTCCTGCGCGGTCCCCTTTACATCGGCGACTACGCCAAGGTAGAAGCCGATGCCGAGATCCGTGAGCACACCGTCGTCGGCTCGAACGTCGTTGTGAAGAGCGGAGCTTTCCTGCACAGGGCCGTCGTCCACGACAACGTGTACATCGGCCAGCACAGCAATCTGCGCGGCTGCGTGGTCGGAAAGAACACCGACATCATGCGTGCGGCCCGGATCGAGGACGGCGCCGTCATCGGCGATGAATGCCTCATCGGCGAGGAGTCGATCGTCCAGGGCAACGTCCGGGTCTATCCGTTCAAGACCATCGAGGCCGGTGCCTTCGTCAACACCTCCGTCATCTGGGAGTCCCGCAGCCAGGCCCATCTCTTCGGTGCCCGTGGTGTGTCCGGAATCCTGAACGTGGAGATCACACCCGAGCTGGCCGTGCGGCTGGCCGGCGCGTACGCCACCACGCTCAAG
>NZ_MLYP01000121.1 GCF_001866645.1 Streptomyces colonosanans
CGGTGACGATGTTGGCGCACCAGTGGAGACCGTGAGACCGGTAGACGTACAGGTGTCCTGCGGGTCCGAACATGACGGCGTTTCGGGGTGTCCTGCCTCGGTAGGCGTGGGAGGCGGGGTCGGCCGTACCGGAGTATGCCTCGGTCTCCGTGATGGTGATGCTCACGGTTCCCTCGGGGGTCTCGTGGGTGAGGATGGCACCGAGCAGCTTGGGGGCGACTTCTTCAGCGGGGTGAGCGAGATCCATAACGTTCATGCTGACCGACTTGACATGCCGTGGGTGAAGTAGACGTACACATGACCGGGCGGGCCGAGCATCACCTCGTTGCGGGCCGTGCGGCCGCGATACGCGTGTGAGCCGGGGTCGTTCGGGCCGTCGTACGCCTCGACCTCCGTGAGGCGCAGTGCGATCGGACCGTCCGGGGTGATACGGACGAGCAAGCGACCCAGGAGGTCCGGGGCGACCTCCAGTACAGGGCGGTCGAAGAACTTCCTGACGAGGGGCGTACGGTCAGGGATCGCGATCACGGCCTCCGAGCGTAGTCCAGACGGACGGGTGTCACTGGGCGGTCAAGGCTCCTCACCCTGTGAAGGTGCGGCGCGGAACCGGTCCGGGGCCGTAACGCGTGTCCAGTGATCAAGGGTCCACGTAAGACAGCGCGCGCAAGCGGCGGGGCGGCGGAACAGGCGTCGCCGGGGAGGGAAGATTCATGGGGTTCAAGCGGCTGCTCGCGAGCCTTGGAGCCGGCGGGGCTTCGGTCGAGACGGTGCTGACCGAGGCCAACGTCATGCCGGGCGGTGTCGTCCAGGGTGAGGTGCGGATCCAGGGCGGCTCCGTGAACCAGTCCATCCAGGGGCTGAACGTCGGTCTGCAGGCCAAGGTAGAGGTCGAGGGGCACGACGACACGGAGTACAAGCAGGACATCGAGTTCACGAAGGCGCGCCTCGGTGGTGCCTTCGAGCTCCAGGCGGGGGCCGTGCACGTCGTACCGTTCGGGCTCGAGGTCCCGTGGGAGACTCCGGTCACCATGATCGACGGGCAGTCGCTGCGCGGGATGCACATCGGAGTCACGACGGAGCTGGAGATCGCGCGTGCCGTCGACTCCGGTGACCTGGACCCGGTCGATGTGCACCCACTGCCGGCGCAGAAGGCGATCCTGGACGCGTTCATCCAGCTGGGCTTCCGCTTCAAGAGCGCGGACATGGAGCGCGGTCACATCCGGGGGACGCGGCAGCGGCTGCCGTTCTACCAGGAGATCGAGTTCTACCCGCCGTCGCAGTACCGCGGCCTGAACCAGGTCGAGTTGAGCTTCGTCGCGGACGAGCACGCGATGGACGTCGTTCTGGAGATGGACAAGAAGGCCGGTCTGTTCAGCGAGGGCAGCGACTCCTACCGCTGCTTCCAGGTGGGTCTGCACGACTTCCACGGCACGGACTGGGCCGCATACCTCCATCAGTGGCTGTCGGAGGTCGGCGGCAAGCGCAGCTGGTTCTAGGCTCTGCAACGACTGGAACCGGTTGATCCACTGACTTGGAGGTGCCGAGGTGACCGAGCTCAAGAGGCGGCCGCTGCCCCATGATTTCCATCCGCCCGTGCCGTCGTTCACGGTGACGAGCGAGGACGTCGAGCCAGGTGCCAGGCTCAAGAACGCTCAGGTCCACGCGGCCGGGAACATCTCGCCCCAGCTGCGTTGGGAGGGCTTCCCGCCTCAGACCAAGAGCTTCGCCGTGACCTGCTACGACCCGGACGCCCCGACCGGGAGCGGGTTCTGGCACTGGGTTCTGTTCGACATCCCGGCGTCGGTCACCGAGCTGCCCGCGGGTGCCGGCAGCGGGAAGTTCGAAGGGCTGCCCGCGGGTGCCGTCCACGCGCGCAACGACTACGGGACGAAGGACTTCGGGGGTGCCGCGCCGCCGCCCGGGGACGGGCCGCACCGGTATGTGTTCACGGTGTACGCGGTGGACCAGGACAAGCTCGGTCCGGACGCGGACGCCTCTCCCGCGGTGGTCGGCTTCAATCTGCGGTTCCACGCGCTGGCGCGTGCCCAGCTGATCGGTGAGTACGAGAACCCGGCCACTGGCTGACGTACTCCCTCCGAAGAACGACATTCACTGAACGTTTGCCCGCCTCTGGCTTGGAAGTGACCGGAGGCGGGCATTTTTATTGCGTTGTCCATCTCGGCG
>NZ_MLYP01000122.1 GCF_001866645.1 Streptomyces colonosanans
CGATCGAAGAGGTCGACGGCAAACTCCAGGACACCGGTCAGTCCATGGGCCGGTGCGTCGCCGGCGGGCGTCCGCTCGGCGAGGCTGAGGAAGAGGTCGAACTTGGCAGAGCCCGGGGTGTCCAATGCTGACGCGTCCAGTCCGGGCATGAGAAGTCGGGCCTGTGCATTGTTCTGCAGGGCGAGCATCACCTGGAACAGGGGGTGCGCGGCCATGGAGCGGACCGGGTTGAGGACCTCCACCAAGTGCTCGAACGGCACGTCCTGGTGCTCGTAGGCCGCCAGGTCCGTCTCCCGGACCCGGCCGACCAGTTCGCGGAACGTCGGGTCACCCGACACGTCCGTCCGCAGCACCAGCGTGTTTACGAAGAAGCCGACCAGGTCGTCCAGCGCCTCGTCCGTGCGGCCCGCCACCGGCGAACCTATGGGGACGTCCGTCCCCGCGCCCATCCGGGACAGTAGCGCGGCGAACGCTGCCTGCACCACCATGAAGAGGCTGGCACCGGACTCGCGGGCCAGTGCATGGAGGCCCGCGTGTACCTCCGGTTCCACCTCGAACGCCACCCGGTCGCCCCGGTAGGAGGCCACCGCCGGACGGGGCCGGTCCACGGGCAGGTCCAACTGCTGCGGCAGGTCGGCGAGGCGGTTCTTCCAGTACGCGACCTGGCGGCTGAGCACGCTGTCCGGGTCGGTCTCGTCGCCGAGCAATTCGCGCTGCCACATCGCGTAGTCCGCGTACTGCACCGGCAGCGGCTTCCAGGCGGGGTCGTGGCCCTCGATGCGGGCCGCGTACGCCGTGGCCGCGTCCCGAGCCAGGGGCGCCATCGACCAGCCGTCGCCCGCGATATGGTGCACGACCACGACCAGTACGTGGGTCTCGTCCGGCAGGGCGAACAGAGCGGCACGCAATGGCACCTCGGTCCGCAGGTCGAACCCGCGGCCGGTCACCTCGGCCACCGCGTCCGGCAGTTCGTCCTGCCCCAGCTCGCACACGGGGAGGTCGACATCGGCGGTCGTGAGGATCCGCTGACAGGGGGTGCCGTCGTCCCCTTCGGGGAAGACGGTCCGCAGCGACTCGTGCCGTTCGACCACGTCCCGCAGGGCAGCGGCCAGGCCCTCGCGGTCGAGCAGGCCCGTCAGGCGGAAGACGAGAGGCACGTTGTACGTCGCGGACGCCGACCCCTCGAGCCGGTTGAGGAACCACAGCCGCCGCTGCGCAAACGACAGCGGGACCGTGTCGGGACGAGCCATCGGCAGCAGCGCCCGGCGCGCAGCGCCGGCACCCGCCACGTGCTCCGCCAGCCGTGCCACCGACGGTGCCTCGAACAGGTCCCGCAACGGCACCTCCACGCCGAGCACCGTGCGGATCCTGCTGGTCACCCGGGTGGCGAGCAGGGAGTGGCCGCCGAGGTCGAAGAAACTGTCGTCGATGCCGACCCGCTCCAGCCCAAGCACCTCGGCGAAGACGGCGCAGAGGGCTTCCTCGCGGGCGTCGCGTGGACCCCGCCCGGAAGCCGCGTACGCCGGTGCGGGCAGCGAGCGCCGGTCCAGCTTGCCGTTGGGGGTGAGCGGGAGGGCGTCGAGCGGCAGCACCACGCTGGGGACCATGTAGTCGGGCAGCAGGCCGGAGACGAACGTCCGCAGCTCGCCCAGGTCCATGGGGTCGCTGTCGTCGGTGGGCACGACGTATCCGACGAGGCGCTGGTCACCAGGCCGGTCCTCACGGACCACGACGGCCGCCTGGGCGACCCGCGGGTGACGGCCGAGGGTGGCCTCGATCTCGCCGGGCTCGATGCGGAAGCCTCGGAGCTTGACCTGACTATCAGCGCGGCCCACATACTCCAGCAGGCCGGCGCCGCCCCAGCGCACGAGGTCACCAGTGCGGTACATGCGGGCCCCAGAGGACCCATAGGGGTTGGCCACGAACCGTTCGGCGGTGAGTCCTGGGCGGTTGAGGTACCCGCGGGCGAGTCCTGCGCCGGCTACGTACAGCTCGCCGGGGACGCCTGCGGGAACCGGTTGCAGTCGTTCGTCGAGCACGTAGGCCCGGGCGTTGGTGATGGGACGGCCGATGGGCGGTACCTGGCCACAGGGGGTCAGCGGGGCGCTCATCATTGCGCACACCGTGGTCTCGGTCGGGCCGTACGCGTTGATCATCCGGCGGCCGGGCGCCCACCGTTGGACCAGCTCTGGCGAGCACACCTCACCGGCCACCACCAGCGTCGACACGGACAGCGCACCTTCTGGTACGGCGGCCAGCACCGACGGCATCAGCGTCACATGCGTCACCCCGATGGCAGGGTCGGTCAGGGCCGAAAGCGGCGACCCCGGAGGGGGGAGCACCAGCGTGGCGCCGGTCAGCAGTGCGGTGAAGAGTTCCGACACCGATGCGTCGAAGCTGGGTGAGGCGAACTGCAACACGCGGCTGTGCGTGTCAATGGCGAACCGCTCCACCTGTGCCGCAACAAGGCTGGAGACACCCGCGTGGCTGACCACGACGCCCTTGGGTCGGCCGGTCGAACCCGAGGTGTAGATCACGTACGCGGGGTTGTCCGGGGCGACGGCGCTCCGGGGGTCGGTTTCCGGCAGGGTCTCCAGCAGGGCGGTTGCCTCGGGGGAGTCCAGCACCAGGCGGTCGGGCTCCTGAGGGCCGAGCGGGCGGTCGTCGAATGCGCTGCTGGTGATCAACAGCTCGGGCCGGGCGTCGGAGACCATGAACTCCAGGCGGGCGGCGGGGTAGTCCGGGTCCAGCGGCAGGTAAGCGGCGCCGGCCTTGAGCACGGCGAGCACGGCGACGACCAGATCGACGGAGCGTGGCAGCGCGAGCGCCACGATGTCCTCGGGCCCCACACCACGGCCGGTCAGCGCATGAGCGATTCGGTTCGCACGGGTGTTGAGCCCGGCGTACGTCAGCGTCGCATCGCCGGAGATCACCGCGATGGCGTCCGGCGTAGCGGCGGCTTGCCGTGCGAATAGCCTGGGCACAGGCAAATCAGGCACAGCCAACGCCGTGTTGTTCAGGCCCTTCAACAGCAGGTCCCGTTCGCCGGGCCCGAGCACGTCGACCGCCCCGACTTTCATTCCGGGATCGACGCCCACCTGCTGCAACAGGCTGACGAACCGGGCGGTCATTGCCTCGGCTGTGGCCCGGTCGAACAAGTCGGTGGCATAGTCAAAGACGCCCATGAGGCCGCCCGGACGACCGTCTGGAGCGCGCCGCTCGGCGAACGTGACGGAGAGGTCGAACCGGGCCGCGTTCGTCGACGCTGCCGCCGCGGACACAGTGAGCCCTGGCAGACGCAGCTCCGCCTCTTCGGTGTTCTGCATGGCGAGCATCACCTGGAACAGGGGGTGCCGGGACATCGACCGAACTGGGTTCAGCACCTCCACCAGGTGCTCGAACGGAACATCCTGATTCCCGAACGCGGCCAGGTCCGTCTCACGCACCCGCTCCACCAACTCACGGAACGTCGGGTCACCCGACACATCCGTCCGCAACACCAGCGTGTTCACGAAGAACCCGACCAAGTCGTCCAAGGCCTCGTCCATACGGCCCGCCACCGGCGAACCGATCGGAATATCCGTACCAGCACCAAGCCGCGACAACAGCGCCGCAAACGCCGCCTGCACCACCATGAAGAGGCTGGCACCGGACTCCTGGGCGAGGCGAGACAGCCGACAGTGCTGCTCTGGGTCCAGGGTGAAGGTCACGCGACCGCCCTGGTGGCTGGCGACGGCGGGGCGGGGCCGGTCAATGGGGAGTTCCAACTGTTCGGGCAAGTAGGTGAGTTGCCTTTGCCAGTAATCGACCTGCCGACTGATTAGGCTGTCCGGGTCGGACTCATCACCGAGCAGCTCCCGTTGCCACAGCGCGTAATCCGCATACTGCACCGGCAACGGGTCCCACCCCGGCGCCCGCCCCGCGGCACGCGCCTCGTAGGCCGCCGCAAGATCGCGCGCCAGAGGCACCATCGACCAACCATCACCAGCGATGTGATGCAACACCACCACCAGGACGTGAGTGGTGTCGTCCAGCGCGAGCAGACGTGCCCTCACCGGTATGTTGACCAGCAAGTCGACGCCCTGGACCGCTAGTTCACTGAGGCGTGATTGCAAGCAGTCGGCCGCGACCGCCTCGGCGGGCAAGTCGAGGCCGCCACCGCACGCGTCGATGTGCAGCACCCGCTGGTGGGGAGCGCCGTCGGGCCCCTCGGGGAACACGGTGCGCAGGGCCTCGTGGCGGGCGACGACGTCGCGCAGTGCCGCGCGCAGTGCCTCGCGGTCCAGCAGGCCGGTGAGCCGCAGCGCGATGGGCATGTTGTACGTTGCGGCTGTTGCTCCCTCGAAGCGGTTCAGGAACCACATCCTGCGCTGCGCGTACGACAGTGGAACAAACACAGGTCGCACAGCCGGAACCAGCGCGGTCCGCGCGGTGCCGGCAAGCTCGACGCTGCGACCCAGCCGCTCGACCGTGGGTCCTTCGAAGAA
>NZ_MLYP01000123.1 GCF_001866645.1 Streptomyces colonosanans
AGCGCGGAGGGCTGGGCGTAGGGGTAGGAGTTGGGCATCGAACTCGCCGCCGGTGTCCCGGCCAGCGCGTAGACCGAGGCGATGATCGGGGCGGACGCGCTGGTGCCGCCGAAGACCTTCCAGCCGCCGTGGTAGACCGCGACACCGGTGTTCGGGTCGGCGACCGCCGACACATCCGCGACCGTACGACGCGCGCAGTCGCTGTCCTTCTGGAACGACGGCTTGGCGCCATACGCCGAGCAACCACTGCCCGCGCCACTCCACACTCCCTCGGTCCAACCGCGGGTCGTGGAGGCGTTCTTGACCAGCGAGGTGCCGCCGACCGCCGTCACATACGGCGACGCGGCCGGATACTCCACGCCATAACCGAAATCACCGCTGCTGACCGTGATCGCGACACCCGGGTGGTTGAAGTAGGCGTCGTCGTACTGGGTTTGATCGGAACCCTCGCGGCCGCCGTAGCTGTTGGAGACGTACTTGGCGCCCTGGGCGACCGCCTGGTTCACGGCCGCACCGAGGTTGTCCATGTAGGCGTCGTCGGCTTCGACCAGCAGGATCTTGCAGCTCGGGCAGGTCGCGCTGACCATGTCGAGGTCCAGGGCGATCTCCCCGGCCCACCCGGAGTCCGGGGACGGATAGTCCGTGCCGCCGCGCTGGTCGATCTTCTTGAAGCAGCCGTTGGCCGTGGTGCACGGCGGCAGCCCGTACTGCTGACGGTAGACGGCCAGGTCCGCCTCGGCGTTCGGGTTGTCGTACGCGTCGACGATCGCGACCGTCTCGGTGGAGCCGGCGGACGGCAGGTTGTACGCGCTCTGCAGGTCGGCCGGACCGAAACCCGTGGGAGCCGCATCAGCCTGCAGCCCCTTCGCCGCGACGACATCCGTGCGGACCATCGCGAGGCAGGACATCTCGCCGGCCTTCGACGGCTTGGCACACACCTGACTGGTGGGATGCTGCCCAGGCGAGGTGGGGTCGGCGGCCTTCGTGGTCGGGACAGGAT
>NZ_MLYP01000124.1 GCF_001866645.1 Streptomyces colonosanans
CGGTTCTTCGCCGACCGGCGACCGTACAGGCGAGCACAGAACGAGGTCAGCACCTCCACCATGTCGCGCACACGGTCGTCTTCGACCTCGCCGTCATCAAGGACCACGAGGCGGCACCCATGTGCGGACAGGGCGGCTTCGACAAGTTCGGTGTTCATCCGGCCCAGCCGGTCCTTATGCTCGACCACCACCGTGGTCACATCCGGATCGGCCAGCAGCCGCTTGGCTTTGGGGCGGGCACCGTTCATACCGGATGCGATCTCCGCCTCCACGCGCACCACCCGGTGGCCGGCCTGCGCCGCCCACCGGGACAACCGGGCGACCTGCCGCTCCAGATCGGCCTTCTGGTCATGGCAGGAGACCCGGGCATACAGGCCCAGCCCGCCGATCGCCCCGGGCACGGCGTTGACCCCAACGTTCACGAGGATCGTGCGCGGGCCGACCCGCTGCGCCGGTACCGGCAGCGTCCCCTCACGGAACCAGCGATACGCGGTCTGCGGATGCACACCCTGTGTCTTCGCCCATTCCGTGAGATTCATACTCCGACAACGACACTCACTCACACATAGTTACCCTCACTCACTCGACTTTGAAGAGCAACAGTTAAAGACCCCCGTGGACGCGGCCTCGCAGGGCGGCAGTTCACCGGCCTTGGGACCGGTGACCTTCTGCACGCCTTACAGCACCTCCAAGGCGGCGTCGCCCCTGGGCGCCACCTCACCGGGCGCCCTCCCCTCCGCGCACGGCCAGCGGCTCCGCCGCGTGCACACGCAGCGCCAGGCCCTCGTCCAGCGTCAGCACCACGGCGGGGCCCGCGGATGCGTACTGCTCGTTCCGCACGCCGAGAACGGTCCGCCACTCGCCCCACACCCGCACCTGCTGCCCGGTACGGACCAGCACCGCCGCCACCTCGCGCGCGACGGGCACGGCGAGGAGGCAGGGAGCTTTGAGTTCGGCGAACACCGTCTTCCCGATCCCACCCGCGCGCTCTTCGTAGCCCCAGCGATCAGCGAGCGCCTCCACGAGCAGCAGCCCCCGCCCGCACGTCTCGTCCTCGCCGGGTTCCCGGACCTCGGGCCTACCCCCGCCCGCGTCGCTCACCTCCAGCCGCAACAACCCGTTCTCCAGCGAGCGCGCAATCCACACGCCCACTTGCCGGCCGCCCGGCACCGGGACGCGGAGCGCGTTGGTGACAAGTTCAGAGAGCACCAACTCCGCGTTGTCCACGACCTCTTGACCGACACCCCAGTCACCGAGCACGGCGTGCAGCAACGCTCTCGCTCGGGGGACGCTGCGGCGGCTTCGTGGGAGTCGGAAGGCGACGTCGTTCGGTGTCGTCATAGGGCAACCTCCAGGATTCGGCGTCAGTGACGAAATCCCTGCCGTACGGCTCCGGTTGGGGCCGCCAACACGGAACGATGTATGCGCACCATCCGCGTCTGCAACGTTTCCAGATAATTTGGTGCCGTTGTTCCCCCTTTCGGGTTAAGTCGCGTCCATCCCGCTCACCCCACTGCTAAACGTGGTGCCATGCCTGGGAACAGCACCGCTTCAAGTCCATCGACCGTCCTCGGCCGCCAACTGGGCGACGAATTGCGCCGACTGCGAGAGTCCGCGCGGCTCACCACCTCGGAGGCGGCCGAGGCGCTCGACTGCACCAAGGGGAAGATCAGCCGCATCGAGAACGGCCGTGTGACGGTCCGGCTCCCTGACCTGACCGCGATGCTTCAGACGTACGGGGCCACGGACACCGAACTCCGCGACCGGCTCGCCGGGCTCGCCCGGAAGGCCAACCGCCGTCGAAGGCAGGGCTGGTGGAATCAGTACGGATCAATGCTGGCCGACACGTATCGCGACTACATCGCGCTTGAGGCGATGGCGGGCACTATCCGCACATTCCAGGCTCAGTTGGTGCCTGGGCTGCTGCAGACCCCGGAGTACATCCGGGCGGTGACGGTCGCCTCCCGCCAGTGGCAGACGGCGGACGAGATCGAGCACTTCGTGCAGGTGCGTCTCACCCGCCAGGAACGTCTCGTCAGCGATTCGCCGCTCCGCCTCTGGGCAGTCCTCTCGGAGGCGGTACTCCTCCAACAGGTCGGTGGCCCCGAGGTGATGAAGGCGCAGCTCGAACATCTTCTGGCCGCTTCTGAACGCCCCAACGTGACCATCCAAGTCCTACCGTTCTCGCGTGGAGCACATGCGAGTATGTTCGGACCTTATGTAGTACTCGGTTTTCCCGAGGAGGCGGCACTCGACGTTGTACTGGCGGACAACCCGACCGGCTCGGTGTGGCTGGAACGGGAAGTCGAGGTAACCCGCTACCGGGAATTGTTCGACGCCGCCCGTACGACAGCGCTCTCCCCCGTGGAATCCCTCACCGTCATCCGACGCCGGTCCAAGGAGCACAGGTCATGAACACCGCAGGCCACGAAATACCGGACCTGTCGAAGGCGGAGTGGCATAGCAGCACCTCCAGCGGTGGCAACAACGAGTGCCTCGAACTCGCCCACGGCGTCCCCACCCTCGCCCCCGTCCGCGACAGCAAGAACCCCACCGGCCCGGTGATCCCCTTCGGCCGCAACGCCTGGCGCGCCTTCGTCGCACACCTGGGCTGAGGCCCCGGACCGCAGGTCTCAGCGCTCCAGGAACACCCGGCCTCCGACCTCCGCCCACCCGTCCGGCTGCGGTGCCGTCAGGAGCTGTGAGCCCGCGCCTTGGCGGATGTTGAGCGCGCGGCCGAGCTGCGCCGTGAGGAGCAGGGCCGCCGCACCCGTCGCCTCGTCCTCGTCGATGCCCCCGGTGCAAGCACCGGCTCCACCGGAGCGGCTGTCGCCGCGCTCATCGATACGGCCGGGGAAAGCGCGGGCGCGTACCCGCCCCGCAGCCTCGTCCTCCCAGGCCCAGGCGTAGATCCACTCCCCGGGTGGAGGGACGGCCAGGCCGTCCACCTCGGCGGGCGTCGCGTACCGGCGCAGCGTGCGCGGCGGCGCCCACTCCGGGCGGGCCTCGACCCAGGTGAACTCTCCGTCCTGGCGGGCGCCCACCACCCCCGCCTGCGTGACCAGTTCGGGCACGTCGAGCAGCCAGGCCGTGCCCACGCAGGGGTTCCCGGCGAACGGGAGTCGCAGGGTGGGGGTGTAGATGTCGATGACACCGCGCTCGGGGTCGTCGACGAACACGGTCTCGCTGAAGCCGAGCTTCGCGGCCAACGCCTGGCGGTCGCCAGGCTCGGGCATCGTCGAACCGTCGCGGACGACGCCGAGTTCGTTGCCGTATCCGCCACCCGGCCCGCAGAAGACGCGCAGCACGTCGTAGTCAGTCACGCGGGCATTCAAACATCACACGCGGCACCTGCGAGCAGACGTTTCCTGCGCATCGGTGAGATGTGGATCACGGACCCCCTGGGTGCTAGTTAGGTGAGGCTAAGTTAAATTAGGCATGCCTAACCGAACCTTCTCCGTGGAGCACGCATGCGAACCGTCCGCTTCTCCGCCGTCGCCGCCGTCACCGCGGCCGCCCTGACCGCCGTCACGGCATGCACCGCGAAGAGCGACGCCGAGGACGGTACGGCGATCCAGGTGACGGCCGCCGACTCGACCTGCGAGACCTCGACGACGACCGTGCCGGCCGGCCATGTCACGCTGAAGATCGAGAACAAGGGATCGAAGGCCACGGAGGTCGAGATCGTCTTCCCGGACGACCGGATCGTCGCCGAGAAGGAGAACATCGGCCCGGGCACCAAGTACAGGCTGACCGCCGAGGTCAAGGCGGGTGAGTACGAGATCGCCTGCCGCCCCGGCATGAAGGGCCACGGAGTACGGCAGAAGCTCACGGTCACCGGCGGTACGACCGTCAAGCGGGACCCCAAGCTGGACAAGGCCGTGGCGGACTACCGCGCCTACGTGCAGGAGCAGGCCGACGAGACGCTGCCCCGCGTCGAGACCTTCGCGAAGGCGATCAAGGACGGCGACCTGGAGGCCGCGAAGAAGGCGTACGCGATCTCCCGTCTCGGCTGGGAGCGCACCGAGCCCGTCGCCGAGTCCTTCGGTGACATCGACCCGAAGGTCGACGTCCGCGCCGACGGCCTGGAACCGGGCCAGAAGTGGACCGGCTGGCACCGCCTGGAGAAGGCGCTCTGGGCGGACAAGAAGATCGGTGCCGAGGAGAAGACCCTCGCCGACCGGCTCGTGACCGACCTGAAGGACTGGCAGAAGCGGGTCGGCACCGCCGAGATCACCCCGACCTCCATGGCCAACGGCGCCAAGGAACTGCTCGACGAGGTCGCCACCGGCAAGGTCACCGGCGAGGAGGACCGCTACGCGCACACCGACCTGGTCGACTTCAAGGGCAACGTCGAGGGCGCGCAGAAGGCGTACGAGCTGCTCAAGCCGGTCGCCGCGAAGAACGACCCGGCGCTGGCCCAGGAACTCGACCGGCAGTTCGCCGCGCTGGACAAGCTGCTGGACACGTACCGGTCCGACAAGACGTCGTACGACTTCGTCTCCTACGACAAGGTCGGCAAGGACGACCGCAAGGAGCTCTCGGACGCGGTGAACGCGCTCGCCGAGCCGCTGTCGAAGCTCGCCGCCGCGGTCGTGAAGTAGGAGGCCCGGAGCATGACGGACACCACCACCACGGACAGCGCCTCCCCGGCGCCCTCCCGGCGTGCACTGATCGGCTGGGGCGGAGCGGGGCTCGCGCTCGGCGCCGCCGCGGCCGGCGGAGCGGTCGCGATAGCCCGTCCGCACGACGACACGGAGTCGGCCCAGGCCGCGACAGGCGGCGCGGTCGCTTTCCACGGCGCGCACCAGGCGGGCATCGCGACCGCGGTGCAGGACCGGCTGCACTTCGCCGCGTTCGATGTGAAGACCACCGAGCGCGCCGCGCTCGTACAGATGCTGAAGGACTGGACCGAGGCCGCGCGGCGCATGACCGCCGGCCGGGCGGTCGGCGAGGGCGCGTTCGGCGGGCTCGCCGAGGCCCCGCCGGACGACACCGGTGAGGCGCTCGGTCTCAAGCCGTCGCGGCTGACGCTGACGATCGGCTTCGGACCGTCGTTCTTCGAGAAGTTCGGGCTCGCGGACAAGCGGCCGGACGCGCTGGTGGACCTGCCCCACTTCCCGGGCGACAACCTCGAGAAGTCCCGCAGCGGCGGCGACCTGTGCGTCCAGGCCTGTGCGGACGACCCGCAGGTCGCCGTGCACGCGATCCGCAACCTGGCCCGCATCGGCTTCGGCAAGGTCGCCGTCCGCTGGTCCCAACTCGGCTTCGGCAAGACGTCGTCGACGACCCCGGACGCCCAGACGCCGCGCAATCTCTTCGGGTTCAAGGACGGCACCAGCAACATCGCGGGTACAGAGACGGACCGGCTGAAGAAGTTCGTGTGGGCCGACGACGGTGACGGATCGGACTGGATGGCGGGCGGCTCGTATCTCGTCGCGCGGCGCATCCGTATGAACATCGAGACCTGGGACCGGACTTCGCTGCAGGAGCAGGAGGACGTCTTCGGCCGCGACAAGGGCGAGGGCGCCCCGGCCGGCAAGGCGAAGGAACACGACAAGCCGTTCCTGAAGGCGATGAAGCCCACCGCGCACGTCCGGCTCGCGCACCCCGAAGCCAACGACGGGATCACCATCCTGCGCCGCGGCTACTCCTTCACCGACGGCACGGACGGCCTCGGCCGCCTGGACGCGGGCCTGTTCTTCCTGGCCTACCAGCGCGACCCCCGCAAGGGATTCATCCCGCTGCAGCGCAGGCTCGCGGCATCCGACGCGCTCAACGAGTACATCCAGCACGTCGGTTCCGCCGTCTTCGCGATCCCACCCGGGGTCCGCGACCAGAACGACTGGTGGGGCCGGACCCTGCTCACCGAGGAGGCGTAGCCCGTGTTCTCCAACTATCTGATCGGCCTGCGGGAGGGACTGGAGGCCAGTCTCGTCGTCTGCATCCTGATCGCCTATCTGGTCAGGACCGGCCGCCGGGACGCGCTGAAGCCGATCTGGGCCGGCATCGGCATCGCGGTCGTCATCGCGCTGGGCTTCGGCTGCGTCCTCGAATTCGGCTCCCAGGAGCTGACGTTCCAGGCGCAGGAGGCACTCGGCGGGGCCCTGTCGATCCTCTCGGTGGGCCTCGTGACCTGGATGGTCTTCTGGATGCGGCGCACGGCCCGCAACCTCAAGTCCGAGTTGCACGGCAAGCTGGACATGGCCCTGAAGACGGGTACGGCCGCCCTGGTCGCCACCGCGTTCCTGGCCGTCGGCCGCGAGGGCCTGGAGACCGCGCTGTTCGTGTGGGCGTCGGTGCACGCGGCGAGCGACGGCACGCCCCGCCCGCTGATCGGCGTCGCCCTTGGCCTGGCCACCGCGGTCCTGCTGGGCTGGCTGTTCTACCGCGGCGCTCTGAAGATCAACCTCGCCAAGTTCTTCACCTGGACCGGCGGCATGCTGGTCGTCGTCGCGGCGGGCGTGCTCGCCTACGGCGTCCACGACCTGCAGGAGGCCGATCTGATCCCCGGCCTGACCCGCCTCGCCTTCGACATCAGCGGCGCGATCCCGCCGGACAGCTGGTACGGCACCCTGCTGAAGGGCATCTTCAACTTCCAGCCCGACCCGACGGTCTTTCAGGTCACGGTGTGGGCTCTGTACCTGGTCCCGACACTCGCGCTGTTCCTCTCCCCGGTAGGGTTCGCCTCCGGAAAGGGGAAGGTGAAGATCACTGATGAGCAGGGATCGCGGGGATCGCAGCCCTCGAACGCTTCGTAGCAGCAGCCGGCTCGTCATGGCGACGGCGACGGTGGCCACCGTCGCCATGACGGCGAGCGGCTGCGTGGTGGTGCACGGCGAACGGGAGGTCGTACCGACGGCGACCCGGGCCGAGGCCGCCCGCGCGCTCAAGGACTTCACCACCGCCTACAACAAGGCGGACAAGGCGTACGACCGGTCCCTGGACGCGAACCGGGTCACCGGCGCGCTCGCCGACATCGACGGGGGCAAGCTGGAGGCGGGGCACAGGAACCATCCGGGCGGCAACCCGGCCCACGTCCCGCTGCAGCTCACCGACGCCAAGTTCACCATCCCCGAGAAGGCGGGCTGGCCACGCTGGTTCGTCGCCGACGCGCGCGCCAACAAGGGCGGTGCGAACTCCCGTTGGCTGTTCGTCTTCACCCGCTCCGACGCGAGCGAGGTGTGGGCGGTGTCGTATCTGACCATCCTCGCGGCCGACGACGTACCGACGTTCGCGAAGGACAAGGACGGCTGGGCCGAGCCCGTCACCGCGGACGACGCGGCGCTCGCCGTGCAGCCGCAAAAGCTCGCCACGGCGTACGCGACCTATCTGCAAGGCGGCGGGGACACGTTCGCGCCCGGCACGCACACCTCGCAGTGGCGGGCCACCCGGCTGAAGAACGCCAGCAAGCCGGGTCTTGCCCGGCAGTACATCGACGAGCCGCTGACGAACGGCGACTACGCCCCGGTGGGGCTGCGGACCACGGACGGCGGCGCGCTGGTCTTCTTCGCCACGCGCCACTACGAGAAGCAGACGGCCGCGCAGGGCGTGAACATCCCCGTCGATCCGAACACCAAGGCGCTGTTGAAGGGCGAGGTCAGGCAGTCCCTGACCCGGGAGTTCGTCTCCAACCAGGCGGTACTGGATCCGGCGAAGGGCGCGGTGAAGTTCCTCAGCCGGATCGAGGGACTGAAGGGCGCCACGGGAGAATAGGCCCCGGTGCCGGTGTGGGCGCGCCGCCCGGGAGGACTCAGCCCCGGTGCGGCCAGGCCGCGAGTTCCGTCTCGCCGCCGGCGTGGCGCCCGCACGCGTCCGTCAGCGCCTCCAGCAGGCTCAGCGGATCCGGCAGCGCGTGCTCCGGCCCCCGTACCCACTCGACCGTCAGGTCACCCGGCAGCCGCGAGGGCGGCAGCAGCACATACGAACCCCGGCAGTGCCAGCGCAGCCCCGGGTGCTCGTCCATCGTCTCCGGGTGGCAGTCCAGCTCGCACGGCCACCACTCGTCCTCGTCCTCGGGTGTGCCGCGGGTCAGCGTGAAGAACAGCATGCGCCCGTCGCCGGTCGTGACGACCGGCCCCACCTCGACACCGTCGGCGAGCAGCCGCTCCAGGGCCTCCTGACCGGCCTCGCGGGGGACGTCGAGGACGTCGTGCGTCATCCCGGTCGCGGTGATGAAGTTCGCCTCCGGCTGATGCCTGGCCCAGCGCTCGATCTGCGCCCTGTCCGTGGTGGACTGCGTCTGCCAGGCGAAGGAGACCGGATGCCGGGCGGGCGTGGGACAGCCGACACGGTCGCAGGAACACCGGTAGCCGACGGGGTGCGCGGCGGGCGCGATCGGCAGCCCCGCGGCGGCGGCAGCCAGCAGCATCGCCTCACGGCCGCCGTCGCCGGCGTCCTCCTCGAGACGGGCGGGACGACGTCCGCGCAGCCACTGGGAGATCCTGCCCTGCCCGCCCGTTCGGCGGCCGAACCGTGCGCTCATCTATCCCCTCGCCTCACTGCTGTGGTGCGGACAGCACGCCTTATGGTCCCACCATCCTGCGCCTCCCGTGACCGGAGCCCGCACCCGGGGTGGAGAGGGCGATGCCAACCGCGACCCCGATCGGGACGTATAGCAGGATTTCACACGATTTGCGCTGCTGACAGAGGGGTTCAGCGGGGTGCCAGACCGTGGAGGGCGTAGTCGACGAGGGTGTCCGTGTACGCGTAGGTGATGGGCCCGGTGCGCTGGAGCCAGCGCTGGGCGAGCGGGGAGACGAAGAGCTCGAGGGCGATGCGCGGGTCGATGTCGGGCCGTACGGCTCCCGCCTGCTGTGCGGAGCGCAGCCGCCGGACGTAGAGCTGGAGCTGGGGTTCGAGCAGCTTGGCGACGAATTCGGCACCGAGCTGCGGGTTGACCAGGCCTTCGGCGGCGAGCGCGCGGGCCGGGGTCTCGAAGCGGGGGTCGCACAGTTCGTCGACGGTGGCGCGCAGGACGAACTTGAGGTCGGCGGCGAGATCGCCGGTGTCGGGGATGGCGTCCGACTGCTGCCCGGCGGCCTGTGCGGCCCGTTCGCCGAGGTCGAGGAAGGCCTCCAGGAGGACGTCGGCCTTGGAGGACCACCATCGGTAGATGGTCTGCTTGCCCACGCCGGCCCGGGCGGCGATGCCCTCGACGGTGGTCTTGGGGAAGCCGACCTCCCCGACCAGCGCGAGCGCGGCGTCGTAGATGGCGCGGCGGGACCTCTCGCTGCGGCGGCTGGCGTCGGGGGCGGGCTTCTTGACCATGGGGCCGAACCTATCAAGGCGGCAAGACGCGGCGTCTCGCACGGAAGTCGCGCACCCGGCCCGCGCGGGGCCTCAGTCCGCGTGGAGCGGTGGCCAGGCGTCGCCCCAGTCGGCGTCCCGGGCCGCCTTGTACAGCGGGCCGTGCCGCTTCGTCACCGTGTCGCGGTGCAGCAGCTCGTTTGGACCGCACAGGTCGAGGAGCACCTGGCCCTTGCGGATCTGGGGTCGGCGGACGACCCGGGAGGCGGCCGGGGTCACCGGGAGGCGGGTCGCGGCGACATAGCTGAACTTCTCGTCCTCGTATGCCAGTGATCCGCCCTTGACCTGCCGGTGCAGTGAGGAGCGGCTGACCCGGGCCGAGAAGTGGCACCAGTCCTGGCCGGGGACGATGGGGCAGGCCGCGCTGTGCGGGCAGGGGGCGGCGATACGGAAGCCGGCGCCGATGAGCCGGTCGCGGGCCTCGATGACGCGGGCGTAGCCGTCCGGGGTGCCGGGCTCGACGATCACGACGGCCTGGGCTGCGGCGGCAGCGGCGTCGACGACGGACGCGCGGTCGGCCTCCGTGAGCTCGCCGAGCACGTACGAGACCGTGACGAGATCAGCGCTCTCGATGGCGAGCGCCGCTCCGATACGAGAGCGGTGCCACGCGGCGGATCGCAGCGCCGGGTTCGCGGCGGCTATCTCCCGGCCCAGCGCGAGCGCGGGCTCGGCCCAGTCGAGCACGGTGACCGGCCGTTCCCCTTCCCAGGTCGCGCTCACGGCCCAGGTCGCCGCGCCGGTGCCGCCGCCGACGTCCACATGGCTCGCCGGCACCCAGCCGGGCACGGCGTCCGCGAACGCGCCCAGCGCCGCGCACACCGCCTCGAACGTCGCGGGCATCCGGTAGGCGGCGTACGCGGCCACGTCCGAACGGTCCCGCAGCACGGGCGCATCGGTCGGGGTCCGCCCCCGGTAGTTCGCGATCAGCCGGTCCACGGCCTGGGCGGCCTGCCTGGGCGGAAGCCCGTCGAGCAGCCCGGCGAGGGCGGCACGAAGCGTATCGGCTGGGGAGACAGGGGCGTTCACCGGGCAATTCTCTCAGGTTCCCCGGACCGCCCGCGCCAGCCGGTCACCGGCCGCCGCCCTCGGCCGGTTGTCCGGGTCCCGGCGGCGTGGATGGACCGTGTTCGCCAGGACGACGAGGAACGTGTCCGTCGCCGGGTCCAGGACCAGGGACGTGCCCGTGAACCCCGTGTGGCCCGCCGCGCCACGGCCCGCCAGCCCGCCCATGAACCACGGCTGGTCGAGGGCGAAGCCGAGCCCGGGCGGGGTGAGCATCAGCTCGACGACGTCGGGGCCGAGGATGCGCGCGGGGCCGTACGAGCCGCCGGCCAGCAGGGTGCGGCAGAAGACGGCCAGGTCGCGGGCCGTGGAGAAGAGACCCGCGTGTCCGGCCACTCCGCCGAGCGCCCACGCGTTCTCGTCGTGGACCACCCCTCGCAGCATGCCCCGGTCCGCCTTGGCCCACGGCCGCCGCTGGTCCTCCGTCGCCGCCGCGCCCGGGCTCGGCCCGAAGCCCGTCGCCGTCATGTCGAGCGGCCGGGTGATCCCGTCGCGGACGATCGCGTCGAGCGTGCGGCCGGTGATGCGTTCCAGGACGTACTGCAGGAGCAGCGGGTTCAGGTCCGAGTAGCGGTACGTCCCGGGCTCCGACACCGGCACCTCCGCTCGCAGCAGCGCGAGCCGTGCCGCCTGCGACGGGCAGTCGTACAGCGGGAGTTCGGGCCGCAGCCCAGAGGTGTGGGTCAGGAGTTGGCGCACGGTGATGCCGTGTTCCGCGGCCGCCCGGAACTCCGGCAGATACGCCGCCACACGGGCGTCGATGCCGAGAGTGCCGCGCTCCAGCTGCTGCATGGCGGCGACCGAGGTGAACAGCTTGGTGAGCGAGGCCAGGTCGAAGGGGGTGTCCACGGTCATCGGAACCCGCGCCGCAGGCGGCAGTTCGACACCCCGGTCCGTCTCCGCGTCGTACGCGGCGTAGCGGACCGCCCAGCCCACCGCCTCCTCCACGGCGATCACCGGACCGCGTCCGGCGACCACCACCGCGCCCGCCGCCCACGGCCGCTCCGCGCGCACGGCGTCACGCACCCCGTGCACGAGGAGTCGCAGTTCCTCCGGATCGAGCCCGGCATTCTCCGGGGTGCCGATGCGTAGTCTCGGTGCGCTCAGCTCTGCTCCCTCACGTCGTCGGCTGCTCCTTCATTGTCGACTGCTCCCGCGCTCTGGACCGCCCCCGTGTCAGCGCCGGTGGCGGTTCCCCTCCTCGGCTGTCGCCCTGCGCAGGCGCCCGCGCAGCACGTACACCCCGCCGGCCAGCAGTCCCACCGCTCCCCCGATCCCGCCGGCCAGCCCCCAGGACGAGCCGCTCTCCGCGGCGGCGGCCTCTGGACCCGACGCTCCCTCCGGCTCCTTGGCCGGCGCGGGCGTCGCCCTCGTCCCGCCCTCGCTGAGCGGAGCGACCAGGCTGCCCACCGCCCGGGTGGTTGCTCCGCTCCCGAAGCCCCAGTCGAGCAGGGCGGCGGTCTCCTCGTAGACGCTGTTGCCGCCGGGCCGCGGGTGCATGACGGTCACGACGAGCGTGCGGCCGCCGCGGGTGGCGGCGCCGGTGAAGGTGTTGCCCGCGTTGCTGGTGTAGCCGTTCTTGACGCCGATGAGCCCCTTGTAGGTGCCGAGGCCCCAGGCGCCGGTCAGCAGGCGGTCGGTGTTCTGGATCTGGAAGGTCTCACCGCCGCCGGCCGGGAAGTCGGCGGTCCGCGTCGCGCAGTAGTCGCGGAAGTCGGCGTTCTTCAGGCCGTGGCGGGCGAACAGCGTGAGGTCGTACGCGGAGGAGAGCTGCCCCTCGTGGTCGAAGCCGTCGGGGCTGACCACATGCGTGTCGAGGGCCTGCAGGTCCTGTGCCGCGGCCTGCATCTCGGCGACGGTCTTCGCGATGCCGCCGTTCATATGGCTGAGGACGTGCACCGCGTCGTTGCCGGAGCGCAGGAAGACACCGAGCCACAACTGCTCGACGGTGTACGTGATCCCGGGCTTGACGCCGACCAGGCTGGAGCCCTCCGGGACGTCCGCGAGGTCCGCGTCGGTCACCCGGTACCTCCGGGCCCGCTCGAACTTCTTCAGCACGGTGTCCGCGAACAGCATCTTCAGCGTGGAGGCGGGTGCGAGCCGGTGGTGTGCGTTGTAGGCGGCGAGCACCTCGCCGCTGTCGTGGTCGGCCACGAGCCAGGAGCGGGCGGTGAGCTTCGCCGGCAGGCCGACGGCCCTCTGCACCTGGACGCCCGAAAGGCCCAGCCGCTCGCCGCCGACGGCCATGGGGGCACCTTCCCGCCCGAGCGAAGTCGAGAGTGGGGCGGCGGCCGAGAGCTCGGGGGAGGCGGACGCGGGCGCGGCGAGAGTCAGCGGCGCGGCGGCGGCCAGCCCGAGGACGGCACGGCGGGACATCTGCACGGCACATGGGGAGGGCAGAAAGGAATCACGCATCCCGGGACCGTACAAAGGGAGCCTGTGGCGACACGCAAGGACGGCATAAAGGCGCGGCAAAGGCCGGGTCATGGTGTCCGCTTCCCCCCAGGGCACGGGCGTCGCCTGGTCTTCAGGACCGTATGTCGTCCCGGTTCCCGCCACCCGAACGGCGTCGCGAACAGGCCGGGCGGGTCGGGGCGGTGGGACGGTGGGAAGGCGGAGGGAAACATCCTGCAGCCTGCCCCGGGAGCGATTCGTGACCTGTATCGACCGACGTGATGTGGGATTGCTGCTGCTGAGGCTGGGCGCCGGAGGGGTGCTGGCCGTGCATGGCGCGCAGAAGCTGTTCGGCTGGTTCGGCGGGGGCGGGATCGAGGGGACCGGGCAGTTCATGGAGTCGGTGGGTTACCGGCCCGGGAAGGCGAGCGCGACCGCGGCCGGGCTCGCGGAGGCAGGCGGCGGCACACTGCTGGCGCTGGGCCTTGCGACGCCGGCGGCGGGCGCAGCGGCGGCCGGTGCGATGGTGGGGGCGGCGGCGGTCCATGCGCCGAACGGCTTCTTCGCCCAGGAGGGCGGCTACGAGTACGCGGCCTCCCTCGGCCTCACGGCGGCGGGCCTGGCGGTCACGGGCCCCGGCCGGCTCTCTTTTGACGCCGCGTTCGGCCACGCCGTGAACCGGAGCTGGATGATCCCGGCGGCGTTCGCGGCGACGGCGGCGGTCACTGCGGTGGTGGTGGGGGCCCGGAACAAGCGGATGCGGACGAGGGTGGAGGGGGAGCAGGAGGCACTGTTCGAGGAGGAGATCTGGTTCGAGGAGTAGGCCTCTGCGGCGAGGAGTAGGCCTGCGGCCGGGAGTGGGCCTGCGGCCGGCGGCGGTCAGGTGGCCGCGTCGGTCTGCTCGGGTTCGGCCTCGGGTTCGGCGGCCTGCGGGACGGCGGTTCGGGGCAGTCGGGGCCGGGAACGGGACACAGCCACACCCGCCAGGCAGAGAATGCCGCCGAGCAGGGTCAGCCAGGCGGGCACCTCGTCCAGGAACGCCCAGCTCAGCAGCACCACGATGGCCGGGACCGCGTACGTCGTCGCGCCCATCTTGCCTGCGGGCGTGCGGGCCAGCGCATAAGTCCAGGTGGTGAAGGCGAGGGCGGTCGGCACCACGCCGAGGTAGATCATGTTGAGCGTCGCGGACGGCGGGGCCTTCGGCAGTTCGGTGGCCAGCTGCCCGGCGAACGGAAGACACGCCACCGTGCCGGTCAGGCAGCTGTACGCGGTGATCTGCAGCGGAGTCCCGTACGAGAGCGCCGGCTTCTGGGCGACCACACCGGTCGCGTACGCCACCGCCGCGAGAAGGCACAGCAGTACGCCGAGCACCGAGGTGCTGCCGTCGTGCCCGGACGAGGTCGACAGGCCGACCACCACCGCCCCGCTGAAGGACACCGCCATCCCGGCGAGCAGCCGCGGCGGCAGCGCCTCCCCGAGCAGCCGCGCCGCGAGCAGCGCCATCAGGATCGGCCCGACGTTCACCAGCAGGGCCGCCGTCCCGGCGTCGACGAGGCGTTCGCCCCAGTTGAGCGCGACCATGTAGCCGCAGAACCAGACCACTCCGGACACGAGGATGCCGCGCCAGGCGCCGCGGGGTGGCAGCCCCGCGCGCCGTATCGCCACCAGGGCGACCAGCACCAGCGAGGCGGCCAGCAGCCGGCCGAGCGCCAGTGCGCCCGGGGAGTAGGCGCTTCCCGCGCTGCGGATGGAGACGAAGGCGGACGCCCAGGCGACCACGGAGAAGGCGGCGGCGCCGGCCGTGAGGGCGCCAGGAGAGCTGAGACGGGAACGCATGCGGACAGCCTAAAGACCGAACATTTCGGCGTCTACCGAAGATTGAAGTCAAGAGTCGACGTCAGTGCCAGAGGTCGGGCGTGAGCCCCAGAAGCTCGCCGAAGGCGCGCTCCCCGGCAGCGGTCACCCGCAGCGCCCGTCCGCCGCCCTCTTCCCGCGCCACCCACCCCAGACGCAGCGCCAGGGCGCACAGTCGCGCACCGGCCACCCCGCCGAGATGGCGACGGCGCTCGGTCCAGTCCAGGCAGGAACTCGCGATCGGCCGACGGCCCCGGTAGGCCAGATCGACGCCCGCCCGAGCACACCACTCCCGACCCGCGTCGGTCAGCTCGAACATCCCCTCCGTGCGCAGCAGCCCGCGTTCCGCCATGGCGTCGGTGACCGCCATGCCGAACCGGCCCGCGAAGTGGTCGTAGCAGGTCCGGGCACCGGCCAGCGGGTCGGGCGGGTCGACGACCGGCACCGCGTGTGCCGCGTCCCGGTCGGGGATCGCGTGCGAGGCGAGCAAGTCGACGAGGCGTGCCGTCCCGGTGTCGGCGATCCGTACGAAACTGTGGCGGCCCTGCCGCTCGGTCACGCAGATCCCGGCTTCCAGAAGTCGGGCCAGATGCCCGCTCGCGGTGGACGGCGCCACCCCGGTGATCCGGGCCAGTTCACCCGCACTCCACGCGCGGCCCTCAAGCAGTGCCAGGCAGATGGCGGCCCGGGTCTCGTCGGCCATGGCGCCGGCGAGGGCGGCGAGGCGTGCGGCGGGCGCGGAAGAGTCGGTCACATCACCATGATGCCTCAACGCTTCGGCACACACCGAAGTATCAGGGAAGAGTTCCGTCACGGTGCAAGCCTCGCCAGAGACGGAGGTCAGCACTCCGGAAGGACGTGCGGTTCAGCAGGCACCGCACCGGTACAGCTGCGTCGCACTTGCTCACGCACTGGACATGGCGGGTAACACCCCGTAAGCGCGGGCGGGTTGAGCGCGCCTGGTGGTACGGGACGTCCACCCGATGGCCTGTCAGCGGTGACCACTAGTGGTGTGTCGCTGCTTAGTTGTGGTGTGTCTGGTTGGGAGGTTGGTGTCTGGCAGATTCCTTCCCCTTTGCCAGATAGGACTGTTGTCGTGGGTTCGCAGAAGAAGTGGCCGGTCAGGTTGACTGTGCGGGATCGCGAGGAGTTGGTCCGGGTGACCACGACAGGTGTTCGCGGAGCCTCGATGATCATGCGTGCACGGGTGCTGCTTGCGTTGGATACCTCGGTGGGTGAGGTGGAAGCCAAGGAGGTGATCGCGACCCGGCTCGGTGTCTCTGGTGAGACGCTGCGGCTGGTCGCCAAGCGTTTCACCGAGACCGGCGGCGATGTTCACGCCACGATCGCGCGGAAGAAGCGCGACCTGCCGCCGGTGCCCTCGCCGGTGACCGGTGAGGTCGAAGCCCGGCTGATCGCGATGGCCTGCTCCCAGCCACCCCAGGGCTATGCACGGTGGTCGCTGCGGCTGCTGGAGAAGCACGTTGCGCTGGTCGAGGACATCCCTGATCTGGACCACTCCACCATCGGGCGGGTCTTAAAAAAACGGAACTGCGCCCTCACCTGAAGAAGTGCTGGACCATCCCGCCACGAGCGAACGCGCAGTTCGCAGCCCGGATGGAAGATGTGCTGGCCGTCTACGCCCGGCCCTATGACCCGGCACGTCCGGTGGTGTGCATGGACGAGAAGCCCCACCAGCTCCTCGATCATGCCCGCGGCCCGCTCCCGGCCCGGCCTGGTCACGACGCCTGCCAGGACAGCGAGTACATCCGCTGCGGCACGTGCTCCATCTTCGTGTGGGTCGAGCCCTTACGCGGATGGCGTCGAGTTCAGGCACTGTCCCAGCGGACCCGGATCGACTGGGCCGGCCAGGTCAAGCAACTGCTGAGCGTGGACTACCCCGACGCCGAGACCGTGGTGCTGGTGATGGACAACCTCAACACCCACGGCGTCGCCTCACTGTACGAGGCGTTCGAACCAGAAGAGGCCTTCGCCCTGGCTCAACGCCTCGAGATCCACCACACGCCCAAACACGGGTCATGGCTCAACATCGCCGAGACCGAACTCTCCGCGCTGACCAGGCAATGTCTCGACCGCCGGATTGGCGACCTCGACACACTCAACACCGAACTCTCAGCCTGGCAGAACGCCACCAACACTGACCAACGTCAGGTGGACTGGCAGTTCACCACCCACGATGCACGCATCAAACTGCGCCACCTCTACCCCAAACGTTAGCCGCGACAGTCTACTAGTGCCGCGGCAGGCAACGTTTGCCCGTTAAGGAGCGGCGTTCGGTGCGTTCCCCCACGCTCGGCTTCGCTCGCGCGGGCGGTGCCCCCACCGGCGTGCCGGCCGGAAGCCCTCGTACTGGACGTACTTGGGCTTTCGGTCGGTGCGGCGAGTGGGGGTACCCCCTGCTCGAAGAGCTTGGGGGAGGCGTGCCGGGCGTCGCGACGGGGCAGACGTTGCCTGTTGCGGCACTAGCGTTCTTGTGACGCGGTATCGCGTTGGCGGCCGACTCGGAGGGGACAAGGTGGGTGCTTCGTACTGGGACTACTACGTGCCGTACCAGGAGGATCTCGGCGCTGCGCTGGAGGAGTTGCGACACCGCGAGTTCCGCGCCGGTGACTACTTCTGGGTGCGCGGCGACGACCGGCTTCCCGAGGAGGAGCGCCGCCCGCGGCCTTCGACCCTGGACGAACTGTGGGCCGACGAGTGGACGCAGCACTCCGGCACCCACTCGATTCTCGATGTCTTCCACGTTCAACGCGAAGATGAGGAGCCCGAGGCCTGCGCGGTACAGCAGGTGACCGCCGAGGAGGCCCGGAGGGCCACCGGCAGTGAACGGCTGACCCGCGAACACGTTCCGGCCGTCCAAGACCTCGCTCGCGAGCGCTGGTACGGCCGTTGCGCAGTACTGCACGACAACCACGGGACGCCACAGGAGATCTACTTCTGGGGTTGGTCCGGAGACTGAGCCGTCTACCTGATCTCGGGCGAGAGCGAGGTGGAGGGTGAGCACGGCCTTGATCAGGTCCGTGATGCCGCTCGTGCTGCACCGCAGTTTGCGCGGGAGCCGCCAGGTCTCGCGCGTGGCTGCGGTCTGTTCGCCCAAGGGGCACCGGCACGACGCCTCGCAACCGGGTGTCGAAGTCTCCGGCGACAACGACAGCCGCGACCAAAAACGATATCGAATGCCATCGACAAATGCTATCGTTTTCGTGGCAGGAGCACTCGCGAAGGGACCGTCCGTATGGCCAGAACCGTCATCGACCTCGACGAAGACATGGTCACCGAGGCCATGCGCATCTTCGGCACCAAGACCAAGGCCAAAGCTGTCCGCCTCGCCATGGAGGATGCCGTCAAGAGGCACCTTCGACAAGAAGGCTTCGACGCCATCGAGGCCGGCGAGCTCGACTTCAGCGAGATCGTGGAGACCACCGGCCCCCGTAACGCCGACGGCTCCCTCAAGCACACCGGCGACTGCGGCGGAGGCCGGGCCGCCTGATGCAGGACCGCTACCTGATCGACAAGTCCGCCCTGGCCCGCTGGGCGAAGCCGAACGTCAAGGAGGCACTCAAACCCCTGCACGAGCGCTACCTCCTCGCCGTGTGCCAGCCCACCGAGTACGAGATGATCCACTCCGCACGGGACAGCTCGGAGGCGACCCGGATCAGCACCTGGCTCCACGCCTTCGACTACCTCCACGCCGACGACCATGCCTTCGCCCGCGCCCTGGAAGTCCAGCGCCATGCTCTCAACGCAGGCTTCCACCGCGCCCTGTCCCTTCCCGACCTGCTGATCGCCGCCACGGCAGAACTGCACCAGCGGACGGTCCTCCACTACGACGGCGACTTCGACATGATCGCCTCCCTCACCGGCCAACCCACCGAATGGGTCGTCCCGCCCGGCAGCGCCGACCGCTGAGCAGGTCGAGCCTCCCAGCCGCTCTCGCGGGGCGGGTACGTCCGTTGCGGCAGCGCGGTGCCCAGACGGGTCAGGCCTCGCCGGTGACGACCGTCTGGATGGCAGCCACGGGTTCCCGGGGCGTGCGTCCTTGAGCAGGAAGCCTGCACCGGGAGCGCATCACACATTCCGGAGGACTTCTTCGCCGTACTGTCTGACGCACTCTCGAACCAGATCGGGGAAGGCTGGGCCGATGGACACGCCTACATCCAGTCCAACCTCATGCCTCCAGCCGTAGCGACAGCGGCCATAGTCACGGCGGCACTTGCGGACAATAACGCGTCCCTGGAATGACGGCCCTATCTCCTGGGTGTCTTGTCCAGCTGCTGACGTTCACCCGAAACCGGCACCCTGCCACCGCCACCTTCGGGCCCACGCTGCAACAGACACCGCTTCCCGCCTCAAGGGACGATCGCCGAGCCCCGCACCAAGACCAGCGAAACTATGATCTGCCCAGGTCAGAGGTGCCCCTCGCTTCTCTACGCCAGGGACTTTTCAGGGACTCTCAGCGCTGTCCGAGGGACTTCCAAGGGACTTTTCGCGGCCTGACGCGGCAAGCCCCCGAAAGACCGGAAAGGGCCTCCGAAGCAGGTCAGAGGCCCTCTCCCAGGCAAAGCCGCAGGCAGCGGCAGACGAGTCGGGCTGTACGCCGGGTTCTGTTCCGAAGGGTCCTCGCGGGCCCTCCGGCGACGGCCATCCATCTAGGACCGGCGTTGCCGCCGGCCTCGTGCGGTCTACCCGCGGACTCGGGCGGGCAGCCCTCGATCGTCCGCGCAGAAACACCGGGGTGTTTCCTTTTGACCTTGCTCCGGGTGGGGTTTACCGAGCTGCCCAGGTCACCCTGGGCACTGGTGGTCTCTTACACCACCGTTTCACCCTTACCAGGGGCCGAAGCCCCGGGCGGTTTGCTTTCTGTGGCACTGTCCCGCGGGTCACCCCGGGTGGCCGTTAGCCACCACCCTGCCCTGTGGAGCCCGGACGTTCCTCGGGGAGGTCCATCAGGACCCCCACGCGGCCGCCCGCCCGGCTCGTCTGCCGTGTCGACCATGCTACCGGGCGCGCGCGGCGGATTCGTCCGGTGTCCGGGCCCGCCGTCGCGAGCACCGAGCCCGCGACGATCAGGGCGTACGCGGCGAGGCCCTGCGCCCACCGCCGCGCCGGAAGCCCGGCTCAACGGGACGGGTGTTGTGCGCGCAAGGAGTTCAGGAGCGCGGCACCTCGTGCGGCGTCGTCCACGCTCACGGCGAAGTCCCTGCCCCGGGCGCGGATGACGAGGCACTCCCCACCGCGCAGCATCACCGTGGTGCCCAGCCTGTTCAGCCGATAGCCCAGGCCACCGACCTGCGCCGCCGTGCGGGCTTCTGAGCGGGCCGACTCGATGTCCCCCACGGACCAGCGCCGAGCCGGCCAGCCGAACGGCCCGAAGGCGACCCTCAGCCCCGTCTCGCTGACCCGTGCCTCCACGGAGGCGAGGCCGAGGAGCAGGATCGAAGCAAGGGCGAGGGGCACGATCAGCGACCAGTCCAGGCTCGTCAGCCCGACCACGCCGACAAGGAGCGCGGCCATCGCCACGAGCCCGGTCACGGCGAAAGCCCCATACATCCACGGGCTGGAAGCACGGGAGAACCACACCAGCCGCTGGCCTTCGGGAAGGTCCATGACCGGGCTGTCCGCCGTCTCCCGCCAAGGGGCAGGAACACGACGGCCGGCGAGCCAGACGATCAATCCCGCCGCGCCCGCCACCGCAAGGGCCGCCACGACCCAGACCGTCACCG
>NZ_MLYP01000125.1 GCF_001866645.1 Streptomyces colonosanans
ACGGGCAAACGTTGCCTGCCACGGCACTAGCCCATGTGCACTTCGAGTGCGGCCCGGACCCCCGACTCGACGGCGCCCTCGATCCACGACGGCTTGACCGAGGTGTGGTCCCCGGCGAAGTGCAGCGGGCCCTCGGGGGCGCGGATCGCCGCGAGCAGTTCCGTGTGTTGGCCGGGGAGCAGGACGGAAGCCTCGCCGTACGCGTACGGGTCCCTCAGCCAGCTCTGGGTGCGGCCGGCACCCGTGTAGAAGACCTCGACGCGCTGCCCGTAGACCTGCTGCAGGCCCCTGAGGGCGTGCGGGTAGCGGGCCTCCTCGTCCAGGGAGTCCCAGCGGGAGGCGTCGTCGGCCCAGCTGTAGGAGGCGAGGACGACGCCCCCCTTGCTGCCGGGGACCGGGTGGGAGGGCTGGATCATGAAGCGGTTGGAGTTGTCGGAGACCGAGCCGCCGCCGACGATGTGCGCCGCCTCGGGCTGGTCGCGGGTGGCCCAGCGGTTGGCGGCGTAGTGGGCGCGCTGCGCGGGGCTGATGTGCCCGCCCGGCACCGACGGGTGCGCGCCGAGCAGGCTTGCGTCGGTGGGCGCCTTGCCCCGCCGGTACTCCGCGTACAGCCCGGGGCGCACCGCGTCGAGTTCCCGCTTCCAGTCGCTCTCGGTGAACTCCCACCAGCGGCGGCTGAATTCGAGCAGCACCTTGGTCGCGCTGTCGTAGTGCAACTCGGCGACGGCACGGCGTTTTCCGTACGACATCAGCGGGCTGATCTGCACCTGCCGCAGCCCGGAGAACGGTACGGTGACGATCGCCAGGTCACCGGTGAACTGCTCGCGCACGACCTTGCCGTCCCGGCCCTCGGACACCGTGTCGACCCAGACCCGCGGACCGTCCTGGCGGACGTGTGACATGTCGTCGCTGTCGTGCCGGTCGGCGTCCCAGTACTCGATGTGCGTCACGCGGCGGTCCAGCCGCACCAGGTCGCCCACCCGCCGCAGCAGGGCGTCCGGCAGCGTGGCGGTGCCGCCGACCAGTTCCCAGAACGTGGTGTCCGGGCTGATCAGCGACTGACTGATGAAGCTGTGGACGAACGACAGCGGCAGCCGGGAGGTCAGGTTCTCCAGGGTGCCGACGAGATCGAGGGTGCGTTCGTCGAAGCCGGCCTGCTCGGTCAGGAAGCGGTACATGGACCAGTCGCCGTACCGCTGGATCACCCGTGCCCAGCCCTGCACCCGCTCGGGCAGGGGTTTGTCGACGCGCTTGCCGTCCGGTCCGGCCGTGCTGAACTCGTCGCGTACGGGGTCCAGGGCTTCGCGCAGGATCTGGGAGGAGGGCTTGTCCCAGTACTTGCGCGGCACGCCGAACGACTGGTTGATCCTGCGGGGCGTCTTCGCGTAGTCGGAGCGGCGCATACGGGCGCCGTTGACATGGAGCCACGCGTGGTTGACGGGCTTGCCCTCGCCGTCGACGTCGATGAGGTAGAACGGACGGCGTTTTACGCCGAGTTGGTCGATCAGGCTCATCACCAGCGGATGGCTGCCGGGGATCCGCATGGCCCCGGCCTCCGCGTACTGCCCGGGATCGGCGAACGGTTGGGCCGCATGTTCGTGCCCGCCGGTGCGGAAGGTCTTGATCCGTCCGCCGACGCGGTTGCCGTTGGCCTCCAGCACCGTCACATGGTGCCCGGCCCGCTTCAGCAGCCAGGCCGCCACCAGACCGGCCGGTCCTGCGCCGATCACCAGGATCTTCTTGGCGTTCTTGGTCCTGGCGCGGGGCAGACCGGAGTCGAGGATCTTCTTGTAGGCCGGCACGAGCGGTGTGTTGTCGTCGTCGACGACCAGCAGCGCACGGGCGACCGCGAGACAGGTGGCCCGGTCGGCGGTGGATCTCGGCGGACAGGGGGCCTGGTGGGGAAGGGTGGGTGTCGCGGCGGCCGTGCCCGGCGCGGTCAGACCGAGGGCCGTCGCGGTCGCGGCCGTACCAGCCGCGGTCGTGAACTGTCGCCGGGAGAAAGGGTGATGACTGTCCGAGGAGCGGAGTTGATCCATACGTCCTGAATAGGGCGCGATGGCACACGCTCACAGGGCGATCAACAGTGATCACCTGAACGTGTGAGCGCAAGGGGGCGGTACCCGTGCTCGGGCCACCCCCTGAGCGCACACAACACCCCCGTACGCTCCCGCACGCCCCCTGGCCTCAGGTGATTGCCGTCGTGCCTCGTACGGAAACGGAGATCATGTGCTGCCTCGGCGGCAGGTGCCCTGGACGCATCAGGGCCGGGCGGCCGTCATCAGCTTCGCGAACGAGGCCATGCACGGCGAGCAGTGCTCCGCCTGTTCGGCGCCGGGCGCTTCGACGCGTTCGGCGAGCCGCCGCCCGCACAAGGTGGTGGTGGCCTGCTTGGCCATCACGTGCCACACCAGCGTTTCGCCTGCCCCGTCGGGGCCCACGCACATCTCATACATGACCGGCCTCCCAGGACGGACGCCCTCCCGTCCAGGAAACCCCGTACGAGCCGGGCGCACGGAGTCATGCTGGGCCATCGGAGTGACCCCGCCCACCAGGCCGCAGGCTCCGCCCGCGGGTGCGCAGGCCGCCGCCTCGGGGCCGATCAGCCGACCGTCGGGGTGGGGTCGGGGGAGGAGGTGTGCACGTGCGGGTTCGTGTGCCGCCGGGCGGCTTTCGACGGGCACGCGGGTGCCGCGGCTTCGGCCGCACCCGCGTGCTCCTTCCAGCCTTGGGACCGGGGCCCTGCGAAGCAGCCCTGGGCCGGGGCACGTCAGCCCTGGTAGGCCACCAGCGCCATCATTCCGGCCTCGCCGTGGTACGCGTTGTGGCAGTGCAGCATCCACTGGCCGGGGTTGTCCGCGTCGAAGAAGGCCGACACCGTCTTCTTCGGCAGCACGATCGTGGTGTCCTTGCGGGGCCCGTCGCCGCCGAGCTGGTAGGTGTGGCCGTGCAGGTGCATCGGGTGCCACATGGTGGTGTTGTTGACGAAGTCCAGCCGGACGCGCTGACCGTGCTCCACCGTGATCGGATGGGCGGCCGGGTCACTCATGTCGAACCGCTTGCCGTTGATGGTCCAGTCGTACGCCATCATGCTGCCGGTCAGCTCGATGCGGTGGACCCGATCGACCTTTCTCGACGCCAGGCGTACGTCGTCCGCCGCCTTCAGCTGCGACGCGGACACGATCATGCCCTCCAGCTCCTTCGGGCGGACGTTCGCCCTGGGGCCGCCTCCGGAGCCGGTGCGGACCTGGGCCATGCCGCCGGCGTTCTTTCCCTCGGCCAGTGCGACCAGCGGGAAGACACCGTCGGCGAGGGTGACCAGGGCGTCGTAGCGTTCCCCCATGCCGATCAGCAGGGCGTCGACCTGCTGGTGCCGGACGGGGAAGCCGTCGGTGTGGGTGACGGTCAGCCGGTGCCCGCCGAGGGCGACGCGGTAGGCGGTGTCGCCTCCGGCGTTGATCAGCCGGAGCCGAATCCGCTTGCCGGGCTTGCTCCGAAACACCTGCGGATCGGTCGCGACACGGCCGTTGACCAGGTGGTACGGGTACTTCACATCGCCGGCGTCCCCGCCGAGCAGCGTGCTCTGGGCACCCATCATCATGAACTTCATCGACCTGCCGCCGCCGGAGGGCGAGGCGGATTCGGAACCGCCCGTCCCGCCCATGTCCATGTCCCCCATGTCGTGCGCGTCATGGCCGCCGTGGTGCATGCCGCCCATCCCCTGCGTCAGCTCGGCGAGAACCTCGTCCGGAGTGCCCGTGACACCGTCCAGCCAGTCGTCGAGCACGACGACCCACTCCTCGTCGTACGAGAGCGGCTCCTTCGGGTCCTCCACGATCATCGGGGCGTACAGGCCGCGGTCGATCTGGACTCCGACGTGGGGGTGGAAGAAGTAGGTGCCGGGGGCGTCGGTGAGGAACCGGTAGGTGAAGTTGCTCCCGGCCCTGACGGCGGTCTGGGTGGCCGGCGGGACGCCGTCCATGTCGTTGCGCAGGGCGAGGCCGTGCCAGTGGACGGACGTGGAGGTCTTGTCCGGGAGTTGGTTGGACAGCGTGGCGGCGAGTCGGTCGCCGGCAAAGACGCGTAGCTCCTTGCCGGGGGCCCGGCCGTCGAAAGCCCACGTCTTGGCCGTGATTCCGGCGCCCAGCTCCACCACGGCCGGGGCGGCGACCAGGGTCACCTCATGTGTCCTGCCGGTCCTGGTGCGCTTCTTCTCGGTCGCGGCGACCGCCGAGCCGGACGGGCTCACCAGAGGGGGAGTGGTACCGGAGTCGGTGCTGCAGGCGGCGAGTGCGCCCGCGCCGGCGATGCCGAGTCCGGCCAGGAGCACGGATCGACGGTTCACGGTGTTCACGAAGTGGTCCTCTTCTCACGGTTGTTTCCGCTGGGATGGCGTGCGGGCACGGCAGCGCGCGTACGAGGACGCACGCAGCCGCGGGCGCGGCCTACAGCAGCAACCGGGAGAGGAGTGAGAGATCGGGCGGTGCTCGGCTCACGGTCCCCGGGATGTCCCGCCCGGCGGCAGCACGGGAAGGGGCGGCCGGAGTGTGGCCGACGGCGAGCCCGGCCGGGGGTACCAGCTTCACCGTGTCGACGCCGGCGGCGGAGCAGTGCTGCATCGCCATGCCCGAGCAGGGGCCGTCAGGGCCGACGGCAACGGGAGCCGTCGCGCCGGACAGCAGGGCAGGCGCGTCGGAGCGGGATCGGGCGGGCGGGGCGGATCCGTGATCCATGCCCGCCATGCCGATTGCCTCGACCATCCGGGAGGAGGGCTGGACGTGTGTCATCGGCGTGGCCGTCTCGTGGTGCACGAGAACGGCGAGGACCGCGACCAGCGCGATGGCGGCAACACGCGTGCAGCGGAGGACGACGCGCGAGGCGCCGCTTCGCCGGTCCTCGGCTGTCGTCATGCTTCCATCCATGCTCGGTGACGTCGAGTGCGGCCCAATATACCCCCATGGGGTACAGGCGTCGCTCGTCGGCGGCACTCTCTCCGCCTTCGACGAGGCTGAGGTCAAGGGCTGGTTCCTCACCCACCACGCCGACCTGCAGGCCTTCTGCACCCGGACCGTCCCCACGGGGCACGCCGTCGTCAAGGCCTTCTGGTACCGAACCGCAGTCAGGCGCTCCCTTCCGGCGCACTTGCTTCGGCGCGACAACTTCTCAAGAAGGACAGCGAGCAGGCCCGGGTCTCTGACCCGGGCCTGCTTCTCGTGTGCCGTGCCCTTGGTCGACGAGGAGGCCTCGCCGACGCCGCGCCAACCCCTGGGGAGTGTGGCGGCGAAGAAGGCGATCCGCATTCCTGCGCTCGTGGCCACTCTGTCTCTCGACCTCCTGCGGGCGGTTCGATGCACTTCAAAATACCCCTGGGGGGTATGAATGAATGGTGAATCGTCTTGCGTCACATGCCGGAGGGAGGTATACATGGAGTCGTGAGATACCCCTAGGGGGTATGCCTGATCGCTACAGGGGAGGCCTCGATGTCCGACTGCTGCACGCCCGAGGGAAGCTGCCACACCAACGCCCAGGTCAAGACCACCTACAAGGTCGACGGTGTGGGCAGCGCCCACTGCCAGGGCGTCGTCTCCAAGGCGGTGGGCGACCTCGACGCGATCCGTGCGGTCGATGTCGAGATCGGCACCGGTCTGGTCACCGTGACCACCGCGGCCGAGCCCGACGACGTGCTCGACGCCCTGATCCAGAAGACCGTCGACGAGGCCGGTTACGCCTTCGCGGGCCGCTTCGTCGCCTGACCGCCCACTACTGGGCGGGGGGGGCGTCCAGCCCCGGCCCCTGCCCTTCCCACCCTCTCCACCCGCCGCGTCCGTGAGCTGCGAGGAGCAGACATGACCACCACCACGC
>NZ_MLYP01000126.1 GCF_001866645.1 Streptomyces colonosanans
CCACCAGCGACAGTGCGTGCCGGGCCGGGTCGGTCGAGCCCATGGCCGTCACCAGGGCGGTCAGCTGGTTCCGGAAGCGGGCGCCGGCCGCGTCGAAGTGCTGCCGCAACTCGGGCCGGCGCGTGGCCTCAAGGGCCAACTCGTAACGGGCGAGGGTAAGTTCGCGGTTGCGGGTCAGGGAGCGGTGGGTCGCCAGGGCCAGGCCGTCCACCAGTGCGCCGAGACCTTCCTCGGGGGTCGGCATCTCGTGCAGCGCGAGCACCCGCGCCTCGCGGTCGGCGAGGCGCCGCACCGCGAGCTCCAGGAGCGCAAGGCGGGTCCGCGCGAGATTCGAGGTCGAGCCCTGGGGTAGCCCGGCGGCCTCGTCCACCGCCCGGTGGGTGAGCCCGCGCATGCCGCGCTCGGCGAGCAGGGCGAGGGCGGTGTCGGCGATGAGTTCGGCGCGGGAGGCGCCCGTGGTGCGTACGGACATGGAGGTCAAGCTACCTCGCTCACTACATCCGTAGTACAGTCGGCGCATCGGTCAACTACATGTGTAGTGAGCCAAGTGGTCCCCGGCGTACCCAGGAGGAGCCATGGCACAGTCGTCGCACGCCGTCGTCATCGGCGGCGGCATCGGAGGCCTCACCGCCGCCGCAGCCCTGCATCTGCGCGGTCTGCGGGTCACCGTTCTGGAGCGGGCCCGCTCCCTGGAGCCGATCGGCGCGGCCATCTCGCTCGCTCCGAACGCCCTGCGCGCCCTGGACACCCTCGGCGTCGGCGGCGAGATCCGCGATCTCGCCGCCTGGCAAGGGGACGGCGGGCTGCGCACACCGCGCGGGCGCTGGCTCTCCCGTACCGACGCCGCGGCGGCGGCCGAGCGTTTCGGCGGTCCGCTGGTCATGCTGCACCGGGCCACACTCATCAGCAGCCTCGCCGCCCTGATTCCGCCGGACGCCATCCGTACGGCCGCTGCCGCGACCCTCGCCGACCCGGGCGACGCCGAGCGCCCGGCCCGTATCGCCACGCCGGACGGCGACCTGGAGGCCGACCTGGTGGTGGCCGCCGACGGCATCCACTCCGGCGTACGCAGGGCGCTGTTCCCGGACCACCCGGGGCCCGTCTACTCCGGTTTCAGTACTTGGCGCGTGGTGATTCCCGTGCCTGGTGCCACGTTCGCCTCACACGAGACCTGGGGCCGGGGCCGCATCTGGGGAACACACCCGCTCAAGGACGGCCGCGTCTACGCCTACGCCGCGGCCGTCACCCCCGCCGGGCAGCACGCCCCGGACGACGAGAGGGCCGAACTCCTCCGGCGCTTCGGCGACTGGCACGACCCGATCCCCGCCGTCCTCGCCGCTGCCCGCCCCGAGGACGTGCTGCGCCACGACGTCCACCACATCGCGGAGCCGCTGCCCGCCTTTCACCGCGGCCGGGTCGCCCTGCTCGGCGACGCCGCGCACGCCATGCCGCCGACACTCGGCCAGGGCGGCAACCAGGCCATCGAGGACGCGGTCGTGCTGGCCCACCACGGCGAAGATCTCGCCGCGTACTCGGCGGCCCGGCTGCCCCGTACGACTGCCATCGTCCGTCAGGCCGTGCGGACCGCCCGGCTCAACATGATGACGAGCCGCGCCGGGATCGCCGTACGCAACGCCTCCGTCGCCGCGCTCTCCAAGGCGGGACCCGCGCTGGTCCTGCGCGGCTTCGCGGGCATCGCGGACTGGCGGCCCCCGCACGGGCCGTATGCCTCCGACGAGGTACCCGTCGGCAACCGCTAGTGCCGCGGCAGGCAACGTTTGCCCG
>NZ_MLYP01000127.1 GCF_001866645.1 Streptomyces colonosanans
TTGTCTTCCCGGCTGTTGGGCCGTTCCGACGAGTGAGACTTTAGCGGATTCCTGACCTCCGACGCTAATCGGGGCCGCGTCCTTTCGAACGCGGATTCCTCATTTCGCAAATACACACGTCAATGAAACGACGCCAGGCGGGAAGCCCGATCGCCGAACAGTGGTTGGTACTCGCGGAATGGCTGCCCGGGGACCGACCGTAGTCGGCGCTCACGTCGGACAACCCGGAGAACATTACGGATGCTGCGGGTGCGTGTCAACTCGTACCCGCACGGCGCCTCGGCGGACCAGGACCACGCTCCAGCGCGGGTGCGCAGCTGCCGGCCGGCGCGGATCCAGCCAGGGGCATGGACGGTGCCCCGGATCATCGTCAAGGCCGTTGGTCGGGTCATTCCTGCTCCAGCCCGGCTTGGGCCGGCTCCCTCACTTCCGGCGGCAGTGAATCGTCGGCCACGATACGGGCGAGGGCCTCACGGCTGCGGGGTACGGCGTTCCACCAGCGCAGCATCCCCACGGCCTGCTCGGCGGCCACACCGTGGCGTGTGTACTGCTCGGCGAGTTCCAGCGCCCACGGCGTGATGGAGGTCTGATCGTCGACGTACATGCCGAGCCAGGCGAAGACCTCGCCCGCGATCCAGCCGCCGATCCAGGTCCCCCACTGCCGGATGAAGCCTTCCGCTTCCTCGCTGCCGGGGTCCTGCGGAACGCCGGGGATCCCGAGCAGGGCGCATTCCTGCATCGCCTCGGTCAGGCGCTGCCGCGTGACGAGGCGGGCGTACGGCATCAGGGCCCGCAGGACGGCGCGGGCTTCGAGCCAGACGGGCGGCTCGTCGTCCTCGTAGCCCTGCCATTCGGGGTGGGGAACCGGTTCGGGTACCGGGGCCGTCGGCGCACCGGCCTCGAGGATCGCGCGCGCGAAGGCGAAGTTCTCGTCGGTCTCGGGCAGATCCTGCGGCCACTGGAAGCCGTAGTCCCAGCTGTAGGGGAGCTCTGGTGTGGGGGGAGGAAGCAAGGGCTCCTCCCCCGACACCGGTTCCTGGGCGCGGGCCTCGTAGCGGGGGGAGCGCAGGTGCCTGAGCGATTCCCGTGCCCATGCGTGGTCGGACTCGCTCAGGTCTTCCTTCCGGACCACGCGCAGGAGCGCGTTCTCGCCGTGGGGCGCGCCGATGTCCCGCAGGAGGCTCACGGCTTCGTGCGATGAGAGTCCCTTTTCGACAGCGCCCTCGGCCACCGCCGCGATGCGCTCCTCGTTCCGCGGCTCCTGTCGCAGCCAGCGCAAGAGGTCGTGCGCCCAGTCGGAGAGCGCGTAGGCAGCCAAGGCCGCAGCAGCGGGGGCCAACTGCTCCTCGAGCACCCGGGGCGACACCGGTGGTTCTGCTGTTTCCGCCCAGCCCCTGATCAGGTCGGCGACGGCCTCGAGCGTGAGCCGGTCGGCCGTCGGCATGCTCTGGCCGAGCCAGTGCATGGATTCGGGGCGGATCCGGTCGAAGAGCTCTGGGGATGCGCCGCTCCAGACGGCCGATGTCTCATACGGCGGCTCGTGCAAGGCAGCCGTCAGCGCGTCGAGAGCAGCCCGCTCGTTCGCTTCCGTGTGTGGCAGCTCCTCCAGCTTTCGTTCCCGGTCCCAGGTCAGGTCGTTCCACGGCGGGGCAAGCTCACGCATCGCCGCCGGCAGCAGATGGTGCGTGGCAGGAACCACCCAGGTACTCCATCGCGGTCTTCGGGTCCTTCATCTTGCCCGAGTCGCGGGCCGCTCCGCCTGCTTCTCGGCGGGCGTCTTCTTGTTCCAGGCGTCGTACGGCTGCGCGGCGCCGTCCGGGCCCGTGCCCGGCTCGCGCTCGTCGACCCCGCGTCCGGTTCGCCGGCGGAGACGCTCGCCCGGCTGTGGATGTACGACGCCGGGCCCCTTGCGGAGTCGCAGGCCGAGTTGGTCGGACCCGGCGAACGCAGGCGTCGGTCCGACTCCCGTTCCGGGCTGAGGGCGCCGCCGTCGAGATCGAGGGCCTACGCCTACCACGGGAGGGGCCCGGCCGCGGGTCGACTCCGCGTACCGGGCGATCGGGCTGCTGGCCGTACGTGGCCGTGACGCCCACCGCCGCTCGCCGGGCGGTGGGCGGTGGAAGCCGGGTCAGGCGTTGTTGCCGGAAGCGAGTTCGCGGCTTCGGTCGCGGGCCGCCTCCAGAGCGGCGATGAGGGCGGCACGGACCCCGTGGTTCTCGAGTTCACGGATGGCGTTGATCGTCGTCCCGGCCGGCGAGGTGACGTTCTCGCGGAGCTTCACCGGGTGCTCGCCGCTGTCGCGAAGCATCACCGCCGCGCCGATCGCGGACTGGACGATCAGGTCATGGGCCTTGTCGCGAGGCAGTCCGAGCAGGATGCCGGCGTCGGTCATGGCCTCGACCAGGTAGAAGAAGTACGCCGGGCCCGAGCCGGAGAGCGCGGTGCAGGCGTCCTGCTGGGACTCGGGGACGCGGAGGGTTTTGCCCACGGCACCGAAGATCTCCTCGGTGTGGGCGAGGTGGGCCTCGGTGGCGTGGCTGCCGGCGGAGATGACGGACATGGCCTCGTCGACGAGGGCGGGAGTGTTCGTCATGACGCGGACCACCGGTGTACCGGCGGCGAGGCGTTCCTCGTAGAAGGAGGTGGGGACGCCGGCGGCGCCGCTTATGACCAGGCGGTCGGCGGGGACGTGGGGGGCGAGTTCGTCGAGGAGCGTGCCCATGTCCTGAGGCTTGACCGTGAGGATGAGGGTGTCGGCGGTCTTCGCGGCCTCGGTGTTGGTGACCGGGGTGACGCCGTAACGGGTGTGGAGTTCTTCGGCCCGCTCCGGGCGGCGGGCGGTGATCAGGAGGTCGGCGGGGGCCCAGCCGGCTCGGATCATTCCGCTGAGCAGGGCTTCGCCGATCTTGCCGGTGCCGAGGACTGCGACTTTCTGAGTCATGGTGCGGGTGCCCTCCGGGGGTTGCGTCGTCCGGATTCATCCTCGCACCGGGGGTGGTGGGGCGGCTTCGGTGTCCGGAGGGCGGGACGCAAATACTGCGCGGTCCGGTGCGTCGGCGGGCCCCGGGTGCGGCCGCGCGGACGTACGGGCCTCGTATCGACCTTGTACGGGCGCGGGTCAGGGGCGTGTCGCCACGATCAGCAACACGTCGTACACCTCCTCGACCAGGCCGTCCGGGAAGACGTCGAGGAGATGCTTCCGCTCCTCGGTCAGGAAGGCGTTCGCTCTCTCCTCTCCGAGGACGAGGAATACCGAGTGGCTGCCGATGTTGGCGAGGTGGGTGTCGACCGGGACCGTGCGGCTCCAGCGGACGACGCGGTGGGTGTGGGCCGGGATCCCGGGAGCGCCTTTGAAGGCGAGTTCGGTACGGATGCCGCCGATGGCGTTCTTGGGGGCGTGCTCGGCGCCGACGTACCGCTTGATGCGGTCCGCCTGCTGGGCGATCCAGGGGACGCCCTGGGCGTCGGTGTTCCACCACAGTGCGAGCGCACCGCCCGGGCGCAGCACGCGCAGGGCCTCCGGGACCGAGCGGGCGGGGTCGGTCCAGTGCCAGGCCTGGGCGTAGGTGAGGAAGTCGGTGGAGGCGGTGGCGAGGGGCAGGGCGTTGCCGTCGCCGCGCAGCAGGGGGACGTCGGGGAGGGCACGGCGGAACTGGGCCGCCATGCCGTCGCCGGGCTCCACGGCGACAACCCGTGCGCCCCGGTCCCTGAGGAGTGCGGTGGCGATGCCGGTGCCCGCGCCGACGTCCGCGACACGGGAGCCGGTGAGGGGGCGGGCGGCGAGATCTTCCAGGGCGTCGAAGAGGGCGGGTGGGTAGGACGGGCGGTTCGCGGCGTACTGGGCCGCGGCGGCGTTGAAGGAGCGGGCTCGGGCGGAGCGGGACGTGGCCGTCATACGTCCATGGTGGCGAGCCGGAGGTGCCGGGGACAGCGGTTTCGGGGCGTTCGGGACCGGTGGTCCGGGCGGCGTCGGCCGTTCCGTACGGAGGTGATGGCCGCCGAGTCAGGAGCGACGGCGCTTCTTGGCGGGGTTGCCCGTGCGGCGAGTGGACCGGCGTTCGTACTGCTCACGGGCCTGCTGGTACTCCTCGCGGTGCAGTTTCTCGCCGGGGGCCTCGGTGAGGGAGCGGAGGAAGTAGGCAAGGAGGGAGCCGACGAAACCGATGGCGAGCAGCCCGCGCAGGGAAGCCTGGCGCTCGGGGTCGGGGCGTTTGGTGAAGCCGTCCCAGGTGTGCCGGAAGGCGAGCGCGGTGCACACGGCGAACATGACGACGACCAGGAGCTCGACGAAGGGGCCCGAGTTCGCGATCTGGAGCCCTTCGTAGGCGAAACGGAGCACGAAGCAGGCGGCCGCGGCGGCGA
>NZ_MLYP01000128.1 GCF_001866645.1 Streptomyces colonosanans
GCTGGCCGGCGCGTACGCCACCACGCTCAAGAAGGGGTCCACAGTCACCACCGCACGTGACCACTCCCGGGGCGCGCGTGCGCTGAAGCGTGCGGTCATCTCGGCGCTCCAGGCCAGCGCCATCGACGTACGCGACCTGGAGAACGTACCGCTGCCCGTCGCCCGGCAACAGACCGCGCGGGGCAGCGCCGGCGGGATCATGATCCGAACGTCGCCGGGCGTACCGGACTCCGTCGACATCATGTTCTTCGACGGGCAGGGCGCCGATCTGTCGCAGGCCGGCCAGCGGAAACTGGACCGGATGTTCGCGCGGCAGGAGTACCGGCGGGCGTTCCCCGGCGAGATAGGGGACCTGTACTTCCCGTCCAGCGTCTTCGACTCGTACACCGGGTCCCTGCTGCGCAGCGTCGACACCTCGGGGATCGCCGACTCGGGGCTCAAGGTCGTCGTGGACGCCTCCAACGGCAGCGCCGGGCTCGTCCTGCCCAGCCTGCTCGGCAAGCTCGGTGTGGACTCGCTGACGATCAACCCCGGTCTCGACGAGTCCAGGCCCACGGAGACCGCCGAGGCGCGGCGGTCGGGGCTCGTACGGCTCGGTGAAATCGTCGCCTCGTCACGGGCCGCGTTCGGTGTGCGGTTCGACCCCGTCGGAGAGCGGCTGTCGCTCGTCGACGAGAAAGGGCGGATCGTCGAGGACGACCGGGCGCTGCTGGTGATGCTCGACCTGGTGGCCGCGGAGCGGCGCAGTGGGAAGGTCGCGCTGCCGGTGACGACGACGAGGGTCGCCGAGCAGGTGGCGGCCTACCACGGGACGCAGGTCGAGTGGACGACCACCTCGCCCGACGACCTCACGCGCGTGGGCCGGGAGGAGCTGACCATCTTCGGCGGCGACGGGCGCGGTGGGTTCATCGTGCCGGAGTTCAGCAGCGTCTTCGACGGCACGGCCGCATTCGTACGTCTCATCGGGCTGGTGGCGCGGACGCAACTCACCCTCAGCCAGATCGACGCACGGATTCCGCGGGCGCACGTCCTCAAGCGCGATCTCGCGACTCCATGGGCCGTCAAGGGACTTGTGATGCGCCGGGTCGTCGAGGCGGCCGGAGACCGCTTCGTCGACACGACGGACGGCGTGAGGGTCGTGGAGAGCGACGGGCGATGGGCGCTGGTACTGCCCGACCCTGCCGAGGCGGTCACACATCTGTGGGCCGAAGGGCCCGATGACTCCTCCGCGCAGGACCTGCTCGACGAGTGGTCCGCGGTCGTGGACAGCGCCGGCCGGTAAAACCCGCAGTACGCGCGAGTGCCGGACGAGTCTTCCCAAAGGGGCCTGTCCGGCACGCCGGTAGGGCCATTCGGAGGTATCGTTCGCGACGTGCGACGATGTGCGGCATGCCGCAGCCGCGCCCCATTCGGAGCACACCCGCGCGTGTCTCGCGCCCGGACGCGTCCATGTCGTTGCTCACCAACGTCATGGATCACAGCCTCGACGACGGGTACGCCGAGGCCGCCGCCCGGAAGCAGTCCGAGGGCACCAGCGGCATGCCCAGGACGGTGCGGGCCAAGCTCAGTCTCGCGGCCGGACTCGTACTCGCCGCCGTCGTGGTGACCGTGGGCGCCGCGCAGGCACGCGTGGCCGCCCCGACGATCGCAAAGGAGCGTCAGGAACTCATCGACCGCATCCAGCGCGAGACCGCGGTCGCGGACAAGCTCGAAAGCACCGTCGGCACGTTGCGTGGCGACGTGAGCGCACGGCAGCGGGAGGCCCTGAAGAAGGACGGGGGCGCCGGCCGGGCCGACCTCGTGGGGATGCTGTCGGGCGCCGTCGCGGTGCACGGCCCAGGCGTGAAGCTCGTCGTGAACGACTCCAAGGACGCCACCACAGGCGGTAACGGCAATCCGCGGGAGACCTCAGGCTTCTCCGACACCGGACGCGTCCGAGATCGCGACATGCAGCGCGTCGTCAACGGGCTGTGGGAGTCGGGCGCCGAGGCGGTCGCGATCAACGGGCAGCGGCTGACGGCCCTGTCGGCGATCAGGGCCGCGGGTGACGCGATACTGGTCGACAACAGGCCGCTGGTGCCGCCCTACACGGTGTTCGCGGTGGGGGACGGGGAACGGCTCAGCACCAGGTTCCAAGACAGCGCCGACGGGCTCTACCTGCATGCGCTGCAGGAGAACTACGGGATCCGGACCAGCATCTCCACCGAGGGCGACGTCCGGCTGCCGGCCGCACCGAGTGTCATCGTACGTACAGCACAACCGAGCACAGAGAAGGGCACATCGTGATCGCCGTACTGGGCCTCGTCGTGGGAGTCGTGGCCGGCCTGTTGGTCCGGCCCGAGGTTCCGGCGGTCGTCGAGCCTTACCTTCCGATCGCCGTCGTGGCGGCGCTCGACGCCGTGTTCGGCGGGCTGCGAGCCATGCTCGACGGCATCTTCGACGACAAGGTCTTCGTGGTGTCGTTCCTGTCGAACGTGGTCGTGGCCGCGCTGATCGTCTTCCTGGGCGACAAGTTGGGCGTCGGCGCGCAACTGTCCACTGGTGTCGTGGTCGTCCTCGGTATTCGCATCTTCTCCAACGCGGCGGCGATCCGCCGACACGTGTTCCGGGCGTGAGGCTGATGAACAACGCGGACGAGACGCCCGAGCAGCAGCCGTGGACCGGCGAACACCGGCTGCGCAGAGAGCTGCCGCAGGAGGTTCCGGCAGCGGCCTCTGGGGCATTCCGGACTCCGGAGACCGGCAAGGGATCCGAGCCCGTGCTGACCGGCCGTCAGCGTCTGGTAATGGGGCTGTGGCCGCCGCGCGTCACACGTGCCCAACTCATCGTCGCGCTCCTGCTGTTCGGCCTCGGCTTCGGCCTGGCCGTGCAGGTCGCCTCCAACAGCGACGGCAGCAGCGCCCTGCGTGGCGCACGCCAGGAAGATCTTGTGCGCATCCTCGATGAACTGGACGGCCGCACGCAGCGTCTTCAGGATGAGAAGCAGGGTCTCGAAGATCAGCGGGCCGAGTTGGAGAACAGCTCGGACCGGGCCGAGGAGGCCCGCAAGCAGACCGCCGAGAAGGAGAGGCAACTCGGCATCCTTGCGGGCACGGTGGCCGCACAGGGACCCGGCATCACGATGACCATCGAGGACACGAAGGGGACGGTCCAGGCGAACATGCTGCTCGACGCGATCCAGGAACTGCGCGCGGCCGGTGCGGAGGCGATCCAGGTGAACGGTGTGCGCGTGGTCGCCGGCACCTATCTGTCGGACTCCGAGAAGAGTGTGAGCGTCGACGGGAACAAGATCACCCAGCCCTATCGTTTCAAGGTCATCGGCAAGCCGCGGGACCTGGATCCGGCGCTCAACATCCCCGGAGGCGTGGTGCAGACTCTTGCAAAGGAGCAGGCCACGGTTACTGTGGAGCGTTCGACGAAGATCGTCGTTAACGCCTTGCGAGCGGCGAAGCAGCCTGACTACGCTCGGTCGTCCTCCCGGTGAACCGCGGGTGCATGGACGCCGTCCGACGGGGGCATGAGGTTGCGGGGGGTCGGCGCATCGAACGGGTGGTGCGTGGTGGAAACTGTCTGGTGGATACGGACGTTGTGAGGATGTCCGGGTCGGCCGGTGTATGGAATCAGGGTTCGTCCTGCCCCACGGGCGGGTCTGTTTCGGTCAAGGGGAATCGCCCGTGAAGTTGTTTGCGAAGTTGTTCGGCAAGAGCGCACGAGAGGGCAGGGACGCAACTGCCCGCCATCGCGCACAGCCGGGACACGCGGAGGGCCAGCGTCCGCTGTTCCGGGACCAGGTCACTGGTCCGGGTGGTGACATTTCGGGAGGTCAGGGCGCGCCGTCTGTTGACCCTGCCGCGTCCGGCCGCATAGGTTTCGGGGACATGTCGGCTCTGGTGTGTTCGAGGTGCGGTCACCGCAACGCGGAAAACAGCCGCTTCTGCTCCAACTGCGGCGCGCCGCTTCGGGCGGGTGTGGTTCCGGAGCGTGCGTCGGAGACGACGTCCACGATCTCCATCTCCGGCCTGGAGGCCTACGACGCGGAGGCCACCGGCCAGACGCCGATGCCGACGCTCTCCGCGGAGGCACAGGCGGCGGTCGACGCGCTGCCACTCGGCTCGGCACTGCTGGTGGTGCGTCGCGGTCCCAACTCGGGCAGTCGTTTCCTGCTGGACAGCGACCTGACCACGGCGGGGCGCCATCCGCAGAGCGACATCTTCCTGGACGATGTGACCGTGTCGCGTCGGCACGTGGAGTTCCGCCGCGGTCCGGACGGCACGTTCACGGTCGCCGACGTCGGCAGCCTCAACGGCACGTACGTCAACCGTGAGCGCATCGACGAGGTCGCCCTCAACAACGGCGACGAGGTGCAGATCGGCAAGTACAGGCTGGTCTTCTACGCGAGCCAGCGGGGTATCTGACCCGCCAGGGAAGGGTCCATGCGTCACACACCGAGCGGCGGTGCCGACAGTGGCACCGCCGCCGCGGACAGCCAGCTGATGAGCATCGGCACGGTGCTGAACGTGCTGCGTGAGGAGTTCCCCGAAGTCACCATCTCCAAGATCCGCTTCCTGGAGTCCGAGGGGCTCATCGAGCCGCAACGCACCCCCTCGGGGTACCGCAAGTTCGGCGCCCGTGACGTCGAGCGCCTCGGCCGGGTGCTGAGAATGCAGCGGGACCACTATCTGCCGTTGAAGGTCATCCGTGAGTACCTTGACGCCCTGGAGCGAGGTGAGGAGGTGTGGCCGCCTTCCCTGGGTCGTCAGCAGCGTGACGTGGGCGGCACGGAAGCGCTCGGCGGTCTTCTGAGCGATCCCGAGGCCCCCACGGTCGCGCGGATCGACCGCGACCAGCTGCTCGGCGCCGTCGAGATCGGCGAGGAGCAGCTCAAGGAATGGGAGTCCTACGGGCTCGTCGTACCGCTGCCGGACGGGACGTACGACGCCGAGGCGGTCACTGTGGCCACCCTGGTGGCCGAACTGGGCCGTCACGGGATCGAGCCGCGCCATCTGCGGGTGATGAAGGCCGCCGCGGACCGCGAGGCAGGCCTGGTGGACCAGATCGTGGCCCCGCTGCGGCGCCACCGCAATCCACAGACCAGGGCGCACGCCGAGGCCCGGACGCAAGAGCTGGCGGGGCTCGCGGTGAAGCTGCACGCCGCGCTGGTGCGGTCCGCACTGGGCGTGCGACAGCCCTGAACCACCGCGTTTGCCGTCGGCGCATCATCCAGCCGTTTCGTGCCCGACTACCCAAACATCCCGGGCACGGCCTAGGGTTGCTGTGTGAACGAGCTCGATGTCGTAGGTGTCCGGGTCGAGATGCCCTCCAACCAACCGATCGTGCTCCTGCGAGAAGTGGGAGGCGACCGTTACCTCCCCATCTGGATCGGCCCCGGGGAGGCGACGGCGATCGCCTTCGCCCAGCAGGGCATGGCCCCCGCGCGACCGCTGACCCACGACCTGTTCAAGGACGTGCTGGAGGCAGTCGGTCAGGAGCTCACGGAAGTGCGCATCACGGATCTGCGTGAAGGCGTCTTCTACGCGGAGCTGGTCTTCGCCAGCGGTGTCGAGGTGAGCGCCCGTCCGTCAGATGCCATAGCGCTGGCGCTGCGCACCGGTACACCGATCTACGGCAGTGACGGGGTGCTCGACGACGCGGGTATCGCGATCCCGGACGAGCAGGAGGACGAGGTCGAGAAGTTCCGCGAGTTCCTCGACCAGATCTCGCCGGAGGACTTCGGTACGAGCAGCCAGTGATGGTGCCCGGCGGGGTGTCCGGCCGACAGGATGTGGTGCTCCGGAATCTGGTCCGCCCAGTGCGTGCGGGAGTCCGGGGCTGAGCGGTGGGCCTCACCGGGTGAGCGTTGCGGCGCGAGTGCGGATCGATGCGCTGTGTCGGGGACGCGTATGGTCATTCAGCCGGCACAGGGGGTCCGCAGCGCGCGAACACCCGATTGAGCAGCTGTTTTCGTCGAACCGGGGCTCCCGGCAGACGGCACCGGAGAGCGGATGGCTTCGGGCGAGGTGTTACATGTCGGTGACCAGGGCGACATCCCCCGGCTCATCGCTCAAGCATTCGGCTAGCCTTTCCCCGCGGGAGGGCACGGGAAACCACTCCTAGGGTGATTATCACTCGGCGTGCCGAGTGTGGCGATCGTTGACGCACCCCTGGTGACTGCCTACCGTCGAGAAGGCAGTCGAGGACGGAGGTCGGCGTGAGAAGCAGCGGCGGCGATAGGGCTGGGGGTGCCCCCGGACGCAGACTGGGGGAGCACGGCCCGTACCCTCCCTCGAGTTCTCGGCTTCGCTCGAGCAGCGAATATCCCGGCCACGGCGACGTGACCGGCTCCGCCCCTCAGCGGCCGACGGCCGTGCCGGGCGAAGGAGAGGCGGCTTCCGAGCACATCGGATATCGCGGTCCCACGGCGTGCGCCGCCGCGGGCATCACCTACCGGCAGTTGGACTACTGGGCCAGGACAGGTCTCGTCGAGCCGAGCGTACGCCCCGCCTACGGGTCCGGGACACAGCGGCTGTACAGCTTCCGGGACGTCGTCGTCCTGAAGATCGTCAAGCGGTTCCTCGACACCGGCGTGTCCCTGCAGAACATCCGTAGCGCCGTCCAGCACCTCAGGCAGCGCGGCTTCCGCGACCTGGAGCTGATGACGCTGATGAGCGACGGCGCGACGGTCTACGAGTGCACGTCCCCGGACGAGGTGCACGCGCTGCTCCAGGGCGGGCAGGGCATCTTCGGCATCGCCGTGGGCGTCGTGTGGCAGGACGTGGAGAGCGCACTTTCGCAACTGCACGGGGAGCGCGTCGACACGGGCGAGGCCATCGTCGGCCACAACACCACAGACGAACTGGCGCGACGGCGCAACCGGGCCGTCTGAGCGCGCCGTACGTCTGCCCGCCGCATTGTCAGTGGCGTAGGGCAGCATCGGACATGTGAGAACCGCGCCGACGATCCTGCATCTCGACATGGATGCCTTCTACGCCTCGGCGGAGCAGGCATCCAAGCCGAGCCTGCGCGGGAAGGCCGTCGTCGTGGGCGGGCTCGGGCCGCGCGGAGTGGTGGCCACGGCCTCGTACGAGGCGCGGGTCTTCGGGGTGCACTCCGCCATGCCCATGGCCCAGGCGCGTCGGCTCGCGCCGAACGCCGCGTATCTGGTGCCGCGCTTCGACTTCTACCGGAAGATCAGCGAGCAGGTGATGGGGCTGCTGCGAGCCCTGTCGCCGCTGGTGGAACCGCTGAGTCTGGATGAGGCGTTCGTGGACCTGGAGGCCGGGGGAGCGGCCCGTGACGAGGAGTCCGCGCGGCTGGTGGGG
>NZ_MLYP01000129.1 GCF_001866645.1 Streptomyces colonosanans
GCGTCCGTCATGTACTCGCGCAGGATGCCGTAGCCGCCGTCGTCGACGATCAGCCATGTCACGTTCAGGCCGTACTGCCGTGCCGTCGCCAGCTCGGCGATCGAGTACAGCGCGCCTCCGTCGCCGGAGACCGCGAGGACCGGGCGCGAGGGGTCCGCGGCGGCCGCGCCCAGCGCCGCCGGGAAGCCGTAGCCCAGGCCGCCCGCACCCTGCGCCGAGTGCATCGTGTTCGCACCGCGCGGGTCGAAGGCCGACCACGCCCAGTACGCGAGGATCGTCATGTCCCAGCAGGACGGGGAGCCGGCCGGGAGGGCGCGGCGCACCGACGCCAGCACGTCCTGTTCCAGGGTGAGTTCCTGGGACGCGATCCGGTCGGCGACCCGTGCGAGCAGCGCTCGTACGCGCTGCGGGGCCGTCTCGTCGGGTCGTTCGGACACCGTCTCCAGCAGCGCCTGCAACGCCGGCCGCGCGTCCGCGTGGATGCCCAGCGCGGGGTGGTTGGCCTCCACCTTGCCCAGGTCCGCCTCGATCTGGATCACCCGGCCGCGCGGCTTGAACGTGTGGTAGTTCGAGGACAGTTCGCCCAGGCCCGAGCCGACCACCAGCAGGACGTCCGCGTCCTCCAGGAAGTTCGTCGTGTGGCGGTCCTCCAGCCAGGACTGGAGGGACAGGGGGTGTTCCCAGGGGAATGCCCCCTTGCCGCCGAAGGTGGTCACCACGGGGGCGTTCAGCTTCTCGGCGAGCCGGAGGAGCTTGCCCGACGCGTCCGCCCGGACCACTCCCCCGCCCGCGATGATCGCCGGGCGGGCCGCGTTCGAGAGCAACTCGGCTGCCAAAGCGGTCAGTTCGGGACGCGGAACCAGCTCGTCAGGTGTCGCATCCACCGCCGTCACCACCGGCAGGCTCGTCTGCGCGAGAAGGACGTCCTGCGGGATCTCCACCCACACCGGGCCGTGCGGAACCGTCAGCGCCGACTTCCACGCCGCCGCGATCGCGGACGGGATCTGGGACTGCGTGCGGACCGTGTGGACCGACTTGACCACACCTCTGAACGAGGCCGCTTGGTCGGGTAGTTCGTGCAGATAGCCGTGCCGGCCGCCGCCGAGGCCGGCGGTGGGGATCTGGCTGCTGATCGCCAGGACAGGGGCCGAGGCCGACGCCGCCTCCTGGAGCGC
>NZ_MLYP01000013.1 GCF_001866645.1 Streptomyces colonosanans
CTGGGGCTGGGGCTGGGGCTGGAACCAAGACTCGGACTCACGCGGCGCTGGGACCGGCGAGGGCTCCTGCCATCCGTACGCCTCAGCAGAATCCGGACCGTGCGGCGGCGGGGGATCCAACTGCCCGTCAGATCTCGGGGGTTCGGCTTCGTACGGCATCCTGCGGCCTCGTTCGTCGCTGTGCTGTGGCGGGAGAAATCTCACACATCCTGGCCGGACAGGACAGTCAAGTCCATGAGCAGTGTCATACCGGGTCTTCGAACTTGAGCGGTGCATCTCGTTAGGCGCGCTGACTGTTCGTCACTGCGTGTGATGTGCATGGCGGGACTGGCCCCTGGACGCAGGCGCCACGCCGCCGCCGGTCCGACGCCCGGCGCAGCATCGACGCCATCCTCAACGCGGCCCGGGTCGTGCTCGGCGAGCGGCCCGCCGCGAGCATGGAGGACATCGCCGCCACGGCCGGCGTCACGCGCCAGACCGTCTACGCGCACTTCCCTTCACGCGACGCCCTGGTCGCCGCCCTCGTCGAGGCCGCGGCCGCCGAATTCGCCGCCCTGCTTGACGACGCAGGCCTCGACACCGCCCCGCCCGCCGACGCGCTGGCCCAGTTCCTCGGCGCCGGCTGGCGATTCCTCGACCGCTATCCCATGCTGCTGAACGCCACCGCGGCCCGGATCCCGCGACCCGACAACGACCCCCATGACTTCGCGCCCCCACGGCTCGAACGGCTCATTCGGCGAGGCCAGCACACGGGCGACGTCGACCCGTCACTCCCCGCGGACTGGCTCGCCGCCGTCATTTTCGGGCTCCAGCACACGGCCGTGGCACAAGTCGCAACCGGGCGCCTCACCGCCCACGAGGCAGAGGCGCTGTGCCTGGAAAGCACACTGCGCCTCTGCGGCGGGGAGGCACGTCGCCCGAATCCGGCCTGATCCGAAAAAGACCCCTGGGGCGTACGGTCCCGGGCTACCCGTGGGTCTCGCCGGCGAGGCGGCACGCGGCGAGGGCGGCGGTGTCGTCGTCGAGGCTCCCGCCGCTGAAGGCGAGCAGGTCCTCGTGCAGGTGGTCGAGCAGTTCCCGGGGCGGGAGGGTGGCCCAACGCTGTACGCGGTCGATGAGCGGGTAGAAGACTCCGGCGCGGTCGCGTGTCTCTGTCACGCCGTCGGTGTAGAGCAGCAGTTGGTCGCCGGGATGGAAGGGCACCACGTCCACGTGGTAATGGTCCCCGACCAGAAAGCCGAGGTTGATCGGCGGGGAGGGATCGTCCGCATGCAGCTCGATGACCCCGCCGCGGCCGAGGAGCAGGGGCGGTGGATGGCCGCAGTTGACGAGGCGGGCCACGGGTTCCTCGTCGGAAATCTCGGCGAACACGGCGGTGACGAAGCGCTCCTCGCTCCCCGACAGTTGCTCGGCCCTGCGGCGCATGCTTCGCTCGACGCGGCGGGCCACCCCGGTCAGATCCGGCTCGTCGTGCGCGACCTCACGGAAGGCGCCGAGCATCGTCGCGGCCGTCTCCACCGCGACCAGGCCCTTGCCCCGGACGTCGCCGATGAGCAGGCGGACTCCGTGCGCGGTGGGCATCGCCTCGAACAGGTCGCCGCCGATGCGTGCCTCCGCGGCGGCGGCCAGGTAAAGGGTTTCGATGGAGACCTGGCCGAGGCGGTGGGGTACCGGGCGCAGCAGCACACGCTGCGCGGTCTCGGCCACGGAGCGCACGGTGGCGAGGGTGCGTTCCCGGCGTGTCCGGTGGGCGGCCAGGACCGTGCCGAGGACACCGACCAAGGCGGTGGCGATGTAGGAGGCCACGTAGTGGCGATCCCACAGGTACACCCCGGAGCGGCCCGCACAGCAGGTAGTGCCGGCCAGGACACCTTCGAGTACGACGGCGAAGACCGTGGTGGCGGCGACCATGGCGGGGCCGTGGGCGAAGGCGGCGATCACGGGGAGGGCGATGAGCAGATAACTCACCGGCCACTGCACGGGGGTGATCGGTTCGAGCACCAGAATCACCGCGGCATAAACGGCCGGCAGCCAGCGCATCCACAGGGGCGGGGCGGGCACGTGCAGGCCGCCTGTGCTGTCCGCCTGCGCCGGACGACGGCCTTCGGCTGTGCGGCGACCAGGCCACCTCACGGCTCGCTCCGGTGGTACTGACGCATCCGCTCACACGGCCTGAACACGAGAACTCCCGGCAGGGCTTGATCAAGACAACCGGCCTGATGCGGCTCACCCGCTCGACCCGACCACCACTCCGATCGGGCATGTCAGGATCTTCGGGATAAATCCTACGGCGCCGAGATCACCTGTGAGGAATCCGAGCCGCATGGGGCCGGACATCATCCGTGTCGGGTCGGGGACTCCCGTGACCGCCCGGCGCATGCCAGGGTGGGAGACAGCGCGACAGCGGCGTCGTGGCCGGATGGAACTGTCATGGGAGGCAGAGGCATTGATCGGGATCTCGGACGTACGCGCGGCCAGGGAGCAGATCGCCCCGCACATCGTGCGCACGCCCACGGTGGAAAGCCCCGGGCTCACCGCATTGCTCGGCGTTCCGGTGACCACCAAGCTGGAGTTGCTGCAGCGTACCGGGTCCTTCAAGGCACGCGGCGCGACGGCTCGGCTCCTCGCGCTCGACGAGGCGGAGCGGGCGGCGGGCGTGGTGGCCGTCAGCGGCGGCAACCATGGGATCGCGCTCGCGGTCATGGCCGCCGCGCTGGACGTGAAGGCGACGGTGGTGATGCCGCGGTCCGCACCCGCGCGGTCCATCGCGATCGTCGAGTCGACGGGCGCGTCTCTGCGGCTGACGGACGGGATGGGCGAGGCGTTCGCGCTGACGGAGCGGTTGCGGGACGAGGGGCTGACCCTGGTGCACCCGTTCGACGATCCGACGGTGATCGCCGGGCAGGGCACGGTCGGCCTCGAACTCGCCGAGGACGCGGGCGCACTGACGGACGTGCTGGTGAGCATCGGAGGCGGCGGACTGATCGCGGGCGTGGCGGCGGCGCTGCACGCCCAGCGGCCAGGGGTACGTGTCTGGGGCGTGGAGACAGAGGGTGCCGAGGCCATGTCCCGGGCGCTGGCGGCGGGTGGGCCGGTGCCCGTGGAGCTGTCGTCGGTCGTGACCACGCTCAGCGCGCCTACCGTCTCCCGGCTGACGTACGAGCATGTGTCGGCCCTGGTCACCGAGGTCCTGGTGGTGCCGGACGCGGAGGCGGTCCGGGGCAGCCTCGAACTCGCCGAGCACGCCAAGCTGTGGACCGAGCCGGCCGCGGGCTGTCTGCTGCCCGCAGCCCGGCAGGTACTGGAGCGGGTGGGCGACGGGGCCCGGCTGGGGCTGGTGGTATGTGGCGGCAACGCGTCCGTGGCGGACGTCATGGCGTGGGCCGAGCGGTACGGGCTGGGGTGAGCGAGGGTGGGACGCTGCCGGGGCCTTCCCTGTCCGCCATATCAGAGTGAAGGTCTCACCTGGTCAGCAGGTCTCTCCACAACGGCTTCAGCAGGTGGGATGCGCGGTGTCAGTGCGCTCGGCGAGAATGCGGGGTAAAGATCATCTAGTCCTCGCGGTGGATGACCGCCCACCCGTGTCCCGGAAAGGCCGACCGATCATGACGCGCCCTCGGCTCAGTGCCCGTGCTGCCGAAGTGCTGCGCCTGATCATGGATCAGCGTGTGCCGGTATTCCTCGTCGTGCATGCCAACGGGCGGCGTCGGTACGGCTATTGGCAGTCCGACGGCAGCCTCATGGCGCTGCCCTCCGACGAGTGCGACGCGTTGCACGCGGCCGGGCGGATCGTGCTCGGCGATCCCATGGTCGACCGGGCCAAGACAACCTACCGGGTGCGGGCCGCCACGCGCGGGACGTCCCGCGCGGCACGCTCCGCCCTGACGGCCTGACCGGTCGGAGACATCCCTCCGACCGGTCTCCCGACGAGTGCCTACCAGCGACCCTCTACCTGGTCCTTGATCTGCCGGTCGTACAGGTCCTGGATCGCGTCGAGCGTGTCCTGCGAGAGCCGGGGCAGCCTCGCGACCTCCGCGTTGGCGCGGGCCTGGTCCGCCGAGCGGGCGCCCGGGATCACCGCGGTCACGCCGGGCTGCTGGACGATCCAGGCGAGCGCCAGCTGGGCCGGGGTGAAGCCCTCCGGGGCGAGCTCGCCGAACTCGGCCGCCGCCTCCACGCCCGTCGCGAAGTCGACGCCGGAGAAGGTCTCACCCTGGTCGAAGGCCTCACCGTGACGGTTGAACGAGCGGTGGTCGTTCGCGGCGAAGACCGTGTCCTTGGTGTACTTGCCCGTCAGCAGGCCGGAGGCCAGCGGCACCCGGGCGATGATGCCCACGCCCGCCTCCCGCGCGGCCGGGAGGACGTGCCGCAGCGGCTTCATACGGAAGGGGTTGAGGATGATCTGCACGCTGGCCACGTTCGGGCGGGCGATCGCCGCCAGCGCCTCGTCGCACGTCTCGACGCTCACGCCGTACGCGGCGATCCGGTCCTCCTCGACCAGCGTGTCCAGGGCGTCGTACACCTCGCCGGAGGAGTAGACGGGCGTCGGCGGGCAGTGCAGCTGCACCAGATCGATACGGTCGACGCCGAGGTTGCGCCGGGAACGGTCGTTCCAGACGCGGAAGTTGTCCAGGACGTAGTTCTCCGGGATCTGGTCGACGCGGCGGCCCATCTTGGTCGCCACCAGCACATGCAGATCGGGCCTGCCGAGCAGGAAGGCGGCGATGGTCTGCTCGCTGCGCCCGTCACCGTACACATCGGCGGTGTCGAAGAAGGTCACTCCCGACTCGGCCGCCGCCTCCAGCACCTCATGGGCGTCCTTGTCGTCGACGTCGCCCCAATCCGCGCCCAGCTGCCAGGTGCCGAGGCCGATCACCGACGCGTGCTGCCCCGACCTGCGGAATTCTCGCTCTTCCATGCGGCCAGTCTTTCATCCCCACCGGTCGGCGCACGGAACGCCCCATCGTGTGTGCCGCACCCGGGGCATGCGCGCACCGGTCGGCGGCATGCCGTGACCACGGCCGGAACGGGTGTGCCGCGCGTCAGCCGGCCGCCGCGTATCGCTCCGCGGGGACCGGGTGGCCACTGATCCTGCGACCGTGCGAACACCGGCGCCCGGATATGAGCCTCAGGCCGTCTCGCGGCTCTCCAGCCGCAGCTCGATGTCGACCTCCTGATCGCCCGCGACCACGCCCAACTGGTGGACGACGAACGTCTCGTCCAGAACGCGACGCAGGCATTCCACCGCGCGGGGCTCGCCCTGAAGTTCGGCCGTCACCGGACCCGACAGGTGCGGCGGCTGCCCCGTCGTCCTCCCGGGCTTACCGAGGGTGGCGGATGTGTCGAACGTGCCGGTCCACATCGTGGGCCGGCCACCCTCGGCCTCGTGCGGTGCGTCCTCGGCGGCGCGGTCCGAGCCGAATCTGCGGCACAGTTCGGCGAACAGGCTTCCGGCGTCCGCCGCCGAGCAGCCGCTGATCACCACCTCGACCTGTGGTACGTGCGGAAGGGGCGAGTTCACGGCCGCTCCTCTCGTTCGATGGCCGACGCGAGTGCACACGCCGACGCCCCCCATGCACGACGGTACGGCCGATGCGGCGCGCCCGCCTGTCGGAGCCGACGCCGCGATGTCGATCTCCGAAACCGCCGGGTCGGCGTCGTCCGTGCGCGATGGCCGAGGATGTGGTCCGGTGTCCTGGCCGAGCAGTCCCGCGCGGGCATGTGCGATCACGCGGGCAGCGACCCCGGAGGCACGTGCTGCCGCTCACCGTGCCGATCGCACGGTGAGCAGCGCAGCATGCGGGCCCCGCCTCCCCTCAGCTCTCCGGGGCGTCCAGGTGGTTCGGACGCCGGTGCAGGGGCTGGTCCGGAGCCGGGCGCGGCTCGAGGAGGGGGACGGTGCGGGTGTGCGGCTTGTCCGCGTCGAGGGTGAGCGGGACATCGTGGTGGTGGACCGTCAGCGGATCGCCGTTCAGCAGCGTGTACGTGGCCTCCGCCCGGCCGATCTCCACCCGCAGCCGGCGGCCCCGTAGCTCCAGCGTGAAGGCGAGCCGGCCGAACTGCTCGGGCAGTCGCGGTGCGAAGTCGATCCGCGCCCCGTGGTGGCGCATGCCGCCGAAGCCCGCGACGAGCGCCATCCACGCTCCGGCAAGGGACGCGATGTGCAGGCCGTCGCGTGTGTTGTGCTCGAGATCCTCCAGATCCATCAGCGCGGCCTCGTGCAGATAGTCGTAGGCGAGCCGCAGATGGCCCGCCTCGGCGGCGATGACCGCCTGGCAGCACGCGGACAGGGACGAGTCACGGACGGTGAGCGGCTCGTAGTAGGCGAAGTTGCGCGCCTTGTGCTCCGCGTCGAAGAAGGTGCTGCACGTGCACATCGCCAGAACCAGGTCCGCCTGCTTGATCACCTGCTTGCGGTACAGGTCGAAGTACGGGAAGTGCAGCAGGAGCGGGTACTGGTCGGGGCGGGTCGCGGCGAAGTCCCAGCGCTGGTAGCGGGTGAACCCGGCGTGCTGTTCGTGTACGCGCAGTTCGTGGTTGTAGGGGACGTACATCGCCTCGGCGGCATCGCGCCAGGCCGTGCTCTCCTCCTCGTCGACGCCCAGTTCCTCGCCCCGGAGCGGATGGCGTTCGACGGCGTCCGCGGCCGCGCGGAGGTTCGCGCGCGCCATCAGGTTGGTGTACGTGTTGTCGTCGGCGACCGCGCTGTACTCGTCCGGTCCCGTCACTCCGTCGATGTGGAACGTGCCGTGGTGGTCGTGGTGGCCGAGCGACCGCCACAGCCGCGCCGTCTCCACCAGCAGCTCGACGCCGGTGTCGCGTTCGAAACGCTCGTCGCCGGTGGCGGACGTGTAGCGGACGACGGCGTCGGCGATGTCGGCGTTCACATGGAACGCGGCGGTGCCGGCCGGCCAGTACGCCGACCCCTCCGAGCCCTCGATGGTCCGCCATGGGAACGCCGCGCCGCGCAAACCGAGTTGGACGGCCCTGTCCCGGGCGGCGGGCAGTGTGTTCTGCCGCCACCGCAATGCCTCCGCGACCGCGCCGGGCGAGGTGTAGGTGAGCAGCGGCAGCACGAACGTCTCGGTGTCCCAGAAGGCATGACCGTCGTAGCCGGAGCCGGTCAGACCCTTGGCGGGGATCGCCCGCTGTTCGGCGCGCGCCCCGGCCTGCAGGACGTGGAAGAGCGCGAAGCGGACCGCCTGCTGGATCTTCTCGTCGCCGTCCACCTCGACGTCCGACCGCGCCCAGAAGTCGTCCAGATAGGCCCGCTGTTCGGCGACGAGACCGGACCAGCCCACGCTTGTGGCGGCGGCCAGCGCCGCGTCCACCTGGTCGCTGACCGCGGGCAGAGAACGCGTGCCGGACCAGCCGTAGGAGACGAACTTCTCCACCCTCAGCCGCTCGCCCGGGGCGAGCACGGTGGCGACGGTGAGGCGGGCGAGGTCGTCGGTCGCCTCGCTCTCGGTCGTGGTCGGCTCGGGGCCGCTGACGACATGGTCGGCGGCCGCGCCCACCCGCAGACCGCTCCTGCGCGTGCGGTGCACCAGTCGCAGCCGACCGTCCTTCGCGAAGTGCTCCTCCGCCTCCAGCGGCGACTCGAGGACGACCGCGGCACGGGGATCGCCGTCGTGGTCCGGGAGTTGCTCGTTCGCCACCAGCTCGGACTGCACCACGATGCGGGCCGGTGCGCCGACGGCCTCGACCTCGTAGGCGACGGCGGCGATCGCACGCTGGGTGAAGGAGACGAGACGCCTGGAGCGCACCCGGACCGTCGTGCCGGCCGGTGAGGTCCACTCGCAGGTCCGGGTGAGCAGTCCGGCGCGCAGATCGAGGACGCGTTCGTGGGAGCGCAGCAGGCCGTAGCGCAGATCGAAGGGCTCGTCGTCCACGAGTAACCGGATGATCTTGCCGTTGGTGACGTTGATGACGGTCTGCCCGGACTCCGGATAGCCGTATCCGGCCTCCGCGTAGGGCAGCGGATGGACCTCGTGGACGCCGTTGAGATAGGAGCCCGGCAGTCCGTGCGGCTCGCCCTCGTCGAGGTTGCCGCGCCATCCAACATGGCCGTTGGACAGCGCGAACACGGACTCGCTCTGCGGGAGGACATCGAGGTGCAGGCCCCGCTCGCGCAATGCCCAGGGCTCGACGGCGTACGACGTGTGCGTGATCACGGCCGCTCCCCCAGTTCCGCGAGGTCCGGTACGACGACGTCGGCTCCGTGGGCGCGCAGGGCGTCCGCCTGGCCGACCCGGTCCACGCCGACGACGTACCCGAAGTGGCCCGAGCGCCCGGCGTCCATCCCCGCGAGCGCGTCCTCGAAGACGGCGGCGGCCTTCGCCTCGACACCGAGGTCGAGGGCGGCGGCGAGGAAGGTGTCCGGGTGCGGCTTGCCGGGCAGGTGCCGCTGCGCCGCGACGACTCCGTCGATCGTCACGTCGAAGAGGTGTTCGGCGCGGATGGACCGCAGGACGTCGCGGCAGTTGGCACTGGAGGAGACGACGGCCGTGCGCAGCCCGGCGGCGCGCACCGCCTCGACGTACCGGATCGTGCCGTCGTACGCCTCGACGCCGTGGGTGCGGATCAACTCGAGGAGCAGGGTGTTCTTGCGGTTGCCGAGACCGTGGACGGTCTGCCGACCGGGCGGGTCGTCGGGATCGCCCTCGGGCAGACGGATGCTGCGGGAGGCGAGGAAGGTGCGGACGCCGTCGGCGCGGGGGCGCCCGTCGACGTACTCCTCGTAGTCGGCGTCGCCGAAGGGGCGGTAGCTGTCCCCGTCCCGCCGGCGCAGAAAGTCGTCGAACGTCTGCTTCCACGCGGCCGCGTGGACGACGGCGGTCTTGGTGATGACCCCGTCGAGGTCGAAGAGGCAGGCCTGGATGCCGTCCGGAAGACCGAGCTCTGTCATAGGAGCCACCTTCCCCCATGAACGCCGCGCAGAGGACGACAAGCGCCATATTGCACCGTCCCGCTGACGTCCCCGCGGCCCCCGTCGGCTCAGGTGCGCCTCCTCATCGGCGGTGGTGGTGGTGCCCGAGGCCTGTCCGCGGATCTCGCGATCCGGCACAACCTCTGCTCCAATAGCGACGACCGGGCACGCCACGCGACGCGCGCGGTTCACCGTCCACCACCTGGCAGCGAGCGGCGTACACCGATGACCTTCGACGACCTCCTGAAGCGGGCTGCGGCCCTGGCGCGCCCCGGCCGCCGCGCGATTCTCGGCATCACCGGAAGCCCAGGAGCGGGCAAGACGACGCTCGCCGAGCATGTGGTGCGCAAGCTGAACGACGACGGGCCGCCGTGGGTGGCGCACGTGCCCATGGACGGCTTCCACCTGGCCGACGCCGAACTCGACCGTCTGGGCCGCCGGGACCGCAAGGGCGCACCCGACACGTTCGACGCGGCCGGGTACGCGGCGCTGCTGCGGCGACTGCGCGCGGAGGAGAACGGCGAGATCGTGTACGCGCCGGGCTTCGAGCGGGTCCTCGAGCAGCCGCTCGCGGGGGCGCTCCCGGTACCCCCGACGGCCCGGCTGGTGGTGACGGAGGGCAACTACCTGCTGCTGGAGACGGGCGCCTGGGCCCGGGTCCGCCCGCAGTTGGACGAGGTGTGGTTCTGCGAGATCGACGAAGCGGAGCGCGTCCGCCGACTCGTCGCCCGCCACGAGGAGTTCGGCAAGGACCACGCCACGGCGGTCGCGTGGGTGCTGGGCACGGACCAGCGCAACGCGGACCTGGTCACCACGACGCGGGACCGGGCGGATGTCGTGGTGCCGAACACGGCGCTGCCGGCACCGCCGGTGCCCTGATCCGGCGCGGCACCACCCGACGTCCGCTGAGCCGGATATCGCGCCACATCGGTCGATTCATACCCCCTAGGGGTACAGTGGTCCCGTTTCGGACCACCGAGGGGAAGGGCGTCCCATGTGGCACGCGCTCGGGCACGCGCTCTCCATCACCGGGTCGATGACCTGGGAGATCACCTGGGCACTGATCCTCGGGTTCACCCTCTCCGCCGTGGTGCAGGCGGTGGTGCGCCGGTCGACGGTCGTCCGGCTGCTGGGTGACGACCGGCCTCGTACGCTCGCCCTGGCCGCCGGACTCGGTGCCGCGTCGTCCTCGTGCTCGTACGCGGCGGTCGCCCTGGCGCGCTCCTTGTTCCGCAAGGGCGCCGACTTCACCGCGGCGATGGCGTTCGAGATCGCCTCGACCAATCTCGTCATCGAACTCGGCGTGATCCTGGCCCTGTTGATGGGATGGCAGTTCACCGTCGCGGAGTTCGTCGGTGGACCGGTGATAATCGTGGTCCTCGCCGTTCTCTTCCGCCTCCTGCTGCGCGAGCGGATGCTGCGCCAGGCCCGTGAACAGGCCGACCGCGCTCTGGCCGGGTCCATGGAGGGGCATGCGGCGATGGACATGTCGGTGGGCGGCAGGGGTGGCTTCGTCCACCGGCTGTCCACCCGTGCGGGTCTCACGTCCGTCTCGCACATCTTCGTCATGGAGTGGGCGGCGATCCTGCGCGACCTGGTGGGCGGTCTGCTGATCGCGGGCGCCATCGCCGCATGGGTGCCGGACGACTTCTGGCGGACGTTCTTCCTGGCCGACCATCCGCTCGCGGCCAGGGTGATCGGGCCGCTCATCGGACCGCTCGTGGCGATCGCGACCTTCGTGTGCTCGATCGGCAACGTGCCGCTGGCGGTAGTGCTGTGGAAGGGCGGCATCAGCTTCGGCGGCGTGATCGCCTTCATCTACGCGGACCTGCTGATCCTGCCGATCCTGAACATCTACCGGAAGTACTACGGAGCGCGCATGGCCGCGTTCCTCCTCGGCACCTTCTACGTGGCGATGGTGGTCGCCGGTTACATCGTCGAGTTCGTCTTCGGTGGTCTGGGACTGGTCCCCGACCAGGCACGGGCCAGGCTTCCCGAGGAGGGCATCACCTGGAACTACACGACCTGGCTCAACATCGCGTTCCTGCTGCTGGCCGCGGCCCTGCTCGTACGCTTCCTGCGCACCGGCGGCGCCGCCATGCTGCGGATGATGGGCGGAGCGCCCGAGCGGGGGGAGCACCCGGGGGCTCATACGGGCCACCACCACTGATCCGCCACCACGGACCACGGCCATCCCCCGCACACGCGCCGCGCGATCTCCGTACAATTTGATGCCGAACGACCGAGCGGACGGACGAGCCGTCCGATTCCGGCGAGCAGACCCAAGGAGCACCCGTGCCCGGCCAGCGATCCATCACCGAGGCCGAGAAACTCGCCGCGGCCAAGCTCGGCGGCTTCCCGATCCGCCGGGACCAGATGGCTGCCGTGGCCAATATCTACCGGGCCGCGTCGGCGGTGCGGCAGCATCTGGAGAACTCCGTGCTGCGGGGGTCGGATCTGACCTGGACGGCGTTCGTCGTCCTGTGGGTGGTCTGGGTGTGGGGCGAGTCGGAGACCCGGCATGTGGCGGAGGAGGCGGGGATCTCCAAGGGAACCCTCACGGGCGTGGCACGCACACTGGAGTCCCGGGGGCTGGTGAAACGCGCCGGGCACCCCTCCGACGGCAGGCTGGTCCTGCTCAGCCTCACCGACGAGGGGGAGGAACTGATGCAGCGGGTCTTCCCGGCCTTCAACGAGGAAGAGGCCTTCGTCACAGGGCAGTTGAGCGATGCCGATTGCCGCGGCCTGGCCGAGGGGCTGCGCAGTGTCGTACTCCAGGTCGAGGAGCACGGCGAGGAACGCCGCCGCGCTCTGCTGGGCGGCGCCGAGCCCCCGCCGCGCCGCAGCGGCCGCCGCCCCAGGGCGTGACGCGGGCGAGGAGCCGCAGTGTGTTGCCGGGCATGACGTGGGTGGTGCAGGCCAACGCGGGGGAAACCGGGGTGCTTCGACAGGCACCGGCCGGGTAATGTGCGGGCCATGTCGAGCCCTGAGTCGGACACGGTGGGGGCTTTCGGTCACGCCGTCAGCCCCCTGAACCACTGAGTTCGCAGTTCTGCCGTCCCGCCGCGTTCCGCGGCCGGACGAGTGCGCCCTTGGGTGCTGACCGCGGTGACGAGATGTCTCCCCTCACGCTTCTCTTCACCCCGGAGTCACTCGATGCCTCTCCCGCTGTACCTGCTCGCCATGGCGATCTTCGCCATGGGGACCTCTGAATTCATGCTCGCCGGCCTCTTGCCGGACATCGCCTCGGACCTCGACGTGACCGTCGGGACAGCAGGCATGCTCACCTCGGCCTTCGCGATCGGAATGATCGTCGGCGCCCCGCTCATGGCCGGGCTTGCCCGCACCTGGCCGAGTCGGTCCAGCCTCCTCGGGTTCGTCCTCATGTTCTTGGCCGCCCACGCCATGGGGGCTGTCACCGGCAGCTTCCCTGTCCTGCTCGCGACCCGGGCGGTCGCCGTGCTCGCGAACGCGGGGTTCCTCGCTGTAGCCCTGACGACCGCGGCCGCGATGGTCTCGCCCGACAGGAAGGGACGTGCGCTCGCCGTGCTGCTGTCGGGCACGACGGTGGCCACGATCGCCGGGGTCCCAGCAGGATCGGTACTCGGCACGGTGCTCGGCTGGCGGGCCACGTTCTGGGCCGTCGCCGTACTCTGCCTGCCCGCGGCGATCGGCATCCTCATGGGAATCCCCACACGCCCGGTACGGGAAGGCGCGGCTGACGGACCGGCCTTGCGGTCAGAGCTCGCGCAGCTCAGGAGTCCGCGGTTGATCCTGGTCATGCTGGTCGGCGCGCTGGTGAACGCGGCGACCTTCGGAAGCTTCACCTTCCTCGCCCCGGTCGTGACCGACGCCGCCGGGCTGGGGAAGCTGTGGATCTCTGTCGTTCTGGTGCTCTTCGGCGCCGGCTCCTTCGTGGGTGTCACCGTCGCCGGCCGGCTCTGCGACCATCACCCCGGCCTGGTCATCGCAGCCGGCGGTCCGCTCCTGCTCATCGGCTGGCCGGCGCTGGCCGTGCTGGCGCAAAAGCCGGCCGCTCTGCTCTTCCTCGTGTTCCTGCAAGGCGCGCTGTCGTTCGCGCTGGGCAGCACGCTGATCACCCGGGTCCTGTACGAGGCGGCTGGAGCCCCCACGATGGCCGGCTCGTACGCGACCGCCGCACTCAACGTCGGCGCGGCCGTCGGACCCCTCATCGCCGCGACCACCCTCGGCACGGCGGTCGGGGACCTCGGGCCGCTCTGGGCAAGCGGACTTCTCGTCGCGATCGCGCTGCTCGTCGCGTTCCCGCTCCGCGCTGCGATCGCCGTCGGCCGGGACGACGAACTGCTCCGGTGACGCACGGCGCGTGGGCCGAGCGGGCGCTCACGCCGCTTCCGTGTCCTTCGGGGAGGCCGCGGCCCATTCCATGACGAGTCGCTGGTACTCCCGCCGCTCCTCGGCGTTCAGCGATCCGCCGCTCCGGAACCACAAGGCCCGGATCTCCTCGTTGACCTCGTCGGCGGAACGTTCCGCTGCGGGTTCAGGAGTGGTGGACATGCCGTGAAGCATACGGGGCTTGGTGTGAAGGCGTCGTGAGCAATCAGGCGCCTTCCGGCATTCCGGACCGTGAAGCTGATCACTCATGGTCGCAGGGCCGTTGACGCCTCAACGGCTAGTGCCGCGGCAGGCAACGTTTGCCCGTTGAGGAGCGGCGTCGTGGGGGCACCTCCCGCTCTGGGGGTCCCCCCGCTCGAGCGGAGTCGAGAGTGGGGGAGAAGCCGAGAGTGGGGGAGCGTGCTCTGGGGGTCCCCCCTGCTCGAAGAGCTTGGGGGAGTGCCGGCCGGAAGCCCTCGTACTGGACGTACTTGGGCTTTCGGTCGGCGCGGCGAGTGGGGGTACCCCCTGCTCGAAGAGCTTGGGGGAGGCGTGCCGGGCGTCGCGACGGGGCAAACGTTGCCTGTTGCGGCACTAGACGGCGCTGCCACGTTCGGAGGTGAGCGTGTCGCGGCGAGTTCGGCGCAGGAGTCTTGACGCAGGGATTCCTCCGCCTCAAAGGTAACGGCGGAGCGCCCGTGAACGGCCGCGACAAGACCACATCAGCCAGATCCATCCGGTCCTCTCCCAGCGAAGGGCACACACCCGATGACGTTCTCGCTCGGCATCGTCGGCGCCGGCCAGTTCTCCGGCCAGTTCGCCAAGTTGTTCCTGGCCCACCCCGGCGTCGGCGACGTGTATGTCACCGACCTGCTCCCCGAACGGGCCGAGCACCTCGCCGCCGCCGAGGGCCTCACCGGCACGTTCCCCTCGTACGAGGCCATGCTGGAGTCGAAGGCCGTCGACGCGGTCGCGATCTTCACCCAGCGCTGGACGCATGGTCCCCTGGTGATCCAGGGGTTGAACGCCGGCAAACACGTGTACTCCGCCGTTCCGATGGCGATCAACACGGAGGAGATCACGGCGATCATCGGCGCGGTCAAGGCGACCGGGCTGACGTACATGATGGGCGAGACCAGTCAGTACAACCCGGCGACGGTGCACGCCCGCAACCGTATCGCCGAGGGCGCCTTCGGGCGGCTCTTCTACGCCGAGGGCGACTACGTCCACGACATGGACCTCGGGTTCTACGAGGCGTACCAGTACAGCGGCGGCGCCAACTGGAAAGCGACGGCCAGCTATCCCCCGCTGCTCTACCCGACCCACTCGGTGGGCGGTGTGCTCGGCGCCTGGCGGACGCACGCGGTGAGTGTGTCCGCGATCGGGGTGCGCGACGAGCGCGGGGACGGCGTGTTCGACAAGGGGATCAGCCAGTTCGACAACGACTTCTCCAACGCCACCGCCCTGTTCGAGGTGGCGGGCGGCGGCTCGTTCCGCACCAACGAGTTCCGCCGGGTCGGCTACCCCTCGCACATCCGGGAGTCGCGTTTCCGGTTCTTCGGTACGGAGGCGAGCATGGAGCAGCTCGCCACGGCGGCGCTGTGGCAGGACAAGAACGGGGTGAAGGACATCTCGGAGCTGCTGGAACCCAAGCCCACCATGTCTCCTGACGATGCGTCACTGGCGCACATCGCGCCGGAGCTGCGGGCCGCCTTCACCTCGGGTTCGGCTCCGGTGCACGACCGGTCGCGACTGCCAAGGGAGTTCGACACCCTGCACAACGGGCACGAGGGAAGCCATCACTTCCTGGTGGACGACTTCGTGACGGCGGTGGGCACCCGCACCCTGCCGTCGGTGAACGCCTGGGTCGCGGCCCGCTACACCCTGCCGGGGATCATCGCGCACGAGTCGGCACTGAAGGGTGGAGTCCGCCTGGACATCCCGGACTTCGGGGATGCACCCGCTTGACTCCGCGATCGGTCCGGCCGTTGACGGCAACGGCCGGACCGTCCGCGTGTCAGGTGCCGGGCTTGCGGCCGTACACGAACACGTCGTCGCCGTTCTTCAGCAGCGACCAGTACTTCTTGGCGTCGGTCTTGGTCATGTTGACGCAGCCGTGCGACCCCGGCGGGTTCCACACACTGACGCCGACCGAGTGGAAGGCCTGCCCGCCGTCGAAGAACTGACTGTAGGGCATGGGAGTGTCGTACAGGCTGGACACGTGGTTGATGTCCCGCCAGTAGATCTTCTTCAGTCCGGTACGGGTCACGAAGCCCTTGCGGCCGGTACGGACCGGGACGGGGCCGTAGACGAGACGGTTGCCGTCCTGGATCCAGCTGAGCTGGAGCGTGAGGTTGACGCAGGCGATGCGGCCCTTGTTGACGGGGCACTTCCCGTCCTTGTTGGGCTTGTTCCCCACGGCCTTCTGCTTGTTCATCAGGTCCATCACGCCCCAGGTGGCGGGGCCCGCGTAGCCGGCGGCCGGGGTGATGCGGTGCTTGTTCTGGAAGGCCTGGATCGCCTTGCAGTCGGCCGAGGACTGCTTGCCGTCAACTGGCCGGCCGAGGAACTTCTCCACCTGCTTCTGATACGGACCGGTCTGTGTGGTGCAACTCGCGGCTTGTGCGGGCGCGGCACCGAGCGCGACAGTGAGCGGAGCGGTCAGGGCGATGATCCCGAGCGCGACGGCTCCCCGTCTACGTATGTCCCCCATGGGCAGGCCTTTCGTCTTTTGTCCGGCGGCTACCGTACACGGCGTGTTTCTTGCTGATTAGACCGCCCCCGGAGCCCATGGGTTGTGGTGCGCTGCACACTGCGACGAAACGGTGACATTCCGTTCCGCGTAGCTGGTCCGCCTGCTGTTTGCGGCCGTACGCGAGGAGGCTGCCGAAGGCCCGGTCGAGGTCGGTGGCGCGGCCGGATGCCGTCGAAGTCGGCGCCGAAGCGGGCTGCGGTCCGGCTGACCGCCCGGGTCAGAGGTCGGTCGCCGGGATGCGGACCACGATGCGGGCACCCGGATGGTGGTCCTCGATGTGAATGTGGCCGTTGTGGGCCGTGATGACCTCGTGGGCGATCGCCAGCCCCAGGCCGCTTCCGCCGGTGTCCCGGGCGCGGGCGCCGTCCAGGCGGGTGAAGCGCTCGAAGACGCGGCGCCGGTCGGCCTCCGGGATGCCGGGGCCGTCGTCGGCGACGACCAGGGTCGCGGTGCCGTCGCGTACGCCGAGGCTCACAACGATCCGGTCGACGGCGTACCGGATGGCGTTGTCCAGCAGATTGCGCACGACCCGGGCCAGAGCCTCCCCGTCTCCGTACACACGGGCGGCGCTGACGGCGTGCTGGTCGACGAGGAGGGAGGTGCTCAGGCGGACGCGAAACACCTCGTGGAAGACGATCTCGTCCAGGTCCACGGGGCGTTTGCGCAGCCGGGGCCGGGCGTCGAGGCGGGCCAGTCGTACAAGGTCGTCGACGAGCCGGGACAGCCGCTCGCTCTCCTCGATCAGGGCCGGACCCCGTGTGCTCCAGTCCGCGGAGCCCGGGTGCCGCACGGCCACTTCCAACTGCGTGTGCAGGCTGCTCAGGGGGCTGCGCAGCTCATGGGCGGCGTCGGCGACGAACTCCCGCTGGCGTTGTGTCGAGGCGTCCAGCCGGGCGAGCAGATCGTTGAGGGTCCGCGCCAGCCGGCCGAGGGCGTCGTCGGCGGGCGGTACGTCCAGTCGGCGGCCGAGGTCGGAGACCGTGATCTCGGCGGCCTGGGAGCGCAGGGCCTCCACGGGGCGCAGGGCCCGCCCGGTCAGCAGCCAGACCACGCCGGTGAGCACGGTGGCGGCCAGCGGTACGCCAATGGCCAGGGCTCCGGTGAGCATGGCCAGGTTGTGCTCCACGGCCTCGGTGGGCACGGCGACGTACACGGTCATCGGGTCCCTGTCGGGTCCGGCGGCGATCCCCACCGCACGCCATGTGTCGTCCCCGGTCAGGGGCAGGCCGTGCACGCTGTGGGCCTGCGGCGCGCTGGAGGAGGTCGCCGGAGGGAAGGCGAAGAGCGCGGGTTTGCCCGCCAGATTCGCCGAACTGGACCGCACGATGTGTCTGGCGTCGATGACCTGCACCGCGGTGACGCCCTTGCTGGAGGCGGGCAGGGTGTGGGGAAGTCTTCCGGTTTCGATGTTCGCGGCGATGACCTGGGCCTTGTCGAACGCGGTCTGGTCCAGTCCGCCGATCAGACTCATGCGCAGCCAGACGCCCAGCAGCAACGAGGCGCCGACCAGGGCAGCCGTGATCATCAGGGCCGCCGCGGCGGTCAGTCTGAGACGCAGGGAGCGCCGGGCCCACCACGCGGGGACGGGAATACGCACCGGCTCACCTCCCGGTGCCACGCAATCGGTAGCCGGCGCCACGGACGGTCTCGATCGTCCGGCGGCCGAACGGGGCGTCGATCTTGCGCCGCACATAGCCGACGTAGACCTCGACGATGTTGGTGTCGCCGTCGAAGTTCTCCTCCCAGACGTGCTCGAGGATGTCCGTCTTGCTGACCACCTCGTCGGGATGCCGGAGCAGGAACTCCAGGAGCGTGAACTCCCGTGCGGTCAGGGTGATCTCCTGGCCCCCGCGATGGCAGCGGCGTCGTGCCGGGTCCAGATCGAGGTCACCGGCCGTGAGCACCGCGGGCCGGGCGGGGGCCCCGCGGCGCAGCAGCGCCCGCAGATGGGCGACCAGTACGACATAGGAGAACGGCTTGCTCAGGTAGTCGTCGGCGCCGAGGTCGAGGGCGTCCGCCTCGTCGTACTCGCCATCCTTCGCGGTGAGGATGAGAACGGGTGTCCAGACGCTGGCGGCCCGCAGTCGCTTGAGGACCTCGTATCCGGACATGCGCGGCAGCATGAGGTCCAGCACGATCGCGTCGTGCGACTCATGGACCGCGCTCCACAGCCCGTCGACTCCGTCGTAGGCGACATCGGCGACGAAGCCCTCCTCGGCGAGCCCTCGGGCGATCGCCGCGGCGAGTCCCCGTTCGTCCTCGATCACCAGCACTCGCATGAGCGGCCTCCCTTCCACCCTACGAAGAGATGGTGAGGGCCGCGCGACGAGCACGCCTGGTGGCGGCGGGCCTACGTGTGGTCCCCGGCTGGATGGCCGGCCGCCGTCGGCGCCACCCCTCTCAGCCTCCTCTCAGCCGGCCTCAGCCTCCTCTCAGCGCCCCTGTCACACCTTGGGGTCATCGAGATGAAGCAGGGCTTGCGTGCCCGCCAGAAGGGAGAGTCACGATGACGAGCGTCCGACGCAGGGTCGCCCTGATCGCCGGCACGATGCTGCTGGCCGGAGCAGCGAGCAGTGGTGTCGCGATGGCGAGCGCCCCTCCGGCGGTGCACACCGCCGTTCAGGCGTCCGTGGAGCACGGGGGCCACGGCCACGGCCACGGCCACGGCCACGGTCACGGTCACGGCCACGACTTCCGCGGCCACGGCTTCCGCGGCCACGGAAGGTACTGACTGCCACTGACCGACGACCGGGTGCCGGCTCGTGCCTGGGAAACGACCGGGTGCCGGCTCGTGCCTGGGAAACGACCGGGTGTCGGCTCGTGCCTGGGAGGCACGGACCGGCACCCGAGCGCGATCCCCGGGGGCGCCGCCCGTCAGCGCTCCAGGAAGTCGAAGAGTTCCTCCCAGCGGCGTGTGATCACGTCGGGGGCGAAACGCAGCACGTTCTCCCGGGCCCGCTCCCCCATCGCGTCGCGCAGGTTCTCGTCGGCCATCAACCGCACGAGATGGCATGCGAGTTCGGAGACGTCGCCGTGCCGGGCCAGGAGCCCGTCCTCGCCGTTCCTGACGATCTCGCGCACGCCGGGCGAGCAGTCGAACGCGACACACGGCACGCCGCAGGCCATCGCCTCCAGCAGGACGAGCGGAAATCCCTCGCCACGGGAGGACTGGACGAACACGGACGACCGCCCAAGGGCCCCGATCACGTTGTCGGTCTGCCCCGCCCACTCCACCGAGTCGTCCAGACCGAGGTCGGTGCACTGCCGGCGCAGCGCCGCCTCATGTTCGCCGGCACCGTAGACACGCAGGATCCAGCCCGGTTGCCGCGGCGCGGCCTCGGCCCAGACGTCCAGCAGCAGGTCGACGCCCTTCGCGTGACTGAGCCGGCCGATGCTGGCCACCACCTTCTCCGTGCGCGGTGAGGGGGCGCTGGGCGTCACGGGCAGCGGATTGGGCAGGAACCCGACGTTGTTGAGTCCCTCCCCCGTCCAGAGGTCGGCGTCCTCCTGGGTGAGGACCAGCAGCCGGTCCACGTCCCTGTAGTACCTGCGCACGCGCCCGAAGCGCGAGGAGCGGCGGGATGCCGCGAACGACTCGTGGCTCATGCCGATGACCGGGTGCCCGGCGGTGTCCGCGAGCGCCACCCACTCCATCGCCCACACCTGGGTCACGATGATCACGGCGCCGGGCCGCGCGGCCCGGAACACCGAGGACAGGCGCTCCGCGGCGGCGCGCCTGTCCGCCTCCTGGATGCGGGCGGCCGGATGGAGCCGGCCGAGCGGGAAGTGGGGCCTGTGGCGGCCCGGAGGTCGCCGCTCGTACAAGGTCAGTGTCTCGTACGGTGGGCGCGCTCCGAGGTCCATCGGTACCTCGGGCGGGGCGATGCCGATGATCCGGACCCGGTGGCCGCGCTCGGACAGCAGCCGGGCCATCTGTTCCTGCCAGCGGCCCACGCCGCCGAGTTCGTTGACCTCGTTGGCGACGAAGAAGATCTCACGCTGCGTCATCGGGCCTCTCCCGCAGGGCCGAAGAAACGGTCCACGATGCGAGCCGCCGCGTCCCCGCGGTCGTACTCGCCGTACTTGTCCACGAACTCCTTGAGCCGCGCCTCGTACCGGGCGCCCACGGTGCGCAGGTCGGACAGCGCGGCGAAGAGTTCGTCCTCGGTGTGGGCGACCGGGCCAGGGGCCTCGGCGAGGAGGTCGAAGTACGTGCCGCGTGTGTCCTGGGAGTACTCCTCCCAGTCGTGGGCGTAGAACACCAGGGGCCGGCGCAGCAACGCATAGTCGAACATCACCGACGAGTAGTCGGTGATCAGGGCGTCGGACAGCAGGAGGAGCGGCGTGATGTCCCCTTCGCCCGTCACGTCGATCACCCGGCCCGCCACCGACGGCGGGAGGGCGACCTGGTTCAGATAATGGGAGCGGACCAGCAGCGTGTACTGGTCCCCGAAGCGGTCGGCGAAGCGCTCGACGTCGAAGGGGAACGCGAAGGCCCGCAGCCCTCCGTCGGCGCGGGCTCGGAACGTGGGCGCGTACAGCAGCACGCGGCGGTGCGGACGGACGCCGAGGCGTTCGGCGAGCCGGCGCAGCGCCGGGTCGGGCGTCTGGGGGGCGCGGGCCGCCCGTACCAGGGCGTCGTTGCGGGGATAGCCGATCCGTAGGAGTTTCTCCTCAGGGATGCGGTAGGCGCGGGCGAGGGTGCGGACATCGTGTTCGCTGCGGACCACGAAATGGTCGAAGCGGTCCAGTGCCTCCTGGTAGGAGAGCTGGGCCTGCTCGGACATCACCCGCTGGGCGGGCTGGTCGAAGCCCATCTTCTTGAGTGCCGTACCGTGCCAGGTCTGGATGTAGGTGGTCTCGGGCCGCTTGGCCAGCCTGAGCGGGAATCCCTGGTTGTCGATCCAGAACTCGGCCCGGGCCAGCGCCCGGAGGTAGCGCCAGGACCAGCGGCGGACGAGTTCCGCGTCCTTCGGGAAGCCGGTGGGCCTCGCCCCCGCGTAGGACCAGATGGCGGTGACGGGCACTCGGTGGCGCCTGAGTTCCTCGTAGACGGCGCGGGGGCTGTCGCTGTACTGCTTGCCGAGGTGGCTCTCGAAGACGACGGTGCCCTTGCGGACCGGGAGCAGTTGCAGCATGCGGTGGTAGACCTGCACTTTGCGCGACCCGGAGGTCAGCTCCCTGCGGACGGCCCTCAGTCCCCGGTAGGCGTGCTTGGCGGCCCTGGCGGCGGGCCCGTGCAGATTGCGGTCCACGAGGGCGCGCCCGCGCAGCGCCGCCGTACCGTGCTGGGCGAGCCGGAAGGCCAGGTGGCCTTTGGCGGAGACCTGCGGTTCGAGCCGGTCCGCCACGAACCGGCTCAGCCGGGGGCGCACCGGCACGGAGCCGGCGTTCTCCAGGTCCACGTTGCCCACCGTGAGCCGGGTCGTGGTCCGCTTCCCGTCCGCCGTCAGGTACAGCCGTACGTCCCACACTTCGTCCAGAACGCCCACCGGCCGCAGCCGACGCGCCAGCGGGACGGCTGCCTGCCAGGTGATGGCATCACCCTCGTGACGTACGGTCCGTACGGGGAAGCGGAAGGTCTGCAGGCTGCGACGGCGGGCCCGGAACTCCAGTTCGGCGGCGAGGTGGGCGTCCGCGGCAATGGTGTGCAGCGGATTGACCACCGCGCCTTGAAGGAGCACCTCGTCGCCGTGCACGGCGTACCCGGTGAGCAGGTTGCGCAGGAACATCCGGTCCAGTGGTCTGCCGTGGTACCCGAGGCCGGTGACGTCCATGATGCCGCGTGCCGTCGGATCGCCCAGGTCCCCGTCGCACCAGTAGATGCGGCCGTCCCGCTCGACGAGCGGCGCGGAGATCTTCTTCCGGTTGATCAGCGTGTCCACGGCCGGCATCAGATGGACCCAGTCCTCCCGCATCAGCAGGTAGGCGCAGATGGCGTGCACCGGGTCCAGACGGTCGTACGCCGCCTGGGGGAAGTCCTGGATGTAGCCGCGGGCCAGCTCCGCGAAGCGGTGGCGGTAGACGTCGTCGAGGAACGGCAGGTCGCGCAGGTAGAGGACGAGATCGTGCTTGAGGAACTTGATGTCCTTGCACAGCTTGAGCTCGCCGAGGCCGCGCCGGTTCAGCAGGGCGTCGATGCGGCGGTGGATCTCCAGCCGGTCGGTGAAGTTGTTGATCTCATGGCGCCGGTTGCTGATCGACTTGGCCGTGGTCTTCTCGGCCACGTTCCAGAAGTAGACCGTGTGGGGGATCAGGGTGATCCGCCCCGCCGCGAGATACGCCTCGGCGGAGAACAGCAGGTCCTCGTAGTGGATGCCCCGGGGGAAGGTGAGCCCGTTCTCGACGAGGAACGCACGCCGGTAGCACTTGTTGGTGGACAGGGTGTCGAAGACGAAGAGATCCGGCAGCTCGGCGATGGACTCGACGGTCCTCGTCGCCCGGTAGAGCCACGGGTACCAGGGAATCCGCTTCTCGTGTCTGCTGTCGGTGTGGACCCGGACGCACCGTCCCGAGACCAGGTCGGCGCCGGTGCGGTCGGCTGCCTCCAGCAGATTGCGGCACGCGTTGGACTCCAGGGTGTCGTCGCTGTCCAGGAACATGACGTAGCGTCCGCGGGCCACGGCCATGCCCTGGTTACGGGGTTCTCCGCAGCCACCGCTGTTCTCGGGCAGCCGGATCGCCCGTACGCGTCCGGGATGGGCGGCGGCGAGCGACGTGGCGACGCCATAGGACCCGTCGGTCGAACAGTCGTCCGCGATGATCACTTCCACGCGGCGCAGCGTCTGGTCGAGCACGGAGCGCACGGCTGCCGGGAGGCGCTGGGCATCGTTGTAGACGATGACGACCACGCTGATGTCCGGCCCCGCCACGCCTGACTCGGGGGTAACGATCGACACGGCCACCTCTCGTCTCGGGTTCCGACACTCCGGGCGGCGGCCTTGTCATCGCCGCTGCTCCCGGAGCACGCGAACGCATCCCGCGGACAGGGGTGCACGCCCCGATTCCACGACGGGCGCGGACCTGACGACTCATAGGATTGCGTGGGGCGGCGAGGGCGGTGCCCCTCCGCCCTTCCACGCTACGTGACGGCGCCTCGGTCAACGCCATCTCCGACACGCGCCGGTCGGGTATCGTCCGCGCCGCGCGCACGGCGGTGCCGGCCGCAGCGGGAGGGAGTCCTGTTCGCCGTACCGCGGCACCGGCCGCGCGAGCGTGAGCGCACAGCGGGAATCCGCCTTCGACGGTATGCGTTGACACGGCATGGCGATCATTCACAGGACCACCCTGGCCCCCACCAAGCTGGAGCACCTCACCTCCTGGCTTCCCCGGCAGCCCTGGTATCTCGGCGGTGCGGACCGGCAGCCGGTGCTGTCCAAGGGCGGCGGGTTCCGGCTGGACGACCCCGAGGGCGAGGTCGGTATCGAGTTCCTCGTGGCCACCGACGAGTCCGGCGACCGGCCGGTGTCGTACCACGTACCGCTCAGTTACCGGGGCGCGCCCCTCGAGGGTGCCGAACAGGCCCTCATCGGCATCTCCGAACACGGCGTGCTGGGAGGGCGGTGGATCTACGACGGAACCCACGACCCGGTGCTGGCGACCCAGTTGCTGGCCTGCTGCAGGGCCGCGCCGAACCACAGGCGCAGAGCCTGACGGACACTCCCGACCCGACCGTCACCGACCACTTCTCCGGCACCGGGGTCCCGACCGGCATCGTCCCCGCGGCCGTCGCCCACGGTCCCGACGGAACCCGTCTCACCGTGGACCCCGCCGGATCCGCGTCCGCCCGGCGGCCGGCCGTCCACGTGACGCGCGTCCTGGAACCCGGCGGCACCGCCCCGGCAGGCGCCTCGGGCCACGTCATCGCGGGCTGGCGCTCCCCGGACGGCACAGAGCACCACTCCGTGTTCGCCGTCCTCCACGACGCCGGGTCCTGACCCACACAGCCGGCCCAGGTCCCGGCTCACGACGTCCGGCCCGTCCCGGGCGTGATACTGGCGGGCTCGCGTATTCAACTGTCGCGGGTCCCCCTGCAAGACGAGCCCACTGATCACGGTCGGTGACAGTGGGCTACCCCCGGTTTCGCTTGGGCACTCAGGCAGGCCGTCCGCAGCGGCGAGAGACGGGGCCGTCAGAAGTGGGCACTACCGTGTGCGGCTATGGCTGACATCTTTGAGCTCATGCTCACGCTGGATCTGCGCGACGAGTTGTCTGAGGACGAGCTCGCCGAGCTCCGATGGCACCTCGGGCTCGGCCCCAAACCGGAGATCCTCCACATCGTGACCGAGTTTCCTTTTTGGGACGAGGACGATGACGGCGTACTCGTCGTCGAGGACCATCCTCAGCCTCTTCTGGCTCGCCACGGCGAGGCGTTCAAGGTGGATGGCGCACTCGTCTCCGTTCTTCTGCGTAGAAAGGACACCTGGTGCGGTGCGTGGGCTCTGACCAGTCGGCAGGAGATTCACCCCGACCAGTTCGACCTCACAGGTGAGCTGCTCAGTTGGCTCGCGACCAAGGCCGGCGACTGTCATCGACGCTTCGACGGCAGTGTGGATCTGGGGTGGACCCGGTTCTACGAGTCGCGCCAGGCAGAGCCGCTGGTTGTGCGTGATGGCGTCGTCATCTGGCCGTCGTAGTACCGGTGGGCTCTCGTGTTCAGCTTTCGCCGGTCCCCCGAGGACTCCAGCCTGCTGGTGACCGGGTGCGATCGCCGGCGGCGTATCGGCTCCAGGTCCCACCGGTCTCTCTGAGGAGGCGGCTGGTGGTCTTGTCGTGGTAGCCGAGGGCGTCCGCGACGACGGGGGCGGGCAGTTCGAGGAGCTGCTGTCGGATGGCGGCGCCGCGGGCGGCGGCAACCGGGATGCCGATCTCGCGCAGGAGCGCAGAGAGGTGGTCGGGACGGGCTGGCTGGCCGGCCCGGCGTCCGGGGAAGAGCCAGCGGGATGCCTGGTTGGTGGCGGTGTTCATGTTGTCGCGGTCCGCGATGTATGTCAGCAGCAGGGCTGCGACTGGTGTGGGGACGGGTGAGGCGGGCTCCCCGAGCCGCAGAAGCGTGGTCTCTCCGTCGTGGAGCACGTCGTCGACTGTCAACTGGACGATCCGGGTGAGGGGCTGCGCGTAGAGGAGGACGATGACGGCGGCGACACGGAGGCGCATCGGTGGGTCTGGGTCGGTCAGCAGTCGGCCGAGGGCGTCCAGGCGTTCGTCCTCGCTCAGGGCGGGTCGCCGGGAGGCTCTCTGCGCGGGGATGGAGAGGGCGCGTGGGCATCGGCGGCTCTGCATAGCCCAGTTGAGGAAGGGCCTCAGGCAGGTGCGGCGGTGTTCGGTGTTCTCGGCGAACCAAGCGTCGATGTCGAGCTGGCCGCAGGATGCGAGGCTGCTGTTCCGGGTGCTGAGCCATTGTAGGAAGGCCGTCGCGTGCTTGATCTGCTCGGCTGCGAAGCGGCGGACGCTCGGTGTGATCCGGCTTCGATTGGCTCGTTCCCGTAGTCGGGGAAGGACGTGCCATGTCGCGAAGAGCCTGATCGTCTTGACGTGTTCAGGGTCTGCGATGCCGGCCAGGTGGCCGGGCAGCCATCGCTGGTAGGAGCAGATGTACTTGTTGACGGCGGGCAGGGCTCCGCTGGTCATCAGGAGTTCTTCCAGATGGGCCGCCGCCCGCCAGGGCTGGAGTTCGTGGAAGGCGTCATGGGTCAGGGGGATGTGTCCGCGGGCGAGCCGCCGCAGCATCTGGGAGGCGTTTCCGGGATGGTTGCGGCGCATCGCCAGCCAGGCGAGGCCGCTCCTGGGCTCGGCCATGGCCACCAGCAGATCGAAGAAGGGCGTCAGCGTGGGCCGGACGCGGCCGGTGCCGTCGTCCAGGAGGGCGGTCAGCCGGTCGGTGAGCGTGCAGCGTTCGCAGAGCCGTCCGCCCAGTAGCTTGCCCTCGAAGCCGCAACGCGAGCAGTCGAAGGTCTGGGAGAAGCCGGCACAGGTCGTGCAGATCGCGGAGTTGTCGACGGGGTGACGTCCGGGCAGGGCGCGGTCCTGGGCGCATCCTGGGCAGGTGCCTCGTGTTCGCACCGCGCGGTCCGAGCAGGTCCGGCAGACGTATCCGTCCGGCCAGGTGCCGGCCTTGTGTCTGCGCTGGCCGCAGCGGCAGCACTCGGCCATGAACCAGCGTTCGTACTGCTCGTCGGTGGCGTAGGGGCGGCTCATGCGTCGGGCAGGATGCGGGCCGCTCGGGGCCGGAGCTTCGCGACGTTGTCGAGCGGGGTGGGCAGGTCGCCGGTGGCGGTCTTGCGGACGCCGGCGTTCTCAGCGGTGGTGTTCACCAGGTCGGCCGGGGTGCAGGAGAGGATGTCGCAGAGCGCGGACAGGACCTGCAGCGACAGCCGTTCCGGGGTCCCAGAGACCAGGCGGTGGACCTGGGAGGCGGACAGAGCGATGCCGCGTTCGCGCAGCAGCGGCACCAGTTCGGTCGCGGTGAAGATGTGGCGCTGGGCCATCAGCTCACGCAACCGCCAGGTGTAGCCGACCTTGCGCTTCATGCCTGCCTCCCGTTCTGGGCCTGGAGGGCGGCGCTGACGGTGGCGTCCAGGTGCCGGCGCAGGGTGCGGGTGCGGAAGTCCGAGGAGACGCAGGTGTAGATGGACGTGGTGCTGGCGTGCTCGTGGCCGACCTGTTCCTGGACGAAGCGAGGGTCCCAGCCGTCCTCGATCAGGTGGGTGACGTAGGACCTTCGGAAGGAGTGGTAGTCCAGCCCGTCGTCCAGGCCCAGGGCCTTGCGGTAGGCGATGAAGCGGGAGTTGATGCGCTGGCAGCCGATCCGAAGCCCGCGTTCGGAGGGCCAGGCCGCGGGGTTGCCGTCGGCACCCAGCAGCGGGCGGACCTCGGTGAACCACTCGTCCAGGACGTCGGGGGTCCAGCCGAACACGGTCAGCACGCCGCGACGCTTGGGCGGTGAGCCCTTCTTAGCCTTGCCGAACCGGACCTGGCAGCGGCCGAACTCGCCGTACTCGGCGCCGTGCGGGTTGCGACCGAAGTCGGCGGCGTCGAGCATCCGCGTCTCGTTGCGCCGCAGCCCGTATGCGTAGGCGGTCTTGAACAGGGTGGCGTCACGGAACGCCGGCAACCAGCCCTTGCGGCCGAAGGCCCTGATCCGGGCGACCTCGTCGTCGCAGTGCTCGAAGAACGCGTGCAGCTCGGCCTTGGTGAACGCCCGCTTCTTCGCGTCGGCCTCGTTGTCCTGGACGTGCACCGCAGTGTTCCACTCGTGAACGACCTGAACCGGGTGGGTGCCGAACCGTTCCTCGCACGTAGCCGCCCAGTCGTAGAGCGGGTCGGTGACGAAGTGGCAGAACGCCCGGACCGCCTCCGAGTAGGAGCGGATCGTGGAACGGCGCAGGTCCCGCAGAGAGCGCAGGTCACCGAGCCACTCGTCGACCATCGCCGGCGTCCAGTGCCACGGGTAGGTGTTCACGTACGCGGCGAACGCCTTGACCGTGTTCTCCCGGCCCTCCACCGTCGTCCGGGCCAGATTCCGCGCGAGCTGCTGGTTGGCGAACCCGGTCAGCATCGCGGTGAAGACCTGTTCTTCCGGCCGCAGCAGCGCGACTCCGTCCACCAGGTGCAGCCGTGCCGCACCTGGGATCGTCCCGTTGAACCCCACCGGTCCACCACCCTCCGTCATTCGCGTCGTATGCGAGAAAACCGCATCTGATGCGAGTCGACGGACAAACCGCTGGTCAGTCAGCCGGACGAGTGACACCAGCTGGCGTCGCCCTCACGTCCGTCGCTACCGTCGCCACCAGCAGACTGGGCCAACTTCCATGGTCAGCACGCTGGTAGGCGCCGTTGGCCACGACGATTCGCGAACCGTCGCGAGTTCGCATCGGATGCAATTGGCGGCACTTGTTCCGGCTCGACGCCCTCGGCGACCACGCCGCCGTGGTTGCCGCGCACGGAGACCCACAGCCAGTCGGCTCCGCCGGTCACCTCAGTCATCAGCAGGCGGCGGACCTGGAGCCACCGCTGGAGCGCGACCCGGGTCGCGCGGCGCAGCGGGTAGACCTGGACGGACACCGGCGTGTCTGGGCGGGCGTTCTGCGGCCGCCGGGTGATGCGCACCTCGTCCAGGGCGGGGGAGAAGTCCTCCAGGCGCAGCGCGCACAGCTCGCCCCGGCCCGCTGGGCCACTCGTTACAGCGCCCTCTTATGGTCGTGCCTGCGTGGGCAGGGTGAGAATTTCGGCTCCGTTGTCGGTGATGGCGATGGTGTGCTCGCTGTGCGCGGTCCGGCAGCCTGTCGCGCTGCGCAGCGTCCAACCGTCGGCGTCGGTGACGAGTGTGGCAGTGTCGGCCATGACCCAGGGCTCCAGGGCGAGCAGCAGTCCGGGGCGCAGCTTGTATCCGCGGCCTGGCCGTCCGGTGTTCGCGATGTGGGGGTCCTGGTGCATGGTCGAGCCGATGCCGTGGCCTCCGAACTCGATGTTGATCGGGTAGCCCGCTTCACTGAGGACCGTGCCGATGGCGTGGGAGAGATCACCGATGCGCGCCCCAGGCTTGGCGGCGGCGATGCCGGCGGCGAGCGCACGTTCGGTCGTCTCGATCATCGCAACGCTCTCCGCCGGCCTGGCCTTGCCCACCAGAAAGCTGATCGCGGCGTCCGCGGCCACCCCGCCCCTGGCTACAGCGAGGTCGAGAGTCAGCAGATCCCCGTCTGCCAGCGTGTAGTTGTGAGGCCGCCCGTGGAGCACTCCGTCGTTGACGGCCGTGCAGATGTAGTGCCCGAACGGGCCGCGCCCGAAGGAAGGTGCGTAGTCGACGTAGCAGGACTGCGCTCCCGCCTCGGTGATCATCTCTTTGGCCCACTGGTCGATGTCCAGCAGGTTCGTCCCGACCGTGCTGCGCTGCTTCAGCGTGTGCAGGATGTTTCCGACCAGGGCGCCGGTGTCTCTCGCCCGCTCAAGCCGCGCGGAGTTCAGGATCTCAATCATGGGGGACCTCTCATGTGCGTCCAATAACTATCCCGGTCTAACTGTACCGGCATTAGAATGGGGTCATGGTCAGGTTGCCGCTCACCCCCGCCGAGGTAGAACGCGGACAGCGCCTTGGCGCCCTGCTCCGCCGAGCCCGGGGCTGCCGCTCGATGCTGGACGTGGCGCTCGCTTCGCGCATCTCGCCGGAAACCTTGCGGAAGATCGAATCCGGCCGTGTGGCCACCCCCGCCTTCCCGACCATCGCAGCGATCGCCGACACCCTCGGCCTGTCTCTCGACGACGTCTGGGCCGAGATCAACCGGGCGGAGCGAACCGTCGAGGATCAGTCGGTCCTGCCTGTCGCACGGCGTCCATCGCTGGTTTCGTAACACCCACCCACATCAAGTACGCATAAATGAGCGAAAAAACGGGTCACAACCCTTTCTGAGCCAGCGAGCTTGTCCGTGGCCTCGTCAAGATCACCGGTGCCGAGCTACCGGCGAACGGCCTATCGAGGCAAAGCAGGACAGCGCACAGGCTGGTGGTGAAGCCGTCCAGGCCGACGAGGGCATGGGCCGCATCGCCTTCCTCCTGCTCGCCCTGTTCGCCGAGATGGAACGCACCTTCACCGCCGAGCGAGCCGCCCACGCCCGCGTCGTGGCCGAAGCCGCCGGCCGCCGCATCGGCCGCCCAATGGCCCACCCTGACGACAAAATCGAGTACGCACGCCTACTGAAGGAGCAGGGCTCCGGCTACGGCGAGATCAGCACCAGGACCGGCATCCCGAAGACCTCCCTGCACCACTACCTTCAAGGGTGAGTGTTGTGGTGCAGGGGCATGCCAGAGTCAACGGGGGTGGGCGGTGGAGCGCGGGGAGCTGATCGCGGGCCGGTACGAGCTGGTCAAGCGGCTCGGCCGGGGCGGTATGGGCGACGTGTGGGCCGGGCGGGACCGCACCCTGCATCGCGACGTGGCGATCAAACTACTCGTTCTCGACGGTGCAGCCCATGAGGACCTGCCCAGACGGTTCGAGCGCGAGGCGGTGGCCGCCGCGCAGATCAACCATCCGAACGTGGTCGCCCTGCACGACCGTGGCGTTCACGAGGACCTGCTGTTCCTGGTCATGGAGAGGGTCGCGGGCGCAACGCTCACTGAGTACATCCGTAGCGACGGACCGATGGCTCCTTCCCACGCACTGGCAATCGCCGAAGAGATCTGCGCGGCGCTGATCGCCGCCCATCAAGCTGGTGTCGTCCATTACGACATCAAGCCGCACAACGTGATGCTCACCCCCGGCCGCCAGGTGAAAGTCGTCGATTTCGGGATCGCCGGGTTCCTCCAGACCGCTTTCACGCTGGCTGGGTCCTCGCAGCTGACGCCAGCAGGAACCCCTGAGTACGGCGCGCGAGCGGGGGTTTGACGCGCTGGACCCAAAATGGAGCGGGGGACGCCCCAAGACGATCAGTGACACGGTGCGCGAGAGCATCTGCCTGATCGCCCGGACGTCCCCCGCCGACTGGAAGATCACCGCCTTCTCCACGTGGAGCCTGAGCAAGCTCGCCGACCACCTCGTCAAGCAGAAGGTGGTGGCGGTCTGGACGAAGACCGCCGACGACATCCTCGACACCCTGGCCGCATACTGCACACGAATTAACGACTCAGGACACTAGCCGAACCCCAGCAAGATCAATCTCAGCGGCACTTTCTGTACGCCAACTACTCACACCCGCGTCCGCTCCGGCAGACGGGCCGCGCGTCTGTTACCGCGCCCGCAACCGCCCGGTCACCCGCATACCGTCCACGCGACACGCTCCGGACGGATGCGCGCACGTTCTTACCGAGGTCCTGTACGCATCACGCAACGATGCCCCGGAACGCCTACTTCCTCGTAGTCGGATTATCAGGTTGCCCGTTCCGCGGAGCCGGACCGGCGCGACGGTGAACCGACCGCGGAAGTCCTGGAAGGCCCATCCATGCTCAGCACTCGTTCCGAGCACACCGCAGCGCCCGACGCCGAACCGGCGACCGCGACCGCCGTGCTCCGCCCCCGCGACGGAGGGGGCCCACCCGGGGAGGAACCGAGTGCACCGCGCCCGGCGTACGAACTCCCGATCCTGCTGTCCCTCGCCGCACTCGCGGCCGTGCTCTTCACATGGGGCATCGACCACAGCGTCTACCACGTGTTCTACGCCAGCGCCGTACGCAGCATGACCGACAACCCGGTCGCGTTCTTCTTCGGCTCGTTCGACCCGGGCAACTCCATCACCCTCGACAAGCTGCCCGGATTCCTGTGGCCCCAGGCCCTGTCCGCGATGGTGTTCGGCTTTCACCCCTGGGCGTTGGTGCTGCCCCAGGCGATCGAAGGCGTGGCCTGCGTCCTCCTCCTTCATCTGCTCGTACGCCGCTGGGCCGGCGTCGTGGCGGGGCTGCTGGCCGCCGCGTTCCTGACGCTCACTCCGGTCACCGTGGGGCTCGGCCGGTCGATCGTGGAGGACGCGCCGTTCGTCCTGCTGCTGCTCCTGGCCGCCGAGGCCACCGGGCGGGCCGTCGCATGCGCCCGGTTGCGGACACTGCTGCTGGCCGGGGTCTGGGTGGGGCTGGCTTTCCAGTGCAAGATGCTGGAGGCCTGGGCGGTGCTGCCGGCACTGGCCGTCACCTATCTGGTGGCCGCGCCGACCACCCTGCGACGCAGGGTGAAGCATGTCGCGCTGGCCGGTGCGGTGACCCTGGCGGTGTCGGTGTCGTGGATGGCCGTCGCGACGGTGATCCCGGCGGGGTCGCGCCCCTATATCGACGGCACCACGGACAACTCGGCCTACAGCATGATCGTGGGGTACAACTTCCTGACCCGGTTTCACGCGGTCAGCGTCGACGCGGCCGGTACGGGCAGCGTCGACGCCGTCGGGACCGCACACCCCGCGGCTGGTCCGGGCCCGCACATGGGCGACGGAGTGCTCAAGATGTTCAGTCCGGGGCTGGCCACGCAGACGGGATGGCTGTACCCGCTGGCCACGCTCGGCCTCGTCTGGGGACTGGGGGCCCTGTGGCGCCGCCGCGCCGCCCGCACCGACCCGGCGATCGCCGGGTACCTGATGTGGGGAGTGTGGCTGGCCACGTTCTTCGCCGCGTTCAGTTTTGGCAGCGTCACCGGGCACACGTACTACATGGGCGTCGTCGCGGTGGCCCTCGCCGCGCTGAGCGGTGCCGGGCTGGTGCGGGCCTGGCGAGCGTGCCGGGCCGGCGGCCGAGATGCCTGGGTACTGCAGGCGGTGACCGCCGTGAACGTCGTCTGGTGCGCGGTTCTGACGCTGCGCTATCCCCACTTCTTCGGATGGCTGGCTCCCGCCGCCGCCGCCCTCGGCGTCGTGTGTCTGGCGCTCGTGGGCCTGGGCCGCACCCGGGTGACGCACCGGCCGCGGATCGTCACGGCCGGGCTCGCGGCCGGGCTCGCCGCGCTTCTCCTCATCCCGGCCGTGTGGTCGGCCTCGGCGCTGTCGCCGCACTACAACCAGGCCGGAGGCATGGCCAGGGTCGGCCCGACCAGCCGTCCGAGCGGCGGCGGACCGTCACGTCTCACGCCGGGCGACCGGAAGTTCCTCGCCTACCTCACGGCACACCGAGACGGAGCGAAGTACCTTGTCGCGTTGCCCGGATGGAGCGATGCCGCGCCCTACATCCTCGCGGCCAACGCGTCCGTACTCCCCATGGGCGGCTTCACCGGGCAGGTTCCGTACCCCACGCTGGACCGGCTCCGCCAACTGATCGACTCCGGCCGGTTGCACTACGTGGAGCTCCGGCGGCCCCGTACGCACGAGTGGCACCGGACGGCCGTCCCTGCTTCCGCCGCCGCGACAGCACGCTGGGTCACCTCGCACTGCACGCGCGTGCCGGCGGCGGCTTACGGCTCCGGCGCCGCTTTGCCACCGCTGTACCGGTGTGACGCGGAAGCCGAGCGCTGAAGGGTGCTACGGCGCCTGAGGGCCGTCGTCGGGCTGCCGCAACGACTTCCGGAATCCCATGTTCACGGCGAGCAGGCCGCCGTCGACACGAAGCGTCGTGCCCGTGATCCACGCGGCGTCCGCGGAGGCGAGGAACGCGACGGCCGCCGCGATGTCCTCCGGCTCGCCGACCCGGCCCAGCGGATACAGTCCGCCCACCGCGGCGAGGTCTGCGTCGCGGCCCTCCCACGCGGTGGTGCGGACCGTGCCGGGCGCCACGAGGTTGACCCGGACCCCGCGGGCTGCCGCATGCCCGGCAAGAGTGCGGGTGAGGGATTCAAGTCCCGCCTTCGCGGCGCTGTAGGCGTGGTTACCGAAGTCCTGGATGCCGTTCACGGACCCGATGTTGACGATGGCACCACGCTCGGAGGCCACCAGGTGCGGAAGTGCCGCGCGACTGCAGCGGTACGCCCCGGTCAGGGTGAGATCGATGTCGCGCGCCCATACCTCGTCCGGTTCGTCCTCGAAGAGCGGGACGTCGGGGGTGCAGCCGTAGGCGTTGTTGACGAGCACGTCCAGCGTGCCGAAGGCGTCCACCGCGCGGGCGACGGCCGCCTCCACGGATGCCCGGTCCGCGACGTCGCACCGGAACTCCTCGGCCTGCGCGCCCTCTTCCCGCATCGCGTCCGCGGTCTTCTGTGCCTCCGTCAGGTCGGCGTCGGTGACGAGCACGCGGGCGCCCTCCTGCGCGAACCGCCGGGCGGTGGCGGCGCCGATGCCGCGCGCCGCACCCGTGATCAGGACTCCGTATCCCTCGAATCGCCTCATGTGATCCATGGCGCCGACGCTACCGGGGTTCGTTCGCAGTGCATCGGGCTTCAGCCCGATGGTGAAGCGAGTCCAGAATCCTCGGACTTCAGAGGTCGCCAGGGCGCTGTCCATCAGCGGCCTCCGGCCGCGGGGGCCCCGGGATCGGACCACGGACGCGATCCGTGTCGCTGCCCCGGGGTCGAGTACGCCGGGGACCAGTGCGCCGGGGACCGTTCGGGGCGTGCGGCCGAGCGGGCTCACCTCTGCTCAGTCCACAGGAACGGTGCACTGCCTTCTCTGGAGAGCCGGGGCCCGGTTGTCCAGCGGCAGGACGAACCCCCCTCTGCCTCAGGGCCGGCAGCGAGGTGCCCTGGTAGGGCGTCAGGCGCCGGTGCCCGGGCTGAAGACCGTCAGGAACACGGAGGAGGAGTTGCCGGACACGGGTACCTTGCCGCCCGCCCACGTCACCTTCAGGGAGTCTCTCTCATCCGGCGGGGTGATGAGGATCGCCGCGGGCGTGGCGGTCCCGGCGCCGCTGACCTGGGGGTTGGAGAACGTCAGTCCGGCCCAGGCGCTCCTGCCCGGGGCCAGCGTGATCTTCGTGGGGCTGTTGGAGACGCGCTTGGGATCCGGTCCCAGCTGCTTGCCGGAGGCGTCCACGAAGGCGGCGCCCGGGTAGCCGACGATCGTGCAGGTGCGTCCCGAGTGGTTGGTCAGCACGAGCGGGAAGTTCTCCTGTCCGGCCCCCGGGTTGTTGGCGCCGACGGAGGCGCGCAGCTCGGAGGTGTGGCAGCGGCTGCTGGTGGCGCGGGTCCCGGAGGAGGCCGTGGGCGGGGCCGTGGACGACGCGGAGCCGGAGCTGCCCGGCGTGGCAGGGGTGCCGGCCGTGAGCGTCGCCTTGTTGTCGCCGCTCGACCGGTCGCCCGAGGCGGGCCGGGCCGTCCCATGCGGCTTCTGGGGGGTGCTGCTCGGGCCGTTGCCGTCGCCGCAGGCGGTGAGCAGGCTCAGGGCGGCGACCGCGCCCAGCGCCGCCGCCATGTGTCGTGCCGAGAGGAAGGGGGCCGTGCTGTCGGGGTCCGGGCCCGCTGTGCCTCGCCGGAAGGTCACCATGTCCACGCTCCTTGAAACTCACCGCCCGCTCCGGGCGCCGGCGAACGGTGCCGTGTGCCACGTCTTCCCGGTCCGATGCGCGCTCACTCGAAAAAGTTCGGGCGTTGCCCCCCGCGCAGTCGTTCTGCCGGGTCCCGGCGGAGCCTCACGGGTCCGGTCAGCGGTATCCCGTCACGTCCGCCGGCTTGCCCGCGTCCTGGACCTCGGTGAGATAGCGCCAGGCGTCGGGGCGGCTGCCGTCGCGGTCCCTGAACCCGTACGCCTGGGCGAGCTGTCCACTGGAGAGGGACGCGCCGTTCCAGCGGGACACCTCGGGGTCGGCGGCCAGCGCGGCGACGGCCCGGGATGTCAAGGCGCCCCTGTTCGTCGTCGATGCGGTCCACGAGGGCACGTACCTCGGCCGGGACGAGGTGGTCGGTGGGTACGGGGATGCCGTGGCCGCCCGCCGCGGTCACCAGTTCGGCGGTGTCCTCAATGGTCTCGGGCCGTCGTATTCCGAGCGCCGCTCGCGTGTGCTGCGCCCGGTGGCGTAGACGGTGGCCCCGGCGGCGCCCAGTTCCACGGCGATCCCCCGTCCCGCGCCCCGTGTCGCCACGGCGACCAGTGCGACCTTGCCTTCCAAGGGTCCCGGCATGTCCGACCTCCGCGTTCGTTGCTTCCTCGACGTCGAGGATGCTGTCGCGGAAGTCGGACACCTTCTGTCGCCTTTTCGCGGGCGATCAGACGTGCCGGGTCAGTGGCCGCGTGCGATCCACTCGTCGAGGTGGGGTGCCTCGGCGCCGATGGTGGTCGTCTCGCCGTGGCCGGTGCGGACCACCGTCTCGGGCGGGAGGGTCAGCAGCCGGTCGCGGATCGACTCGATGATCGTCGGGAAGTGGGAGTACGAGCGTCCGGTGGCCCCCGGGCCGCCGCGGAAGAGCGTGTCGCCGGTGAAGACCGTGCCGAGGCCCGGGTCGTAAAGGCAGACCGCTCCGAGGGCGTGGCCCGGGGTGTGCAGGACGGTCAGGTCGGCGCCGGCCGTCTCGATGACCTGGCCGTCGTCGAGCCAGTGGTCGGGGAGGCGGTCGGGGTGCGTCATCCTCCACAGCGGCAGGTCGTCGGGGTGGAGCCAGATCGCCGCCCCGGTCCGCTCGGCGAGGGCGGGCGCGGCGTCGATGTGGTCGTTGTGGGCGTGCGTGCACACGATGGCGCGCAGCCGCCGGTCGCCCACCGCCGCGGCGATCGCGTCCGCGTCGTGGGCGGCGTCGATGACGATGGCCTCGTGGTCGTCGCCGACGATCCACACGTTGTTGTCGACGTCCCAGGTGCCGCCGTCGAGGGAGAAGGTGCCGGAGGTGACCAGGAGGTCGATGCGCGTGGTCATCACAGCACCACCACGGACCGCAGCACGTCGCCCTGGTGCATCCGCTCGAAGGCGTTCTCGACCTCGTCGAGGGCGATGGTCTCGGTGACGAACTTCTGCAGGTCCAGACGGCCCTGGAGGTGCAGGTCGATCAGCATCGGGAAGTCGCGGGAGGGCAGGCAGTCGCCGTACCAGGACGACTTCAGCGCGCCGCCGCGCCCGAAGACGTCGAGGAGCGGCAGCTCCAGCTTCATCTCGGGGGTGGGCACGCCCACCAGGACGACGGTGCCGGCCAAGTCGCGGGCGTAGAAGGCCTGCTTGTACGTCTCCGGGCGGCCGACCGCATCGATGACGACATCGGCGCCGAAGCCGCCGGTCAGCTCGCGGATCGCCTCGACGGGGTCAGTCTCCTTGGAGTTGACCGTGTGCGTCGCGCCCATCTCCCGGGCGGTCTGAAGCTTGCGGTCGTCGAGGTCCACCGCGATGACCTTCGCGGCGCCCGCCAGGTGGGACCCGGCGATCGCCGCGTCGCCGACACCGCCGCAGCCGATGACCGCGACCGAGTCTCCCCGGCCGACGTTCCCGGTGTTGATGGCGGCGCCGATGCCCGCCATCACCCCGCAGCCGAGGAGGCCCGCCACCGCCGGGGAGACGGACGGGTCGACCTTGGTGCACTGTCCGGCCGCGACCAGGGTCTTCTCCGCGAAGGCGCCGATGCCCAGGGCCGGGGAGAGTTCCTGTCCGGTGGCGGCGAGGGTCATCTTCTGCTTGGCGTTGTGCGTGTCGAAGCAGTACCAGGGGCGGCCGCGCAGACAGGCACGGCACCGACCGCACACCGCACGCCAGTTGAGGATCACGAAGTCACCGGGGGCGACGTCCGTGACGCCCTCGCCGACCGACTCGACGATCCCGGCTGCCTCGTGGCCGAGCAGGAACGGGAAGTCGTCGCTGATGCCGCCCTGCTTGTAGTGCAGGTCGGTGTGGCACACCCCGCAGGCCTGAATCTGCACCACAGCCTCCCCGGGACCCGGATCCGGTACGACGATCGTCTCGACCCGTACCGGCTCGTTCTTGCCAGGGGCGATCACGCCGCGCACTTCCTGCGCCATGATGCTGCTGCCTTCCGTCGGTGGTGCGGGCGCCTCACGCGCCCGGTGCGGGCCACGGCGGCCCACTCCCATGATCATCGCGCGACCAGGACGTCTTGTGCACTCCCCCCGCGCCCCGGAAGCGAGATCGGCCGGGTGTGCCGCTCTGCGGACGCCGGTAAGCGCTCGACCCATCACTCCCGAAGCGGCATTTTAACCTTTAACAACTGCATGCTGCGCAGGCCGGCGGGCGAACCCCTCCACCTCTCCTCACCGCTGCGCACCGTACGAGCCGAACGCGTCACCTTTGTACGGGAGTTGACGGCAATCGACCGCGTGCTACACGAACACGCACGGGACATCGGCGGACTCGCCCACCCCATGGGTGCGCCGGCCGTGGCCGCCGACCTCAGCAGCCGCCCATGCAAAACGCTCGGCCGGGAAACCCTGGCCGAGCGCCTCGCTCATGGCCTCAGTGCCGACCGACCGGAAGCCGTCCTGTGACAGGCTCGACGATGTCGGTGGCCTGGTGCAGCTGGCCCGCGATCTGGCCGGACGGCCGCGGCATCTCGTTCTGGTGCTCCGGCGGGATGCCGGTGCGGGACAGCGAGTCGAGCAGGGTGACCGGGTTCCCCACGTCACGGGCCGCCCCGGCGGGGGCGGCGGCGGCCAGCGGCGCGGCAAGGCCTGTGACACCCACGGCGAGACTGACAGCAGCGACAATGCGTCGTGTTGAGATCATGCCCTCAGCAACGCCACCGGGCCGCCTGCAGTCACGGGACCCGCTCCGCGCTCACCCGCGAGGGGCACGGCGCCGGCCGACTTCCGAGCCGGCCGCGGCAACACGCCCCGACCGCACCTGGGGTTGTGAACTGCTGCGGCTTGCACGCTCGTCCCTGAAGTGGAAATAGGAGTTCTGGTACCGAATGCGTGACCTGTCCGGGCGGGTGCTCGTTGACTGCGCTGACAGGGGCACGGCAACGCATGAACGCTCAACCGATCCTGTCGCGCCACTCGCCGCGTCCCGACGCCCGGCCCTACAGTGACGCACGTCACGTAAACTGACTGCACCCCTCACCTGGCTCTCTGGGAGGGCACATGACCCGTATTTCGGTGAAGGTGGACGGCACCACGTACGAGGACGAGGTCGAGCCGCGCCTCCTCCTGGTCCACTATCTGCGGGACCGTCTGGGTCTCACGGGAACCCCCGTCGGCTGCGACACCTCCAACTGCGGCGCCTGCACAGTCGATCTCGACGGGGAGACCGTCAAGAGCTGCTCGGTGCTCGCCGTCCAGGCCGACGGGAGCGCAGTGACCACCATCCAGGGGCTCGCCCAGGGCGGCGAGTGGCATCCGCTGCAGAAGGCGTTCCACGAACGGCACGCGTTGCAGTGCGGCTACTGCACACCCGGCATGATCATGGCGGCCCGGGATCTGCTCCGCGAGAACCCCGTCCCGACCCCGGACGAGGTGCGGCACGCTCTGGAGGGCAACCTCTGCCGGTGCACCGGTTACCAGAACATCGTCCGCGCCGTCCTGGCCGCCTCCGGGCAGGAGGTCGCATCATGACCGGGGCCACCGAGCGGGAGGTCGGCCGGGCCCGGCTGCGCAAGGAGGACGCCCGGCTCGTCACCGGGCAGACCACCTGGACCGACAACATCCAGGTGACCGGGCTGCTGCACCTCGCGATCCTGCGCAGCCCCATGGCCCATGCCCGCGTCGACCGGGTCGACGTCTCCCCGGCGCTCGAACGTCCCGGTGTCGTCGCGGCGTTCAGCGGGCGCGACCTCGCCGAGGGGCTGGGGTCGCTCCCGTGCGCCTGGCCGGTGACCGAGGACATCGTGCTGCCCGACCATCCGCCGCTCGCCGTGGACGAGGTGCGCTACGCGGGGGATCCCGTGGCGGTCGTCGTGGCCCGCGACCGGTACGCGGCCGCCGACGCACTGGAGGCGATCGAGGTCGACTACACGCCGCTTCCGCCGGTGCTCGACCTGGAGGCCTCGCTCGCCGAGGACGCCCCGCTGGTCCACGCCGACAAGGGCACCAACCGCTGCTACGTCTGGCCGCTGGCCACCGGAGAGGACTACGCGAGCGTGAAGGAGCGCGCCGACGTCGTCCTCAAGCGGCGCTATCTGCAACAGCGTCTGATCCCCAACGCGATGGAGCCACGCGCCGTCGTGGTCACCCCGCTGCCCGCCTCCGGCGAGTACACCGTCTACTCGGCCACGCAGATCCCGCACATCCTGCGGATCATGCTCGCCATGGTCACCGGTGTCCCCGAGCACAAGCTGCGCGTGATCGCCCCCGACGTGGGCGGCGGCTTCGGCTCCAAACTCCAGGTGTACGGCGAGGAGGCCATCGCCCTCACCGTGGCGCGCCGCCTGGGACGCCCCGTGAAGTGGACCGAGTCCCGCTCCGAGGGCTATCTCGCCACCCACCACGGCCGGGGCATGATCCAGGACGTCGAGATCGCGGCGACCCGCGAGGGGAAGTTGCTCGGGCTGAAGGTGGACCTGCTGGCCGACATGGGCGCGTACCTGATGCTCGTCACCCCCGGCGTCCCGATCCTCGGCGCGTTCATGTACCCGGGGATCTACAAGATGGACGCCTACGATTTCACCTGCACCGGCGTGTTCACGACCCGCACGCCGACCGACGCCTACCGGGGCGCGGGGCGCCCGGAGGCGACGTACGCCATCGAACGGATCATGGACGAGCTGGCCGTAGAACTCGACCTGGATCCCGTGGAGTTGAGGCGTCGCAACTGGATCCGGCACGAGGAGTTCCCCTACCCGTCGGTGGCGGGTCTGACCTACGACAGCGGCAACTACGAGGCGGCGACGGACAAGGCGCTCGCGCTGTTCGGGTACGACGACCTGCGCGCCGAGCAGCAGAAACGCAACGAACGCGGCGACACGGTGCGGCTCGGCATCGGGGTGTCGACGTACACGGAGATGTGCGGGCTCGCCCCGAGCCGTGTCCTGGGCGACCTGCGGTACGGGGCCGGCGGCTGGGAGGCGGCGAGCATCCGCATGCTGCCCACCGGCAAGGTCGAGGTGGTCACCGGTACCAGCCCGCACGGGCAGGGGCATGTGACGTCCTGGAGCCAGATCGCCGCCGACGTACTGGGCGTGTCGTTCGACGACGTGGAGGTCGTGCACGGCGACACGAAGGCGGCACCGCAGGGCATGGACACCTACGGGTCGCGGTCGCTGGTCGTCGGCGGGGCGGCCGTGCACCAGGCCGCGGTGAAGGTGGTGGCCAAGGCCCGGAAGGTCGCTGCGCACCTGCTGGAGGCCAGTGAGGACGACCTGGAGTTCGCGGGCGGGGTGTTCTCGGTCAAGGGCTCGCCCGAGGCACGCACCACGATCCAGGAGATCGCCCTCGCGACGTTCTCCTCGCACGACCTGCCCGACGGCATGGAGCCCACCATCAACGCCGAGCACGTCATGGACCCGGAGAACTTCTCCTATCCGCACGGCACCCATCTGTGCGCGGTCGAGGTGGACACGGAGACCGGGCGGACGACGATCCGGTCGTATGTGTGCGTCGACGACGTCGGCCGGGTCGTCAATCCGCTGATCGTCGAGGGACAGGTGCACGGCGGCATCGCCCAGGGCATCGCGCAGGCCCTGTACGAGGAGGCGGTGTACGACGACGAGGGCAACCTTGTGTCGGGCACCATGGCCGACTACCTCGTGCCGTCGGCCGTGGACCTGCCCGACTTCGTGACGGACCGCACCGAGACGCCCGCCACCTCCAACCCGCTGGGCGCCAAGGGCGTCGGCGAGGCCGGGACCATCGCCGCCACGCCGGCGGTCGTGAACGCGATCGTCGACGCGCTGCGTCCACTGGGCGTCACCGAGGTGGCGATGCCCTGTACACCCGGGCGGGTCTGGCAGGCCCTGAAGGAGGCATCGGCATGATTCCCCCGGCATTCGAATACGCGCGACCGACGAGCGTCGACGAAGCGGTGCGGACGCTCGCCGAGGCGGGCGACGAAGCGAAGGTGCTGGCCGGCGGGCAGAGCCTGCTGCCGCTGCTGCGCCTCAGGCTCGCCTTCCCCGAACTCGTCGTGGACGTCGGCCGGATCCCCGGACTGAGCGGGGTGCGCGAGGACGGCGACACCCTGGTGATCGGCGCGCTGACCACGCACCACGACGTCATCCGGGATCCGCTGGTGGGCCGGTACACGGGGCTGCTCGCGGCGGCCACGCGCACGGTCGCCGACCCGGCCGTACGGCATCGCGGCACCCTCGGGGGCTCGCTCGCACACGCCGATCCGGCCGGTGATCTGCCGGCGGTGGCACTCGCCCTGGACGCCGAGCTGGTCGCGGTGGGACCGCAGGGGCGGCGGACCATCGCGGCCCGGGAGTTCTTCGTCGACTACCTGCAGACCGCGCTGCGGCCCGACGAACTGCTCGTGGAGGTGCGGGTCCCGAAGAGGTACGGCTGGGGCTTCCACTACGAGAAGTTCAACCGGGTCGCCCAGGCCTGGGCAGTGGTCGGCGTGGCGGCGCTCGTACGGCGCGACAACGGGCACATCGCCGAGGCACGGATCGGGCTGACCAACATGGGCGCGACACCGCTGCGGGCCGCGGCGTCCGAGGCGGCACTCGCCGGGGCCCCGGCGGCGGCGGACGCCGTCGCCCGGGCCGCCGCGTCGGCGGCCGAGGGCACCCGCCCCTCCTCGGACCCGTCGGGCACGCCCGAGTACCGCGCCCATCTCGCCCGGGTGCTCACCCGGCGGGCGGTGCTGGCCGCGGCCGGAGGGGAGTGACGGCTTGAAAGGGCCCGAAGAGGTACGGGAACGCCTGGAGAAGACGGGGTACCTCGTCGACGAAGGGCTGGCCGTCGCCTGCTTCCTGGCGCTCAGGCTGCACCGGCCGGTCTTCTGCGAGGGCGACGCGGGCGTGGGCAAGACCGCGCTCGCGTCCGCCCTCGCCGAGGCGCTCGGCGCCCCGCTGATCCGGCTGCAGTGCTACGAGGGCATCGACGCCTCCCAGGCCCTGTACGACTGGGACTTCCCGCGTCAACTGCTGCATCTGCGGGCGGCGGAGGCGGCCGGGGTCAGGGATCCGGACCGGCTGGAGGGCGAACTGTACGACCGCCGGTTCCTCATCGCCCGCCCGCTGCTGAAGGCCCTGGAGACACATCCCTGTGTGCTGCTGGTGGACGAGATCGACCGCGCCGACGACGAGTTCGAGGCGTTCCTGCTGGAGCTGCTGTCGGAGTTCTCGGTCACCATTCCCGAACTGGGCACGCTGCGCGCCGAGGTGCCGCCCATAGTGGTACTGACATCGAACCGCACGCGGGAGGTGCACGACGCGCTCAAGCGCCGCTGCCTCTACCACTGGTTCGACCATCCCGGCTTCGCGCGGGAACTCGCCATCGTCCGGCGGAGGCTGCCGCAGGTGGCGGCCCGGCTGACCGAGCAGGTCACCGCCCTGGTGCAGGCGCTGCGCGCCGAGGACCTGGTGAAGCCGCCGGGTGTCGCGGAGACGATCGACTGGGCCCAGGCGCTGGACGCCCTGGGCGCCACTGAGGTGGACGCGGAGCTGGCGGTGGCCACGCTGGGGTCGGTGCTGAAGTACCGGGAGGACATGGAGCGTGCACGTGGGCTCGACCTGTCGGCGATCCTCGCGGCGCGCGGGGTGTGACATGGACGTCGACCCGCCCGCCGTGCTCGTCGGGTTCGCCCGCGCCCTGCGCGCGGCGGGCGTCGACGCCGGACCGGACCGCGTCCAGGTCTTCCTGCGCGCGCTCGACGCGCTGCGGCCCGGGGTCCGCTGCGACGTGTACTGGGCGGGACGGCTCACGCTGTGCGCGGGCCTGGACGACCTGGAGCGCTACGAGCGCGTCTTCGCCGCCTACTTCGAGGGCGCCCCGGTCCACGGCAACGGCCGGGTCGTGCCGCCGCGCCTGCGGGCGGCCGTCCGGGACCTGGGCCCCGCCCCGGGGACGGCCACCCGGGCCGAGAACGCCCTGGCGACTCCCGCACTGGCCAGCCGCACCGAGGTCCTGCGCCACCGTGACTTCGCCGGGCTGTCCGCGGCCGAGCGGCAGCAACTGCGGCGGCTGCTGACGGCGTTCACGCTGCGCGGCGAGGTACGGCGTACGGCGCGGCGCCATCCGGCCCGGCGCGGGAACGTCGATCCGCGGCGCACCGTACGGGAGATGCTGCGACGCGGCGGCGAGCCCGCGCGCCCGCGGCGGCACGCCCGCACCGACCGGCCCCGGCGTGTCGTTCTGCTGGTGGACGTCAGCGGCTCCATGTCCCCGTACGCGGACGCGCTGCTGCGCTTCGCGCACGCGGCCGTGCGCGGCGGCCGGACCGAGGTGTTCACCATCGGCACCCGGCTGACCAGGGTGACCCGCGAGCTGGCGCACCGGGATCCCGAGGCGGCCCTGGCGGCGGTCGCGGAGGCTGTGCCCGACTGGCGCGGGGGCACCCGGCTCGGCGAACTGCTGCGCGCCTTCCTCGACCGGTGGGGGCAGCGGGGCATGGCGCGCGGCGCTGTCGTGGTGGTGCTGTCGGACGGCTGGGAGCGCGGCGATCCGGCCCTGCTCGCGGGTCAGATGCGCCGGCTGCACCGGCTTGCGCACCGGGTCGTCTGGGCCAATCCGCGCAAGGCGCGCCCCGGTTACGCGCCGCTGGCCGCCGGCATGGCGGCGGCGCTGCCGAGTGTGGACGCGTTCGTCGAGGGGCACAGCCTGGCCGCGCTGGAGCGTCTTGCGGCGGTGGTACGAGGCGAGTCGAGAGGAGCACAGCCGTGACCGAGGGAGCCCGAGATGCGTGAGATCCTCCCGGCGCTGCGCCAGTGGTACGCGGCGGGTGCCCCGTTCGGGCTGGCCACCGTCGTCGCGGTCAGCCGCAGCGCGCCGCGCGGTCCGGGGGCGGCGATGGCCGTCGGTCCCGGTGACGAGGTGGTGGGCAGCGTCTCCGGCGGCTGTGTGGAGGGCGCGGTGTTCGAACTCGCCCAGGAGGTCGTGGAGTCGGGCGAGGCCCGCCTTGCGACCTTCGGATACAGCGACGAGGACGCGTTCGCGGTGGGGCTCACCTGCGGGGGCGAGATCACGCTGCTGGTGCGCCGGGTGACGCCCGGGGAGGACGTCTCGTTCGGAGCGGTGGCCGATTCGGTGGCCGACGGGCGTCCGGTGACCGTGGCGACGGTGATCGACGGTCCCGCGCCCCGCGGGGCCTCGCTCGCCGTGTGGCCCGAGGAGGTGTCGGGATCGCTCGGCTCCACGGGTCTGGACGTGGCGGTCACCGCCGACGCGCGCGGTGAACTCGCGCTGGGCGCCACCGGGCAGCGGCACTACGGCCCGCACGGCGAGCGGCGCGAGGACGTCGTCACCGTGTTCCTGCACTCCTTCGCGCCGCCTCCGCGGATGCTGGTCTTCGGCGCCATCGACTACGCGGCGGCGGTCGCCCGGATCGGCGACTTCCTCGGCTACCGGGTCACGGTGTGCGACGCCCGCCCGGTCTTCGCCACCCCGAAACGCTTCCCCGAGGGCGTGGAGGTGGTGGTGGACTGGCCGCACCGCTATCTACGGGGCACCGTCACCGACGAGCGCACGGTGATCTGCGTACTGACCCACGATCCGAAGTTCGACGTCCCTCTGCTGGAGGAAGCGCTGCGCCGGCCGGCCGCGTACATCGGGGCGATGGGCAGCCGCCGCACCCACGACGACCGGATGCAGCGGCTGTGCGAGGCCGGGCTGTCGGAGCCGGAACTCGCCCGGCTGCGCTCGCCGATCGGCCTGGACCTCGGGGCACGGACGCCCGAGGAGGTCGCGGTGTCCGTCGCCGCCGAGATCGTGTCGCTGCGGTGGGGCGGCAGCGGGGCTCCGCTGACGGCGACGGCGGGGGCGATCCACCTGTCCGGTCCTGAATCGCTCTGAGGAGGAAACAGTGGAGTTGCACCACGAGTTCACGGTCCCGGTCCCCGTCGAGGAGGCTTGGCGGACGCTGCTCGACATCGAGCGGATCGCACCGTGCATGCCGGGCGCGACGGTCGACGAGTACGACGGCAAGACCGTGACCGGGTCGGTGAAGGTGAAGGTCGGCCCGGTCACGGTCACCTACCGGGGCACCGCGGTGTTCGAAGAGCAGGACGAGGCGGTGCACCGGATGGTGCTGACCGCCAACGGCAAGGAGACCCGGGGGCAGGGCACCGCGCGGGCCACGGTGACGGGCACCCTCGCACCCCTGGACGGCGGTGGTACGACCGTCTCGGTACGCACCGATCTGACCGTGACGGGCCGTCCGGCGCAGTTCGGTCGTGGTGTGCTGGCGGAGGTCGGCGACAAGCTGGTCGGTCAGTTCGCGGACTGTCTGGCGCAGCGGCTGGACGAGCAGGCTGCGTCGGCACGGGCCGAGCCCGCGACGGCCGCCGCCGGCCGGGCCGCGCCCGCCGAGTCCATCGATCTGCTGCGCACCGCGGGCGCTCCGGTGGCCAAGCGGCTCGCGGGCCCGGTTGCGGCAGTGGTGGCGGCGGCCGCTGTGGTGTACCTCGTCGTTCGCCGTTACCGGCGTGCCTGAGCCGTTCGGGCGGGCCGGCCCTGGCGGGTGGGCAGCCGTGCCAGGGCGGCCGGCGCAGGCACCGGCGTCAGGTGGCCGCCGGATCCAGGATCACGTCTGCCCATACCTGTTTGCCGCCGCTGACCGGGAGTGCTCCCCACGAGGCGGACATGGCCTCGACGAGGAGGATGCCGCGGCCGCCGGTCGCCTCCCAGCCGATGCTCGGTGGCTTGACCGGCGTCCGTGGTGAGGAGTCGGCGACCGCGATGCGCAGCCGGTGGTTGAGCAGGGTGAGGTCGAGGCGGACCCGGCCGTCGGTGTGGACGAGGGCGTTGGTGACGAGTTCGGAGACGACGAGCAGTGCCGTGTCGGGTTCCTCCCTCACGCCCCAGGCGCGCAGCGTGCGCCGGGTGAAGCGGCGGGCGTGCCGGACCGCCTCGGGGACGCGCCACACCGTCCAGCTCTCGCGCAGCGGGCGCACCGCCATGCCGTCGTAGCGCACGAGGAGGAGGGCCACGTCGTCGTTGCGGTTGGCCCCGGCGAGCAGGGCGTCCGCGACGAGCCCGAGGTGCTCGGGGTCGGCGGCGGACAGGCCGTCGGCCAGGCGTGCGAGACCGACTTCGATGTCGAGCTCGGCGGATTCGACCAGGCCGTCCGTGGTCAGGGCGACGAGGGTGCCGGGCTGCAGCCGCAGCTGGTTGATCGGGAAGTCGGCCTCGGCGATGACTCCGAGTGGCGGTCCGCCCTCCGACTCGGTGATCTCCGTGCTGCCGTCCGGGTACCTCAGTACGGGCGGCGGGTGTCCGGCGCGGACGTACCAGGCGAGGCCCTCCTCCATGTCGACGTCGACATAGCAGCAGGTGGCGAAGAGGTCTGACTCCATGTCCATGAGGAGGCGGTTGGCGTGCGAGACGACGACGTCCGGGGGGTGGCCCTCGACGGCGTAGGCGCGCAGAGCGGTGCGCATCTGGCCCATCAGGGTGGCGGCGCCGGCGCTGTGGCCCTGGACGTCGCCGATGAGGAGGGCGACGTGGTTGTCGGGCAGCGGGATCACGTCGTACCAGTCGCCGCCGAGTTCCAGGTCCGCGGTGGTGGGCAGATAGCGGGCCACGGCGGCGGCACCCGGCAGCCGGGGCAGACGGCGCGGGAGGAGGGCGCGCTGGAGCATGCCGACCAGTTCGTGCTCGGCGTCGAAGGCGCGGGCGCGCACCAACGCCTGCCCGGCCAGACCCGCCACGGCGGTGAGCAGGGCGCGTTCGTCGGGCCCGAAGTCGTGCGGGCTGTCCCAGCCGATCAGGCAGGCCCCCGCCGTGCGCCCACCCGCGGGCAGCGGCAGCACGGCGAGACCGCCGGGGCCGACCTCCGCGAGCGCGGGCTCCAGGTGTGTACCGGCGGACCGGACCGCGGCACGGCCTTCGCGCAGCGCGGCGGCGAGCGTCGGCATGGCCAGTACGGGCGCGTCGGGCCACTCCGAACGCCACTCGGCGCGCCACAGCTCGGGCCATGCCTCCGGTTCGGGCGGGTCCAGGATGGTGACGACGAGCCGGTCGGCCTCCAGCTCGGCGAGGGCGATGCGGTCGGCCTGCAGCGGTGTGCGCAGGGCCGTGACCACGGCCCGGCTGACCTCGCGGACGGTGCCCGCGGTGGAGAGGGCCGCGGCGAGCCGCTGGACGCGGGTGACGTCGCTGACGGCGGGGCGCGCCTTCGAGGCATCGGCGACCGTGCCGACGAGCCGCGCGGGGCGGCCCTCCTCCGCGGGCAGCAGGCGCCCGCGCAGCCGCAGCCATCTCGGCTCGCCGGAGGGCTGGAGGATGCGGAATTCGAGTTCCCGGTCGCCGATGGACATGTGGTCGGCCTCGACGACGGACATCAGTGAGGGCAGGTCCTCCGGCACGGTATGGGCGAGCAGGGTCTCGATGCTGCCGTCGAAGTCGTCCGGGGCGATGCCCAGCAGGTCCAGCGTCTCGTCGTCGACCTCGACGCGGCCGGAGTCCACGGCGAGGCTGAAGGCGCTGCCGGGTAGCTCACCGGTGTCGGCCGGGACCGGCTCGGGGCCGGTGACGGCGTCGGCCAGGCGCTGCAGGCACTCGCGGTCCTCGGCGTCGAAGCCGTCCGGGTTGTCGCTGACGGCGGTCAGGCATCCGCCGTTGCGCAGCGGCAGTACGCCCAGGGAGAAGTCCCCGGCAGGCAGCCGTCGGGCGTCGGCGCAGCGGCTCAGGTCCTCCGGGGTGAGCCACAGGGGCCGCTGGGAGCGGTGCACCTTGGCCGGGGGTGCTCCGCCGGAGAGGGGGTAGGTGTCGCGCAGCCCGTACAGCGCTCTCGGCACGCCGACCGACTCGGCGAGGCACAGCTGGTCGGCGTCCTCGTCCGCGGTGTAGACGGCGGCGAGGGTCGCCGCGGTGAAAACAAGCGCCTGCTCGAGGACCCGGCGCAGACGATCGCGGGGCTCGAGGCCCGCGGTGAGCGTCTTGAGGGCAAGTTCGGCTCGCAGCGTCCTCGATCTGCGTCCCGCAGCGTCCGCACTCCCCACGGTGCAATTACAGCGCTTCCGCGTCGCTCGCGCAGCCCCATCGGCCAGGCCGGCTCGTCCGGTTTTGTTCGGCTCGCCCGCCTGCCCGGGCCCATGGGGGCGATGCGGTGTTCAGGGGGCTGCGCTGGATGCCGGCCGGGGAATCCGGTCCGGGGCTCGTGCCGCGTCGCAGCCGAGCACCGGACCGGAAGGCCAGAGTCCGCGGGCCCGGGCCCCGGGCTTCGGTCTGCGGGCCCCGGGCTTCGGGCCCCGGGCTTCGGGCCCCGGGCTTCGGTCTGCGGGCCCCGGGCTTCGGGCCCCGGGCTTCGGGCCCCGGGCTTCGGGCCCCGGGCTTCGGTCTGCGGCACAGGTCAGTCGCCCGCGTACGCCTTCTCCAGGGCGGCGATGTCGAGCTTGCTCATCGAGAGCATCGCCCGGGTGGTGCGGGCCGCCTTCTCGGGGTCCGGGTCTCCGATCATCTCGATGAGCGCCTTCGGGACGACCTGCCAGGACACGCCGTACTTGTCCTTGAGCCAGCCGCACGGGCCCGGCTCGCCGCCGCCCTCGATGAGCCTGGTCCAGTAGTAGTCGGCCTCTTCCTGGTCGTCGCAGTGGATCTGGAAGGAGATGGCTTCGTTGAACGTGAACTGCGGGCCGCCGTTCAGCGCGACGAACTTGTGGCCGTTGGCCACGAAGTCGACGGTGATCACGGAGCCGGCGGCGCCCGGTCCGGCCTCGGTGTAGCGGGCGATCCGCCCGATGCTGGAATTCTTGAAGATCGAGACGTAGTGGTGCGCGGCCTCTTCGGCCTGGCCGTCGAACCAGAGACAGGTGGTGAGTCCTTCGCTGGCCATGCGTGCCTCCTGCGGGTGGGAGCTGTCCTCTGTATCGACCGATGCGCACGGCGGCACTCATCGGTCCGTGCGCGACATAATCCGAACGGCGGGTACGCTCCCCGCAATAGCATCCCGACCATGACGTCGACACCTGATCACAGCATCCGGCCGTTCCGTATCGACATCGCGCAGAGCGACCTTGACGACCTGTACGACCGTCTCGACCGCATCCGCTGGCCCGACGAGTCGCCCGCAGCGGGGTGGGCGTACGGGGTTCCCCGCGGCTATCTTCAAGAGCTCGTGCGGTACTGGCGCCACGACTACGACTGGCGGGGCGCCGAGCAGCAGTTGAACGCATGGCCGCAGTTCACGACGGAGATCGACGGGGCGCATGTCCACTTCGCCCACGTCCGCTCCCCGGAGCCGGACGCCACCCCGCTGATCATCACCCATGGCTGGCCGGGCTCGATCGTCGAGTTCCTCGATGTCGTCGGACCGCTCGCCGACCCAGCCGCCCACGGGGGCGATCCCGCCGACGCGTTCCATGTCGTGGTGCCGAGCATTCCGGGGTTCGGGCTGTCCGGGCCCACCCGGGACACCGGCTGGGAGGCGGGCCGGGTCGCCGACGCGTGGGCCCGCCTGATGGACCGGCTCGGTTACCGGCGCTTCGGCGCGCAAGGCGGCGACTGGGGGGCGGCGATCTCCCGTGAACTGGGCCGCGCCCACCCGGACCGGGTGATCGGCGTCCACCTCAACCTGCTGCCGGGCGCCCAACAAACCACCGAACCGACCGCCGAGGAAGTGGCCGCGCTGAGCCCGGAGGAGCGGGAGCACACGCTCACCTCATGGCGCCGCTGGGCCGAGTGGCAGCGCGAGGGGACGGGTTATGCCATCCTGCACTCCACCCGCCCGCAGACGCTCGGATACGCGCTCACGGATTCGCCGGTCGGCCAACTCGCCTGGATCGTAGAGAAGTTCAAGGAGTGGACGGATTCGGACGAGCTGCCCGAGGAGGCCGTCGACCGGGACCGGCTGCTCACCAACGTGATGCTGTACTGGCTGACCGGGACGGCCGGTTCCTCCGCCCGGATCTACTACGAGCGAGCGCATGCCCAGGGCCGGGCCGCCGCTCCGACGCAGCCGTCGACCGCGCCGACCGCGCTCGCCGTCTTCCCGGCCGAACTCCAGGTCCCGCTGCGGCACAAGGCGGAGCGGACCGAGAACATCGTGCGCTGGACCGAGTTCGACCGGGGTGGCCACTTCGCGGCGATGGAGGAGCCCGACCTGCTGGTCGGCGACGTCCGTGCCTTCTTCCGGCAGTTGCGCGAGAAGGGCTGAGGCCGCGCTCTGCCCAGGGCGAATCTGCCGCGGGCAGAGAATCCGCTTCCACGGGTCGTCCGGGGTCAAGAGTGGAGTCAACGGCATTCCGCCACAACGAGGAGAACCGATGACTCCACTCAGCACGCTCTCGCCCCGCGCGGAGGAGGGCGACACTCCGCCCAGCCGCTTTGACGACCACCTCGCCGCACAACTACTCGCCCAGCGAATCGTCTTCCTGGGCACGCAGGTCGACGAGGTGTCGGCCAACCGCGTCTGCGCCCAGCTTCTTCTGCTGTCGGCGGAGGACCCGCGCACCGACATCAGCCTGTACATCAACAGCCCCGGCGGGTCCGTCACCGCGGGGCTCGCCATCTACGACACCATGCGACTGATCCCCAACGACGTGTCGACGCTGGCGATGGGCTTCGCCGCCAGTATGGGCCAGTTCCTGCTCACCGTGGGGACACGCGGCAAGCGGTTCGCCCTGCCGAACGCGCGGATCATGATGCACCAGCCGTCGGCGGGCATCGGCGGCACCACCGCCGACATCGAGATCCAGGCGGAGAACCTGGAGTTCACCAAGAAGGCCATCGAGCGGATCACGGCCGAACACACCGGGCAGAGCGAGGAGACGATCACGCGCGACGGCGACCGGGACCGCTGGTTCACCGCCGAACAGGCCAGGGAGTACGGGATGGTGGACCAGGTCGTGGAGTCGCTCGCCGACGTCCGCCCGGCCGCGTCGCGCCGACGGATGGGGTTGTGACATGGGTTCGTACACGGTTCCGTACGTCGTCGAGCGGACCGCACAGGGTGAGCGGTCCTCCGACGTCTTCAGCCGACTGCTCTCCGAGCGGATCATCTTCCTCGGCACCGAGATCGACGACGGCGTCGCGAACGTCGTCATCGCGCAACTCCTGCATCTGGAGTCGGCGAACCCGGAGCAGGAGATCTCGATCTACATCAACTCGCCCGGGGGATCGTTCACTTCGCTGATGGCGATCTACGACACGATGACGTTCATCCAGGCCCCGATCTCCACGTTCTGCGTCGGGCAGGCGGCCTCGACAGCGGCGGTACTGCTGGCCGGCGGCGACCCCGGGCGGCGGTTCGTGCTCCAGCACGCCCGGGTGCTGCTCGGCCAGCCGGCCGCCGGCGGACGGCAGGGCACGGTCTCGGACCTCAGCCTTCAGGCCAAGGAGATGATCCGTATCCGCGCCCAGGTGGAGGATGTCCTCGCCCGGCACACACACCATGACGTGGCGACGCTGCGCTCCGACATGGACCGGGACAAGGTCTTCACCGCCGAGGAGGCCGTCGCCTACGGGCTCGCCGACGAGGTGCTGAGCCGGCGGCTCGCGTTCGTCTGAACCCGGCGGGCCGGGCCCCGGACGTCCGCGAGCCGGTCAGGCGGCCAGGCACAGACCGTCGTACTGCGCCGTCGGCGAGGTACGGGTACGGTCTCGGCCCACCCTGCTGCGGGTGTGCCGCACCAGCTCGTCCTGGGCGAGCGAGAGCAGGTCGGACAGGCCCAGGCCGAGGGCGTGGGCCGCGGCCGCAAGGACTTCGGACGAGGCCTCCTTGCGGCCGCGCTCCAGCTCGGACAGGTACGGCATCGAGATCCGGGCCGCCTCCGCGACGTCCTTGAGCGTGCGCTCCTGGGCGAGGCGCTCACGGCGCAGGGCATCACCGACCAGGTCGCGCCACAGAGGCTCCCTGGGGGCGGGGGTCTGTGGCGTCCGCCCCGGCTGCTGCGGGGTGCGGGTCGCCCCGCCACCGTGGGGCGGCGCGCTCTGCGGACGCAACGGAATGACGCGGGCTTCGTTCGGCGCATGATTGCTCACCCCCTCAGCCTAGGGAAACCGTGCGCCACGGGAAGGGATCGGCATTCTGCCCTCGGTGAATCCTCCGCCGCCAAGTCGACTGCGGGCGCGAGACGTTCGACGAGGTCACCGAGATGTACGACCGCGTCCGCCCGAACCGGACTGGTTCTCGCAGAACTTCAGCAAGTCCTTCTGGCTGCCGCGGTCCTGGACGGAGCTCTGCCCTGCCCGCCGGTGACGGGCGCACGCTGTGGGGGGCCCGGGAAAAGACGCCGGCGCGCGCAGCACGGAGGAAGAAGTGACCGACCGCATCCCGCTGCACCACCTCACTGATTACTCTCACCACCGGGCCCTGGCCCCGGCTGCCCGGCAGGGGCCGCCCGGCTGCGTCCGTGAACTGGTCACGCTGCGGCCCGGCTACTGACCGACGCGTCCGTCGATCCGCTCGCGCAGGAAGTCGGCGTGGCCGTTGTGCCGGGCGTACTCCTCGATCATGTGGACGATGACCTCGCGCAGGGTGATCGACTCGTCGCCATTGGTGCCGGTGATGTCGAGGCTGGGCGTCTCGGCGACGAAGCGCTCCGCGAAGGCGACCTCGGCACGCCAGGTCTCCCAGGCCTCGGCGACCACGGCCGGGTCGGGAACCGCTCCGTCGAAGTCGCCACCGGGATCGTCGTCGGTGCTGTAGTGGCGCGGCACGTCCTGACCGGCCATCACCCGCCGGAACCACTTCTGCTCGACCCCGGCCAGGTGCCGCACCAGCCCCAGCAGGGACAGGTTCGAGGGTTCCACGCTGCGGCGGGCCATGCCCTCGGCGTCCAGCCCGGCACACTTCATCTCCAGCGTGAGCCGCTGGTCGCGGAGGTAGCCGACGAGCGTGTCCCGCTCCCCCACGAAGCCGCCGTCGCTGCGCGGGTCGTCCTCGGGGTGGACGAACATGTCCCACCACCCGAAACTCCGCTCCCCTGGCACGTTCGGGCCATGATCCGCTCCGGCGATGTCCGTCATAGCACCACCATCGGCCCCGCTCCCGTCTCGCGCCAGCCGATTTCGGGCCCTCCGGCAGGCGGGGTGCGCGCGGGCTGCTTAGCGTGGCACTGTGAGTGTTCCGACCTCGCCCGACCGGGCCTTCGCCCGCACCGGCGGTCCGCCCCTCACCCCTCACGGCTGGATCCAGGCCGCCGTGACGGTGCTGACCGGACTGATCGTCATGGGCGCAGTCGCCGCGCTCGGGCTGTGGGCGGCGGGCGCGACCGGCCTCCCCGACAACGGGTTTCCCCGGGTGGTCATGGCCTCGGTCGCTGCGGCGGTGGGCGGCAGCGTGAGGCTGGCAGGAAACGCCGGTGCGCTCGCCGGCACCCGTGCGGGGCTGACGGTGATGCCACTGTCGGTGACGCTCGCCGGGGCACTGGTCATCGCGGTGGGTTTCCTGCGCCCCCTGCGGCACCGGGCCGTCGCAGGCAGGGCCGAACTGGCGGGCTGGGCCGCCCGGATCGCCGTGCTGTGGCTGCCGGCTCTCATCGGACTTGCGCTCGCGGCCCGCCAGACCTTCGCGATCCCGCTCGGCAACGAGACCATCGGCGACATCGGCAGCCTGTTCGGTATCTCCCCGCAGATCGGTTACACGACGGATCTGCCGCTCACCGTGCTGTTCGGGATGCTGTGGCTGGCGGGCGTCCTGCTCCTCGCCCTGCTGGTGTCGCGCGGGGCCCCGCTGCCGGCCCGACTGCTGCGCTTCCAGGAGTCGGTGCGCCCGGCCGCGTACGCCATGGTGGCCCTGCTGCTCACTTATGCGGCCTTGGGATGTGTCATCGCGCTGGTGGTGGCGGCGACGCGCGGGCACCCGGCCGAGACGCTGGCAGTGATTCTGCTGGGGCTGCCCAACCTGGTGTGGCTGGTGTTCACCCTCGGTCTGGGCGCCACCTGGCACGGGCGCGTGGACGGGCCGTTCGCGCTGCCCATGCCCCATCCGCTCGACGAGGTACTGCGCACGCCGGGTATCGCGACGCTGAACCTGCGCACGCTGGCCGCCCACGACGGCCGCGTGTGGTGGCTCGTGGTCGTGGGCGCCGTGCTCCTCCTCGCCGCGGCGTTCGTGATGGCGGTGCGCTCACCGGCGTGGATGCGGCCGTGGCAGCACGCCGTGCACATGGCGGTCGCGCTGGTGCTGACCGTGTTCATGATCTGTCTGCTCTGCCGGATCTCGGCGCACTACGGCCTGTCGCTCATCGGCATCGGCGACCTGGGCGGCGGACTGTCCGGCGTGCTGTTCCTGAAGCCGAACCTGTGGACCGCGCTCGGGGCGGCCGCACTGTGGGGGCTGGCCACCGGGTTCGCCGGCGGACTGCTCGCGCGAGGGGTACGCCGACGGGGCGAGGTCCGCCGAGAAGCGGTGTCCCCCGGTCCGCGCCAGGTCAGGCGGCCGGGGTGGAGAGCACGGTGACGACCCTCTGCATGCGCAGCGCGTCCACGGACTCCGCGAGCAGTTCGTACTCGGTGGTGTCGTCGCTGGTGACGAAGCGGACCAGCCGTCCAGCGGCCAACTCACCGGCGATTGCTTCCTGTTGGTCGGCGTCGCCGCACCAGGCGCGCAGGACGCTCGGCACGTCGGGGACGGTGTCGGCGACGGGGCCGATGGAGTTCGGCGGGAAGAGGGGGTTGCCCGGATCGGGGTCGAGTCGTTCGGCGATCCAGGAGGCGCGGTCACGCATCCACCACAGGGCGAGGGCGAGGGTGGGTGCGCGATAGGTCCCGAGAGGGACGCCGATGCGCCGGCCACCGCATACACCGTATGCCGTTACATGACACAGGAATTCATCGTGCACGATCGCTCCCCATAGCCGTGCCGGTGCCGCGACCGGCCCGTGGTGCCTTTCATTCGCCCGCCGTGCACGCGGGCGACCCGAACCAAAATGCGTGGTGGCACTTTTCGGCCGTGACCGAACCCCCCTGTGCATCGAGTATCGCCACTCCTGACACTCTGTCACCACGTGGTTTCAGCCAGTCTCCTGGCATATTCACGGCCGCCGCTGGCCGAAACGAGCCGCCTCTCGCGGCCGGGCGTCTGCACACTCCCTTACCTGGGAGGTAATCGACGCCCTCGGCCGCGTCCAGGCATGGTTGCGGTGTCGGCTTCCGGCGGGCGCAACCCCCCGGGTCCGGCACGTGACCAGCACATACGACCTCGATGGAGGCTGATCCGCCATGTCTGCAGTCAACGACCGCTACGAGTCCGCCGTTGCCCGCTACCTCGAGGCGTGGAACGCAGGTGACCCCGAGACGCTGACCAAGGCAGTCGCCGCCGCCTGGACCGCGGACGGCAGCTACACCGATCCGCTGGCCGACGTCAGCGGCCACGAGCAGATCGCGGCCGTGATCACGGGAGCGCAGGCGCAGTTCCCGGGGTTCTCCTTCCGGCTGTCCGGCACGGTCGACGGGCACCACGACATAGCCCGCTTCACCTGGGAACTGGTGAGCGCGGCCGATGGCTCGGCGCCCGTCGCCGGCTTCGACGTGATCAAGCTGGACGACGACGGGCGCATCCGTACCGTCCACGGCTTCCTGGACCGCGTCCCGGCGGGCGCGGCGTAGAACACCCTGCCGGGCGGCTCGGAGGCTACCGCTCACAGCCTTCCGGGCTGCCCTGCGCACCACCCTCACCGGGTGCCGCCTTGTCGTCCGTCGCGGGCTTCGCCTTCAGGCCGAGGACCAGTTCGTCGTCGGCGACATCGGCGACGACGGTGTCACCCGGGTTGAGCGTGCCGTCCAGCAACATGTTCGACAGCCGGTTGTCGAGTTCGGACTGGATGGTGCGGCGCAGCGGCCGGGCCCCGTATTCCGGCTGGTAACCACGTTCGGCCAGCCAGTCCTTGGCCGCCTCGGTGACCTCCAGACCGACCTGCTGGGCGTGCAGCCGGCGTCGGCTGCCCTCCAGGAGCAGGTCGACGATCCGCACCAGGTCCTCGCGGACCAGCGCGTGGAAGACGATGACCTCGTCGATCCGGTTGAGGAACTCGGGACGGAAGTGCGCCTGGAGCTCCGCCATCAGATCGTCCTTGATCTCCTCGACGTCGCCGTGGTGGTCCAGGATGCGCTTCGAGGCGATGTTGCTGGTCATGATGACGACGGTGTTGCGGAAGTCCACCGTGCGCCCCTTGGCGTCGGTGAGCCGTCCGTCGTCCAGGACCTGCAGCAGCAGGTTGAACACGTCCCGGTGGGCCTTCTCCACCTCGTCGAACAGCACGACGCTGTAGGGCTTGCGGCGCACCGCCTCGGTGAGCTGGCCGGCCTCCTCGTAACCGACGTATCCGGGCGGGGAGCCGATGAGCCGGGAGACGGTGTGCTTCTCCTGGAACTCGCTCATGTCGAAGCGGACCATACGGTCGGGGTCGCCGAAGAGGAGTTCCGCCAGCGCCTTGGCGAGTTCCGTCTTGCCGACACCGGTGGGGCCGAGGAAGAGGAAGCTGCCGGTGGGCCGGTCGGGGTCGCCCATGCCGGCCCGGCCACGGCGGACGGCCTGGGCCACGGCGGTGACCGCCTGATCCTGGCCGATGACACGCTCGTGCAGGACCTCCTCAAGCTTCAGCAGACGTTCGCGCTCGGTCTCGGTCAGCTGGGAGACCGGGATGCCGGTGCGCGCGGAGAGCACCTCGGCGATGTCCTCGGGGGTGACGGCGGGCGTCGGTACCCCGCCTTCGCCCATCGAACCGAGTCGCTCCTCCAGCTCGGTGACCTCGCGTTTGAGTTCGCCGGCGCGCGTGAAGTCCTCGGTGCTGACCGCCTCGTCCTTCTCGCGGCGCAGTCGGCTGAGCCGGTCCTCCAGCTCCGCAGCCTCGCGGGAGCCGCCCACGCTGCGCAGTCCGACCCGGGCGCCGGCCTGGTCCATGAGGTCGATGGCCTTGTCGGGCAGGAACCGGTCGCTGATGTAGCGGTCGGAGAGGGAGGCCGCGGCGTCCAGCGCCTCGTCCGTGTAGCGGACCTGGTGATGGGCCTCGTACGAGTCGCGCAGCCCGCGCAGGATCTCGATCGTCTCCTCGACGGTGGGCTCGGGCACCATGACCGGCTGGAAACGGCGTTCGAGCGCGGCGTCCTTCTCGATGTGTTTGCGGTACTCGTCGATGGTGGTGGCGCCGACGACGCTGAGGTCACCGCGGGCGAGCGCGGGCTTGAGGATGTTGCCCGCGTCCATGGAGCCCTCGCCGGTACCGCCCGCCCCGACGACCGTGTGCAGCTCGTCGATGAAGAGGATGATGCCCTTCTGGGCCTGGGTGACCTCGTCGATGACCTTCTTCAGCCGTTCCTCGAACTGGCCCCGGTACTGGGACCCGGCGACCAGGCCCGCCATCTCGAGAGCGGCGACACGGCGGTTCTTCAGCGCCTTGGGGACCTCTTCGGCGACGATGCGCTGTGCCAGACCCTCGACGATGGCGGTCTTGCCGACGCCGGGGTCGCCGATGAGCACCGGGTTGTTCTTGGTCCGGCGGGAGAGGACCTCGATGGTCTGCTCGATCTCGCCGGCCCGGCCGACCACGGGGTCGAGGCGTCCGCTGCGTGCTTCGTCGGTGAGGTCGCGCCCGTACTGCTCGAGCGTCGGGGTGTCGGGGTGACCGCCTGCCGGTCGCCCTTCCCGGGCCGGGCCGCTGAGTGCGCCGGGCGAGGCGCCCTCGGCCCTGAGGGTCTGGGTGAGCGGGGAACGCGGATCGTCGAGCAGCGCGGCAAGGATGTGCTCCGGGCCGATGTACGAGGCACCGGCCGCCTGGGAGCGGGCGTGGGCGGCGAGCAGGGCTCGCTTGGCCGCCGGTGTGAGCGCGGGTTCCCCGGTGCCGGTCCCGGTGGGCAGTGATTCCTGCAGGTCGGCGGCGAGCCGGTCCGGATCCGCACCGGCCTGCTCCAGGAGCTGGCGGGCGGCCGGCACCTGGGTGGCGGCCCACAGCAGGTGCACGGTGTCCAGATCGGACCCGTCCTCGGCGGCCCGGCCACCGGCGGCGGCGAGCAGTTCCTGCGAGGAGCCGCTGAGGAGACGCCCGATGGGGACGCGTTGCACGGCCGGCGGGGAGGTCGCCGGGCTCATGCCGAAGAAGCGGTTGAAGAGTTCGGAGAACGGGTCGCCGGACCCGAAGGGTGAGATCGTCACGGTTGACCACCCGTCCGGCCGACGACACACGGCCGCGCGTCGCCCGCCGTAGTCGGTTGCCCCTACCCCGACCAGTCTTCGCCAGGTCCAAGGGCGGCACAACCGCACGGTCGACGCCGTCGGCGGCTCCCGTGCGCACGGATTCCACCGCATCCGAGGGTCCTTCGTCCCGCGGTGACCGTCCGCCCTCGGGGCCGGCTCGTTCCTGGGCATGCGGGCGGCCTCCCGCGTATGCGGTCGGCCGCCCTCCTGCGTACAGAAGGTGAGCGAACGCCCTACGCCTTGATGACCGCGTCGATCCGCGCCAGCTCGTCCGCGTCGAAGTCCAGGTTGCGGATCGCCGCGACGCTGTCCTCCAGCTGCTGCGGGCTGCTCGCACCGACCAGGGCCGAGGTCACCCGTCCCCCGCGCAGCACCCAGGCCAGGGCCATCTGGGCCAGCGACTGGCCGCGGGACTTGGCGATGCCGTCGAGCGCGCGCAGCTGCCCCACCAGCTCCTCGGTGAGGGAGTCGGCGCTGAGGAAGGGGCTCTCGCTCGCGGCGCGCGAACCCGCCGGAATCCCGTCGAGGTAACGCGCCGTCAACAGACCTTGCTCCAGCGGCGAGTAGGCGATCGAGCCGACCTGGAGCTCTTCCAGGGCGTCGAGGAGGCCTTCTTCCTCCGGGCGGCGGTCGAGCATCGAGTAGCGCGGCTGGTGGATCAGCAGCGGGGTGCCCAACTCCCCCAGGATTCGGGCGGCTTCACGGGTCTGCTCCGGCGAGTAGTTGGAGACGCCGACGTAGAGCGCCTTGCCCTGCTGGACCGCCGAGTGCAGGGCGCCCATCGTCTCCTCCAGCGGTGTCTGGGGATCGGGGCGGTGCGAGTAGAAGATGTCGACGTAGTCCAGGCCCATCCGCTTCAGGCTCTGGTCGAGCGAGGACCTCAGGTACTTGCGGGAGCCCCATTCGCCGTACGGGCCCGGCCACATGAGGTAGCCGGCCTTGGTGGAGATGACCAGCTCGTCGCGGTAGGGCGCGAGGTCCGCCCGCAGCGCGTCGCCGAGGGCGGACTCGGCGGCGCCGGGCGGCGGGCCGTAGTTGTTGGCCAGGTCGAAGTGCGTGACGCCGAGGTCGAAGGCGCGGCGCAGGATCTGCCGCTGCGTCTCCACCGGGCGGTCGGGGCCGAAGTTGTGCCACAGGCCGAGCGACAGCGCGGGCAGCTGCAGACCGCTGCGTCCGGTGCGCCGGTAGGGCATGGTCTCGTAGCGGGCGGGGTCTGCCGTGTACAACGTGCACTCCAGGAGGGAAGTTCAGGACGATGCGGTCCACTCTCGCCTGCCGCTCGGGCAGTAGTCCAATCGGCTCCCGGAACATCTGACCGGCACGGCGCACGATTCCGCGGCCTGGCCTGGGACCTCGACCGCGAGAACTGGCGCACCCTCCTGTCCCTCCCGTGACTGCGGCGGCGCAGCACGATGGGGGCGGGGCACACGGCCCCGTTCAGGCCCCTCCCCCGGCGTGAGCGGAGCGTTCGCATGTCCGGGCAGGCGCTGCGTGCCAACGTGTTGCACCGTTGATCCATGAATGCCAAGGACATCCTCATCGACGCGTACGGCCGCATCCGGGAAGAAGTCCATGCCGCCGTCGACGGTCTGGGCCCGGACGACCTCAATGCCCGGCCCACCGCCGACACCAACTCCGTCGCCTGGCTCGTCTGGCATCTCACCCGGGTGCAGGACGATCACATCGCCGACGCTGCCGGTCTCGACCAGGTATGGCTCGCCCAGGGCTGGGAGAAGCGCTTCGGGCTCGATCTGCCCCGGCAGGACACGGGCTACGGCCACAGGCCGCGCAAGGCCGCCAAGGTGCGGGTGGAGTCGGGCGACCTGCTCACCGGGTACTACGACGCCGTGCACGAGCAGACGCTCGGCTTCCTGCGCGGGCTGCTGGCCAAGGACCTCGAGCGCATCGTGGACGAGCGCTGGGATCCGCCCGTCAGCCTGGGCGTGCGGCTGGTCAGCGTCCTGTCCGACGATCTGCAGCACGTCGGACAGGCCGCCTATGTGCGAGGGCTGCTTCAGAGCGCAGTCCCGTAACCGGGCAGGATCACGTCCCGGATGAGGGCGCCCTTCTCGTCGAACGGGATGAACGCGCTCTTGACCGCGTTCACCGTGACCGTGCGCAGGTCCTCCACCGTCCAGCCGGCCTCCTCGGCCAGCAGGGACATCTCACGGGTCATCGTCGTACCCGAAACCAGACGGTTGTCGGTGTTGAGGGTGACCCGGAAGCCCAGGTCCTTCAGGGCCGTGATCGGGTGGTCGGCGATCGAGGAGGCGGCGCCCGTCTGCAGGTTGGACGTCGGGCACATCTCCAGGGCGATTCGGCGGTCACGCACCCAGCTCGCAAGGCGGCCCAGCTTGCCGTCGACGATGTCCTCGGTCAGGCGCACACCGTGGCCGATGCGCTGGGCACCGCACACCTGGAGGGCCTGGTGGATGCTGGGCAGGCCGTGCGCCTCACCCGCGTGGATGGTGAACGGCACGCTCTCGCGGCGCAGGTACTCGAAGGCGGCGAGGTGGTCGGCGGGCGGGAAGCCGTCCTCGGCGCCGGCGATGTCGAAACCGACGACGCCGGCGTCACGGAAGGCCACCGCGAGGTCGGCGATCTCCCGGGTGCGGTCGAACATGCGCATGCCGCACAGCAGGGTGCCGACCCGCACCGGGGTGCCCGCGGCCGCGGCCTTGGCCATCCCCGCAGCGAGGCCCTGCTGCACGGTCTCGACCACCTCGGGCAGGGTGAGGCCGCCCTTGAGCATCAGCTCCGGGGCGTAGCGCACCTCGCCGTAGACGACGCCGTCCTCGGCGAGGTCCAGGACGTATTCCTCGGCGGTGCGCAGCAGGCCCTCGCGGGTCTGCATCACGGCCAGGGTGTGCTCGAAGGTGGCTATGTAGCGCACCAGGTCTCCGGAGTTGGCGGCTTCGTAGTACCACTGCGCCAGCGCCTGCGGGTCGGTGGTGGGCAGGGTGTGGCCGACCGTCTCCGCAAGCTCCACGAGGGTGGCGGGGCGAAGTCCGCCGTCGAGGTGATCGTGCAGCACAGCCTTGGGGAGTCGGCGGATGGTGTCGGTGTCGATGCGCGGGGCGGTCATGTGCGGTTGGTTCCTCGGCAGGTTGTTCTGGGGTTTCGTCCGGCGGGGTTTCAGTCGGCGGGCTGGAGCAGGTCCCAGCGGTTGCCGTACAGGTCCTGGAAGACGGCGACCGTGCCGTACGGCTCGTGCCGCGGTTCCTCCAGGAAGGTCACTCCGGCCGCGGTCATCCGGGCGTGGTCGCGGGCGAAATCGCCGGTGTGCAGAAAGAAGCCCACACGCCCGCCGGTCTGGTCGCCGACCCGGTCGCACTGGGCCTCGTCCTTGGCCCGGGCGAGCAGCAGGGCGGTGCCCTCGCCGACGCCACCGGGCTCGACGACGACCCAGCGGGAGCCGTCCGGCCGCGGCTCGTCTGCGGCGAGCCGGAAGCCGAGGGCCTCGGTGTAGAAGCGGACCGCTTCGTCGTAGTCGTCGACGACGAGGGTGACCAGAGCGATGCGTCTCATCGGGCCTTCCGGTGCGAGGTACGAAGTGATCACGTTATACGTAACACGTAGCGTACGGCATCCCGTCAAGGGGGCCCGCAGGGGTCGTACCCCCGGCCACCCCGGCGTCTACGGCGCGGCGCCCGCACGGCGCGGTCGGCGGTGCCATGCTCTGCGGCATGGCACATGACTACGTGGGTGCGGCGCTGACCGTCGGCCACCGGGACCCTGAGCTCAACGAACGTCTGTCCAAGGGGCTGGACGAAGTCAATTTCCCCGCCACCGGGACCACCGCCGCAGACGAGGGGACCCTGTCGGTGAAGGTCGTCGACGACACCGGCGAACTCATCGGGGGGCTCTCCGCCTGGACCTGGGGCGGGCTGCTGGGCATCGAGATGCTCTGGGTGCGCGAGGAGAGCCGAAGGGAAGGATGGGGAAGCCGACTCCTTCTCGCAGCCGAGGACGAGGCACGGCGGCGCGGCTGCGACCGCGCGTGCGTGTCGTCGTTCACGTTCCAGGCGCCGGAGTTCTACCAGCGCCACGGATACATCGAGACCGGCAGGACGCCGGGCATCCCCGGCGGGGCGGAGGACGTCCATATGTACAAGGAACTGGCCTGACCGCTTCCGCCTGACAGGAGACCTTGCCGGGCAAGGGGCGGGACCCCGCACTCGCGCCGGCGGCCGTTCGGTGCCCGGCGCGCCTCAGCGTCCTTCTTCGCCCTGGGCGATCTCGACCTCGTGGTGAAAGCCGATGACTCCGGTCGCCGAGGTGCAGACGGAGACGGTCGCGCAGGCGACGAGAAGGCCGGCGATCCAGGGGGCGGCCCGGTGCGGCGGGCGGGGGGCCGCCAGCAGCGCGGCGACCCGCTGCGGCACGGGGCCCGTGGTCGCGGCGGCCGCGAAGGACGGCCGCTCCCCGTGGGCCGCCCGGGCGGCGAGCGCGGCGCGGCCGATCGCCCGGGCGGTCAGCCGGCGGTCGCCGACCGCCGCGGCGGCGGCCTCGTCGGCCGCGCGCTCGACCGCGAACCGGATGACCTCACCCACGGGCCGCAGCCCGGGGTGGCACAGCGCGGCGAGTTCGGCGAACGCGAGGAAGTAGTGATGTCCGCCCGCGTTATGGGCCCGCTCGTGGGCGAAGAGCGCCTCGCGTTCGTCCGGGCCGAGGCTGCGCAGCATGCCGGTGGTGACGACGATGCGGTGCGGTCGCCCGGGGAGGGCGTACGCGTCGGGGCGCGGGGAGTCGATGACGCAGAGGTCGCCCGCGGTGGCCCGGCACCCCGCCTCGGCGGTCGCGACATGGAAGGCCCGGGCCTGGCGCGTCGCGGTACGGATCACGGTCCACAGGCACACGGCGAGCGCGCCGACGGAGAACGCCGCCGCGGGCACGACGAACAGGTCCGACGCGGTGCGCAGCGGGTACACCAGCTTGCCGAGCGCCGCAAAGAGGGGCAGCTTGAGCAGCCCGGTGAGGACGAAAGCCCCCAGGGCGGTCAGGGAGCAGCACGCGACCACAAGCGTGGAGCAGGTCACCACCCACAGCGCGGTCGCGGGCGCGAGCCGTTCGAGAGCGCGCCGGGCGAGCGCGGGCATCGCGAACGGCAGCACCAGGGGGACGATCAGCAGAAAGGTCACTGCTCACCGGATTCCAGCAGATCCCGCAGGACGCGCTCGTCATCCTCGCTCAGCTGGGCGACGAAGCGCGCCAGCACGGTGTGCCGGTCGCTGCCCCGGTCCAGTTCGGTGTGCATACGCCGGGCGGTGAGCCCGTGGGTGTCCTGGACGGGGAAGTAGGCGTACCCGCGGCCCTGGCGCCTGCGGTCGACGACGCCCTTGTCGTACAACCGGGACAGGATCGTCGTCACCGTCGTACGGGCGAGGCCGGCTCCGAGGCTCAGCTGTACCTGGCCGGGGGTCTGAGGGGCGTCCGCGGCCCAGAGCGCGGCCATGACACTGGCTTCCAGTTCGCCCGCCGGTCGCCGCTCGTCCTTCACTTCGGTCATGGAACCTTCCTCACCCGGCCATCATCTACATTCCTGTAGACGGTCTACAGGATTGTAGTCTTCGTGAGGCCGGTCGAAAGCCGGCCCGCCTGTCCATTATGAAAGGGGCCACGACCCATGGACGCAGGTTCGCGCACCGCACCGCTTCGCGCGGCCGCCGCCCCGCAGGCGCTGTCGTGAAGCGGGAGGACGTCACCGACCTCGCCGGTTCCACGGCCGTGGGCGCCCTGGTCGCGTTCGTGCTGCTGGCCCTGACGGTGACGGGGCACAACGGCGCTCCGCTGTTCGGCGACCAGGACCTGCTGGACTGGTCGGTCGCCCACCGCCCGTCCGCCGCGGTCGCGGTGGCCCGGGCGGTGACGTACACGGGTACGGGGTTCATCCCTTATCTGCTCGTTGTCCTGGCGGGTCTCCTCGCGGGGCGTACGGTGCGGCGGCGCGCTCTCGCCGCCGCTGCCGCGGTCGCCTGCCTGGCCGCGGGCCAGGCCGTGCGGTACGGCGTGATGTCGCTGGCGGCGCGCCCGCGGCCGGAGACGCAGGACTGGGTCACCCACGCGTCGGGCTGGTCGTTCCCCTCGGGGCATACGACGACTGCCGCGATCACCGCCGGGCTGCTGGCCCTCGCGATCTGGGGCCGGGCCTCGCGGGGCAGAGGCGCGTTCGTAGCAGTCGTCCTCGCCTGGGGTGTCCTGGTCGGACTCACCCGCGTGTATCTGGGCGTCCACTGGTTCTCCGACGTCCTGGGCGGCTGGCTGTTCGCCCTGTGCTGGCTGAGCCTGTGCGTCTACGTCGCCGCCCGGCTGGCCCCGCGTACGCACGCCGCCCCGGCGGAGCCCGCCTCCACGCCGACGTCCTGAACTGCCGCCGGGAACAACTTCGTTCCCCAGGCACGACATACGCTTCGGGGGCCCGATAGGTTCGCGCCGTGGGGAATGACGACGGGACGAAGATCCGACTCGCGGCTGCGGCGGACGCGACGGTGATCGCGCACATCCATATGACCTCTCGCGCCGCGGCGATGCCCTACCTGCCTCCGCAGAGACGCGATCACGAACAGGTCACCCGATGGGTAGAGGATGTCCTCCTCACGACGTGCCGCGTGTGGGTGGCAGAGCGTGAGGGGGAAATCCTCGGCTACGCCGCCCTCGAGGGCGACATGCTCGAACACCTCTACCTGCGGCCGGATGTCCGCCGCCAGGGCATCGGCACGCTGCTGCTCGACGCGATCAGGCAGCACAGCCCGGACGGGCTGTCACTGCACGTCTTTCAGCAGAACACCGATGCCCGCGCGTTCTACGAACACCACGGCTTCCATGTCCTCGACACCAGCGACGGCCGCACGAACATGGAGAATCTGCCCGACATGACCCTGCGGTGGATCAGGCAGTGATCGGGGCCGGCGGGCTCACTCCCTTTGCCGGTGCAGCGCGTCGAGGCGCGCCATGTCGTCGTCGGTGAGCCGCAGCGCGCCCGCGGCCACGTTCTCCGCGAGATGGTCCGGGTTGCCGGTGCCCGGGATGGCCAGGACGTGGGGGCCCTGCCGGAGCGTCCAGGCCAGCCGGACCTGGGCGGGCGTGGCATCGTGCGCCCGCGCGACGGCGCGGACGACCTCGTCGCCTCCGTCGCCGACCGGGCCCTGTGGACCGCTCTCCCCGGCGATCGCGAAGAACGGCACGAACGCGATCCCCTGTTCGCCGCAGATCCGCAGGAGTTCGTCCGTGGCCGGATCGGGCCGGTGGAGCCCGTACTCGTTCTGTACGCACACCACCGGCGCGATGGCCTGCGCCTCGGCGAGGTGGCGGGGCTCGACGTTCGAGATGCCAAGGTGCCGGATCAGCCCAGCGTCGCGCAGGTCGGCCAGCGCGCCGAAGTGTTCGGCGATCGAGTCGTACGTCCGCATCCGGCGGAGGTTGACCGCATCCAGGTGGTCACGGCCGAGTTGACGCAGGTTCTCCTCGACATGACCGCGCAGTTCGTCGGGCCGAGCCGCGGTGCCCCACTCTCCCGAGTACTCGCGGTGCGGACCGACCTTGGTGACGATGACCAGGTCGTCCGGGTACGGCGCGAGCGCACGGTTGATCAGCTCGTTGGCGGAGCGCAGGGAAGAGAAGTAGAAGGCGGCCGTGTCGATGTGGTTGACGCCGAGTTCGACCGCCTTCCGCAGCACGGCGAGGGACCGCGCGCGGTCGCTCGGCGTGCCGAGGTGGAAGGCGGCGCTGCCCGTCAGCCGCATCGCGCCGAAGCCGATGCGGCCGACGGGCAGGTCTCCGAGCTTCCAGATGCCCGCCGCGTCGGCGGTGATCGTCTGCGAGTTCATCCGGGGATTATGCGCAGACCGCACGGAGGGGCATACGCTTCGCGGGAACCGGTCGGGCGTGCCCCGGCTCCACGCCGCGTCAGCGCACCGCCGTAGGCACCACCGCCCGGCCGACGCGCGCCTCGTGGACCCGGCGGGCCGGCGCGGAGGTCGGCCCGCCACTCGTTCCTATGGCTCAACTCACGTTGAGAGCCGTGTCGTCGATGACGAACGACGTCTGGAGCTTGGCGCCCTCGGTGCCGGTGAACTTGATCGAGACGGTCTGCCCGGCGTAGTTGCCGAGGTTGAAGCTGCGCTGGGTGTATCCGGAGGCCGCGTTGAGGTTGGAGTAGGTCGCCAGGGTGCCGAGGACCGTGCCGGAAGGGTTGAGGACCTGCACGCTGAGCGTGTCGTACGCCGTACTGGTCGTGGTCTCCGCGGTGTCGATGTGGAGGTAGAAGCTCAGGGTCGCGGCGCAGCCCGAGGGGATGGTCACCGTCTGGGAGAGGGTGTTGGTTGTGGCGGAGCCGTAGCCGTCGAGCCATGCGTAGTACGAGCCGGAACGGGCTGACTCCCCGGTCGAGTTGGTGATGACGCCGCTACTGGCGCTCCAGGTGGTGTTGCCGGACTCGAAGCCGTTGTTGCCGAGGAGCTGTGCCGCGGTGCACGAGGTGGAGCCGCCTCCCCCGCTGCTGCCGCTCGCTCCGGCGAGCCATGCGGTGGCGTTGAGGGCGAGGGCGGCGTTGGTGGCTCCGGGGTCGTTCCAGCCGTCGTACAGCGTGTTGCCGCTCTGGCCGGTGCCGTCGTCGATGGGTGAGCTGTCGCCCCAGAAGGCGACGCGGCCGCTGCCGAAGGTGCTGGTGAGGAAGAAGGCGCCGGTGTTGCCGGAGTAGCCGGAGCGGTAGAGCAGGCCCTTGACGGAGGAGTTGTCGGAGGGCTTGAGCGTGGCGGTGGTGCCGTTGGCGATCAGGCTCTTGGTGACGGTGCCGAAGGATCCGTGCAGGACCGGGTCGGTGCTGTCGCTGATGGCAGCGGGGTGATCGGAGCCGATGTTCAGCGCGTCGATGGAGAAGCCGAACGGGTCGGTGGAGTCGACGCTGTTGTTGGACATCAGATCGTTGAGGATCTTGACCGCGTCATAGCCGTCGTTGTTGCGGTCGGCGCCGGTGTGGTCGGAGATCATGAAGAGCCCGCCACCGTTCTTGACGAACGTCATGATGGCGGTCTTCTCGGCTGTGGTGAACGGCGTGTTGGGTTCGGGCAGGACGAGCGTGTCGAACTTCGACAGGTCGGTCGAGGACGATCCGCCGTAGGAGAGGCTGGAGCCCGAAGGCAGCGTCTTCAGACTGTAGTTGCCCGTCTTCTGCAGGGCGACGCCCCACGAGGAGAGCGCTCCGGTCCAGTCCTTCTCGACGGACGGGGAGGCGTTCTCTCCGAGCGGGTCGGGCTGGCTGGTGGAGATGATCCAGTCGGCGTTTCCCGCGGTCTCCGCGTGTGCGTTGTCGAACAGGACGCGGTGTGGGGTGGCCGCGTGGGCCGGTGTGGCCGCCGTGGTCATCTGGACGGCGGCGCCCGTGGTGAGCAGGCCGAACACGGCGAGGGCCGTGGTGAGTCTGCGGGGGGACCTGGTGCGTGCGAGCATCCGGCGGACCTCCGTGAGGGGGTGGGGGGAAGGAACGGTGCGGGTGCCGAGTCTTCGCGCAGAGAACCACCCACTCGGTCTGCGCGCGTAGACATCTCTTCATATGCTGCCCGGATGACGGGTTTTTGAACGGTACATGGCAAAAGTGGGTGCGAACAGGAGAACCTCCCGTCACCAGGCCGAGGATTGACCCGACGTTGACCGGCGGTTGAAGAAGTGGAATGGATTGTTCGGCATGGTGACGCCCTTCGGCACGGCGCCGACGGCCCGCCCGTGGCGACGCCTGTGGCCTGAGGGGTCGTACCCTGCACCCTTGAGATCATGTCGCGAGAAGGGCGGCCACTTCATGGTGAAGGACCCCGAACTGCGGTATCTGCGCCGCTGCGTCGAGCTGGCGACCGAGGCACTGGAGGCCGGCGACGAGCCGTTCGGCTCGGTGCTGGTCGCGGCGGACGGCACGGTGCTGGCCGAGGATCACAATCGGGTGGCCTCCGGCGACCGCACCCGCCACCCCGAGTTCGAACTGGCCCGCTGGTCCGCCGCGCACCTGACACCCGAGGAGCGCGCGGCAGCGACCGTCTACACCTCCGGCGAGCACTGCCCCATGTGCGCGGCCGCCCACGCCTGGGTGGGCCTGGGCCGCATCGTTTACATCGCCTCGTCGGAACAACTCGCCTCATGGCTTCAGGAGTTGCAGATTCCCGAGCCTCCTGTACGGACGCTCCCCGTGAACGAGGTCGCGCCCGGTGTGGCGGTCGAGGGTCCAATTCCGGAACTGGCGGCGGAGGTACACGAGCTGCACCGGCGCTTCCACCGCCGCAACGGCGAGGTGAACTAGTGCCGCGGCAGGCAACGTTTGCCCGTTGAGGAGCGGCGTCGTGGGGGCACCTCCCGCTCTGGAGGTCCCCCCCGCTCAAGCGGAGCCGAGAGTGGGAGAGAAGCCGAGGGTGGGGGAGCGTGCTCCGGGGGTCCCCCTGCTCGAAGAGCTCGAGGAAGTGCCGGACGGAAGCCCTCGTACTGGACGTACTTGGGCTTTCGTCTGGCGCGGCGAGTGGGGGTACCCCCTGCTCGAAGAGCTTGGGGGAGCGTGCCGGGCGTCGCGACGGGGCGAACGTTGCCTGCCGCGGCACTAGCGTGGCTGGACATGACCGACGAACACGTGACGCTGCGCCCCGCAACCGAGGACGACCTCTCAGTCTTGGACCGTTTCCTGACAGACCGTGAGGTGGCTTCGGGCTTCCAATGGTTCGGCTGGTGGGACCTCGGGCGCTGGCGGCGCGAGTGGGCGGAGAACGGGCTGCTCGGCGATGACCGAGGCACCCTCATGGTGGTGCGAGACGACGAGGTGCTGGGCTTCGTCGGTTTCCGGAAGGTCTGGGCGTCCCGTTTCTCCTTCCACTGGAACATGGGCATCGCTCTGCTGCCCGAGGCCCGTGGCAAGGGCGTGGGCACCGAGGCCCAACGGCAGTTGGTGCGCTACCTCTTCGCACACACCGTCGCCAAGCGCGTAGAGGCGGACACCGAGGTCGAGAACATCGCGGAGCAACGCTCCCTGGAGAAGGCCGGGTTCAGCCGGGAGGGGATCATGCGCAGCGTCGTGTTCCGTGACGGGCGATGGCGGGACGGGGTGCGGTACAGCATTCTGCGGGGCGAGGCAGCCGACGCGGCCCGGCGCTGACGTCGGCGCCGGGGGCCCTGTCGGCCGTTCGTCCGCAAGGCCCCCTCGGCGCACTCGGCGTATTCGGCTCAGCGCGTCCCGCTCACCCGGGAACGGCGGTACAGGATCGCCCCGCCGAGCACCAGGGCCGCGCTTCCCGCGAGCGCGGGCACGGTCGCGTCCGCGCCTGTGTGGGCGAGCGTGGCCGCCACGGGCTGTGCATCGAACTGCGTCTCGGGGGGTGCGACGGGCCGTGGAGCGTGGTGGCGGTGAGGCTGGTTGCCCGGGGCGTTCGTGGAGGTGTTGCCGGTGGCCTCGTTGCCGACGCCGGCCACGCTCACCGAGTTGCCGCTGATGTTCACCGGAAGGTCGACCGGCAGTTGCACCTCGTTACCGGAGAGCATGCCCGGTGAATCCGTTCCCCGGCTGTGCGCGAACGCGCCGCCCCGAGGGGTCGTGCGGTTCGCCGGACCGCCTTGGCGCGCGTCCCGGTTCGCGCAGGCGTTACCCGCGGCCGGGTTGAGAAGCCCCACCACGTTCACGGTGTTGCCGCACACGTTGACCGGTACGTGCACCGGGAGCTGGACAGTGTTGCCGGAGATCAGCCCGGGCGAACCCGCCGCAGTGCCCTCCGCCGCGGAGTCCGCGTGCGCGGGCAGCGCCACAGCCATCGCCCCCGAGGCGGCGGCCACGGCGATCAATCCATTCCGGGTAACCCGTTTCATCGGTTCCCTGCCTTCCACACATGGTCGCGGGCACTCGCCCGCACTCGATAAAACGCAGGCAAAGCATCCGAGTTATGGCTTATCCGCCTTTCACTCGATCGAGTGGCACGGTGATCGAACCATGGGAACACCGTCCTCGGGACGGATCCCACCGCGCCAGAAGGCCGACCGACGGTGGCGCACGGAGGGTACGCCACATCCGCGCGCCCCGCCCTCCCGGAGGCGCACCCCCGGGAGCCCGCCTATCGTGAGCGGAAGGCCGTCGCCGGATCCTCAGCCGGGGCGTCCCCGGAGGCACCATGCTGTCCATGCGCAGACGCCGTGCGATCGCCACGGCGGCGGCCACGACCGCGGTGCTGGCCCTCTTGGGCACGGCGCTTCCGTCGGCGGTCGCGGCCGGCGGCGACCGCGACCTGTCTCGCTTCTACCGCCAGAAGATCTCCTGGTCCGCCTGCAAGGGCGAGGGCATGCCGAGAGACCTGCAGTGCGGGAAGGTGACGGTCCCCCTCGACTACGCGAGGCCTTCCGCCGGCACGCTCGACCTGGCGCTGGCCCGCTTCCCGGCGACCGGGGGGTCCCGGGGATCCGTACTGCTGAACTTCGGCGGCCCCGGCCGCGCGGGCGTTTCCCAACTCGCCTCGGCCGGATTGGAGTTCATGGACCTGGCGAAGTCCTACGACCTGGTGACGTTCGACCCGCGCGGTGTCGGCCGGTCCTCGCCCGTCAGCTGCGGAGAGGACACGGACGGGACGACGGGTACGACGGGTGTCCCCGCCGAAGAGAGCGATCCCCGGGCCGCTCTCCAGCAGATGCGAAAGTTGGCCGAGCAGTGCGCCCGGCACTCCGGGCCGGTACTGGCGCACATGGGGACCGTCGACGCCTCCCGCGATCTGGACGTGATGCGCCAGGCCCTCGGCGACAAGAAACTGAACTACCTCGGCTTCTCCTACGGCACGCGGCTGGGCGCGGTGTACGCGGCCCAGTTCCCGACGAAGGTGGGCCGGATGGTGCTCGACGGTGTGGACACGCTCACCGAGCCCCTGGCTGAGCAGGGCCTGGCGGGCGCGCGGGGTCAGCAGATCGCCCTGGAGGACTTCCTCGCCTGGTGCGTCAAGAACGTGGCCTGCCCCTTCGGACAGGACGCGCGTTCGGCCCGGGAGCAGGTGGTCCGGCTCGTCGACTCGCTGGACAGGAACCCCGTACCGACCGCCCTCGGCCTGCCGTTCTCGGGGCAGGACCTGGTCGACGGGATCGGGCAGGCACTGTTCAGCGAGCGGCTGTGGCCGGCGCTGGAGCAGGCGCTGTCCCGGCTCGTGGAGAAGGGCGACCCCGGCGGGATCATGCGCTTCTCCAGCGGCGCCCTGGCCGTGCCGTCCGCCCGTGAGACCGGTGGCGGGCTCGTCGACCCCGCGGACGTGCCCGACGACAACCTGCCGGCCGCGCTGATGGCCGTCAACTGCGCGGACGACCCGGACCGGCCGAGCGCCGACCGGATCGTCCAGGACCTCCCCCGGCTGCGCAGCCGCTACGAGGAGGCGTCCCCGGTCTTCGGACCGCACCGCCTCTCGCAGGTGCTGATGTGCTACGGACGTCCCCCGGGCACCGACTTCATCCGGAAGGAGGTGAAGGACGTCCACACCGCGAAGATGCTGCTCGTCGGCACACGCGGGGATCCTGCGACCCCGTACCGCTGGACGCTGGAGACCGCCAGGCGCCTCGGCCCGTCGGCAGTGGTCCTCGACAACAAGGGTGAGGGCCACACCGGATACACGTCCTCCAGGTGCGTTCACGCGAAGGTCGACGCCTTCCTCCTGGACGGCACGTTGCCTGCCGACGGCAGCACGTGCGGTTCGGAACGACCGCACTGAGCCGGGGCGCTGATGCCCCGACGGGCGATGCCTGCCGCGGCGTCAGACCGGATCCCGGATGATCGGGCAGGTCATGCAGTGCCCGCCGCCCCGTCCTCGTCCCAGTTCCGCGCCGACAATGGTGATGACCTCCACGCCCGCCTTGCGCAGGAGCGTGTTGGTCTGGGTGTTGCGGTCGTAGGTGAAGACCACGCCCGGCTCCACGGCGACCGCGTTGTTGCCGCTGTCCCACTGCTGGCGCTCGGAGGCGTACACGTCCCCGCCCGTCTCGACCACCCGCAGCCCGGGCAGGCGGAGCGCCTTGGCGACGACGTCCACGAAGGGGCGCGCGCCCTCGTCGACGGGTTCGATGCCCGGGGCCTGGTCGGCGGGCCGCAGGGAGAAGGTGTGGACGCCGTCCATGATGGCCGGGTAGAGCGTCACCAGGTCCCGGTCGGCGAAGGTGAAGACGGTGTCGAGGTGCATGGCGGAGCGCAGCTTCGGCATGCCGGCCACGATGACGTGCTCGGCGGCACCGTTCCGGAACAGGGCCGCCGCGACCTGGGTGATCGCCTGCCGTGAGGTGCGTTCGCTCATGCCCATCAGTACGACACCGCCGCCGACCGGCATGATGTCTCCGCCCTCGAACGTGGCCTGTCCCCAGTCGAGTTCGGGGTCACCCCACCAGACGGTGGACCCCGCGAAGTCGGGGTGGAAGGCATAGACCGCCTTCATCAGCAGGGTCTCGTCATGGCGGGCGGGCCAGTACAGCGGGTTGAGGGTGAGTCCGCCGTACAGCCAGCACGTCGTGTCGCGGGTGTAGAGCGTGTTGGGCAGCGGCGGCATCAGGTACTCGCGCGCGCCGGTGGACTCGCGGGCCAGGGCGATGTGGCCGGTGCGGTACGCGTCGGGCAGGTCAGTGGTGGCGAGGCCGCCGATCAGGTGTTCGGCGAGCCGGGCGGGATCGAGGGACTCCAGGAAGGCGCGGGTGGTGTCGACGAGCCCGAGCCCGACCTCGTTGGCGGTGATCTTCCGGTCCAGCAGCCAGTCCCGGGCCCCGGGGACGCTCATGGTCTGTGCGAGCAGGTCGTGCAACTCCACCACCTCGACGCCGCGCCCGCGCAGCTTGTCGACGAAGTCAGCGTGGTCGCGCTGGGCGTTCTCCACCCACATGACGTCGTCGAAGAGCAGTTCTTCGGCGTTGGTGGGGGTCAGCCTGCGGTGGGCGAGACCGGGCGCGCAGACCAGTACCTTGCGCAGTCGCCCGACCTCGGAGTGCACACCGTACGCGGGGCGGGAGTCTTGACGGGTCACGATGAGCCTTTCCGGAGTGCGGCGGGGTCACGATCCGTCCCGGTGCCCTGCGCCAGGACGCCCGGAGCGGCACCGCCGAGCGCCCTGCCCCGGCCGCCCCCGTACGGCGCATGGGATGTCCTACGGCGGTCAGGTGCCGGCCTCCGTCGGCGATGCGGACGGTCACGGCCGACGGCCCGAGCGACATCGACAACCGATTATCTCGAATATTGTGTCGATTTGCCCCAAATGCCTTATCGGCGAATCCGCCCTATCGTGCTCATATGGAGCACGATCTGAGTCCCGCGACCCTCGCCGAGCTGCGGCGGCCACGCAGCTACCCCGCGGTGTCCGTGCTGACGCCGACGCACCGCCGTGGGCCCGACAACACCCAGGATCCGGTCCGGCTGCGCAATGTGGTGGCCGAGGCCAAGAAGCAGCTGGAGGCCGATCCCGCGGTCACCCGGGAACGGCGCAACGATGTCGTCCGGCAGCTCGACCAGGCCCTTGCGGAGGTGGACTTGTCGCACGCGGAGGACGGCCTCGTCATCTTCGCCGCACCGGGCGAGCACCAGGTCTGGTCACTGGCCCGTACGGTGCCCGAGCGCGTGGTGCTCTCGGACACCTTCCTGACCCGCAACCTCGTCTCCGCACAGGCCGCCGAGCGGCCGTTCTGGGTGCTGTCGGCCGCGGCTGACCGGGTGACGCTGTGGAGCGGCAGCATCGACCGCGTCACCGAGGATCACACCGGCGGCTTCCCGCTGACCAGGAGCCGCGAGAATTTCGACGCCGAGCGCCGGGAGCAGATCGGCAACACGCCGAGCATCTTCCGCGACGAGGAAACACGCCATTTCCTGCGCGAGGCCGACACGGCGCTGAGCGCGGTACTGCGCGAGCACCCGCGCCCGGTGTACATCACCGGCGAGCCGACGGCGCTGTCCTGCCTCGACGAGGTCGGCACCGTCTCCAAGGACGCCGTCCATGTCCCGCACGGTGGCCTCGCCCACGGCACTCCAGACGCCGTGTGGCAGGCACTCCGGCCCGTGATCGAGGCCCATGACCGCCAGGACATCGACACGGTGAGCCGTGAGCTGGTGACCGCACGCGGCCGCAAGGCGTTCGCCGCCGGCGTCGACGAGGTCTGGCAGAACGCCTCCGACGGCCGCATCCACCTCCTCGCGGTCGAGGAGAACTATCGCGTGACGGTCCGCGATGACGCCGGTGACCATTTGGTGCCGGCCGAGAGCGGCGATCTTGACGCCCGCGAGGACATCGTGGACGAGATCGTCGAGCGCTGCCTGGACACCGGGGCCGAGGTCCACTTCGTTCCGGACGGCACGCTGGGCGACGCGCAGGGCATCGCCGGGGTGCTGCGCTACTGAGGCCCTGCCCGTGCTGCCCTCCCTCCCCGCCACCTGCCCCGCCGGGGACAGTCGGTGGAGAGGGGGGGCACCCTGTGACAAGTGGGGCCCGAGGGGGGTCCGTGGCTCAAGAAGCCGATGCCGCCGGGTCCGGCGGGGGGCGCTACGCGTGGTGAGCGGAGGCACCCACGCATGTGTCGAACGCATATCTGAACATGGGACACACACGCCCGCACACCCCGTCGAGTACCGTACGTTACCTGCGACTTGACCACATCGGGCACGAGGGCTCTACATCCCGCACAGATACTCCACAGAGCCTGTGGCATATGCCAGAAGCACCACCGGATCGTGTGTTGCCAAATGCCTTACAGGGCATCGCAGGCTGTGCAACAGTCGTAACGGCCCTTCCGCCAGCCTTTGTGGAACCGTCCCCGCATCGGAGTGCCCATGCCACCCCATCTCTCCGCGGACCCTTCATCCGCCCGGCCACCCGAGCGCGGCGCGGTCGATGCGCTCATCTCGCAGACACGGCGGCTGCGCGGCGAAGTGGACGCGGTACGACGGGAGGCCCTCGAGGACGGCTCGGAGCTGGAGACCCGTTGGCAGCGCGCACTGTGCGATCTGGCACTGCACCAACTCAGCGATGTCGATGAGCACTTGGCGCAGCTGCGGGACGGCCCGCCCCCCGTGGCGGTCGAGGACCGCGACGCCCCGGCCGTCCCGCCCGCGCGCCCGGCGGGCTCGTTGCTCAGCCGGGTCGGCAGCGCGGAGTGGAATCTACTGACGGACGAGGCGAGTTGGTCCGGGGAGCTGTACCGGATCCTCGGGCGCGACCCTGCCGCCCCCGCGCTCACCCTCGACGAGTTTCCCTCGCTGGTGCACGACGACGACCGGCCGCTGCTGACGGCGATGGTCACGGACTGCCTGATCGACGGCAAACCCATCGACGGGGAGTTCCGGATCCTGCGCCCCGACGGTGGGGCGCGCACCGTGCACATGATGGGCGAGCCCGTGCTCGCCACCGACGGCAGCACCTCCTCGATGTGGGCCGTGCTGCGGGACGTCAGCGAGCTGCGCCGCTTCCGGCGAACCGTGGGCGAGGCCCGTGACTCACTGCAGCGCCACCGGTACCGAGCGCAGACCGAGCGCCGGGTCGCGGTCGCGTTACAGGAGGCCGTGCTGCCGCCATGGCACGGCTCCCTGCGGGTCCCGCAGCGGGGCCCGGGGACACTCGAACTGGCCGCCCACCACCTGCCGTCCTCCGCGGGCGCAGCGATCGGCGACTGGTACGACGCGCTCGAACTGCCCGACGGGGACACACTGCTCGCCGTCGGTGACCTCACCGGGAACGGGGTGTCCGCGGCCTCGGGCATGGCGACACTGGTCGGGGCCCTGCGCGGCATGGCCATGGCAGGCACCGAACCCGGCCCCCTGATGGGCCTGCTCAACCAGTTACTGGACGCCTCGACCCGGCCGTCCCTGGGCAGCGCCGTCTGCTGCCGTTACCGCCCCGCGACGCACACCCTGACCTGGGCGCAGGCAGGACACCCCGTCCCGCTGCTGTTCCGCGACGGGGCGGGGTGCGTGCCGGCGGCGCCGGACGGCGTACTGCTCGGGGCGACCTCGACAGCCACCTATGGACAGGCCGAAGTGACCCTGGAGAGAGGCGACCTGCTGCTCCTGCACACCGAGGGGCTACTCCCGCGGTGCAGCGGCACGGCGGCCGTCCAGAGGCTGCTCGACCTGGCTCCGCGCTTCAGCGCAGCCCGTACGGCCCAGGACTGTGTACGGACCGTGGTGGAAGAGTTCGGCGAGGCCTGCGTGCTCGCCGCCAGGATCGTCTCCTGACGAGGGGACCACGGCCTCCTGGAGCCGGACCCTACGCTGCTTGCACAGACCTCTCCTACGCCTGCGCGTCGTTGCCGCCTCTGGGCTTCGGCAGCCCCTTGGGCAAGGCCAATTCGATCTCCTCCCGCAGGTCCTGGATCTTCGGATAGCTGGAGTACTGGCCGGTGAGCCGGTACATCTCGCGCAGCCGGTCCCAGGTGCGGTGGGAGGAGTTCGCCCCCATCGACGTCAGGGCCAGACGTGCGTAGCGGTCCGCCTGCTCCGGGTCGTCGGCGATGAAGCACGCGGACGCGAGGGAGATGTGGTCGAAGATCTTCGACCGGTCCCGGCCGGTCCCGCGCAGCTCCAGCGCCTCCTTCGCGTGCCGCTGCGCGACGGCGGCCGCGCCCGGCTCGTGTTCGGCGAGAGTGCGATAGGCCAGCGCCTGCATGCCGTGCAGATCCGCCTCGTCGAACATCTGCATCCAGCTCGGCGGGGGCACATCCGCCTTGTCCGAGACGAACAGCTCCTCCGCCTCGCCGAGTGTGCGCCGCATGGCCTGACCCTTGCCCATCGAGGCCTGCGCCCAGGCCTCGATGGTGCTGAGCATGGCCTGAGTGCGGGGCAGCACCTGATCGCCGGAGCCGGACCTGGCGAGGTGCATCAGATCGAGTGCGTCGTCGGGTCGGCCGAGGTGCACCATCTGGCGGGCCGCGCGGGAGAGCGCCTCACCGGCACGAGGCCGGTCGCCGCCTTCACGGGCCGCGTGGGCGGCGATGACGAAGTACTTCTGTGCCGTGGGCTCCAGGCCGATGTCGTGCGACATCCAGCCGGCGAGGACGGCGAGGTTGGCGGCGACGCCCCACAGGCGCCGCTGCAGATGGTCGGGGTGCCGGTAGGAGAGCATGCCTCCCACTTCGTTGAGCTGTCCCACGACAGCCTTGCGCTGCAGCCCGCCGCCGCGGGCCGCGTCCCAGGCCCGGAACACCTCGACAGAGCGCTCCAGTTCCTCGACCTCCTGCGATCCGATGGGGGCGGCCTCGTAGCGGTCGTACCCAACTTGGTCGACATGCAGGGGATCGTCGAATGAGGGAGTGTCGGCCGCGAGGGCCGGATCGGTGTGCAGCCAGTCGTGCATGGCGCTGCTGAGTGCTGATCCTGCGGCGAGCGCGGCGCCCGCGCCCACCAAGCCGCGTCGGTTGAGCATGAGGTCCATTCCCGTGAATTCGGTGAGGACCGCAGCAGTCCGCTCGGGCGCCCAGGGAACTCCGTCGGGGTGCTGGGCACGCCCTTCGTCACGCCGTTTTCCCGGGCGTCCGTGCCGGACCAGACCGAGGTCCTCGATGGTCACGACACGACCGAGTCGCTCGGTGAACAGCGCCGCCATCACCCGTGGCACGGGATCGCGCGGGATCTCTCCCATGTCGATCCAACGCCGCACCCGCGAGGTGTCGGTCGCCAGCTGGGGGTGGCCCATGGCCGCCGCCTGCCGGTTGACCAGCCTCGCGAGTTCACCCTTGGACCAGCCGGCCAGGCCGAACAGATCCGCGAGGCGGGTGTTGGGTTGTCTGCTCACGTCAAGCCCCCAGGTTCTCGGCTGAGTTGACAGTAGCCCTCCGTCAGTTGCTTCGGGACTATTCGCCAGGGTTCGCCAGGGTGCGCCAGATGGTGTGCCACGGGGCATCGGGTGTCAGGTAGGAACGCGCCACCCCGACCCGGCCGCCGCAGGGGCATTCCCCAGGGTGCACCCGCGGCGGCCGGGTCGGGCGGCGCTGAACTCGCAGGCACACGAAGGGATCTGTCTCGCCTATGTACGCAGCATCGTCCTCCGTGTCCGCCCCGCCCCGGTCGCTGCGCTCCCGCCCGGGCGTCGGCGGCCCCTATCTCGACTCCGCGCGACCCGCGTCCCCCGCGCTCGCCACCGCCAGGGCGCGACGCGTTCCGGGGGTCGGCGCCCCACCGCTCAGCGGGAAAATCGACTTGTCCGGCCCGCAGGGCGCGCAACTGCGCACCGCCATCGCCTCGGTGCACCGCATCTGTCCGGAGTTCTCCCCGGTGCAAGTGCTGCGCCACAACGGGCGCTCCGTACTCATCGTCGGCACGACAGGACGCACCACGGCGGTCGCCAAATGCTTAATCGACCGCTCCCCCGTCTGGTCGGAACGCATCCGGCACGAAATAGCGGCATACCGGTCGTTCGTCCGACACCGGCCACCGGTACGCGTACCCCGGCTGATCGCGGCGGACCCGGACAACTGCACGCTGGTGATCGAGCGGACGCCGGGCCGGGTCGCCGCCCTCCAGCGGCATCCGAGGGAGGCACCGCCGCGCGGCGACATCCGTACGGCGCTGGGCGCGATCTGCCGGCTGAACGCATGGCGTCCGCCGGCGGGGACGTTCGTGGCCCCGCTGGACTACGCGGAGCGGATCGCGCGTTTCCATGATCTGGGCCTGCTCACGGACCGGGACATGGGCGACCTGCAGAAGCTGCTGCACGACATCGCTCACGCGGCGGGCCGGCAAGGTATGGGGCAGTTCTGTCATGGAGACGCGCTCCTGTCGAACATCCTGCTCTCACCGGCGGGTCCGGTGCTGGTGGACTGGGAGCACGCGGGCTGGTATCTGCCCGGATACGACCTGGCGACGCTGTGGACAGTCCTCGGCGACGCCCCGGACGCCCGACGTCAGATCAGCCAGATCGCACAGTCGGCGGGACCGGCCTCGCGTGATGCCTTCCTGGTGAACCTGATGCTCGTCCTCACCCGTGAGATCCGCAGGTACGAGACGGCCGTGCAGCGTTCGATGCACGAGGCGACCTCGGCGGCACCGGGAGCGGCCCACCCGGGCACATCGTCCGGTGAGGAACAGCGATTGCTGCTGCGGCGGCTGCACGACGACTGCCAGTTGGCTCGGCGGGCCGTACGAGCGGCGGTCGGCACTCGCTGAGCGAATGACGGTCCGCGGAGCGTTGGTGCCCCGCGGGCCCTCGTCCTGTCCGGTCGCCGGGACAGCCGCGCAGAACGCACCCGTTCAGATCATTGGTCCACTCCACTGACGCCCCGCAGGCCGAGCTGCTGTCGCCACGAAACTCCTCGCCACCGCCGCTGACATGGGAAATCGCCTCCGACTGGGCATGATTGACGGATCGTCGCAGAGCCGGTACCACTGACGCACGTTCGGCCCCGCACGTCCCAGAGCGCCCACCGTCCCAGGAGGCTGCATTGCGAGGATCCGCCACCGCCCCCAACGCCCCCGCCGGGCGCAGACGCGCCCTCAGAACGGCAGGCGCCGTCGCCTCGGCGGCGCTGCTGCTGCCGGTGCTGCTGGGCGCCGCCCCGACCCCCGAACGGCACCCCTCGGCCGGTCTGCAGGGTGCCTTCGCCGCCGCGGCCGCCGAGTACCACGTGCCGCAGAGCGTGCTGCTCGGTGTCTCCTACCTGCAGTCCCGCTGGGACGCGCACGGCGGCGCGCCGAGCGTCACGGGCGGCTTCGGCCCGATGCATCTCACCGACGCCCGCGCCGCGATCACCGAGGCCCCGCACCACAGTGAGGGCACGGAGGACGCCCGCGGCGACCAGGCCCGTGCCGCGCTGCTGCCCACGACGAAGGTCCCCGAGAACGCCGAGCTGCCGGCCCGGCTGAACACGCTGACGAAGGCCGCCACGCTGACCGGCATCCCAGCGGAACGGCTGCGCACCGACCCGGCGGCCAACATCGCGGGCGGCGCCGCACTGCTCGCCGCCGCACAGAAGCACCTCGGCCAGCCGCTGACCGCCGACCCGGGCGAGTGGTACGGGGCGGTGGCGACGTTCTCGGGCGCGGACGACAGCGCGACGGCGGCCGCGTACGCCGCCGACGTCTTCCAGGTGATGCGCGGCGGTGAGCGGCGTACCACGGACTCCGGACAGAGCGTCACGCTGGCCGCACAGCCGGGCCTGGCACCCGACACGGCGCAGCTGAAGCGCGCCGGACTGCGCGCGGGCGGCACGGCCGGGACCGAGTGCCCGCAGAGTGTGTCCTGCGAGTGGATCCCGGCGCCGTACGAGGAGTTCGGTGAGGGCGACTTCGGCAACCACGACCTGGGCGACCGGCCCTCGTCGCAGAGCATCAAGTACATCGTCATCCATGACACCGAAGGCCGGTGGGACGGCGTCCTCAATCTGATCAAGGACCCGACGTATGTGTCCTGGAACTACACGCTGCGGTCGACGGACGGGCACATCGCCCAGCACGTCAAGGCCAAGGACGTGGCCTGGCACGCGGGTAACTGGGACATCAACGCCAGGTCCGTCGGCCTCGAGCACGAGGGCTTCCTGGTCTCGCCGGACACCTGGTACACCGAGGCGATGTACCGCTCGTCGGCCCGGCTGGTGAAGTACCTCGCCGGGAAGTACGGCATCCCGCTGGACCGGCAGCACATCCTGGGGCACGAGAACGTGCCGGGCCCGACGACCTCCTCCGTCCCGGGCATGCACACGGACCCGGGCCCGTACTGGGACTGGCGGCACTACTTCGAGCTGCTCGGCAAGCCGTTCCACACCACGGCCGATCCCGACGGCGGCCTGGTGACAATCCTGCCGGACTACGCGAAGAACCGTCCCGAGTACACCGGCTGCACCGCCCCCGGACAGCCGTGCGCGCCGCACGGCTCCAGCGAGGTGCGCCTGTACAGCAAGCCGGACGAGACCTCGCCGCTGATCAAGGACATCGGGCTGCGTCCCGGGGGCGGCGACTCCACGATCGACGTGAACGACGTGGGCTCGCGGGTCTCCACCGGTCAGCAGTATGCGGTCGCCGACCGTGACGGGGACTGGACGGCGATCTGGTACCTGGGCCAGAAGGCCTGGTTCAAGAACCCGAAGAAGCAGTCGACGGCGGTGAACGCGTCCGGGCTCGTGGTGATGCCCAAGGACGGACTCGCGGACATCCCGGTGTACGGCCGGGCGTATCCGGAGAAGGGGGCCTACCCCGCGGGCGTGCCCGTGCAGTCGGTCTCGCCGCTGTCCTACCGGCTGCCGGCGGGCCAGAAGTACGTCGTCGGCGACGAGATGGCGGGCGAGTACTACTACTCGGCCACCTTCACCATGGACTCGCACAAGGTCGTGATCGGCAAGGACCGCTACTACGAGATCCAGTTCGGACACCGGGTGGCGTTCGTCCGGGCCGCGGACGTGCAGGTGGTGCCGTCGGCGTCGTAGTGCGGTGCGCAGGGCCGGGATCGCTCGCTGGTCCCGGCCCTCCGCGTGTCGCCGGGCGGCAAGAGATGCGACAAGCCGGACGGAACCCCGGACCGTCAGAGGTCCGGGGTCCCGTCCGAGCCGGTATGCCGGTCGTCAGCCCTGCTGGAACAGCTCCGCGGGCAACGGCTTCAGCAGTGCGTACAGGTCGTCGGTGATGGGGCGGTCCCAGGCGGTGATGGTCACCAGGACGTTGTCGCTCCGGTCGAACTGAACGCAGGAGATACGGCTCTCGGAGAGCTTGAGGCGGCGCACGATCAGGAGGTTGTCGCCCTGCATCACCGGCATGTCCTCGGTCCCGACGACGGTGACCTCCTCGTCGTTGTCCAGCGCGACGAGAAGCTGGCCCACCTCGAAGGGGATCTCGCCCTCGGCGACATCACGGGCCGGGGAGCCCTCCGGCAGGTTGCCGATGATCATCGCGGGGCCGCGGCCGCCGAACAGGTCGTAGCGCAGGAAGACGCCCTGGCAACTGCCGTCGGGAGCGGGGAGCAGACCCGCACCGAGATTGCCCGGCCAGTCCCCCGGGTCCATGGCCAGAACGTCGAAGTCGGGGCCTGCGGGGGTGGCGCTGCGGCGGCGGAGGAAGGACATGCCGCAATGGTACGTGCCCGGGCGGAAAGCGGGGTCTGGGGTGGGCCGCGGGGAGAGCCGCTCACGCGCCGCCGAGCGGGGCCGTTGGCGCGGGGCCCGTCCGTCCGATGCGGCGGCCGGGGGACCGGTCAGCCGTCGGTGCGGGCGGGCTCCGTCGCCGGGGGGATCACCGCGATGGGGCTCGCCGCGTGAAGCAGGACGGCCTGGGTCACCGAGCCGATCATGCGGGCGGGGGAGAAAAGGCGTCGGCGGTGGCGGCCCACGACGACCAGTTCGGCTTCCTTGGAGGCCGCGACCAGGTGGCCCGCGGCGTCGCCGGGCGGGGTCGAGAGGTCGACCTGCACATCCGGGTGCCGCTCGCGGTGGGCGGCGAGGAGGCTCGCGGCCAGGGTGCGGGTCTCGCCCTCCACGGCGTCCTCGTCGTCGCCCGGGGGGACCAGTTCGCCGGGCGTCGTCCAGATCCGCGCCGGGGGCCAGGGGTATGCGGCGATCACCTGCAGCCGGGCGCCGCGGCGGTCGGCCTCGGCGAAGGCGAAGGCGAGGCTGGCCTCGGCGGGGCTGTCGATGTGCAGGCCGACGACGACGCGCGGCCCCGGTGCGACGGGCGGGCCCTCGTGCACCTGTCGTCCCGGGCGCGGCACCACGACCACCGGACAGTCGGCGTCGCGTGCGGCGGCCACACCGCTGGAGCCGAGCAGCAGGCTGGCGAAGCCGCCGCGGCCCCGTGAGCCGAGCACCATCAGCTGAGCGCTGCCACCCAGTTCGGGCAGCACGGCGGCCGGGGCGCCGGCCAGCGACAGGTACTCCATGACCGGGCGCTCCGCCCGGCCCTCCAGCAGCGCCCGTACGTCGTCGAGCACCGGGTCCTCGTCCGGATCCGGGGGGCCGGCGACCAGGACCGTGACGTCGGGCTGCGCCCAGGACGCGTACTGCCGCACGTGGACCACGCGCAGCGGCGCCTCGCGCAGTCGTGCGGCGGTCAGCGCCCACTCCAGGGCGCGCAGACTGTCGTCCGATCCGTCGACGGCCGCGATGACCGGCAGGGTGCTCATGGGATTCTCGCCTCCGGCACACACAGTTGTGATCGCTCCGGGGCCAGCCTGACGTACGGGATGGCCTCAGGACGGGGTCACCGGCCGCGTGTCCGGACATTCCGCGCCGGGCGAGGGCTCACGTCAGATCGAACTCCCCCTCCCGCGCCCCCGACACGAACGCGCCCCATTCCGCGGGGGTGAAGATCAAGGAAGGGCTTTCGGGACGGTCACTGTTCCGCATGGCGATGAAGCCTTCGACGAAGGCGATCTGGACATCTCCGAGCCCTCGGCTGCTGGAGTGCCAGTCGGCGTTGCTGAGGTCCAGCTGCTCCGGTTTGTCCCAGCCGGTGAGCGGCTGCTGCTGGGTGGTGCTCTCGGCCACGTCCGTGCTCCTCCCGATTCGTCGTCCGCGGCCAGCCTATCGATCGTGTCCGACCGCCAAAAGGTCATGTCACCTTCTAAGCGGTGAACGACCGAGCGTGTCTGCCCGGTCGTTCACACAGCCGGAGCCGGTGTCCGTAAGTGAGCGGCGCCGCGCGGTGGGAAAGCCGCCGGCCAGGGCCTATGCCGGTCGGCCGAAGAAGTCGTCCACCCGGGCGGTGAACCGCTCGGGGTCGTCCAGCCACGGGTAGTGGCCGGCACCCGGTTGTACGGCGAACTCGGCATGGGGGACAGCCTCGGTGACGCGGCCCGCGAGTTCCGGGTAGCACCAGCCGTCGAGTTCGCCCGCGAGGAGGAGCACGGGCGCGGTCAGCCGCGCGAGTGCCGCCCGGGTGGTGGGCGGGTCGTAGGCGCCGTGGGAGCCATAGATGTCGGCCGCGGGCTCGTTGGTCTGCTGCTCGTCGGCGTCGGAGTGGGCGCGTGCCGCCGCGTCCCAGCGTCCGTACCAGAAGGGCATGAAGGCGGGGTCGAAGTCGCCGTGTCCCGTCAGCCATGCCTCGAAGACCGGGAAGGCGGCCTCGAACCAGGGCTCGTCCTTGCGTAGCCGGGCCGCTGCGAGCTGGTCCCCGGGAGTCGGGATCATGCCGAGGGCCCACGGGACGGCGGTGATCAGGGCGAGCCGCGCAACGCGCTCCGGATACCGGGCCGCGTAGAGCAGGGCGAGGCTCCCGCCCGCCGAGTGCGCGAGTACATCCATGCGCTCGAGGCCGAGATGCGCGCGCAGCGCCTCCACGTCGTCGACGAGCCGGTCGCATCGGTAGGTGGCCGGATCGGCGGGCACGGCCGAGTCCCCGGTGCCCCGCAGATCGAGTCGTACGAGCCGCCGGGAAGCCAGCCCGCCCAGATCTCCGAGATAGGTGCCGGCCCGCATGGGACCGCCCGGCAGCACGACGAGCGGATCCCCCTCGCCGCGCAGATGGTAGGTGAGCCGGGTCCCGTCGTAGGCGTCGAATTCAGGCATGTCCTTGATCTTCTCGGCCGGGACGGCCGGGCGACAACGGGTTTCCCCGCACGGGCGAGGAGGCCCGGCGGTTACGACCTGGGGAGCAAGAGGGAGTGGGTGAAGGAGCGGCGTCCGGTGCGGTCGCTCACGGCGTTGGCGGGTTGCTTTCGATGTCCGGTACCGCCCGCATGATCTCCTCCATGCACCACAGATGATCACCCGTGAACACCTTGTACCGGAACTCGGTCACAAAGTCCCAGTGAACATGCATCACGAAAAATCACTGCCGACCGATCCGGATATTCTGCATCTCCGCCATAACTCAGGTACGTAGAGTCCTCGGTGTGCAGCTTCGGTACAGCTTCCGCTTGTACCCGCAGCCTGGCCAGCGCACTGCGCTGGCAAGGGCGTTCGGGTGCGCCCGTGTCGTGTTCAACGACGCGGTACGCGCCCGCGAGGACGCCCGCAGGCAGGGCCTGCCGTTCCCGAAGGCCGCGGACCTGTCCCGCACCCTGATCACCCAGGCCAGACAGACCGCCGAGCGTGCGTGGCTGGGCGAGGTCTCCGCAGTGGTGCTGCAGCAGTCCCTGCGGGACGCCGAGAGCGCCTATCGCAACTTCTTCGCCTCGCTGAAAGGCGAACGCAAGGGACCGAAGCTGGGCGCGCCGCGCATGAAGTCCCGTAAGGACGCACGGCAGTCGATCCGGTTCACCACAAACGCCCGATGGTCCCTCACACCGTCCGGGCAGCTGAACCTGCCGAAGATCGGTGAAGTGCGGGTGAAGTGGTCCCGCACCCTGCCCGCTGTCCCGTCCAGCGTCACCGTGATCAAGGACGCTGCGGGCCGGTACTTCGCCTCCTTCGTCATCGACACCGACCCCGCCGCCGACGCGGCCCGCATGCCCCAGGCCGACCAGAGCATCGGCATCGACCTCGGACTGACCCACTTCGCCGTCCTGTCCGACGGCACGAAAATCGACTCCCCGCGGTTCCTGCGCCGCGCGGAGAAGAAGCTCAAGAAGGCCCAGCGGGAGCTGTCCCGCAAGCAGAAGGGATCGAAGAACCGGGCCAAGGCCCGCCTGAAGGTCGCCCACGCCCACGCAAAAGTGGCCGACGCGCGCCGTGAGTTCCACCACCAGTTGTCCACTCGGCTGATCCGTGAGAACCAAGCGGTGGCCGTGGAAGACCTGGCGGTCAAAGGCTTGGCGCGTACCCGGCTGGCCAAGAGTGTCCACGATGCGGGCTGGTCCCAGTTCGTGGGCATGCTGGAGTACAAGGCGGCCCGGTACGGGCGGACCTTCGTAAAGGTCGGACGGTTCGAGCCCACCAGCCAGGTGTGCTCCACCTGCGGCCACCACGACGGCCCCAAACCCCTGCACGTGCGGGAATGGACCTGCACCGCCTGCGGCACGGTCCACGACCGGGACCACAACGCCGCGAAGAACGTGAAATCGGCCGCCGGACTGGCGGTGACAGCCTGCGGAGCGCCGGTAAGACCAGAACCCGTTCTGGCACAGCGTGAAGAAACAGGAAGCCAGGGAATCCCACACGGAAACCGTGCCGCGTAGCGGCACAGCAACCCGTGGGACGGCCAGAATCCTCGAGCTTCAGCCCGAGGAGCATGTCAACGGACCCGCGACCTGAGCCGTCTGCTGCCGGGCACGGCCCGCGTCTTCCGGCGGATGGAGAAGATCACCGGCCGTAGCGACGACATGGTCATCCTGCGCGGTGTGAACCTCTTCCCCACCCAGATCGAGGAGATCGTGCTGCGCACACCGGGCGTGGCACCGCACTTCCAGCTCCGGCTCACCCGCGAGGGCCGGCTCGACGCGCTGACGGTGCGGGCAGAGGCCCGGCCCGGTGCCACACCCGAGCAGCGCGAGGCGGCCGCGCTCGCCATCACCGCCGCCGTGAAGGACGGGATCGGCGTCTCGGTCAGGGTCGAGATCGTCGAACCGGAGTCCCTGGAGCGGTCGGTGGGCAAGATCAGGCGCATCGTCGATCTGCGGTCGCGCTGAGTTGACGTGCTCCCCGTCCTACAGGACGGGCTCGCGCGCAAGATCACCGGTCAGTTCCCCGCGAACCGGTCCCGCAGTTCCCGCTTGAGGATCTTCCCGCTCGCGTTGCGCGGCAGCTCGCCGACGAACAGGACCCGCTTGGGCACCTTGAAGTGGGCGAGCTTCTCGCGCGTGTGGGCGAGGAGTTCGGCCTCGGACACCTCGCCGCGCGGTACGACGACCGCGGTGACCGCCTCGATCCAGCGCTCGTCCGGCAGCCCGATCACCGCGGCCTCGGCCACCCCCTCGTGGGTGTACAACGCCTCTTCGACCTGGCGTGAAGCGACCAGCACACCACCGGAGTTGATGACGTCCTTGACCCGGTCGACGATGGTGAAGTACCCCTCGGCGTCCCTGACGGCGAGGTCGCCGGAGTGGAACCAGCCGTCGCGGAAGGCCTCGGCGGTCTCTGCGGGTCTGTCCCAGTAGCCCTCGCACAACTGCGGTGACCGGTAGACGATTTCGCCCCGTTCCCCGTCCGGCACGTCCTTGCCCGACTCGTCGACGAGCTTCGCCTCGACGAACAGCACCGGGCGCCCGCAGGAGTCCATGCGGCCCTGGTGCTCGTCCGGCCCGAGGACCATGGCCAGCGGGCCGATCTCGCTCTGCCCGAAGCAGTTGTAGAAGGCGAGCTCCGGCAGCCGCTGCTCGATGCGTTCCAGGACGGGCACGGGCATGATCGAGGCGCCGTAGTAGGCCTTGCGCAGACCGGTCAGGTCGCGGGTGGCGAAGTCGGGGCGGCCCGCGAGGGCGATCCACACGGTGGGCGGCGCGAACAGGCTGTCCGCGCGGCCCGTCTCGATCAGGTCGAAGAGCCGGTCGCCGTCGGGTGCGTCCAGGATGACGTTCTCCGCACCGACGGCGAGGCAGGGCATCAGGAAGACGTGCATCTGCGCGGAGTGATAGAGCGGCAGCGAGTGCACCGGCCGGTCGCTCGCGCTCAGGTCGAGGGCCGTGATGGCGCTGAGGTACTCGTGCACCAGCGCGCGGTGGGTCATCATCGCGCCCTTGGGGAGGGCGGTGGTACCGGAGGTGTAGAGCAGCTGTACCAGGTCCTCGCCGCGCGGCTCCTCTCCGTCGTACGCCTCCGCCCTGGCAAGCCGCGCGAGCAGCGAGTCGTCCGCGTCCCGCAGGGGCAGCACCGGTACGCCCTCTGCGAGCTTCCCGGCGAGGTCCGGGTCCGCGAGGACGAGTGCGCAGCCGGACTGGTCGATGATGTACGCCAGATCGTCGCCGGTCAGGTTCTGGTTGACCGGCACATGCACCAGCCCGGCGCGGGCACAGGCCAGGAAGCCGATCAGATAGGCGTCGGAGTTGTGGCCGAACGCGCCGACCCGGTCGCCGGGGGCGAGTCCTCTCTCGCGCAGGACGCGGGCGGCACGGGAGACCGCGTCGTCGAGTTCCGCGTAGATCCAGGACCGTTCGCCGTAGCGGACCGCCACTCGCTCCGGGGTGCGCCGGGCGCTGCGCCGCAGCATGCCATCGACCGTGACGCTTCGTCCCGCCGTCATGCCGTGCTCCTCCGTGAGGTGGGGCTCGGTTCGCCCGGACCCTGACGTGATCCTCGTGGCGTCCCGCGCGGAAGGTCAAGGGCCGGGCGCAGTCGACGCGAAGTCACTCAACCGCCCACCGCCGGTGAGGGCGGTTCCGCCCCGACGGGTGGGACCGCCCACACACCGAGCGCCGACTTCTTGACACACCCTGCTGCTGACATGAATCTTTCACTCTGCACAGCGGTTCCGGAAAGTTTCTTTCAGGCGACGCGGCAGGAGGCTTCACGATGGCAGAGAGAGCGGACAGCGGACTGACCAGACGTCAACTCGGCGGTGTCACGGCGGCATTGGGTGGCGCCTTGATCCTCGCGCCACTCGCGGGGGCGCCGACCGCAACCGCGGCCGAGCAGTCAGGCCACCCCATGCTGCGGCACGGCTCCGCACAGCAGGCGGGTCTGCTTCCCGAGCACCTGCAGCACCTGGTCACCGACGCGGAAGCCTTCCTCGGCCCCTCCCCCAAGCACCCCTGGTACGCGGGCGCCGTACTGCTCGCCGGGCGAGGCGGCACGGTCGCCCTGCACCAGCCGATCGGGACGGCGGTGCGCTACTCGGCGTACGACGAGAAGACCGACACCGGAGTGGAGCTACCGGCCGACCGGCAGATCCCCATGGCCCGGGACACGGTCTTCGATCTGGCCTCCGTCTCCAAGCTGTTCACCTCGATCCTCGCCGTCCGGCAGCTGGAGCGCGGAACGCTGGAGCTTGAGGGCAAGGTGGCCGACTACCTGCCGGAGTTCGGCGGCGCGGGCAAGCAGGACATCACGATCCGTCAGCTCCTCACGCACACCTCCGGTTTCCGCGCCTGGATCCCCCTCTACGGCGCACCCACCCGCGAGGGGAAGCTCCAACTCATCTGGGACGAGTCCCCGCTGCACCCGCCCGGCACGACCTACCTCTACTCGGACCTGAACCTGATCTCCCTCCAGCTCGTCCTGGAGGCGATCACCGGTCAGCCTCTGGACGCCCTGCTGCGCAAGGAGATCACCACTCCCCTGGGGATGAGCAGCACCTGCTACAACCCACCGGCCTCCTGGAAGCCGAGGATCGCGGCGACGGAGGACGCCCGCAAGCCCTGGTCCGGACTCGACCGCGGGCTGGTCTGGGGAGAGGTGCACGACGAGAACGCCTACAGCCTCGGCGGTGTCGCGGGACACGCGGGCGTGTTCTCGAGCGCGTGGGACCTGGCGGTGCTCGGCCGGACGCTGCTGAACGGCGGTGCGTACGGGACCGCGCGCATCCTGGAGCCCGAGTCGGTGGAGTTGATGTTCACCGACTTCAACACCGCGTTCCCGGGCCAGGACCACGGGCTGGGCTTCGAGCTCTACCAGCATTGGTACATGGGCGCGATGGCCACGCCGCGCACGGCGGGACACACCGGCTTCACGGGCACGTGCCTCGTCCTCGATCCGACCACCGACTCCTTCCTGATCGTGCTGGGCAACTCCGTGCATCCCGTGCGCACCTGGCGGTCCGGTTCCGCACCCCGGGTGGCCGCGGGAAACAACCTGGCGCGGGCCGTTGCCGTGCGGCCGGCGCGCGGACGTACGGCCTGGTTCTCGGGGATGGCCAACTCCACCTCCGCCACCCTGACCCTGCCCGCGCTGGACACCGACGGCGGTGACGCCCGGCTGCGGTGCGACCTGTGGTGGGACACCGAGCCGGCGTCGGACGCAGTCTTCCTGGAGGCCTCCCGCGATGGCGGCGCGCACTGGGAGGCGGTGCCGTTCACGACGGTACGCGGCGGCCAGGATCCCGAGCGGCATCCGTCCGGCTCGGTCACCGGCTGGTCGGGACGGGTGTGGCACCAACTCACCGCGAACCTGCCGACGGCGGCGCGGCTCACCCTGCGGTGGCGGTACACGACCGACAAGCTGTACGTGGGCCGGGGCGCTTATGTGGACGGGCTGAAGATCGAGGCCGGCGGACAGGTCGTATTCAACGGGGCGCGACCGGCGGACGCGGCGCGGATCGAGGCGACGGGCTGGACCACGTCGACCGGCTGACACCGGACGGCCCTCCGCCGTTCCCGACGGTCGACCGGCTGTGTCCAACCGACCGGTCCAACTGATCGGTCAGACATCTGACCGATCGGTTGGATCACGGCGTCGTATCCCCCGTGCGCAAACACGGCTCTTCGCAACGTGCGGTGATCCCGGTCGGCCAGAGGCGGGGCCGGTGGCTCAGGGCCCGTCCGGCGCGTGCCGGCCGCGGACCGCCGCCACCCTGCGGTACAGCTCCGCCGCCTCCTGGCCACAGCCCAGTTGTTCCAGGCAGTGCGCCTCCTCGGTGCGGCTGGCGAGGGTGTCGGGGTGGCCGGGGCCGAGGGCGCGCTCGCGGGCGGCGGCCACACTGCGGTACTCCGTGAGCGCGTCGGCCCAGCGGCCGAGCCAGCCGAGGCCGACGGCGACCTCACGACGGCTGACCAGGGTGTCCGGGTGCTCGGGACCGAGGGCGCGCTCGCGAAGGGCGCACACGTCACGGGCCTCGGCGACCGCCTCCTCCCAGCGGCCGAGGCGGCCCAGATTGACACCGAGGCCATGGCGGGCGCGGAGGGTCTCCGGGTGCGACGGCCCGTGGACGCGTGTGCGGTCCTCGACCAGTTCGCGGTAGAGCGGGAGGGCCTGCGCGGTGCGGCCGAGCCGGCCGAGACTGATCCCGACCTCATAGCGGGCCGCCAGGGTGTCGGGGTGGTCGGGCCCCAACGCCCGGGCACGCTCCTCGGCCACCTCCCGGTACATCTGCAGCGCCTCCGGCCAGCGTCCCAACTGACCGAGCGCGTACGCGACTTCGTACCATGTCACGAGCGTGTCGGGATGGCCCGGTCCGAGCACCCGGGCGCGGGCCTGAGCCACATCGTGGGCCATCCGGTACGAGTCCTCCAGACGCCCCAGCCGGCTGAGGTTGAAGGCGAGGTTGTGGCGGCAGCGCAGGCTGTCGGGATGGTCGGGCCCCAGCGTGCGCTCCCGAGCGGCGAGCACCGACGTGTACACCTGGTGCGCTTCCACGTGACGCCCCAATTGCCCCAGTACGTACGCCGTTTCCTGGCGGGCGGCCAGAGTGTCCGGGTGGTCGGGGCCGAGCAGCCGCTCCCGGACCCGGGCGACGTGCGTGTACTCGTGCAGCGCGTCGGCGGGGCGGCCGGTGCGGCTGAGCGTGAAACCGACCTCGTAGCGGCTGGCGAGCGTGTCGGGGTGCTCGGGACCGAGGAGGTGCTCGCGCTCGGCTGCGACCGCGCGGTGCCCCTCACCCGCCTCGCTCCAACGGCCGAGCCGTCCCAGGCTCAGGGCCGCGTTGTGCCGGCCGGCCAGGGCGCCGACCGCCTCCGGTGACGGGGTGGGCGGTTCGGCGCGCGCGGGCTCGTCCGGGTGACCTGTGGCGGGGCGTGCGATCCATTCGAGGGTGAGGCCGGCCGCGCCGTCCGGCGGGGTGGTGCGCAGGCCGGTGCCGGCCGCCTTGTGGCCGGTGGTCATGCCGCGGGTCCAGGACGGCAACCGGGGTTCGCGGGACGGCGGCCGGGCGGTGGACGCCGCGGGAGGCGAGAGCGGCGTGGGCACGTACGGGGAGGGGGTGCGGGCCGCGCTGATGCGACGGCTCAGCTCGCTCGCGTCGTGCGGGCGCTCCTCCGGGCGTTTCGCCAGCAGGTCCAGGATCATCCGTTCGAAGTACTCGGGGAGGTCGGCCCGGTGGGTGCGGGGCGGCTCGGGCGGGGTGTCACGGTGCCCGAGGAGGACCGCCCACGCGTCGTCGCGGTCGAACGGCGGCACACCGGTGGCGATCTCGTACAGGACACACCCCAGCGAGTACAGGTCGCTGCGCTGGTCGACGGGGTCGCCGCCGATCTGTTCCGGGGACATGTAGTGGGGCGTGCCCATCGCGACCCCGGTGCCGGTCAGACGCGCCGTGAAGCCGATGTCGTGACCGAGGCGGGCGATGCCGAAGTCGCATATCTTCACCGTGCCGTCGCCGGTCCGCACGATGTTGGCAGGTTTCAGATCGCGGTGCACGATGCCCTGCCGGTGCGTGTACGCGAGCGCCGCGGCGACCTGGTCGGCGATGTCGACGACGTCCGGCACCGGCAGCGGGTGGCGCTTGTTGTCCTCCAGGAGCCGGCTGAGGTCGCGTCCCTCCAGTAACTCCATGACGAGGTACAGCCCCCCGTTGTACTCGCCGAAGTCGTGCACGACGGTGACGCCGCGATGCTGAAGGGCGGCGGCCACGCGCGCCTCGCGCCTGAACCGCTCCCGCAGGACCGCGGTGAAGGACTGGTCGTGGTGCGGGCCCAGCGGTTTGAGGCACTTCACGGCGACCTTTCTGCCCAGGGACTCGTCCCGCGCGCGCCACACCTCGCCCATGCCGCCTCGCCCGATCAGATCGAGCAGCCGGTACCGGCCCTGGATCAGCCTGGAGTCCGCCATCGCCCGCGATCGCCCCCGTCCCGGCCCCTGCCCTCCCCTGGAACGCCCAGTATGGCGAGTTTTCTGCCGACTTTGTACGGTGCCGGGCGGGCGCCGGGACCGAGTCCGGGCATGGCGCGCAGGATGTACTCGGGTGGCAGTTGCCGCTGTCACGCGTCCAGCGGCGGCACCGATGCCAAACGGCGCTGCGCGGCAGCTTGGATCTCGGAAGGGCCGCGGGCCCACTCGATCGTGCGGCCGACCACCCTCGCCGCCGGCCGGTCCCAGCAGGAGCGGACCACCGTCGGCCGGTGAATGCCGAGTTCGGCCCGTGCCCAGTCCGGAAGAAGCCCGACCGAGGCATTCATGAACAGGCCCACGACCAGCCGCTCACGTCCGGTCCGGCCGAAGCCGCGGAGAAACCGAACGGAGTCCAACGCGGCTTGGGTCGCGTGGAGTCGGGGGCGTATTCGGGCCAGGTAGCGCTCGACCTCCTGCGAGCTGCGCGGCACCTTCTCCGCGCCCAGCATCTCGGCAACCGGGGCGGCCTGGCGGTAATACGCGTCGCACTCGGCGCGTGTGAGCCGGAGCCGCTGCGGTGCGTACGTCTGGTAGCCCGCCAGGAAGCAGCGCACCTCTGCGGTGTGCACCCAGGTCAGGAGCTCGGGGTCGTCCGCGCAGTAGGGTCGGCCGTCCGGGGCGGTGCCGTGCACACGGGTGTGGATCCGGCGCACCAGGACGATCGCCTCGTGCGCGGCCGACGTGGAGCCGAAGGTCGTCGTGGTGATGAACCGCGCGGTGCCGATGAACCGGCCGGCCGGGTCGGACCGGAAATCCGAGTGCTGGTCGACCCCGGCCATGGCCAGAGGGTGCAGCGACTGGAGCATCAGCGCCGCGAACCCTCCGGTGAGCATGCCGGTCAGATGTCCGTGCACCCGCCAGGCAGGATCGCCCGGGGTGATCCCGAGCAGCCCGGGATCACCGGCCGGCCCCTCGTACCGATCCAGCTTGAGGTCCCCACCATGCACGGTCGCCTTGAGCTCGTCCGCGATCCGAGTCCGCAGCCCCACAAGCACCTCCGCGATCCGACGCAAAACCGCCGCTCCGCCGCTATTCTCTCCGGTCAGGGGGCTGCGGGAACCGTGGTGTCGCGCGTGGGCTTCGCTGCCTGTCTGCGAGGCAGGATCAGGTGGGTCAGGGCCAGGCCGGCAAGGCTCAATACGGCTCCGGCCAGACCGGTCCAGCGCAGCGCGTCGGCGGCCATGATGGCTCCGCCGAGCGCGGAACCGGCGGCGGCGCCGAGGTTGAAGGCGCCGACGTTGACCGAGACGGCCAGGGTCGGCCGCCGATCGCTGACCGCCGACGGCTCTCGCAGAACCACCGGTCGACTGATGGGTGTGCGTGCCCTGCCCTCAATCCCTCGTGCTCTGCCCCGTGTGCGCTTCGATCAGGTCGGGGGTGAGGTAGGCGTCGGCCCGCTCGAAGTCCTTCAGCGTGGCAGGCCGGCTCGCCTGGAAGCCGATGCGGACGAAGTCGAAGCTCGCGAGTGCGTTGAGCGTCCAGTTCGTCAGGGTGCGCAGGCGGGCCGGAACCGTACGCAGGGCCCCCAGATGGTAGCCGCGTGCGACGGCCTGCGCGGGCAGGCCCGTCAGCTCCACGCCGAGCGGCTTGGAGACGGCCTGGGCGCCGCCGAGGTCCACGACCAGGCCCAGATCCCGGTGCCGGTAGGCGGTCAGCGGAGCGCCGCGCAGCGTCGCCGCCACGTTCTTCGCGGCGGCCCAGCCTTGGCGCATGGCGTGCTGGGCGGTCGGCGGGCAGATGGCGTCGTCGCCCTTGTCGAGGTCGGGTACCGCGGCGGCGTCCCCCAGAGCGAAGACCCCGTCCAGGCCCGGCACGGCCAGGTCCGGCTGGACGATCAGCCGCCCCCGGTTGGTCTCGGCGTCCAGCGTGGCGATCAGCGGGCTGGGCGCGACCCCCGCCGTCCAGATCAGGGTGTGGCAGGGCAGGGTGCGGCCGTCGGTGAAGGTGACAGTCTCCCGTGTGGCCTCCGCGACCGAGACTCCGAGGGAGATGTCCAGGCCGCGCCGCCGCAGGATGGCGAGGGCCTTCGCACCGAGCCGCTCGCCGAGTTCGGGCATGAGCCGGGGCGCGATGTCGATCAGGTGCCACTTGATGAGCGACGGTTCGAGGCCCGGATAGCGCTTCACCGCTGCGGTGGTCAGGTGGTGCAGATAGGCGGCGGTCTCGGTGCCGGCGTAGCCGCCGCCGACGACCACGAACTGCAGCCGGGTCTCGCGCTCGCAACGGTCGGAACTCGCCGCCGCGAGATCGAGCTGGGAGATGACGTGGTCGCGGACCCAGGCAGCCTCGGCGAGCGTCTTCATGCCCACCGCATGCTCGTTCACCCCGGGGATGTCGAACTGTCGCGTCACGCTGCCCGGCGCCAGCACCAGATAGTCGTAGTGCTCGACGCTCGTCTCGCCGTTGATCTTCCGTACGACCACGGCCTTGGCTCCGGGATCGACACCTACCGCCCCGCCGGGCAGGATGACCGTACGGCTCAGCAGACGACGCAGCGGGACCGCGACCGACTGCGGGGTGAGGATCCCCGAGGCGACGTGTGGCAGCAGGGGCAGGTAGAGCTGGTAGTCGTAGGGCGTGACGAGCCTCAGTACGGCCTCGGTGGGCCTGAGGATCCGCTCCAGTCTGCGCGCGGTCTCCATCCCGGCGAATCCCCCACCGACGATCACGATCCGGGGCACGGCCATGAGCATGTCCCTCCAGACGGAGACGCCGACGCCTGCCACGCTAGGGAATCGGGCCCGACTCCGCATCCGTAAGGCCTCTCACCTGCACGATTTCCCTACCCCACGGGCCACCGCCGCCACCGTCGGGGCGCCCCGTGCAGGACGGCCGCGCGGCTGCGCCTGAACCGGACGAGCGACGGACCGTCTCGGAGAGTTCCCCGGAAGCAGCTCCTCCCCCGAACGGGCCGCCCGACAAGGGGTGTTGACTCGGGCCATGGGGCTCCACCCCCTCAGCGGAAAACTCTCCGTAATCACGTGAAAGCGATTGCGTCCGCATGCCCACTCGTACGCGCCCACGAACGTCCGCACACGTGACCAGCGCCCTGTCAGGTCCGATACTGCCGTGAGCGAACCACCCCAGAAAACGGACCACCGAGATCAGAAACCGTCACCGTCTCCCTCCGGCCGGGCAGGACACGGGTCGGGGGCTCAGCTGCCAGGCTCACCAGGAGGCTCCCTTGAAGATGTTGATCAACGTCCCGGAAACGGTGGTCGCGGACGCGCTGCGAGGTATGGCGGCCGCGCATCCCGAACTCATCGTCGACGTGGAGAACCGGGTGATCGTACGGCGTGACGCCCCGGTGGCCGGGAAGGTCGCGCTCGTCTCCGGCGGTGGCTCCGGACACGAGCCGCTGCACGGCGGTTTCGTCGGCCCGGGGATGCTGTCGGCGGCCTGCCCCGGCGAGGTTTTCACCTCGCCGGTGCCCGACCAGATGGTGCGCGCGGCCGCGGCCGTGGACAGCGGCGCGGGTGTGCTGTTCATCGTGAAGAACTACACCGGTGACGTGCTGAACTTCGACATGGCGGCGGAACTCGCCGAGGACGAGGGCATCCAGGTCGCGAAAGTCCTGGTCAATGACGACGTCGCCGTCACCGACAGCCTCTACACGGCCGGCCGGCGTGGCACCGGCGCCACCCTGTTCGTGGAGAAGATCGCAGGGGCGGCGGCGGACGAGGGGCAGCCACTGGAGCGCGTGCAGTCCATCGCCCGGCAGGTCAACGAGAACTCCCGCAGCTTCGGGGTCGCCCTCAGTGCCTGCACCACGCCCGCCAAGGGCAGCCCCACCTTCGATCTGCCGTCGGGAGAACTGGAGTTGGGCATCGGCATCCACGGCGAACCGGGGCGCGAGCGGCGCCCGATGATGACGGCACGCGAGATCGCCGACTTCTCGGTGCACGCGGTTCTGGACGACCTGGAGCCGCACAATCCCGTGCTCGTCCTGGTCAACGGGATGGGAGCCACCCCGCTCCTGGAGCTGTACGGCTACAACGCCGAGGTCCAGCGGGTGCTGGCCGAGCGCGGCGTCGCCATGGCCCACACCCTGGTCGGCAACTTCGTCACCTCGCTCGACATGGCCGGCGCCTCGGTCACCCTCTGCCAGGTCGACGAGGAGCTGCTGCGGCTGTGGAACGCGCCGGTCTGTACGCCGGGGCTGCGCTGGGGCAGGTGAGTGAGGTCAACGTCCGTACCAGTCAAGGAGATCCATTGCTCGACGCCGACTTCTTCCGCCGCTGGATGACGGCGGCCGCCGCATCGGTCGACCGCGAGGCGGAGCGGCTGACCGCGCTCGACTCGCCGATCGGCGACGCCGACCACGGCAGCAATATGCAGCGCGGGTTCCGCGCGGTCACCGCCGTGCTGGAGAGGGAGGCGCCGGACACGCCCGGGGCGGTTCTCCAGTTGGCGGGCCGACAGCTGATCTCGACGGTCGGGGGCGCGTCGGGGCCGCTGTACGGCACCCTGCTCCGCCGTGCCGGCAAGGCCCTCGGGGACGCCGCCGAGGTCACCGAGGAGCAGCTGGCGGATGCGCTGCGGGCGGGCGTGGACGCGGTGATGGCGCTGGGCGGAGCCACGCCCGGCGACAAGACCATGGTCGACGCTCTGGTGCCCGCGGTGGATGCGCTCGGCACCTCGTTCGAGGCGGCGAGCGCCGCCGCCGAGAAGGGCGCCGTCGCCACAACGCCGCTGCAGGCCCGCAAGGGCCGAGCGAGCTATCTGGGGGAGCGCAGCATCGGGCACCAGGACCCGGGCGCCACCTCCTCGGCCCTGCTGATCGCCGCACTCGTGGAGGCCGCCGGTGAGTGACAGCAGCAAGAAGATGGTCGGCATCGTGCTCGTCTCGCACAGCGCCGCGGTGGCCGAGTCGGTCGCGGAACTCGCGACGGGGCTGGCGGGCGGCGGCGTGACCGCGCCCGTCGCGGCCGCGGGCGGCACGGCCGACGGCGGGCTGGGTACGAGCGCCGAGCTGGTGTCCCAAGCGGCCTTCGCCGTGGACCAGGGTGCGGGGGTGGCCGTGCTCATGGACCTGGGCAGCGCGGTCCTCACCGTGAAGGCGCTGCTCGCGGAGGGCGACGAGCTCCCGGAGAACACCCGGCTGGTCGACGCCCCCTTCGTCGAGGGCGCGGTCGCGGCGGTGGTCACGGCCTCGGCGGGCGCCGACCTCGCGGCGGTGGAGGCGGCGGCCAAGGAGGCGTACACGTACCGCAAGGAGTGAGGCACCGCACCATCGCACAGGATGACAGGAGCCGCTGCCGTCCCCGGCCCGGGAACGGCAGCGGCTCCCTCACATCCGCCCGCTTCGCCCCTTCCACGGGCGTCAGTTCTCCCGCAGGAACTTCCGGGCCAGCGCGTTTCCCTGAGCCACGGCCGCCCTGTGGCTCTCGATCGGGGACGCGCGGGAGTTCCTGAAAACGATGTACGTCACCCCGGAGCCCACTCCGCCGGTACGCGGATTGGCAGGGATGCCGAGGGCCTTGGCGGTGGCGTACGAGGCCTCGCCGATGATGTCCTTCGGGCCTGTGTCGCCGACGACCGCGTACTGGATACGGCCCTGGTAGATCACGGCGGCGACGGCACCGCCGTTGACGCCGTGGGCGCGGTGGTCCCAGATGCCGCTCGCACCGGGCACCACGATGTAGGGCAGGGTCTCGGCGCTCAGGTACCGCCCGTCGGACTGCCGGAAGGCGGTGGCCGGGGAGAAGAACGGGTCGGTCTGGCGGTTGCACAACAGGCCGGGGCGCCCGTCGCAGTCGATGTCCATGTCCGCCTTCCAGAACACGGCACCGCGTTTGCCGCAGACGGGGATGTCGGCCGGGGCGCCCTGGTCGCGGCGGTAGCGGCTGTGCGAGACCTGGACGCAGGCGCGTACCTTCGCCAGCAGGTCGGCGGCGCGGACTGTGCCCTCACGTCTCGCCGAGGGGTCGTTCGCCTGGGCTATGGCGGGCAGCGCGGTAGGGATGAGCAGGGCCGCGCCGGCCGCGGCCGGCGTCAGTAACCGGACGAGCACCATACGGGAACCTCTTCTGGAGGCAATGCTGATCATTCACCCACCGTGGTGCCGGTCTGCGGCGTACGTCCACCGAGAGGGGGCCGGACGGGGCACAGGGGCGTGCGGTCGGGTGGCCGGGGCCGCACCGGGCCCGGCCACCCGACCGCGCTCGCCGGCGCGGGATCAGCGACGACAGCGGACCGCGCCGTCGGCGCGAACTGCCTTCAATGACAAGGGAGTTCGCGCCGCATCAAGGATCAGCATACGTAGCCCGGACGTCATCCGGCCAACGCCGCCCTCGCCGTTGGTACGGGCGTGTCAGCCCTGGCATACAGGTGCGGATCAACCCCGCGGAGGGGACCCGTCCGTGGCGCTTCGGCTAGGCGGGTCCCGGCAGGTCCTCGAACTCCTCCAGGGCGCGGGTCAGCCACTGGGTCCAGAAGGTCTCCAGGTCGATGCCGGCCCGCAGCACAAGGTGCTGCAGGCGGTCCTGCGCCGTGTCCTTGCCGGGTCCGAAGTCACGTTCCTCGATCTCCTGATACTCGGCCAACTGCCTTTGGTGAAGGGCAAGATGACGCCGCAGATCTGCTTCGATGCCCTCGGTTCCGACGACGGCGGCGGCGCGCAGCCGCAGCAGCAGCACATCGCGTACCGGCTTGAGGTCCTGGGACGCGGCGGTCCAGCGGGCGAGTTCGGCGCGGCCGGCGGGCAGAACCTCGTACGACTTCTTCTGCCCACGGGCCGGCTGCTCGGCGGGGAGGGCGCGGATCAGGCCGTCGCTCTCCAGCCGCCCCAGCTCGCGATAGATCTGCTGGTGGGTCGCCGACCAGAAGTAGCCGATCGACCGGTCGAAGCGACGGGTCAGTTCGAGCCCCGACGACGGCTTCTCCAGCAGGGCGGTCAGGATCGCGTGCGGGAGTGACATGAGGTCATCCTAGAAAAGCCGCTACAGCGCCGCGGCCAACTCCGTGCCCTGCTTGATCGCGCGCTTGGCATCCAGCTCGGCCGCCACGTCGGCGCCGCCTATGAGGTGCGGGGTGCGGCCCGCGGCCACCAGCTCCTCGTACAGGTCGCGGCGCGGCTCCTGCCCGGTGCACAGAACGATCGTGTCGACCTCCAGGACCCGGCTCACGCCGTCCACGGTGATGTGCAGCCCGGCGTCGTCGATCCGGTCGTAGCTGACGCCGGCGACCATGGTGACGCCCCGGTGCTTCAGCTCCGTGCGGTGGATCCAGCCGGTGGTCTTGCCGAGCCCCGCGCCGACCTTGGAGGTCTTGCGCTGGAGGAGGTGGACGGTGCGCGGCGGGGCGGAACGCTCGGGCGCGGCGAGGCCGCCGGGGGCGCGGTAGTCCATGTCGACGCCCCACCGGCGGAAGTACACCGCCGGGTCCTCGCTCGCCTTCTCACCGTCGTCGGTGAGGTATTCGGCGACGTCGAAGCCGATGCCGCCCGCGCCGAGGACGGCGACGCGCTCGCCGACGGGGGCACCGCCCTGCAGCACATCGAGATAGCCGAGGACGCTCGGGTGGTCGACGCCCGGGATCTCGGGCGTGCGCGGGCTGACGCCGGTGGCCACGACGATCTCGTCGTAGCCCGCGAGGTCCTCGGCGGTGACACGGGTGTTCAACCGGACGTCCACGCCGTGCTCTTGGAGCTGGGTGCGGAAGTAGCGGAGCGTCTCGTCGAACTCCTGCTTGCCGGGGACCCGGCGGGCGACGTTGAGCTGACCGCCGATGTCGTTCGCCGCATCGTGGAGCGTGACGTCGTGGCCGCGCTCGGCGGCGGAGACGGCACAGGCGAGCCCGGCGGGGCCGGCGCCCACCACCGCGACGCGCTTGCGCAGCCGGGTCGGGGACAGGACCAGTTCGGTCTCGTGGCACGCGCGCGGGTTGACCAGGCAGGAGGTGATCTTCCCGCTGAAAGTGTGGTCGAGGCAGGCCTGGTTGCAGCCGATGCAGGTGTTGATGGCCTCGGGGCGCCCGGCCGCGGCCTTGGCGACGAAGTCGGGGTCGGCGAGCATCGGGCGGGCCAGGGAAACCATGTCCGCGTACCCCTCGGCGAGCAACCCCTCAGCCAGTTCAGGGGTGTTGATGCGGTTGGTCGTCACCAGCGGGACCGAGACGGCACCCATGACCTTCTTGGTCACCCAGGTGTAGGCGCCGCGCGGCACGGAGGTGGCGATGGTCGGGATACGGGCCTCGTGCCAGCCGATGCCGGTGTTGATGAGGGTGGCCCCGGCGTCCTCGACCGCCTTGGCGAGCATGAGGACCTCGTCGAGGGACGAGCCGTCGGGGACGAGGTCGAGCATGGACAGCCGGTAGATGATGATGAAGTCCTCGCCGACCGCCTCACGGACGCGGCGGACGATCTCCACCGGGAAGCGCATGCGGTTCTCGTAGGAACCGCCCCAGCGGTCCTCGCGCCGGTTGGTCCGGGCCGCGATGAACTCGTTGATGAGGTAGCCCTCGGAGCCCATGATCTCGATGCCGTCGTACCCGGCCTGGCGGGCCAGCCGGGCCGCGCGCGCATAGTCGTCGATCGTCTGCTCGACCTCGTCGTCGGACAGCGCGCGGGGGACGAACGGGCTGATCGGGGCCTGGAGCGCGCTGGGCGCGACGAGGTCCTGGTGGTACGCGTAGCGGCCGAAGTGAAGGATCTGCATCGCGATCCGCCCGCCCGCGCGGTGCACGGCCTCGGTGATCACGGAATGCTGTCCGGCCTCCGCCTCCGTGGTGAGCTTGGCACCGCCCTCGTACGGGCGTCCGGCGTCGTTGGGTGCGATGCCGCCGGTGACGATGAGCCCCACGCCCCCACGCGCCCGCGCGGCGTAGAAGGCGGCCATGCGGTCCCATCCGCCGTCCGCCTCCTCCAGGCCCACATGCATCGAGCCCATGAGCACACGGTTGGGCAGCGTGGTGAAGCCCAGGTCGAGCGGGGTCAGCAGATGGGGGTAGCGGCTCATCGGGCCCTCCGTCGGAGTGTGGTGCTCGTCTGTTGTAGACGACGACACCCCGGTTATGCAACTAGTTGCATAAAGCTCGGCACGTCTTCAGTCCACGTCCACGTCGTCGAAGACTTCGAGCATCCGAGTGAGCACGCGCACGCAGGTCTGCACGTCCGCCTCCCTCAAATCACCGCGAACCTGGGCGAGCAAGGCGTACTCGCGGGCGGTGACGGCATCGATGGCCGCCCGGCCGCCATCCGTCAGCCGGATCAGCGAGGACCGCTTGTGGGCCGGATTGGGGATGCTCTCGACCAGCCCGCGCGCCGCCGCGTCGTTGACCATCCGCTGCACGAACTGCCTGCTGAGCGCCTGCGCCCGGCCCATCTGCGGCACGGTCAGGGGCCCATGCCCCCGCAACAGGTCGAGGACGGCACGCACGCCGACGGAGATCCCCTCGATCGGCTCGGCCTGTTCGACCTTGCGGAGCACCCGCCGGTACAGCGGGCCCACCAGGGCGAAGACCTCCATGAGACGCGGGGCGAGTTCATCGGAGGCGAGTGGCGTGTTCTCGTCGGTCACGTCGGTAATTATGACACCTAAGTTGTCAAAGCTTCAGTCTTTTGACACCTTGGTTGTCATGATGCACACCTCGGAGACACAGACGTTCGAGACCGAAGACGCCTGCCTCGCCTACCGCGACGAGGGGGCGGGACCGCCGCTGGTGCTGGTGCACGGCGGCTTCCTCGACCACCGGATGTGGGACGACCAGATTCCCGTGTTCGCGCAGACCCACCGGGTGATCGCCGTGGACGCCCGGGGGCACGGAGCCTCGTCGAACGCGACCCGGCCGTTCCGCCACACCGACGACCTCGCCGCACTGCTGCGCCATCTCGACGTCGGCCCCGCGACCCTGGTCGGACTGTCCATGGGCGGGGGGATCGCAGTCGACACCGCGCTGGAGCACCCCACCCTGGTCCGCGCCCTCGTCGTCAGCGGCGTCGGAACCAGTGAGCCCGACTTCCAGGACCCGTGGACCAAGGACACCCAGTCCGCGTACTGGCAGGCGCTCGGCGCCGGCGACATCGACGCCTTCGTGGACGCGTTCTCACTGTTGGGGACCTATGGCCCGCGACGCACCGCCGAGGACACCGACGCCGAAGTCGACCGCCGCGTACGGGAGATGCTGCGGAGCACGATCGCCAAGCACACCGGGGACGAACCGGACTGGTCCGTCCCCGTCACCGACACCTGGGCCCGCGCGGCGAAGATCGAGGTACCGGTGCTGGCCGTCAACGGCGGCATCGACTCGGTCGACCACATCGGCATGGCGGAACGCCTCGTCCGCACCGTCCCGGACGGCCGGGCCACGGTCGTCGAAGGCACCGCGCACTACCCCAACATGGAGCGGCCCGGTGCCTTCAACGCGATCGTCCGGGACTTCCTGCGCTCCGGAGACCTCTGACTCCCCCCGGGACCGCTAACGCAGAGTGCCGATCAAAACGTTGGCGCCCAACTCGGTAGAGACGGCAAGCCGGACGTCCAGGCCGCCACGGGTGAACGCCTTGGCCGCGAGCGGGACTTGGCGTTCACTGGCCTCGACGAGCAGCGAGCCGCCGAGGGCCAGCCAGCGCGCCGCCTCGGCGGTGACGCGGCGCAGGACGTCCAGTCCGTCCGTGCCGCCGTCGAGGGCGACCAGGGGCTCGTGCTCGCGGGCCTCGGAGGGCAGCAGCGCGACCTCGCCCGTGGGGACGTAGGGCACGTTGGCGGCCAGGAGATCGACACGGCCGCGCAGGCTGTCCGGGAGCGCGGCGAACAGGTCGCCCTCGTGGACGTGCCCGCCGTACGCCGCCACGTTCCCGCGGGCACAGCGCACGGCGGCCGGGTGGATGTCGGCGGCATGCAGTTCGGGCCCGTCGAGCGCCGCGGCGAGGGCGGCGCCCACCGCGCCCGAGCCACAGCACAGGTCCACGACGACGGCGGCGCCGTTCCCGATGGCGAGGGCCTGCTCGACGAGGAACTCGGTGCGGCGCCGGGGCACGAAGACGCCCGGTTCCACGGTCATCCGCAGACCGCGGAACTCGGCCCAGCCGAGGACCTGTTCGAGGGGCAGGCCGTCGACCCGCCGGCCGACCATCGCGGCGGCCTCGTCGGGTGTGCGGGCCGTGGAGAGAATCAACTGCGCCTCGTCCTCGGCGAAAACACAGCCTGCGGAACGAAGCCTGGAGACGACGGTGGAATACGTCAGTGGTGGCATGAAGCCGAGAAGCCTTTCGGTGGACCGAAGGGCGCCCTCGCGGTCACCCGCAGTGATGATCCGCGCTGTTCCGAGGTGAGAGCACCCAAGCCGACACAGCAGAAATGGGTCTCACCTCCTCGGCCACACACCGGCCTGGACGATCCAAGGCCGGGGCCGTCACCTTAGCAGCAGCGATCATGCGCCGACCGCCGTTCTCCGCCCCTTCCTCGGGCCTCCACAATCTCTGCGCCACTCCCCCAAGTTGTACTATGCAACCAGGAGAGCGAGGGAGGTCCCATGACGACAGCCAGGGGGTCCGATGGGACCGTTGTCGAAGAGCGCGGCGCCGGCGAGTCCGCCGCCGACTCGGCCGTCGAGACCATTCAACGCGAGATGACGGTGTTCGCCCGGCGCGCCCGCGCCTCGGCCGGACGCATGCATCCCCAACTGTCACTGGTCTCCTACACCCTGCTCGGGCATCTGGAGGAGAGCGGCGGCTGCAGCGCGACCGACCTTGCCGCGCACTACGCGCTGGACAAGTCCACGGTCAGCCGGCAGGTGGCCGCGCTGGAGCGGGCCGACCTGATCGAGCGGCGACTCGACCCGGAGGACCACCGGGTGCAGGTGCTGCACCTGACCGAGGTGGGCAGACGGATCCTCGCCCAGGTCACCGAGAGCCGCCGGCAGGCGTTCCGGGAGCGGCTGGCGGGCTGGCCGGAGGGGGACCTGGAACGCTTCGCGACGTATCTGCTGCGGTACAACGCGGCAGCGGCGGTCATGCCGATCAGACCGTCCGCCGAGGCCGCAACCGTCGACTAGTGCTGTGACCGGCAGAGAGCACCCCCGGCGGGCGCGTACGGTGGAATGCCTGCACATTGATCACGCACGACCGACCGTCCCGCACGGATGGCCTGGAGGCACCACCTGCCATGAACGTCACCCGAGGCTTCACCGGGCGCCCGCGTGTCCCCGACCCCGGACTGCCGCCCGGCCAGTACGACGCGGGCGACGACTGGCCCGTCCTGTCCGCCGAGGTCACACCCGATCTGGCGGCGGAGGACTGGACGTTCCGGATCGACGGGCTGGTGGCCGAGCCGCGCACCTGGACCTGGGAGGACGCACACGCGCTCCCGGCGTCCGCGTACAAGGGCGACATTCACTGCGTGACCGGCTGGTCGAAGTTCGGGGTGCGGTTCGGGGGCGTGTCCCTGGACGCCTTCCTGGACCTCGTACGGCCGGAGGCGGCGGCCACGCACGCCGTCGCCCACTCCCACACCGGGTACACCGCGAACCTCCCCCTCGCCGACCTCACCGGCAAGCGGGCCTGGATCGCCTTCGATTACGACGGCGATCCGCTGCCCGCCGAACACGGCGGACCCGCACGGCTGCTCGTACCGCACCTGTACTTCTGGAAGAGCGCCAAGTGGATCGCGGGCCTGAGGATCCTCGACCACGACGAGCCGGGGTTCTGGGAGCAGAACGGCTATCACGCGCGGGGCAACCCGTGGGAGGAGCAGCGCTACTCCGGTGACTGAGACGACCGTGACATCCGAGCCCTTCGTTCCTCCCACACGCTTCGCGGTGCCCGGACGGATCGCCGTGAGCAACCAGACGGCCACCGCGTGGCAGAGCGCGACGCTGACCGAGATCCGCCGGGAGACACCGCACGCGGCGACGTTCCGGTTCGCGGTGCCTGGCTGGGCGGGCCATCAGCCCGGCCAGCACCTCATGCTGCGGCTGACCGCCGAAGACGGCTACGTGGCGCAGCGGCACTACTCGATCGCGTCGCCGCCGGACGACACCGGGCACATCGAGCTGACCCTGGACCATGTCGAGGGCGGCGAGGTCTCCGGCTGGTTCCACACCGTGGCCAGGCCCGGGGACAAGGTCCAGGTACGCGGCCCGCTGAGCGGCTTCTTCGCCTGGCCCGGCGACCGGCCCGCGCTGCTGATCGGCGCCGGGTCGGGGGTCGTCCCGCTGATGTCGATGGTGCGCCACCACCGGGCGCGCGGCCTGGACGTGCCGCTGCGGCTGCTGGTGTCGGCGCGCGGGCCACGGGAGCTGATCTACGCGGACGAGTACGGCGCGGAGACCACGCCGGTCTTCACACGCGGCGCGCCCGAGGGTGTGCCCGTGGGCCGTATGTCGGCGGCCCATGTGGCACCGCTCCTGGCCGATGCACCTCCCGGTGGGTGGGAGGCCTATGTGTGCGGCTCCAACGGGTTCGCGGAGCACGCCTCGCGGCTGCTCGTCGAGGCCGGGCAGCCGGTGGACCGCATCCGGATCGAACGCTTCGGCTGAGCCCGTACCCCGGTGGGCAACGCTCGCCCCGCGGTTTCGGTACCGGATGGCCGGGAACCGCCCCCGGGAGGACAATCGGTGTGAAAAGCCGTTCAACAAGCCGTTGTGATCCGGAAGCATCCCGTGCCGTGTACGCATGTGTCGATGAACGGCCGTCCACCGGCCCGGGGCCGGCGAGCACGGTCGCTCAGACGTGATCGGGTCCCCGATACCGGAAGTGCCGGGACCCCCGTCGCGGCCCACGGCAGACGAAACGATGCGACGGCTTGCCGAGAGGCGAGGGGCTCGGATGCGCCGCCGGCGCTGCGCGGCGGTGCCCCGCCGAGGGGCTGCCGCCCGTGGCCCGGGGGTGGTGCGCGGGTTCCCCGCTCGCCGTGGACCGTGCGGCCTGGTCGCACGGGCGCGGAACCGACGCCGGATCCCTGGTGGACGTTCACCTCCGGGCGCGGTACGCCGGGAAGGCGGATCGTGCCGACGGGGGGACGGACGGCCCCCCCACGAGCGGGACGCGGCGGGTAGGAGGTCGAGATGCGAACCCGGGTGCGCGGCTGGCGCTGGCGGCGCAATCCGCTGCGCCGCCGGTCGGATGTCGTAGAGGCGTGGACGGCACTGGTCCTCGCGGTTCTGCTGTGCGTCGGGGCACCGCTCGCCGGCACGGCCGTGGCCTGGTGGGCGTACGGCAACGCGCACGCGGCGCAGGTGACCCAGCGCGCCCAGCGCCATCAGGTGCCGGCGGTGCTGGTCGAGGACGCCCCCGCCGCAGCGCCCTCGACGCAGAACGGCACCCAGCCCCTGTACCGCGTGAAGGTGCGCTGGACGGATCCGGAGAAGGGCACACGGACCACGCTCGCCCAGGTCCCGGCGGGCTCGCGGCGCGGCGAGCGGACAGAGGTGTGGCTGGACGCCAGGGGCAACGGCGTCACCCCACCGGCGAGCGATGCTGCGGTGTGGCAGCGCTCCCTGACGGCCGGTGTGTGGGCCGCGGGCGGTGTGGCGGGAACCGTGCTGCTGGCCCGCGCCGTGATCAGGCGGGTCGCCGAACGGCACCGCATGGCGGAGTGGGAGGCCGAGTGGGCCCGCACGGGGCCGGAGTGGCGTCGGCGGACGGCGTGACGGACCCGGCCGCACGCCCGTCGCCTCGCATCTCGGTTGCGCTGCGCGACGGACACTGTCGTACTTCGACGGCGTGCACTTCGCCGCGCGCGGCCGGGCGCCCGCGCTGTTCTCGGCGGCGCTGGAGGACCAGGCATGCCCGCCGTCGACGGTCTTCGCCGCATTCAACGCGTGGGCGCACAAGGACAAGACGATCGAGGTGTACGACTTCAACGACCACGAGGGCGGCGGCCCTTGTCAGGAGGCGGTCCAACTGCGCTGGCTGCCGGGCCGTTTCTGACGTCGCCGGCGAGCGCACGCTCGACGTCCGCTTCTCCGAACCGGTCAGGTGCCGCGGCCTCAGCCCGAACTCGCGGTTCCCGAGCCCGCTTCGGCCTCCCGGGTGGCCACGATCAGGCGACAGCGCGGGCTGCCGTCGGGCCGGCGGCCGAAGTCCGGCAGCGCCTCGTGCTCGACCGTGAAGCCGGCGCGCGCCAACTCCCGCCGTACCTCGCCGAAGCGGAACGTCCGGTAGTACATGACGAACGGCGGCCGCCACAGGGCGTTGCGGACGCGCATCGCGGTGTCGAAGCCGAGCAGCGCCCAGTACTTCGGTGACGTCGGGTGCGGCGGGGCCCCGACCGGGAACGCTAACGTCCCTCCCGGCCGCAGTACGGCGTGGACCTGCGCGAACAGGCCGGGCAACTCGCCCGGCAGGAAGTGCCCGAAGGCACCGAAACTCACGACCAGGTCGAAGACGGGACCGAAGGGCAGGGCGCGGGCGTCGCCGCGCACCCAGGCGGCGCGTGGCGCAGCGTCGGCCCGCACCCGGTCCCGTCCAACGGCCAGCATCCCCGCGCTGAAGTCCACGCCGGTGACACTCCGGCGGCACACCCTGCGCAGCACATCCATGCCCGCTCCCGTACCGCAGCACAGATCGAGCCCGTGGTCGAAGGGTCCCCTGGCCGCCAGCGTGTCCTCGACGGCTTTCAGGATCACGTCCGGCGTCCGGAAGGGAGTGTGGTCGAACGTGGGCGCGAGCAGGTCGTATCCGTGCTCGACCGAGGACAGCGCCTGGACGGCCAGCTCGCGGAGGGTGGGGCCGTGCGGGGAGAACATCACCTTCAGCTTACGGGCAGCGCGAAGCCGGATCACAATGGTGCTGTTGCTGGACGAGCGGCCGGAAGAGGTCACCGACATGCGGCGCTCGGTGCGCGGCGAGGTGTACGCATCCACGTTCGACCGGGCGTCCAAGCAGCACATCGCGCTCGCCGAACTGGTCGTCGAGCGGGCCAAGCGGCTGGTCGAGCAGGGGCAGGACGTCGTCCTCCTGCTCGACTCGCTGACCCGGCTGTGCCGGGCGCACAACAACGCGGCCGCCGCCAATAGCCGCACCCTCAGCGGCGGTGTCGACGCGGCCGCCCTGCACGGTCCCAAGCGGCTTTTCGGCGCCGCCCGCCTGGCCGAGGAGGGCGGATCGCTCACCATCCTGGCCACCGCGCTGGTCGAGACCGGATCCCGCGCCGACGACTTCTTCTTCGAGGAGCTCAAGAGCACCGGGAACATGGAACTCCGCCTGGATCGCTCTCTCGCCATGCGCCGGGTCCACCCCGCCGTCGACATCACCCCCTCCGGCACACGGCGCGAGGAACTCCTCCTGTCGGAAGGCGAGTTGGCAGCCGTACGGGGACTGCGGCGCGCCCTGCGGTCGCGCGACGGCCAGACGAGCCTGGAGATCCTGCTGGAACGGATGCGGACCACGCCCGACAACGCGGCCTACCTGCGTCAGGTCCAGCCCACGCTGCCGGCCGGTTGAACGGCCCGGCCCTACGGGCCCGGCGTGCGGCATCCGGGTGCACGTTTCCCCCACTTGGCTCAAGCGATCGGGGCCCCGACGGTCTCTGTTCCTACGGTATTTGCTATGACCGTCGCATTTCCATACCGCTTCGTCGTTTCCTGCTGTGCCCTCTTCGCGGTCGCGGCGCCGGCCCTCGCCCCGCACCCGGCCGCCGCCCAGGTGCGCACCGACCCCGGTGTCCCGTCGCCCGCGGCCTCGCAGAAGCCGCTGCTGTACCAGTCCGGCACGCAGGTCCGGATGCACCCGGGGGTACCCGAGGTCCCTGAGGTGTCGGCGCTGTCCTGGCTGGTGGCCGACGCCGACACCGGCGATGTGCTGGCCGCGTACGACGCGCATCGCCCGCTACCGCCCGCGAGCACCCTGAAGACACTGTTCGCGCTCACGGTCCTGCCCGCACTGCCCGGCGGCACCCGGCACACCGTCACCGAGCGGGAGCTGGCAGGCATCGGTCCCGGCAGCAGCCTCGTCGGGATCAGGGAAGGGTTCACCTACCAGGTGAGTGACCTGTGGAAGGGAGTCTTCCTGCACTCCGGCAACGACGCCGTGCATGTGCTGGCCGCGCTCAACGGCGGCTGGCAGACGACGGCCCGCCAGATGCAGGCCAAGGCCCGCGCACTGGGCGCCCTCGACACCCATGTCGTCTCCCCCGACGGGTACGACGCTCCGGGTCAGGTGTCGTCGGCGTACGACCTCGCCGTGTTCGGGCGGGCGGGACTGCGCAACGAGGATTTCGCCCGATACTGCGCCACGGCCGAGTCGAGCTTCCCCGGCGACGGCGCGTCCTACGAGATCGCGAACACCAACCGGTTGCTGACCGGCCGCGACGGCGTGGCCGCCTACCCGGGGCTGATCGGCGTCAAGAACGGCTACACCAGCGGCGCGGGCCACACCCTGGTGGCCGCCGCCCGCCGCGACGGCCGCACCCTCGTGGTGACGGTGATGAACCCTCAGCGGGGCGGCGGCTTCGCGGTCTACGCGGAGACCCGCTCGCTGCTCGACTGGGGGTTCGCCGCCGCCGGGCTTATCGCGCCGGTCGGCTCCCTCGTACCGCCCAGGCCGCCCGTGTCGCGGACGTCTCACATCACGGTGCAGGGGGTGAAGCCGGGGTCGGACGACTGGCTCGGGACGGGGACGATGATCCTGGGCGCGGTCGGCGCGGGCGCGGGAGCGGTCGCGCTGGCGCTGCGCCTGAAGGGCCGCCGGTCGGCGCGCGACTCATCGCCTGATACGCGGTGATCAGCTGAGCACGCCGGTCGTGAGCAGGCCGAGGAGCATCACTCCGATGACGATCCGGTAGGTCACGAAGGCATTGAAGGAGTGCCGGGCGACGTACTTCAGCAGCCAGGCGATCGAGGCGTAGGCGACCACGAAGGAGACGATCGTGCCGACCGCGAGCGGTGCGGCGCCCACGCCCGCGCCCAGGGCGTCCTTCAACTCGTAGATCCCGGCGCCGGTGAGGGCCGGGATGCCGAGGAAGAACGAGAGGCGGGTGGCGGCGACACGGTCGAGGTCGAGGATGAGCGCGGTCGACATCGTGGCTCCTGAACGGGAGAAGCCGGGGAAGAGCAGGGCGAGGATCTGCGAGCAGCCGACCAGCATCGCGTCCTTGAACGAGGTGTCGTCCTCACCGCGCTTGTGCCGGCCCGTCCGGTCGGCCGCCCACATCACGCCGGACCCGACGATCAGCGAGGCCGCGACGACCCAGAGCGAACCGAGCACGCCGTCGATGAGCGGCTTGGCGGCCAGGCCCACGAGCACGATCGGGATGGTGGCGTAGATGACCCACCAGGCGAACTTGTAGTCGTGGTGATGGCGCTCTTCACGGTCGGTGAGGCCGCGGAACCAGGCGGAGACGATCCGCACGATGTCCTTGAAGAAGTACAGGAGTACGGCCGCGATGGCGCCGACCTGGATGACGGCCGAGAAGCCGACGACGGACTGGTCGTCGACGGGGATCCCCATGAGCCCCTCGGTGATCTTGAGGTGACCGGTCGAGGACACGGGGAGGAATTCGGTCACCCCCTCGACGACTCCGAGGACTACGGCCTGACCGACGTTGATGGCGCTCATGGATTCCACTTCCGAGGAGTTGGCCGGCGGTGCCGTCAGTGGTGGTGCTGGAGTCGTTTCTACTATGCGCGGGTGACGTCCACGGGCTAGCGCCACAAAGCCTGGGTGAACGCAACCCCGACGAAGGCCGCACCGAGTCCCGCCGCCACGCTCGCGACGACGTTCACGGCGGCGTAGAACCCCGCCCCGGTCTGGGTCAGCCGCACGGTCTCATAGGAGAACGTCGAGTACGTGGTCAGCCCCCCACACAGGCCCGTGCCGATCAGGAGTTGCAGGTGGGGCGAGGCGTGACCGGCCGCGACCGCACCGGTCAGCAGGCCCAGGATCGCGGAGCCCATGACGTTGACGACGAGGGTGCCCCAGGGGAAGACGGTGTCGTGCCCGAGTTGCACCGCACGGTCGGTGAGATAGCGCAGGGGCGCACCGACCATGGAACCGATGATCACCAGCAGCCAGTTCACAACGAGTTCTCACCTTTCCCGTCCTCCGTGCGGGGTATGTCGCAGCGCCCCGCGTACCGGATGACCTCGCAGTCGTCGAGGATGACGAGTCCCTCGGCGACGAGTTCGTCGAGCTGGGGCAGGAAGGCGCGGACGCGTTCCTCGGTGTCAACGATGACGACGGCCACCGGCAGGTCCTCGCTCAGCGACAGCAGTCGCGAGGTGTGGATGAGCGAGGACGCGCCGAAGCCCTCGATGCCGCGGAAGACACTCGCGCCGGCGAGGCCGGCGGCGTGCGCGCGGTGCACGATCTCCGCGTAGAGGGGCTTGTGGTGCCATCTGTCGTGCTCGCCGATGAAGACGGTCAGCCGCAGGGCCCTGCCGGTCAGTCGTGTCATCGCCGCCTCCGCCGCGCGTCGGTCCTGGATCTCGTTCATCGCCGCCGCCATGCCAGGGCACGACGGGCGGCCGTCATCGCGAGCCACACGGCCGTGAGGGCGCCGAGCGGGGTCGCGAGCAGATAGGCGAGCGCGGTGCGCGGGTGGCCTGCGTCGACCAGTTCCTGGACGCCGACGGCGTACGTCGAGAAGGTGGTGAAACCGCCGAGCACACCGGTGCCGAAGAAGGGCCGCACCAGCCGGTGGGCCGCCCATACGTCGGCGATCACGACCATGAAGACGCCGATCACGGCGCAGCCGACCAGGTTGACTCCGAAGATGGTCCAGGGGAATCCTCCGGTCCGCGTCGGCCACAGCAACGAGGCGGCGTACCGGGCGCCGGCGCCGATACCGCCGCCGAGAGCGACAACCGCCACGACCGGTCCCTGCCCCCGCCACGGTGAGGGCCGCCGGGAGGGCTCGGGCGCGGTGGCGCCGGCCGCGTCGGCGCTCTTGGGGTGCGGGACTCTCATGGACGTACTTCTCCTACTCGCCGGCCCCGGAAAGGGACACGCTCGATCGCAAGTAGGGACCGTTGGCGGCGCCACTGCCGCGGTTCGGGTACGGCGGGCCCCACCGCCGCGCCGCGAGACACATTCGCGGCCGGGAAACAGGTTAGCCGTGAGCACGGACGCCGCGCACGCGGGCCGATGGGCGCCCACAGTGCGCCCCCGGCTGCGATCACGAGGACGTCACGCTGTGTGGGTACTTCCGCCGCGTGCTCGCCGCGCGCAACCGGTCAGTTCTGGAGAAGCCGTCCGGCGCTCCCCCGCCCTAACGTGAAACCACCGACGAACGACGTCGGTCCACATCCCGAAGGAGTACGCCATGACCTCCGGCCTCACGACGATCATCTACCCCGTCAAGGACCTCGCCCGGGCGAAGTCCGTCTTCAGCGCCCTGCTGGAGGTGGAGCCGTACGCGGACGAGCCGTACTACGTCGGGTTCAAGGACGCGGGGCAGGACGTCGGCCTCGACCCGAACGGCCACGCCAAGGGGATGACCGGCCCGGTGCCGTACTGGCACGTGTCCGACATCAGGGCGCGCCTCGCGGCCCTGCTGGACGCCGGGGCCGAACTGCTCCAGGACGTCAAGGACGTCGGTGGCGGCAAGCTGATCGCCTCGGTGAAGGACCCGGACGGCAACCTCGTGGGGCTCATGCAGGAGACGTCCGCATAGGTCGCCGCCGGGCGTCGAAACTTGTTGCAGGCGCACTAGTTGCACGGTAATCGAGTTGGCGATTTCTGTTACCGTGCGACCATGTCAGCGAAATCGGCCGGTTCCCGGCTGGCGGAACAGTGGCGGGACATCTTGTCGGTGCACGCGCGCACCATGTGCGAGATCGACCGTGCACTCCATCCGCACGGGCTCGGCGCCAGTGACTTCGAGGTGCTCGACGTCCTCGCCGCCGAGACGCCCGCGCACAGCGACCAGTGCCGGGTGCAGAACATCGCCGGACGTGTCCATCTGAGCCAGAGCGCCCTGTCCCGGCTGATCGGACGACTGGAGAAGGACGGCCTGGTGCGGCGATCCATCTGCGAGGAGGATCGGCGCGGGGTGTGGGTGGGCCTGACCGACAAGGGCCGCGAGCTGCACGCCCAGGTGCTGCCGCTGCAACGCGACGTCCTGGCCCGCATGCTGACCGGTTAGAACACGGGATCGAGGAGGGCGCCCACCCCCAGACTTCCTCGATGCGGGAAAAGGCGTCCGAGGCGGTCGGCCCGTGCCCTGCCCCGTCACCCCTGAGGTCGAACCAGCAGTGTGCGGACTCCGTCGGAGTTGAGCGTCAGGCCGTGCGGCGAGGCCGCATCGATGGTGAGTGTGAGGTCGCTGGCGGAGGGCCACTGGGAGGCGAGCGCGCCGAGCGGCACGAGCCGGTAGCGCGAGACGAACGGCAGCAGGTCGGCCATCTCCGTCTCCGAGGTGAACACGGGGACCGTCTGCTCGCCGTCCGGCTGCTCCAGAACGGGCAGCGCCACGGTGTTGGGATTGGCGGCCTCCTCCTCGGTGGCGTCGTCCGGCACCGGGACGAGCACATCGCTCCCGGCCAGCGCGTCCAACGCGTCCGCGTCCTCGGCGTGCGCCGCGAGGGTGGTGAGCGCTTCCTGTGCCGCGGTCTGGTGGTGGTTCCTGTCGGGTATGTCCATGGCAGATCCCCAGATAGTGGCGGACGGGCGCGCCGGAATCATCGCCTCCGGACGCACCCCTTCTCGTGTACCCGCCGGGGCTTGGCACATACCTGACGCCACAGCCGGGAATCGGGCGTCCGGCCTCGACTGCCGGATCCGTGTGATGCCGGGCCGGCGACGGTCCACGTCACCGCTTCACGCCCCCGGGCCGACGCGAGCAACGCCCTGTCACGAGGCGCTCACCGGCACGCCAGAATCCTCACCCGCCAAGGCGGCCGAGGCCGGTTCCGTCAGACGTTGACCCCAAAGTCGGCGGCGATGCCGCGCAAGCCCGAGGCATACCCCTGGCCGACGGCGCGGAACTTCCATTCACCTCCGTGCCGGTACAGCTCACCGAAGACCATGGCGGTCTCGGTGGAGGCGTCCTCGGACAGGTCGTAGCGGGCGATCTCCTGGCCGTTCGCCTGATTGACCACGCGAATGAAGGCGTTGCGGACCTGCCCGAAGCTCTGTCCCCGCGCGTCCGCCTCGTGAATGGAGACCGGGAAGACGATCTTGCCCACCTCGGCCGGCACCGCGGACAGGTTCACCTTGATCGACTCGTCGTCACCCTCGCCCTCACCCGTCAGATTGTCACCGGTGTGCTCCACCGAACCGTCCGGGCTACTGAGGTTGTTGTAGAAGACGAAGTGCTGGTCGGAAAGGACCCTCCCCGATACATCGAGCAACAACGCGGACGCGTCCAGGTCATAGTCCGCACCGGTCGTGGTGCGGACGTCCCAGCCCAGCCCCACCAGCACCTGACTCAACCCCGGCGCCTCCTTGCTCAGCGACACGTTGCCACCCTTGGACAGGGAAACTCCCACGACTCGTCCTCCCGACTGTGCACTGTCTGTACGGTCACTGACTTCCAACGCCGGGAAGGCCCGCACGGTTCCGACGTTTGCGCAATGTCTAAAGTATCGCCACCGGAGTCTTCGCCGACGGGCGGACCGGGCGGCAGCGAAGGCGAGGAATGCCGGATGTTCTCCGATGTGGGCCCACTCGAACTGATCACCATCGTGATCCTTGCCACTATCCTTTTCGGCCCGGACAAACTACCCGAGATCATCCAGAACGTGGCCGGGTTCCTGCGCAAGGTGCGAGAGCTCTCCGCGAGCACCCAGCAAGAGATTCGCGACGAACTGGGGCCGGAGTTCAAGGATTTCGAGTTCGAGGATCTGCACCCGAAGACATTCGTGCGCAAGCACCTCCTGGACGGCAAGGATCTCGGACTCGACGAGATCCGCTCACTCGACCCCAGGAGGGAGTTGATGGACGCCACCGACGCCGCACGCGAGGCGGCGGCCGACACCGAAGCACCCCCGACGGCACCGGAACGCACATCCCTGACGAAGAATCCACCTACGGAGCCGACCACGACCAGGGCGTTCGACCCCGACGCCACCTAGAGGCGCCGACCCCGCACACAGGGCCGGGGTTCAGGATCATTCAACATTTGCGCAACCTGTAAACTGTCATCATGACAACAACCGGCTTGATGACGGCGTGGGAATCCGCGGTGCTCGACGGAGGGCCCGCGGACGGGTTGCGTATGAAGGTCGCCGACCGCCCCCAGGTGATCCAGGTGGCCTACCCCTGCCAAGTGGACACCCCGCCGGACGGCATGCGCGCCGAGGCGTTGTACATCTACCGCCGTAACGTGCGGATCAAGAGCGAGCCATTGCGGTACGGCTTCGACGTGGCCAGCCCCTGACCACTCCATCGCAGGGGCTCAGCGGGTCTTGCCCGGCTCAGCCGGGTCCGGCCGTCGCGGTCCTCCCGGAGGCGGCGCGGGCGAGGACGACGCCTCTCGGGCCGCTGCGCGGCGTCGTCCTCCGTCATGACCTTGGCCTCGCAGGGTTCCAGTCCGTTGCGGAGCACCCTGCCCATCCCTCTCTTCATCGGACGGCGGCACCCGGCACGCCGGACACCATCCGACGCGTTGCGACGTTGCGCAACTGTACAACCGTCTACCCGGGTCGATCGTCTCCCTCTGTATGAGTCGTAGGACGAGTCGAACGGATGAGGGCGCGCTGATGGTGCCCGGCCAGCAGGTAACTCCCGCACGCCACGGCGGGAGTGCCTCGTCGCGATCGCACGGTGGCCGGGCCCGACGAGGCAAGGCGGGTACGCGTCGCAAGCGGAGCCCGCTGCGGATCGCGCTCCTCATCGCGCTGGCCCTGCTGGTGCTCGTGGCGGCCGGGGCCGGCTGGGTCTACCTCAGACTGAACGGCAACATCAACACCTTCGACGCCGGCGGCCTGTCCGACAACCGGCCCCCCGCGGACGCGTCCAAAGGTGAGAACGTCCTCGTCATCGGCTCGGACGCACGCACCGGCGGCAACACCGCGCTCGGCGGCGGCGACGCGAACGACATCGGCCGCTCCGACACCGCATTCCTGCTGCACGTCTACGCCGACCACAAGCACGCGGTCGCGGTCTCCTTCCCCCGCGACACCCTGGTGACCATACCGCCGTGCAGACTTCCCGACGGCTCGTGGACGCAGACGCGGACCAACACCATGATCAACGAGGCCTACTCGGTCGGGCTGACCGCCAAGGGCAACCCGGCCTGCACCCAGAACACCGTCGAGAACCTCACCGGGCTGCGTGTCGACCACACCGTCGTCGTCGACTTCAAAGGCTTCGCCGCGCTGACCGACGTGGTCGGCGGAGTGAAGGTCTGCCTGCCCAAGGACCTCTACCAGAAGGATCTGAACCCCAAGCGCGCCACCCGCGGCAAACTGATCTTCACCAAGGGCGAGCAGACCGTCTCCGGACAGAAGGCACTGGACTACGTGCGTATCCGGCACGGCATGGGCGACGGCTCCGACATCGGCCGCATCAAACGCCAGCAGGCCTTCGTCGCCAGCCTGTTGAAGGACGTCAAGAGCAACGGCCTCACCCCCACCCATCTGCTGCCGCTCGCCGACGCCGCCACCAAGTCCCTGACCGTCGACCCGGGACTCGGCTCCGCCGACAAGCTCATCTCCTTCGCGATGTCACTGAAGAACATCGACCTGCACAACACCAAGTTCGTCACGGTCCCCTGGCGGTACCAGGGAGCGCGGGTGGCACTCGTCCAGCCTGACACCGATCAACTGTGGGCCGCGCTGAAGGCCGACCGCACCATCGACGGCAAGGACGCCGGCGGCAAGAAGCAGACCGACGCAGGGCCCTCCCCGTCCGCCTCCCCGAGCCCCGACGCCACGATCGGCGCCGGTCTGCGTGTCTCCGTCTACAACGGCACCACGGTCCCGGGCCTCGCCGCCGGCGCCGCGAGAACGCTCACCGCCCACGGGTTCACGGTCACCGGCACCACCACCGCACGCTCCCAGGACCATACGACCACGCGCGTCGAGTACGGCCCCGGCCAGAAGTCCGCGGCCGAGACGGCAGCCCTTCTGTTCCCCGGCGCCGAACTGGCACCCGTGACGGCACCGGGCGTCAGCGTGGTCGTCGGCCAGGCGTACGCGGACCATCCCTCTGCCGCCCCCGTGCCGACCGCGATCCCGAGCAGAGTGGCGGACGACGCCCGCTCCGCGGACGACGACCCCTGCTCGAACCTGTCGTACGGATAGGGCAGTCCGGGACTCGCCCGCAACCGGATGAGGCAGCCCCGTTCCCGGCGAGCGGGGCTGCCTACGGGGCGACTGCCTTGCCGGCCTTGGCCCAGTTGGCGTGCAGATTGTCGAGATACGACCGGGCCTGACTGCCCGGGGTCGCGCCGCGGGCGAAGGCGAGCATGTTGCCCGCGCCCGTGTTGTAGCCGAGGGCCAGCAGTTCGTCCCTGTTGTAAGGGCCGGGCCACTGGGCGGGCAGCCGGGCCGCCAGGTCGTGCAGGTACCAGGCCTCCGCCTCGATGGCCAGGTCACGGTCGTCGGCCAGCTCCGCCCAGCGCCGGTCGGCGAAGTCACGGCCCCGCTTGACCTCGTCGAAGGTGGCGCGGTGCATGTTCGCGATACCGAAGGCGGCGTCGGGCTTGTATCGCTGCCAGGCCCGTTCCAGGGCCGGGTCGTGGGGTTTGTAGGCCTCGTTGTAGAGGACCGCCATGAGCAACTGTGCGCTGATGCCGGTCTGGTGGGCGCGGGTACGGGCCTGGGAGGCGTAGTCGGCGGGGTCGTACACAGAGGAGGTCGGCGAGGCCGAGGGGCCGGTCGGCGAGGCCGACGCGGAGGGGGGTGCCCCCGGAGTGGGCGGCGCACTGGCCTGCGGGGAGTTGGCCGCGCGTACGATGACGTAGAGGGCCAGGGCGAAGATCGCCACCGTGGGCCACCGCCACGACCGCCGTGTCCTGGCTTCGGCCATCTCCCGCCTTCTCTCTCGTACCCGCTCCTCGGCACCCCGAAGGCCCTGCCGCGCGCACCGCGAGGCGCACCGGGTACGGCCGACTGTACGTGCACGCGCCGAACGTACCGACAGCCCCTTGTACAGCAGGCACGTTAAAACCCGCGTGAGGAGTCGGGCACCCGGCTCAGGAGATACGGTCCGGAACGGCCCGGTCAATGCCGCCGTCCCCGGCGACGGCTCCGGGCCGCGGTCTCAGGCGCCGGTCACGCGCAACCCGTGCACGGGTGCGGTCGCCTCCTCGGCGCGCTCGGTCAGCTGCCCCACCATCAGCCGCACCACGGTCACGATGTCGGGGTCGTCGACGTAGTAGACCTGCCGTCGGCCCTCCCGGCGGGAGCGGACGAGACCGGCGAGCTTCAGCTTCGACAGGTGCTGGCTGACCGCGGGCAGGGCTCCGCCCACACGGTCGGCGAGATGGGTGACATCGCTCTCGCCCTGCGCCAGTGCCCACATGAGGTGCAGCCGGGCCGACGACGCCAGCAGCCCGAACGCCGCGGCAGCCTCCGCCAGCACCTCGGCGGGCGGGTCCGCGAAGTCACCGACGTCTGCTGCCACGGTCCTCTCCCGTCCACCCTGGTCCATCGCCGGCGTACCGGCGTCATCCCAGTCTAGGTGTCCAGCCGCACCGCCCGCGGTGCTCCGGGGACTGCCCGGCCGTCATAGGACGGCCGGGACCGAGGGGACCCATCGGATCACTCCTCGTAGTAGTTGTTGACCACCACGTCCGGTTCGTCGCCGTCGAACGCCTCGTCGCGCAGCGCACCGCCGACGTCGGGCGCACCGACCGCCGCGTCGACCGCCCGACTGCCGGGGGTGCTCAGGGTTCTTCGCATCCCTGGGACCTCGTCGTCGGGCACGAGAAGGCGAACGGTGCCGACTCAGGCTCGCGTGGTCCGGCGACCGCTCTCGCGCCGACGGGGACGAACCGCACCTCGGTCTCGGGCCGTAGCGCCAGGTCGCGTCCGGTCACCGGCTCGGGCACCGAGATCAGGATGTTGTAGTGGTTGGGGAAGTGACAGGAGTCGAAGCCGAGCACCGTACCCAGCGGTCGGCCGTCGATCCATACGTGGTCGCCCCGGTCGACGACCCCGCCGCAGCCGATCTCGGCGAAGCCGAGGAATCCGACCCGGTCGACCCGGGCCCCCGGGGCGGTGTCCCGCTGGTCCGTCGTCACCAGTTCGTGGACCTCACCGCGGCGCACACACCGGCTGGCGAACTCCTCCAGGTGCATGCCGCGGTCGTCTCTGCGGTGGATCAGTACCTTGACCACGGTCCCGTGGACGGCCCGCTTGCCGCCGCTCTCGCCGGTCATCGAGTGAGCGTCTCCTTGGGTGTCGCGCCATCGGCCCGCGAACCGGAGCGGGCGAGGCGATAGGTCTGTTCGGTCAGAGCGAGTACGGCGAGCCCGTGGCCGCCATGGTCGTCACCCGCGTGGATCGCATGCTCGAAATCGTCGAGCACGCCGACGTATTCGTGCCACAGCGAGCCCTTGAACTCCGGGTATCCGCTCAGCATGTCGGCCGTGCGCACCGAGCCGTCCGCCAGACGGACCGAGATGTCCTTGACCTCGCCCGGGTAGGACCAGTCGAGCTCGACCCGTACCGGCACTCCGGCGAGCGAGCGCAACCTCACCGTGGCCCGCCGGTCCACGCCGAGGGCGTCGATCGCCACCTCCGCGTTCTCCACCCGTACCTCGCCGACGAGGTACCGGGCGAGGTCGTAGGCGTTCGGCCCGTTGTCGGCGACACAGCCGCCGCCGCACCGCGCCGGGTCCAGGTACCAGGCGTCGCCGCCGATGTGGTCCTCGATCCGCTCCAGGTAGCGGATGGTGACCTCGGCCGGCGCCCCCGCGCTGTGCATCTCGCGGTACAGGGCTCTGGCCGCGTGGTTGTAGCGGCGGTGGAACGCGGTGAACAGGCAAGCCTCATGTGCTCCGGCCGCCGCCGTCAGCGCTTCGGCGTCCTCGAGCCGGGTGGCCAGCGGCTTCTCCACGCAAACGGGGACGCCGGCGGTGAGCGCGTCCGCTGCGATCGCCGCGTGCGCGTCATTGGGGACGGTGACCACGACCGCGTCGAGTTCCGCCTCGGCGAGCATCGTCCGGTGATCGGTGAAGACGGGCAGATCGTCGCGGTGGGGAAGCAACCGCTCGGCGGACACGTCGCACACCGCCGCGAGCCGCCAGGCGGCCGACGCTTCGATCGCGGCCAGGTAGAACCGGGAGATCGCGCCGAGTCCGACGATCGCGATACGTCGTGCCCGCGTCACCGCCCACCTCCGTCCACCGGGAACTCAAGGCCGAGCGAGGCGGCGAGTCCGGCCAGCTCGGCGTGGAGCCCCGGCTCCAGCGGTACGCCGTGCTCACGGTGGTGACGGGCCCGCTCCGCCTCCGGCCATCCGGGATAGCGGACCGGGGTGTTCCCGTCGGTCGGCGGGCAGGCCAGTACGGTGCCGAACAACTGCTCCGCGTCCCCTGTGACGGCCTCGGGCCCGCGCAGCAGTGCGGGTGCGATCGCCACCATCAGCATGCCGATGTCGTCGTCACGGCCGGAGGGCCGGCCGTCGCCCGAGAGGGCCTCGGTGGCGGGCCCGAAGCCGGAACCGGCGACCAGGGCGGAGAGCACCTCCACCATCAGCCCGAGTCCGAATCCCTTGAAGGTGCTGCCCATCGCCCCCAGCCACAGCAGGTGTGCCTCGCCGCGGTCGAAGGCCGCCGGGTCGGTCACGGGCCGGCCTCCGTCGTCGGCGAGCCACCCCGGTGGGATCTGGCGCCCCACACGGGCCGCTGCCCGTACCCGTCCGGTCGGTACCTCGGTGGTGCTCATGTCGAGGACGAACGGCGGGTGCGCACCGGCGGGAGCGGCAACGCTGAGAGGGTTGGTGCCGAGCAGTGCCACCCGGCCGCCGGGCGGGCGCGCGATCCGCTGCCGGCCGCAGTTGGACGCCACCAGGCCGACCATGCCCTGCTCTGCGGCGCGCCGGGCGTGGTGGCCCGCGCATCCGAAGTGGGTGCCTTCCCGTACCGAGACCAGGCCGACCCCATGGCGTGCCGCCCGCTCGATCGCCAGATCCATGGCGTCACCGGCCTGCCACAGGCCCAGTGCGCGGCGCGCGTCCACCAGCACCGCGGCACCGTGGTCCGCCAGGACGACCGGGGACGCGGCCGGGTCGGCCCGTCCTTCGTCCAGCAGGGGCAGGTAGAGGCGGGTCAGATTGACGGCTCCGTGTGAGCTGGCACCGGCCAGGTCGCCGTAGCAGAGCGCCTCGGAGGCCTGCCGTGCACGTGTCCGCGGCAGGCCGCGGGTGACGAAGGCGGCGGTGACCAGGTCGAGCAACTGGTCATAGGGGACACGGACCTCGGTGGTCTCGCTGGTTGCGGTCACGATGGCTGTTCCTCGCTCGGGGTGTCGCCGATGCAGGTGTCGTGGAAGGCGAGCAGGATTCTCGCGATGCCGGCAGCGAACGGTTCCAGCTCCGCCAGGTCGATGAACTCGCCGCGCGCGTGGGCGTGGTTGTGCTCCAGGGATCCCGGCCCGTACACCACGGCCGCCGCGTCCTTCCGGTCGGCCAGCCAGATCGCGTCGCAGGTGAACGCGGCCTCCTCGTCCGGCCACCGGCCGATGCCGGCTGCCTCCCCGAGGAGCTGCTCGGCCCAGGGAGCGGTGCCCGCGAGCGCGGGAAGTCCTTTCTTGCGCCAGTGCAGGCGGGTGATGGCGGCGGCGTCCCGGGCGGTCCGGGCGAGCTCGCGAACCCCGCCGAAGCGGGTGTGGAACTCCGCGAGCCCCGCGTGCAGGGCGTCACCGACCGCCCTCTCCATCCGCCGCGCCGTCTCGCCGCAGGTGTACGAGAGGTTGAGCAGCAGCTCGCCGCAGCCGTAGACGCGGTTGTGCAGCGGTCCCGTCGTCAGCCCGGCCACGCACACCCGTCCCTCGACGGCGAGCGGTGGCAGTACCAGGCCCAGGTGCTGTGCCAGGTAGCCGAGGAGCACCGTGGCGTTGTGACCGTGCTCGGGACGGTCGTCGATGGCGTCGTCGCCGTCGACCCGGATGCCGGCCGTCATCGTCGCGCTCGCCCGGGTGAGGTAGCGCAGGCCGGTCGGTTCGCAGAACACGTTGAGGCCGCCGTACCAGCCCTGCTCGACCAGCGGTCGAGTGCCGATCGTGCCCAGCGCGCCGCCCTCCTCGCCGGCGACCGCCTGGATCAGGATGCCGATCTCGCGGCCGAGGCCGGGCCGGGCGGTGAGCGCCGCCCTGATCCCGGCGAGCAGGCCGACCGCGGGGCCCTTGGCGTCGACCGCACCCCGTCCGGTGAACCGCCGGCCGTCGAAGCCGACCGGTTCCATGCCTGACACCGTGTCAAGGTGCACGTTGAACATCACCGTTCGACGGCGTGGGCGCGGCGTGCCGAGCCGCAGCACCAGGTTCGGCTGGCAGCGGAGGAACCCGGGGCCGGTCGCCGCGGCCTCGCGCACCGCGAGTGGTACACCGTCCGCCTCGATGTCTTCGGGCCGCGCCGGTGCGTGGTGCGTCACCGTGAAGCCGAGGGCCGCGGCAGCCGCGGCGTATCGCCGTTGCGCGGCCCACAGCTCCGGCTCGGGAAAGTCGGGGCCGGTCTCCAGTGGTCCTGCCGTGGGCAGCCGCAACAGGTCGAGCAGCAATGCGTGGTCGGCGCGGCCGACCAGAGGGGTGGTCATCGGGTCCGCCCCGCTCCGCCGGCCGAGGGGAGCGTGTGCGGCTTGTCGGTGAGCGCCCCGAGCAGATCTGCGAGCGCTCGTCCGCCTGCGACGAAGGCCACGGCGCACTCGGCGTCGGATGCGCGCCGGTGCTCGTGCGGCACCACCGCCAGATGCGGCTCGATCGACAGTGCGCCGGTGTAACCGGCGTCGAGCAGCAGGCGCAGGCAGTCCGCGACGTGTGCGTGCCCCTGGCCGGGCAGCCGGTACACGGGAGCCGTGGGCGGACCCTCCGCGTCCTTGATGTGGACGTGCCGTACCCGGTCGACGATGTCGCCCAGCAGGTCGTAGGCCGAGTAGCCGTGGGCGATGCCGTTGCCGGTGTCGAAGAGCAGGCCGAGTGCCGGGCTGTCCACGGCGTCCAGCAGCTCGCGCATGCGGGACGCGCTGCTTCCCGCCCATCCCGCGCAGTTCTCGTGCAGCAGGATCAGGCCGGCGCCCTCCGCGCGCTCCGCCAGCGCCTGCATCCGCTCGGTCACGACCGCCCGCCAGGCGGGCTCGGCGAGAGAACCGCTCGGGTAGGACATGACCCGGACGTGGCGGGTGCCCAGTGTGCGGCAGCGCCGGCTCAGCACGCGGAGTTCGTCCAGGTCGGCGGCGAAGTCGCCGTCGGCCGCCCGCGACCATCCGCCGATCCGTGAGTCGACCGCGACCACCCGCAGTCCCGCTCCCTCGACCGCCGCGGCCATGTGTGCGAAGGCCGGCTCGGGAAGTTCGGCCAGCGGAATGCCGTCGACATCGCGCAGCTCGATGGCGCTCCAGCCGAGCGCGGTGATCGCGGCCACTTGGGCGTGGATCCCGTACCCCGCCTCGTCACCGATGCCGGCGAGGGTGAGGCCCGTCGATGCGTCAGCAGGCATTGCACGCCGATCCCGCCGCGTCCCACGCCCGCTGCTCGCGCAGCGTGCACAGCCGTTTCGCCTCGTCGACCAGCCGCACCGTCTCAGCGGCCAGGCCGATGCCGAACGGGCCGCCCTCGGCGAATTGCCGGTAGGCGTCGCGGAGGAACGCGGGCAGTGCGTCGTCGGGGAACACCTCACGCGCCGTGCGGTCGGACCGGGTGACGGCGAGTTGGGCGTACCCGTCCTCCCCGCTGACCGGGTAGTGGCCGACGGCGGTCGCGTCGTTGAACACACAGGTGATCCTGCGCTCCCTGACCGGCGCCGTCAGATCCGAGATGATGCGGGTCAACGGTCCGCGCTGATGGGCCAGACGCAGCGTCGCGGTTCCCAGCCGGGGCCGTACGACACCGTCCGCGGCGAGATCCGACCAGGTGGCGTCGGTCAGCCGGGCGGGTCCGGCCAGCCGCAGGGCCACGCCCAGCGCGTGCGGGACCTCGACGTCGAAGGCGGTCGGATGGCCGCTGGTGGCCAGGCTGCGGCTGAAGCGCGGTTTGCGCTGCACCACACGGATCTGGCGGAGTTCACCGAACTCCCCGCCGGCCATACATTCCTCCAGGCGTCGGGTCAGGGTGCTGACCTGCCACTGCGCCACCACGATCAGCCGCAGCCGGTGACGCCGGCGCAGCTCTTCCACCCGGCCGAGCTGGGCGATGTCCACCGCCAGCGGCTTCTCCACAATGACGTGGACAAATCCGAGCCGGGCCAGTTGCTCGATCACGGTGTCACGGCCCTTGGGCGGCGTGCACACATGGACCACCGTGCTCGCCGGGTCGAGTTCGGCGCGGGCCCGCTCCAGGGTCGGCAACAGGACGGTGCCCTCGGGGAGGGCGGCCGGCTGTGGCGCGGGATCCACGGCGACCATCGGCGCATCGGCGAACAGTGTCCCCGCGGGCGTGCGCTGCCGGAGCCGGTCCAGCACGGGAAGATGCAGGCCGGCCCCGGCGCGGCCCAGTCCGACAACGAGGGTGCGGAACATCGCGTGCCCCCCTTCCGTCCACGGCCGACCCCTGCCCGAACCGACCGATATCGACACCGATCTCATGTGATATCGGCTTTGCGTAGGTTTCCGAGACGCGTGTGTGCTGTCAATGCGACGCTCCCGGGACCTGCCGCCGGGCGGGTGAATGATCCGGATCCGGCGCGCCACCACCCGATCCGGTCCGTCCGACGGCAAGGTGGTCGGCCGGACCGGATCGAAACCCATCGGCGTCCGGGCCGTTTCCGCCCTTTCCCCGAGCGTGTACGGGAGCCCCATGCAGCCCATCTCGCTGACCGAGCACGGCCGACCCGATCTGCCCGGGCTTTCCGTACCGTTTTTCTCCCAGGCCGCGTCGTTCGAGCGGATCTGGCCGGAGGTCGAACGTCATCTCACCGAGGTGTTCGGAAGAGGGAAGTACTCCCATGGCCACAAGGTCGCGGATTTCGAGGAGGCGCTGGCCGGATACACCGGCGCGCGGCACGCCATCGCTGTCAACAGCGGCACCGACGCGCTCGTCCTGCTGTTGCGCGCGGCAGGGCTGCGTCCCGGCGACGAGGTCGTGGTCCCGGCGTTCTCGTTCATGGCCTCGGCCTCGTCGGTGGTACTGGCCGGCGGCCGCCCGGTCTTCGCCGACATCGACCCGGCCTGCTACGCCCTCGATCCCGCGTCGGTCGCGGCCGTGACCACGCCGCGGACGCGGTTCGTCATGCCCGTCCACCTGTTCTGCCAGATGGCCGACATGGACGCGCTCGCCGAGGTCGCTTGCGCCTACGGGCTGACGGTCGTCGAGGACAGCGCCGAAGCCATCGGCATGCGGTGGAACGGGAGGCACGCGGGGCTGTTCGGTGCGGGCGGTGTCTTGTCGTTCTTCCCGACCAAGACACTTGGCGCACTCGGTGACGGCGGTGCGGTGCTCACGGACGACGACCGGATCGCCGAGACCGTCGCAGCGCTCCGGCACCACGGCAGGTTCGGACCGACGCTCGGGGATTTCCGGCGGATTTCGACGCAGACCACGATGTCCGGCCAGAACAGCAAGATGGACGACATCCAGGCCGCGGTCCTGCTCACCAAGCTCGACCGTCTGGGATCCGACATCGCGTGTCGCGCGGAGCTTGCCGCCGCCTACAGCGAGCGCCTCGCGGGGCTGCCGGGAATCCTGCGGCTGCCGGCCGTCGTTCCGCGCAAGGCCGCGATCGATCCGGTGTACTACGTCTACCTGATCGAGGTCCGGCACCGGGACGCGCTCGCACAGTTCCTGGCCCGGCGCGGTATCGGGACCGAGACGTACTATCCGCTGCCTCTGCACCGCCAGCCCTGCTTCACCGAACTGGGCCACCGCGAGGGCGACTTCCCGCATGCCGAGGCCGCGTGCCGACACGCCCTGGCCCTGCCGTTCCACCCCGATCTGACGATCGACCAGGTGGACTACGTCTGCGAGACGATCCGGGCCTTCACCAAGGAGGAAGCGGCGTGATCGAGTTCTTCCCGCCGGACGTTTTCGAGGCTGATCACGAGACTCTGCTCGAGATCGTCCGTGCGATCGGCACCGGGCCGGAGCAGCGCTTCATCCTCGGCGAGGCCACCGCCGCTCTGGAGCGGGAACTCGCCGCGGACCTCGGCGCCGCGGACGTCATCGCCTGCTCGAGCGGTACCTCGGCCCTCACCCTCATCCTGCACGCGATGAGGGTGGGTCCGGGCGACGAGGTCGTCGTCCCCGCGTACGGTTGCGCACCGTTGGCCGCCACCGTGGTCAATCTGGGCGCCACACCGGTGTTCGCCGATGTCGACCCGTGGACGATGGTGGTCGATCCGTCCGAGGTCGAGGCGTGTGTCACCGAGCGGACCAAGGTGCTGCTGCCCGCGCATATCTTCTCGGTGATGGCCGACATGCCCCGGCTACGGAAGATCGCGCAGCGGTCCGGCGTACGACTGGTCGAGGACTCCGCCGTCGCCCAGGGCGCCGTGCTCGACGGCCGTCCGGCGGGGCTGTGGGGCGAGGCCGGGCTGTACTCGTTCGTCCAGGTGAAGAGCTTCGGTACGGCCGGGGAGGGGGGCGTCGTCGTGACCGACGACCCTGATCTGGCACGCGACATCCGTATGCTGCGCAATCACGGCCAGGACGGCAGGCACCGCTTCCTGCACCATGTGATCGGCTACAACAGCCGGTTCGACGAGATCCAGGCGCGGTTCCTGCTCCACCGGCTGCCCGGCTTCCCCGAACGACTGGAGCGCCGTGCACGGATCGCCGACCACTACGCGCAGCGGTTCGCAGGGCTGGCCGAGCACGGCGTGATCGCCCCGCCGCCGGGCCGAAACGGCCGGTGCTATTACGTCTACACACTGCTGACCGAGCAGCGGGACGCGTTGCGCGACCACCTGACGCGCCACGGTATCGCCAGCCACGTCTACTATCCGCGTCCGCTGCCCACCCAGGCGGCCTTCGCCGCCTGGGCGCCACCGGGCCGCCGGTGGCCGGGCGCCGAACGGGCGAGCCGGTGCACCCTGTCGATCCCGGTGCACCCGCAGCTCACCGACGCACAAGTGGAACACATCGCCGACACTGTGCACGCGTTCGCCGTCGGCGCCGACGGCAGCCGCTGACGGCGCCTCACAGCCGGACCACACGCTCCCCACTCGCCCGGCCGGTCGTGTCGAACAGCGACCTCGCGACGCGCGACAGCCGGTCCACGTCGTAGGCGCGATGGCCCTGCAGCAGCACGCTGATGTCCGCGTGCATGGCGGCGCGGTACGGATCGCGGGCCCGCGGCAGGTCCGTCCCGTCCACGGAAAAGCGGTCGACATACGGGTCGTGGAAGCGGACCGTCGCGCCGAGCCCGGTCAGGCATCGGGCCACCGCGGTCGCGGGTGACTCGCGCAGGTCGGCGACGTCCGGCTTGTAGCTCACACCAAGCAGCAGCACCTCGGCTCCACCGGTACTGCACCCCGCGTCGCCGAGCAGTCCGGTCACCCGCCGCGCCACATGGGCGGGCATCTCGTGGTTCACCTGCTGGGCGGTCGCGACCGTCCGGAAGGTGAACCCCTCGGCGTCGGCCCGGTGCATCAGATAGACGGGGTCCACCGGGATGCAGTGACCGCCGACTCCGGCGCCGGGCCGGAAGGAATGGAACCCGAACGGCTTCGTCGCCGCGCACCGCAGCACGTCCCAGACGTCGACTCCCAGCCCGTGACAGTACATCGCGAACTCGTTGACCAGGGCGATGTTGACGTTGCGGTAGGTGTTCTCCAGCAGTTTGGCCAACTCTGCCTCGCGGGTACCGCCCGCGATGACCACGCTGTCGACGAAATACTCGTAGAACGCGGCACACCTCTTGGCGCACAGCGGTGTGTGCCCGCCGACCACCTTGGGGGTGTTGGAGATCCCGAAGGCATGGTTGCCGGGGTCGATCCGTTCCGGCGAGTACGCCAGGTAGAAGTCGCATCCCGCGACCAGCCCGGTCCGTTCCAGGATCGGCCGGATCAGTTCGTCGGTCGTGCCCGGGGAAGAGGTCGACTCGACCACGACGAGGGTGCCCGGTCGCAGGTGCCCGGCCACCGTGGTGGAGGCCCGCAGCAGCGGCTCGAGATCCGGCGTCCCGTCGGCCGCGAGTGCTGTGGGGACACAGATCGCCACCGTGTCCGCCACTGCGAGGACGGCGGGATCCGTGGTCACGGTGAGACCGGCTGCCAGCATCTCCCCCACGTCACGGTCGGTGACGTCCTGGATGTGCGAGCGCCCCGCGCACAGGCTGCTCACCACCTGGTCCGACACGTCCAACCCGGTGACCGTGAGCCCGGCGGCTCCGGCGGCCCTGGCGAGCGGGAGCCCGACATAACCAAGACCGACGACGACCAGATCGCACCCCATCCGCGTCCCTCTCTTCCACCCGGTCCCGGGGACCTGGGACGGAGGTCGACCGGCCCCGCCCCCACCCGCGACGCATGGTGCCATCGGGCCGCCGGTGGCGCCCGGGCACAACAGACCCGGTCATCCGACCGGAGGAGTCGCATCACTCATTCGTAGCGAACCCGGCGCGCCTTCCGCACGGGCCCGTCGACGGCGAATCGGCGTCTATCCCGCCCGCTTCCCCTGCGTGACCACCCACCACGACTCGAGCACTTTTAGTGACATTACGGTTGCGCACTGTGATCAACTGTGCTCGGTCGTCGGGCAACGGGCCCGAGATGTCCAAGGAGATTTCATGCGCAAACTTGCTGCGGGCAGGCGGATCGCCGCCACCCTCGCCACCGCGTCCCTCGCCGGCGCCCTCGGTCTGACCGGCTCGGGACAGGCCCAGGCGGCAGCTCCTGAGCCCCTGAACTTCACCGTCGACTTCTCGAGGACCTCGTTTCCGCAGGTTCCGACGCTCGGCGCGGGCTTCGCCGGAAACGGCCCGGTGGTCGACGCCGAAGGCAACCAGATCGGCACGGCCTTCGACACCTGCGCCGTGGACGGCGTGGAGAACGCCACGACGGCGGACGTCATCTGCACGGTGTACGTCAAGTTCGCCAACGGCAGCGAGCTCGACCTGAGCACTCAGGCCCCGGTCGATGTGAACCCCTTCGACTACCCGTACACGTTCCAGGGCGTGGTGCAGGGCGGTACGGGAGCCTACGACGGCGCGCAGGGACAGGCGACGATCATCGCCCACAGGCCCCGCGTCTACGAGGTCGTCGTCAGCTTCAAGTGATGGCCTGAACAGGCCACGGGAGCCGCCGGGGCGCTCGGCGGCTCCCCTCATCTCCGAGAGGTGCATCCCATGCGTCGTAGCGCACTCATCGCGGCGGTGACGAGCGGACTCGTCCTCGGTGCCGTCGGCCCCGCGCTCGCCTCGGTCCCCGACCGGGACGTCCCCGACACCCATCAGGTCGTCGTGTTCACCAACGAGCTGGTGCCCTTGCAGGCCTACCCCGACCCGCACGGCTGTCAGCGGCTCCCCGCTCTCTCGCATGTCCTGAACAACGAGACCTCGCGGTACGTCTACCTGCACGCGGACTTGTCCTGCCTGACCCCTGGAATCCCGATCCGGCCCGGATACGGGTCGCACACCACCCAGGCGTTCGGCAGCTTCTCCTCTTGACGCGGAGGACCTGAGGCCAGGCTCCCTCCCGGCCTCACGGTCCGGCACGACATCGGTCCCGCACGCACAGGAGCTTTGTGAACCCCTCTTCGCACGCGTCCGCCGCCACGGTCGCGGGCCCCCGACAGGGATACGTCTTCGACAACGACACCACCCACGCGACCGAGCAGCACCGCTGCCTCGCCGCGTGGCTCGACCCGGTCACCACCGCCCGGTTGGCCGGCACCGGTGTGACGGACGGCTGGCGGTGCCTCGATATCGGCGCCGGCGGTGGCAGCGTCGCCACCTGGCTCGCCGAACGCGTGGCGCCCACCGGCGAAGTGGTGGCCACGGACGTCAAACCCGTGCGCATCCCGGCGCGCCCCGGTCTTCGCGTGCTGCGCCACGACGTGGTGCGCGACCCGCTGCCCGAGGAGACCTTCGACCTCGTCCACTCCCGCCTGGTTCTGCGCCATCTACCCGAACGGCACACGGCACTCGCCAAGATGACGCGGGCGCTGCGACCGGGCGGCCGACTGCAACTCGACGAGTTCGACAACGACTACGGGCCGGTGCTGCTCGCACCGAGCCGCGCCGCGGGTGAACTCTACGAGCGCTTCCTGGCGGCCAAGGAGCGGATGTTCGCGGACGCGGGAGCGGACGGCGCCTGGGGACAGCGCACCGCGGCGGCCATGCGGGAGGCCGGACTGGTCGACATCGACCCGGTGCCCCATGTCATGCCCTGGCACGCCGACTCGGCCGGCGTGCACCTCCTGGTCCACCACACCCACCACCTGCGCGACCGCCTGGTCGCCGCCGGGATGACCGACGCGGAACTGGCCGAGGTCCGCCAGGTCATGCGGCATCCGGAGTTCCGGGCCAGCTCATGCGTCTTCTACTCCGTGCAGGGGCGGCGTCCCCGATGACCGTCAAAGAGTCCGTGCGCGCCGGAACACCAGGGGCCGCCGAGCAGGACCAGCCGCTCACCGGGATGTCGGCGACGGCCGTCGGCCGTTCGACCGCGCTCGCCGTCGCCGCCGACCACCTGGCGCTCCTGGGCTGCACGGTGGCCGACGCCCCGGCTCCCCATACCGAGGGGGCGGGTTCGCTCATCACCACATCCGGCGACGGCCCCGTATCCCACGTACTCACCTGCGCGATCGACTGGGCGGGTCCGGTGGCGCTGCCTCTGGCGAGCGAGGCCGACGTACAGGCCGCCTGCGGCATCACCCACGTGCACGGGCGCCGATACGGCCGCCCCACGCCGCTCCCCCTCGACTACGCCGGAGCCGTGACCGGGGTGCTCGCCGTGACCGGCGTGCTCGCCGCCTTGCACGCCGCGGCCCGGGGGACGCGGATCGGCAGGGTCGGCACCTCCGTCGCGCAAGGCGCGCTTCTCGCCACCGGTCAGTACCTGGCGGCGGCGACCGCCGACGACGAGGCCTGGCTCCCGGTCCTACCGGTGCCGGGCGCCGCCGCGCCGCCCTTCACCAGTGCCGATGGGGTCAGGTTCGAGGTGGAGACGCTCCACGCCGAGGTCTGGCAGCGGTTCTGGGCGGCGCTCGGGGCCGACCGGCCCGCGATCCGCCGAGGCTGGCCACCGTTCCAGCTGCGGTACGCCACCGCCGTCTGCCCGCTTCCCGGCGAACTGCACCGCGCCACCACGGGGGCCGCCTACTCCGTGATCCGCGCGGCGGCCGCTCGGGCCGGTGTCAGCGTGGTGCGCGTCTGCGGCCCGGGCGAGACGGAAGTCGTCGCCGCGCCCTCGGCTCCCTGGTCCGTCACGCCGCTGCCCGTGGACCGGACTGCCGCACCTGCGCCCTCGCCCGTCCTGCCCTCCCCCGCCGTGCCCTGGCCGCTCGCCGGGCTTGTCGTCGTCGAGTCCACCACGCGGGTGCAGGGACCACTGGCAGGCCATGTACTCGCGCTCCTCGGGGCGCGGGTGATCCGCGTCGAGCCGCCGGGCGGTGACCCGATGCGTGGCATCGCGCCGATGGCCGGCGGCTGCTCGGCCCGGTTCCTCGCGCTCAACCGCGGCAAGGAGGTCGTCGAGGCGGACCTGGGTACGGCCGGTGGCCGCAGCACGGTGCGCGAACTCGTCCGCGACGCCGATGTGTTCCTGCACAACTGGGCCCCCGGCAAGGCAGCCGCGCGGGACCTCGACGCCGCCGGTCTGGCCGTCGTCCGGCCCGGCCTCGTGCACGCCTGGGCCTCCGGCTGGGGCGAGGCCATGGGCATCGCCCCGCCGATCGGCACCGACTACCTGGTGCAGGCGGGCTGCGGTCTGGCCGGGCTGACGGCGCGGCCCGGCGGGCCACCGGCCCCTTCGCTGATGACGTTGCTCGATGTACTCGGCGGCCTGGTCTGCGCGGAAGGGGTGCTCGCCGCGCTGCTGTCGCGCGCCGCCGCCGGGCACAGCCGCCGGGTGGACACCTCGCTGCTCTCCGCCGCGACGGTGCTGACCACACACGGACGCGGCGCCGCCTCCGGCCCGTGGGAAACCGTGACGTCGGTCCCGTTCTGCACCGATCTCGCCGACTTGGCCGCCGACCCGCGTTTCGGTGCCGCGCTGAACCGGCGGGAGTGCGCACTGCCCGGCAGGCCATGGGAGTTCACCGCGTGACGGCGACTTGGACATCGGCCCGGGGCGTCGCCGTACCCGACCGGGTACCGGCGCGGCTGCGCCGACAGTACGTCGAGCGGGGGCTCGTGCCCGGCCGCGACCTCTACTCACTGTTCCGCGAGCACATGGTGGCCCACCCCGGGCGGCCAGCGGTCATCGACCCCGAGGGCACGCTCGACTACGCGACCCTCGACCGGCGTGCCCGGCGCATCGCCGCCGCACTGGAGGCGGCCGGAGTCGGCGTCGGCGATGTGGTCGGCGTGCACCTGCCGGCCGGCTGGCGTGCACTCGCAACCGACCTCGCGCTGGCCTCGATCAGTGCCGTGGCACTGCCCTATCCGGTCGGCCGTGGCCGCCAGGATTCCCTCACACTGCTCGGCAGATCCCGCGCCCGCGCGGTGGTCACCACGGCCGAGTGGAACGGCGTCCCGCTCGCGCGGACCCTGGCCGACGTGCGGGCCGAGCTGCCGCACCTGCGGTCCGTCGTCGCCTTCGGCGACGCCCCGGACGATTGCATTCCGCTCGATCCATGGCTTGCCGGCGGCCTGGAGTGCGAGCCCCGGGAGTCGGTCGTGGTCGACGCCGAGACCCCGGCCCGGATCCTGGTCTCCTCCGGTTCCGAGGACCAGCCGAAAATGGTCGCCTACTCGCACAACGCCATGGCCGGCGGCCGCGGCAACTACGTCGGTGCTCTGCGCTTCGGCGCCGATCCCTTGCGGTGTCTGGTCCTCGTACCGCTCTCCTCCTCGTACGGTTCCCTCGGCCTGGTCATCCTCGTCCGGCTCGGCGGGACCCTCGTACTGCTGGACCGGTTCGATCCCGCCGCGGCACTGAGGACGGTGACCGAGCACCGCCCGAGCCACCTCTTCGCCGTACCCACGATGCTGCGGCGCATCGCGGAGGCACCCTGGGTTCCCGGCGAAAACCTCTCCTCGCTACGGGCCGTCGTCTCCAGCGCCGCGCCCCTGCCGCCCGAGACGCTGCGCGTCGCCCTCACCAGGTTCGGCTGCCCCGTCGTGAACATCTACGGGTCGACCGACGGCGTCAACTGCCACAGGACATGGGCCCATCCGGCCTCTGACACCCGCCGGGCGGGACGGCCCGACCCCTCGGTGGCCGAGATCCGGGTCGTCGGGCCGAATGGACGACAGGTGCCGCCGGGCGAGGCCGGCGAGATCCAGGCCCGTGGCCCGATGACTCCCCGGTGCTATCTCGGCGCACCCGAACTCGACGCCGCCTACCGCACCCCGGACGGCTGGGTACGCACGGGGGATCGCGGACTTCTCGACGACGACGGGGAGTTGTGGGTGCTCGACCGGCTGCGGCACACGGTCATCCGCGGCGGCTACACGATCAGCCCGGCCGAGGTCGAGCGCCACATCGGAGCGCATCCGGCGATCGCGGAGGTGGCCTGTGTGGCGGTGCCCGACCGCGATCTGAGCGAGCGGCTGTGCGCCTGCGTGGCACGGCGTCAGGGCGCCCACCCACCCACCCTGTCCGAGCTCCAGGCGTTCCTGGAAGGCGAGCGGGGGCTGGAGCGCCGCAAGCTTCCCGAGCATCTGCTGACGCTGGACCGGCTGCCGCTCGGTCCGACCGGCAAGGTCTGCCGGAGCACCCTGGCGCGGCTCGCCGCCGCGCGGATCGGCGACCCCGCGCGCACCTCCTCGAGGACCCGGGAAGCTCCTCGATGAGCGGACGGAAGCGCAC